>CALXNA010000084.1 GCA_944389615.1 uncultured Anaerobiospirillum sp. | reverse complement strand
AAGGTGCCACCCATGCCGTTGCTGGCAACATTGAGGCTCTGGGCATTAGCCCCGATACCAAAGCGCGCGGCTAAGACGTCCGCATTGCTATTGGCGGCAGCTAAGCCGACCTGAGCGGTACCACCGTAGACGCCGAAGCGGGCAGCTTGCTCAGCTGGAGCGCCATGGGTGTTGATGGCCACAGCGTTGAGGAACGAGCTCTTAGCTGGAGCAGTTGGAGTGGTCGGCTCCGTGGTGCCCGAACCATTCTCACCGTTCTCGCCATTGCCGGTGCCGCTCTCACCTTCGCCCGTGCCGCCCTCACCGGAGCCTTGCTCTGGCTCAGATGGGGTCGTAGTACCGGTATCGACATTAGCACCCGAACGGCTGTTCTGGGCTAAGGCCGACTCCGTCTCGATGACCGCAGCTGGAGTGGTCTCCGTCGTGCCCTCGGTGGTGCCTTCAGTCGAGCCACTATTCGAGCCGCCGGTGACCACGCCGGTAGCAGCGACGTAGTCGATTAAGGTGGCTACTACTGGGTCAGAGGCCTCGGACATGACTTGGTAAGCACGGTCCTTGTCGACCTGCAGCTGGACGTCTTGACCGGCGTTATCGCCCGATAAGGTGTAGCACAGGAAGCCATTGACGGTGCGGACATCAATCGAGCCGATAACCTTAACACCAGTCATCTTGGCATCGGTCGCATTGCCGTTGTCCGAGAAGATGTTGAGCTTATCGCTTAAGTCGAAGTCACCGGCTAAGACGATGTCACCACCTTGGCCATTGACGACCGCATCGGTGCGGTCAAAGTGAATGGCGGTGCCGGTCTTCTCACCGTTGCTGTCCTCAAAGGCCTGATTGGTCATGATGATAGCGGTGTTCTTGCCCAAGCCCAAATCAGCGAACTGATTCTCAACCTGCGACTCGATGGTGTAGAGCAGGCTCTGACGGATGTCCACGTCGTGCGCGTTTAAGGCGACCTCGGAGCCATTGTCGAGCGTGAGCTGGCCATTTAAGTACAGGATAGAGCCGTACTTGTCTTGGTCTAAGGCGCCACCGACTTGGAAGTCAGCGATGGCAGCTTGGGTATCGGCTAAGTTCGCGCCGATACCGAAGGCGGCGTTCTTGCCTACGTGGATGTTACCAACCACGGTGCCGACCTCGTTGGTGCTGTAGGTCTCATTATTCTTCTTGAACTTGAGCGCAGCACCGACCGCGGTGGCCTCGTCGTACTCTGGGTCGATGACTAAGGTGGCATCGTTGAGCTCTAAGGTACCAACCTCAAAGTAGCCCGTGCCCCCAGCCAGCGTGCCATCGGATAAGGTGATGTCCTCTTCCGTGACATCGTCGTATGCCGCTAAGTTGCTGGTATCGATGCCGACCTGAATCTGGGCACCCGAATCAGCCTTAAAGAGCTCGTCGACCATGAACCGACCGCCATTGATGATAGCGACATCACCGTCGTTTTGGCTGATGGTGGTCATGTCGGCGTTCTTAGCGTGCACCGAGCCGCCGAAGATGTAGGCTTCCTCGAACTCTAAATCACTGGCAATGGTGATGGTGGAGTTCTCGGTATCAACCTCACGTACCTTGGCGTTAGCTGCGGTGACCTGAGCGCCCGAGAAGGCCTCGACCGTGTCGATGTTGTTGATGTTGCCCGTTACCGTGGTATCGGACAAGAGCTTGACGTAGGTGCCCGAGGCAATCGAACCGGTGTTGTAGCCGTCGATGGCAGCAATGGTGGTAGCACCATCGCGGACTTCGAGGACGGTCAGGTTCTTGTAGGCATCGCCTTGGCCTTCATGTAAGGAGACCTTGCCAATCTCACCACCGCCGATTAAGGTCAAGTCCTTTTGGTTCTCGACAATAGCGCCCAGAGCGGCACTGTGGTCAGCCGTGCTGATGAACTTGCCATTGTTACCCTCGGCAAAGCGCAGCGAGGTATCACCGGCGATAGTGACCTGAGCTCCGGCGGCGACCCCCGACTCCATGGAGAGGGAGCCCCAGTGGCCCTGAATCTTATCGGCACCTTGCTTAATGTCGGAGACGTTGGTCTGGACTAACTCATTGTTAACTACGTCCTTTCCGTAGATGTCCGAGAAGTCCTTTAAATCGTCCCACTTAGCGGTATAGCCCGACAAGCCGGTACCGGTCAACTTATTGACCTTGATGCCATCGAAGGAGGCATCACCGATGTTGAGGATGCCGCCCGAGGCCAGCTGGGTGCTCGAGTTAAAGTTCTCAAAGCTGCCCGAGGTGAACAGGGCCTTCTTTAAGGCCTTGATGGCGTCACCATCGAAGTTGGTGCCGCTGGCAAAGCCTAAGTGGAGCTCACCACCGTGGTTGGCAATCTGTTTGTAGCCGTCAACCAGCTTGATGTTGGAGCCGGTGTACGTGCCATCGGCCAAGATAGCGCCGTTGGTGGCCTTCGAGCCGAACTTGACGATACCGTTCTTAGCGATATCAATCGAGCCCTCAGCACCGAACTTAACCCCAGCCTTCTCGCCGTCGGTACCATTGATGGTCAAGGTACCCTTAACCTGTACGCCGGTATCAACTGCGCCATTGCCGTCCTCATCGAAGGTAGCGGCAGCTAAGCCCGAGAAGTCGACGCTGTTGACGCTCATCTTGCCGTCAGCTAAGACCTGCAAGACCGAGCCCTGCTCCATTTTTAAGGACTGAGCGCTTAACGCGGCAATGGTCTCTTCCTCAGCTCCGCCGATAATCATGTCACCGGAGGCGCCTAAGGTGAAGTTATTGCCGTTCCAAGCGCCGTTTTGTACCCGAACGGAGCCATTAGCAACCTCGATGGTGTCGACGTTGATGGTACCGTTCTGATAGCCCTTCATGTCTTCGGTATAGTCGGCGCCGTAGAAGTTCAGGTAGGCCTTAGTGGCCGAGCCGCCCGTGCCCGTAGTGGTATCGCCCACGACTAAGGTGTCGTTGAGCGAGGACAGGCTCTCACCGATGTCTAAGGTACCCCGCGCGAAGATGACCTTCGAGGCGTAGTTGTTATCGGAGGTCGAGTCATGCGGCTTAGTGACGCGCTGCTGGTCGTTGATAACGACTTTCTGGACGGCGATGGTACCGTCACCACCGAGGTCAATCTTGTTATGGCCCGAGGCGATGTAGGAAGCATCCTCAGCCGCAGCCCCACTGTCGTGCGCGTGAATCAGGCTCAGAGAGTTGGCCGATAAGACGCCGCCGTCCAGCTTGATGCCGTTATCAGCACCAGCGCTGCCCTGACCAAAATCACCGAAGTCGGCCGAGACATCGCCCGTGACCTGCAAGTGAGCCTTGTCCGAAACGGTGATGTAGGCACCCGAAGTCGTGGTGTCTTGGTCGTTTTGAGCCAAGATGTTGTTGAGGTCATCAGCCATCATCTTGACGACACCGCCCGACTGCACCTTGAGCTCAAACTTGCCCTTGATGGTGCCGTCAGCCTCCGTGCCGACCATGTTCAGGCCCTTGCGCAGGTCTAACATGACGTAGTGGTCGTCACCGACCGTGCTCTGGGCGAGCTCCTCGTCGTAGACCCATAAGCGATTGTGCTCGCCGTTGAAGCTGTAGCCCCCAGACTTCTGGCCATCAACCGTGATGGTGGCGATACCGTCCGAGGCGACATTGACGGTCAGAGCTTGGTCTAAGACCAAGGTGGCATCAGGCAGGAAAGCATCGCCGCTGTCGATGTAGTTGCGCTTGCCACTCTCGTTCTTGATGCCGACCGTTAAGGAGCCGCCTTGACCAGCAGACGAATCAGCAACGAGCTCGATATCGTCCTGTGCCGTCCAGTGACCATACTCGATAGTGAGGTTACCACCGGAGATGACGTCGACGTCGCCCTTAATGGTGCCGTTTAAGGCGGTGAAGTATTTAAGCTCTGACTTCAGGTCGTTGGTACGCATGAAGTGGTTACCAGCGACCGTGGAGGCGAGCTGATAGGTACCCTTGCCGACGGTGAAGTTAATCGAGTTTTGGGCCGAGGCCTTAGCAAACTTGATGTGAGCCGACTGCGTATCGTTGATGTGCGACGAGCCTAAGAACAGGTCTTGGGCCTCAATCGAGACGCCGGAGGTATTGTCCAGCGTATCGAGCTTGCTGTACTCGTCACCGAACTTGCCATCCTTGTTCAGGGTGATGGTGCCATCGGCGACCTTAGTGCCGTTAGAGGCTAAGGCGTGCGAGATGGTGACGGCATTGCCCTTTAAGACCGTGCCGTCGTTGGTGGAGGTGTCCGTGTCGACCTTAATCTTACCGGCCTCAGCAGTAGTGCTGTAGTCGAAGGTGGCTAAGTCGACAGAGTTGTCGCTGAACTCAAGGACGCCGCCCGAGGTGACCGCGACGGTACCGGCCTTATCCTTCTGGGTGTCCGAGGCGCTGTCTAAGGTGTAGTCATCACCTGCGGTCAGGTAGCTCTTTAACTGATCCTTGGAGATGGTGAGCTGGCCGCGGCCGCCGACTAAGTCGACGTTCAAGGCTTTCGCGGAGGCGTCGTCCTTAATGGTGATGCCGCCCTTATCGCCATTGACCGTGAGGGTGGCGCCTTCGGTCGTGGCGTGGAGCTTGGCCCCAGCTGCAACCGTGGTATCACCAAAGAGCTCAATCGTGCCGCCATTGTAAATCTCGGCGGTGCTGGCAATCGAGGTCTCGTTGGTGTTGTAAGTACCGGCGTTGATGTTGCCGTTGGTGAGGAAGCCGCGTACCTTAACGGTGTTATGGGCACGGACGTCAACAATACCGGCGAGGTTGACCACGTCCGACACTAACTCGAATTCAGATTCATTCGAGGCAATGCCTTCGCTATAGGTCAGGCGCGAGCCTGCTTGCGCGGCAATGACCGAGTCGGCGCCGGTTCCACCGTAAATCTTGGAGTTGGTGACCTTACCTGCGATGGTGACGTCATTGTTTAAGGTGTAGGCCGAGGTCTTGGTGCTTTGCGCCGCGAAGATGTCGGCCTTGATAACCTCAGCATCGGCGCCAATCTCAACCGTGTTGTTGCTCAGGTGGTTGACGATTTTGTCCTCTGTGAGCTTGTCATCGATGGCCGTTTGCTCGGAGGCTACGACCGCAGCAATGAGAGCGCCGCTGGCACTGGCATCGACCTTACCGTTGATGACCACCTTGTTGTTTTCGGCGGTTAACAAGCCCTTCTCTGCGATGACCGCAGCGAGGTTTTGCTTTGATTCCGTAGGCGTCCAGTCGCCGTTTAAGGTAACGGTGTTATTGGAAGCATGTAAAGTGGCGCCGCCCGAATTAAGGTGATCTTGGTCAGTGCCGAGGTAGACGCCCTGAATCGAGCCTTCGGTGACCGCGATACCCTCACCAATGGTGATGCTGTTATAGTCGGCGGTTAAAGTCGAGCCGACTGCATCGGTGATGCCGGCGCCGCCGGAGGTCAGATAGAGCTCAGCGCCGCGAATGCTGCCGTGCACGTTGGAGGTGTCTTTGGCCTTGGTCTCGATGGTGACGGTGTTGTTAGAGGCGGTCAGATTGACCGTTTGCTTGGCGTCAGTCAGCGTCGACTCGGCGTGGCCACCGAAGATGCCGTTGTAGACGGGGGTACCGGTGCCGCTTACCGAGGTCAGGAAGTCCGTGTCGGTGATTTGGATCAAGTTATTGCTGGCCTTGGCCGAGCCGCCCGAGACGTTCAGGGCAAAGCCGCCGAAGACGGTGGCGCCGTAAATATTACCGTTGGTTAAGACCACGCCCTTATTGTCGGCACCATTAGCCTCGACTGAGGCAATCGTCCCAGAGGTGTTGGAGACGTAGTTGGCAATGATATTGCCCACCTGTGGGTCTTGTGCAGTCTCTTTGTCCTTGCCCAGCACGAAGTTAGTGAGCTTGACCTCGTTGCCCTGAGCGCGCAGCAGCTCAATGGTGTGGTTGGTTTCAAGACCTTGGACGGCGACCCAGCCGCCGAAGATGCTCTTATTGCCCGTCTTCGAGCTATCGCCCGAGACCGTGAAGTTGGACATGTCCACGGTGTTGCCTAGGGCTTGGTAGCTGCCGCTCTTAGCTTTGTTAGATGAGTTATCAGCTCCGACAAAGACTAAGCCGCCGACGTAGCCCAATTCGCTCATGGTCGCCGTCTTGCTCTCGGTATTACCCGTGAACTGTAAGAGGTTGCCCTCAGCCTTGGCGCCATGGATGGCACTAGCGGCACCACCAATAAACTCGTTGGCAGCAGTTATGGTTACGCCTTCTTGAGCGTTGATGATTAACTTGTTCTCTTGGGCCGTGGCGAAGCCGGTGCCGTTGGTCTTGGCCCAGCCGCCGACGATGTTGCCGCCGCTAGCCTGCGGCGAGTCAATGGTTGCGCCCGAAACGATGGTGAGGCTATTGCCGCTCGCAGTTGCGTCGGTAGCATTGCCGCTGGCAATGGAAACATAGCCACCATAGGCGTTGCCGGAGCTAATGGTACCAATATCACCGCCACTGCCGGAGGAGCCGATGACTAAGCCAGCCCCGGAGACGATACCATTACCGTGTTCTTTATCTTCGGCTTTACCGGTGTCGTAGTCGCCAGCGATGCGCTTGTAGGAGTTTGCTGGATCAACATATGATGAGCCTGAATCCCAAGTGGAATCGTTGGTAGTAGTCCAAAATGGATCTTCGGTCGAAACAGCTTGAGCTTGGCCGGCGGCGAGGCCTGCCGTCAAGATGACGGCGGAGGCGAGACCCTTGATGTAGGCCCGCTTAAAGATGGCGCGATACTGCGCCAAGAGGAAGTTTAAGGCGTTGTTTGAGATTTTCACTGAAGTGAACTTCAAATCGTCTAAGAGGAATAGTGACTCCCCTCGGCCTTGAAGTGAGTTAAGACGTGCTGAGCCTTCATCTGGTCTGCGCCGCACCCTCCGCCTTTCGGTACCATGCGCGTAGGTGTCACGAGGGCGCACGCAGGGTGCCCAGTGATGCTGCATGGTGGGGGTTGGAATGGAGGTTCGTGCGGCGGGATGAAAGTGGCTGTTTAGGGCATCCTGCCCGACCGCCTCCGGCATCGGGAAGGCCGGAGGCGGGGTTACCTTGCTTGCAAGGTGTGCGATGACCTTCAGTAAATTGACCGCGCGCGTCAGCGCGCGGCCACCTACCAAAGGAAATCGTGGGGTGCGCCCAGCGCAGGGAGCCTGAGGCCCATCCAGCCTACGTTGGTCGCACCGATAGAGGGGTAATTCAGCCTAAGCAGGACGTGGCTCTCGCAAAACCCGCCCCGAGCAGCATGTCAGGTGGCCTTGCCGGTGGTCGCCCAAAGGTGTGACCTGCGGCCATGGCACCTGCTGCCTTAATCAATTCAAGCTCGTACCGTGTGCGTGGTAACGAGGAGAGGGAAAGTTTGCACCAACGTGAAAATTTTGAGGATTTGCACCAAAATATGGCGCAAAAGATGGCCCGCGGGGGCCCGAACAGAAAGTTGGCGCAAATGAGCGCGAATAAAAACAAGGGCACGTCGGGCTTGCGCCCGGCGTAAGAAGAAGAAGAAGGGCAGCCCACTTATAAGCTTTTGGCGCGCTTTAGCGCGCTTTTAGGAGGTCAAAAATTAGGGTGCCGCGATGCACGAAAAGCACGGGGCGGCCGCGGACGTGGTTTTTGCCTAGTAATGGTGCAAATTTGGTTGTGAAGATGATGCGACAATAAGCTGCAGCCTGCGGAACTGTCGGCAGCATGGCTGCGCTCTGAGACGTTTCGTGCACGTGCACGCAGAGGTGGTGCGGTTGAGGGTGGAGGCATGGGTGGCTCCTTGGGGTTGGAGCCAGATGCAACAAGGCGCCAGCCTCCGGTTGGGGAAGCTGACGCCTCGAGGTTAGCTGGCGCCCAGTGCTGGGCGCCGCGGTAAGCCCGGGCCTGCGGGCTCGAGGCTTACCTATGCTGCTTTACGCTGGCTTAGAAGGTGAAGCGGGCGTTGGCCTGAGCCGAGAACTCGTCG
>CALXNA010000083.1 GCA_944389615.1 uncultured Anaerobiospirillum sp. | reverse complement strand
GCCATAGTTGAGGCCTTGCGCGGCAAAGCCATCGGAGTCCTGGCTCTTGTAGATTGGAGCGACCCATAAGGTGCCACCCATGCCGTTGGAGGCGACATTGAGGCTCTGGGCATTAGCCCCGATACCAAAGCGCGCGGCTAAGACGTCCGCATTGCTATTGGCGGCAGCTAAGCCGACCTGAGCGGTACCACCGTAGACGCCGAAGCGGGCCGCCTGCTCAGCTGGTGCACCGTGGGTGTTGGTGACCACCGCATTGAGGAAGGTGCTCTTCTCAGCAGTCGGAGCTGGGGTCTCATCCTCAGGAGTGCTCTCGCCGGTAGCGCCTTGCTCCGTGCCTTGCTCAGCACTTGGCTCAGGGGTAGCGCGGTTTTGGGCCAGTTGCTGGCCTTGAGCCTCGCCTTGCCCGGCATCAGCAGCGCCACCTTGGTCAGCCCCGCTGTCAGCGCCATTATCGGCGCCTGAGTCGGCATCACTGCCGGTGACCCCGGTGGCGTACTCGATTAAGGTCGCAACTACTGGGTCGGAGGCCTCAGACATGATGGAGTGAGCATGCTCCTTATCGACGTCTAAGCTTACGCCGTAGCCTTGGTTGTCACCCTCTAAGATGGTGTAGAGGAAGCCGTTTAAGGTCTTGACCTTAATCGAGCCCTTAACGGTGACACCCTTTTGCTTTTCGGCATCCTTGTCCTCAAAGATGTTGAGGCTGTCGGAGAGGTCGAAGTCACCGGCTAAGAGAATCTCACCACCTTGGCCATTGACGACGGCATTGGTGCGGTCAAAGTAGATGGCCGTACCGGTCTTCTCGCCCTTATTGTCCTCAAAGGCCTTATCGGTCATGATGATGGCCGTGTTCTTGCCCAAGCCTAAGGCGGCGTAGCGGTCGCTGGCGACCGAACCGGCCTCAGCGTTCTCACCGGCTACGTTGTAAACGTTGGCGTTGAGGATTTCCTCTTCCTTGGTGATGGTGTCCGAGGAGTTCAGAGCGATGTGCGAACCGGCGGTGACATCGAGCTGGCCATTCAAGTACAGGATGGAGCCGTACTGCTCTGGGTCTAAGGCAGTGCCGACTTGGAAGTCCGCAATCGCAGCTTGGGTCTCAGCAACGGTGGCACCTAAGCCGAAGGCAGCATTCTTACCGATGAGCAGGTCACCGTTTAAAATGCCCTTGTCGTTGTCGTACTTAGAGCTCTGCTTACTACCGTCCTTGAACTGACCGACCGTGGCAATGGCGGTGGCCTCAGTGTACTCAGGGTCGACCACTAAGCGGCCACCTTTGAGCTCTAAGGTGCCAACCTCAAAGTAGCCGGTACCGCCAATCACGGTGCCGTCCTCTAAGGTCAAGTCCTCTTCTGAGTAGCGCGAGGTGTCAATACCGACGCGAATAGCGGCGCCTTCGTGGGCGGTCAAGGTGTCAACAACCTTGAACCTACCGTTGTGGGCAACCACGATTTCGTTAGAGGAGCTCAGGCCAGCCTTCATCTCGGCGTCTTGAGCCGTGATGGAGCCACCGAAGACATATGCCGTGCCAAACTGGGCCTTCTGGGCCACGGTAATCTTGGCATTCTCGGTATCAAGCTCGCCTACGGCCGTGGTGTTCTGTACCGAGACGTTAGTGCCGGTGAAGGCCGTAACCTCATCGATACCGACGATATCGCCCGTGACCTCAGTATCAGCGCGGAAGTTGGCGATAGTGCCGCCGTAGACGCCGTTAGTTGACGCCGTGCCATAGCCCTTGATTTCGGCAATCGTGGTTAAGGCACCGGTGCCCTCAGCCGAGGAGGTAACCTCTAAGACCGTCTCTTGCTCGTAGTCGCCATTAGCAGCGTGCAAGGAGATGGAGCCAATCTCACCGCCGTCAACTAATTTCAGGATACGATTGCCATCAACCTTAGCGCCTAAGGCCGTCTGGCGGTTCGCATCGCTGATAAAGAAGCCATTGTTACCGGCGGCGTAGTTCAAGGTGGTGTGACCGACCAAGGTGACCTGCGCCTTGTCGGAGACATTGGCCACCATGGACAAGGAGCCCCAGTTGCCCTTGACTTGGTCATCGACCTTGATGCCGGAGATGTTGGTCTGTAAGGTCTGGTTGCTGCCTAAGTCATTGCCGTAGATGTCCGAGAACTCCTTGACCTGAGACCACTCAGCCGTCCAGCCGTCTAAGCCCGCACCGGAGAGCTGCGTGAGCTTGCCGTCTAAGTACTCAAAGGTAGCATCATTGATGTGCAGCATGCCACCTTGTACCAAGACGCCATCAGCATCGAGGCTGCCTGCGGTGAACAATTTGCTCTTTAAGTCCTTGATAGCGGCCTCGTCAAAGACCGTACCGGAGCCAAAGTCGAGCTTTAAGGTACCGCCTTGGTTGGTGATGGCACCATAGTCCTTAACGAGCGTAATCGAGTCAGCCCCGCTAAAGCGCTTGGCGCTGGTGGTGTCTAAGATAGCCCCGTTGACGGCAGCAAGGTCAAACTCCAAGGTGCCGTTCTTGCCAATGGCAATGGCGCCATCTTGGGCTAAGGCTACACCGTTGTGTGGGTCATCTGCAGTACCTTCGCCTTGGGCGATAGTGGCCTGCTCGTCGCCGTTAATCTTGAGGTAGCCATTGACCGTGACCGGAGCTGGGCTACCCTCAGATGGGGTGGTTAAAGCCGAGAAGTCGACTTGGTCGAACTCCGCCGCGCCCCAAGCCGCAATCGAGAGCGAAGAGGTCGAAGCGCCTGCCGTCAGCTTGTGGGCCTTCAAGGAGCCATCCTTAGTGACCGAGACGGAGGTGTTCTCGCCGGTCAGGGTGATGTCGTTTAAGGTCAGGCTGGTGTTGTACTCCTCGTCCTCGTCGTCGGTATTGTCGCCTACCGTTAACTTGGTGTTAGCGCCCGACAGGGTCAGGTTGGTGTTCGAGCCGTCCCATTTGCCATTGTAGGCGGCAACCGAGCCTTGGTTGACCTCGATGTTGTCGACGGTAATGGTGCCCTCCGCGGCCTCATCACCGGCAAAGAAGACGAGGTTGCCCGAGGTCGTGTCACTACCTAACTTCAAGGTGTGGTTGTACGACAGTAAGGACGAGCCAATCTCGGCGGTACCCTGAGCTAAGGTGACGTACGAGGCGTAGTCGTTAGCGCCAGCTGGCTTGCTCTCGCCATTGGTCAGCTGCAGGTCGGAGATTTCGAGGTCTTGGACGGCAACGGTACCATCCTTACCCCAATCGACCGACTGGGGCTTAAAGTTGTTGCTATCATTCTCATCAAGCACCTTGTCCTGAACCGACTCAGCATTGTCGATGGTCAGGCTGTCAGCCACTAAGTAGCCGCCGTCCTTTAAGGTAATGCCGTGGGTCGAGCCCGAGCCATTGAAGTCATCAAAGGTGGCGTCGATATCACCCTCGACCACAAAGGCACCGCCCGAGGAGGCTGCAAGGAGGCTACCGGACTTGGCATCAAGGCCTTCGGTATGGTTCTGAGCCAGCAGGCTGTTGACCGTGGAGGCAGTTAAGAGAATCTCACCGCCGGAGGTTACGTTGAGCTGAGCTGCGCCCTGAAGTTTGCCATTGGCGTCGTCGCCCTTTAAGGTAATGCCCTTGCGCAGGTCGAGCATGACGTGGCGGTCGTCGCCTAAGGTCTCAGCAGCTGCCTCGGCGTCGTAGCGGTCGGTTTGCGCACCGGTGACCGTAACCGTGCCGCTGCCAGCGACGTTCAGGTCAAAGGTCAGAGCCTGGCCCAAGGTCAAGGTCGCATCTGGGGCTTTGGTGGCGTCAATCGAGTTCTCAGCAATGCCATCATCGCCGCCGACGCTCAAGGTACCGCCCGAGGCGATAGTGATGCTGTCGTCAGCGCTGTAGTTACCATTGCGGATGGTAAGCGAGCCCGAGTCTGCCTTGGTGATGATGACATCACCCTCGATGACGCCGTTTTGGGCCTGATAGTAGGCGACTTCGACGTTGGCGTCAGTCTGGGACTGCTCCATGACCTTCTTGTAGTGGTCACCGATGACGGAGGAGACTAAGTGATAGCCGTCGTTGACTATATCCTTCTCGTTGTTCTTGTCATCAGTGCCCTTCTTGCCGTTGTTGACGGCGGCAAAGGTCAACTGGTCGCGGAAGGTCGCCTCGGCGAAGGTCAGCTCCTCAGACTGCCACGATTGCAGTGTGTTGGAGCCTAAGTGCAGGACATTGGCCTCGAGCTTGATGCCCGCAGTCGTAGCACCGCTTAAGCCGCTGTAGGTGGTGGCCTTCTCGGTGGCAGAGGTCGTGACTGCATTGGTGGCGAGCTTACGCGATACCGTTAACTCATTGCCGCGGATGATGGAACCCTTATCGCTTGAGGTAGCATCGTCAACAACGATGGAACCTGCGGTCGCGGTGGTGTTGAAGTTGAACTCGGTCGCAAGGTCGATATTGGTGGTATCGCGCAGCTCCAAGGCACCGCCTGAAGTCAGCTGTACCATACCTTCAGAGTCGTTAGTGGTGGCGCTGCCAATCTTATCGGCAGTGAGGTAGCTCTTTAAGGTACTGTTGTAGAGCGCTAAGGTACCCTGCCCGGCCCCGGTAACCTCATTCTCCTGCGTCAGCAGCGATTCGTTAGGGTTAGAGATACCCTTAGAGGCGTCGACCACAATCTTGTTGTCTTGGACCGTACCGGTTAAGGTGGCGCCTTGGTCAACCACGGCCTTGCCGTAGATATTGATGGTCTCGGCGTTCTTGATGACCGCCGAAGAGGCAATCGAGGTCAGGTTGTCGTGGAACGAGGTGGCGCCATCCTTGCCGTCCTTAAAGAAGCCTTGGATGGTCAGGGTATTGCCGTCTGTGACTTCGACGTTACCGGCGATGTTGATGACATCGGAGGTGAGGTGCTGGGTGCTACCGTTGTTGGCGAGGTAGGTCGCGCCATTTTCGATGACAATGGCCGAGTCCTTGCCCGAGCCGCCGACGAGGGAGCCGGACTGGACTTTAGCGCCCGCCTTCAAAGTAACGTCGTTATTGAGGAACGACATCGTCCCGCTAGCCGTGGTGGAGCCCGAGGCTAAGGTGACGGCGCGGACATCGCCTACGACCTCACCTGCGACCGTGACCGAGTTGTTTTGGGCGACCAAAGACTCAATCTTGTCATCTTGGGCCTTTAAGTAAGCGCCCATGACGTTGCCCTTAACCTTGACGTTAGAGCCAATCTCGACCGAGTTGTTGGAAAGGTTAAACGTGGCACCGCTGGTGTTGCCGTTATCGACCGTAGCACCCGTGATAGAGGCGTCAATGGTGCGCTTGTACGTGTCGGCCTTCTTGTCGTAGTTGCTGGCTTCTTCGGTGATTACAACCTTATTGCCGGTGGCCGTGGCGCTGGCGCCAGAGTTGTTGATGCTCGCACCATTGATTAAGACGGTGTTGCTGGCGTCCGCCTCGTCCGTAATTGAGGTGTTCTCAATGGTGACGACGCTGTCCTCGACCTTGGCCGTGCCTGCATCATTGATGTCGATACGAGTACCGGCAAGGGCTAAGACTAAGGTATTATCCACAGCGCCGGAGCTATTGGTCAGGGAGGTGTTCGAGATCGTGAGGCCCGTGTTATTGCCGTCGACGACTACGCTGCCTGAGCCGTCTTGGACGTTAATTGCCGCGATGGCACCGCCACTCACCGCAGCGAGGTCACTCTTGTCAATGACGACCGTGGTGTTACCGGCCTTGGCGTTTGCCTTGGAACTGTTGAGGTTGATGTGCGAGCCCAAGATGTTCAGGTAGGCCTTATCAGTACCTGCAGCCGTGCCTGAGACATTAGTCAGGTGGATCTCGTTATCGTAGGCCTCGTAGGTGCCGGTCGAGCTTGCGCCGGAGGCGACCGCTGCACCACCGTATACGCCGTTGCCTGAGAGGAAGGCTAAAGTCTGCTTGGCCTTGTCGGTGCCATCAACCGTCACGATATTGTGAATGGCCTGCGCGCCGAGGTTACCAAAAGCTTGGGCACCGTAGATGCCATGGCTGGCGGCTGCCGTAGTGAGGTTTTCGGTGCGCTTAATCTTAACCGTGTTGTCGCGGGCAATAGCCTTACCGGCCTTGGCTTGAGCGAAGGCGCCGAAGACCACGCCACGGGTATCAGCAGTCGTGGAGCCATCCTTGGTGACCATGCCTGAGCCGGTGATATCAACCGAGTTGCCCGAGGCGGTAATGGTGCCTGAGTCAGCATTGCTAAGCTGCGCCCAGCCACCGGCGACGGTGCCGCTTTGAACATATTTCAGCGAGCCATTCTTGCCACCTACACCATCGATGGTTAACTTGCCGCCGGTGACGGTGGTCAAGTTTTGCTCTGGATCGATATTAGCGCCACTGAGGCCGTTACCACCAATCTGACCGGCTACGATACCATCAGTCGCACTAACGGCTCCGGAATCGCCATTTTTTACTTCTTTCCACAATGAGCTACTGATGTCATAGAAGTAGTAATTGCCACTATCGAGGCCAGCGGTGTTGTCGACCGCTTGCGCAGAGCCAGCGGCAAGGCCCGCAGTCATAATGACGGCGGAGGCGAGGCCTTTGACGTAGGCCCGCTTGAAGATGGCGCGATACTGCGCCAAGAGGAAGTTTAAGGCGTTGTTTGAGATCTTCACTGAAGTGAACTTCAAATCGTCTAAGAGGAAAAGGGACTTCCCTCGGCCTTGAAGTGAGTTAGGACGTGCTGGGCTTTCATCTGGTCTGCACCGCACTCCATCCTTCCGGCACCCCGCGCGCAGGCATAATGCCCGCGGCAAGCGTCTGTAGGGCGCACGTAGGGTGGCCCGAGACGCTGCTTGGTGGGGTTGTCAGGGAGTTGGTGCGGCGGGATGAAAGTGGCTGTTGGGGCATCCTGCCCCAGCGCCTCCAGCATCGGGACAGGCCGGAGGCGGGCTCCTTGGGGTACCAAGGTGAGCGATGACCTCCGGTAAATTGACCGCGCGCGTCAGCGCGCGGCCACCTACCAAAGGAAATCGTGGGGTGCGGCCAACGCAGGGAGCTTTAGGCTCATCCAGCCTACGTGGAGTCGCACCGGTAGAGGGGTAATTCAGCCTAAGCAGGGCGTGGCTCTCGCAAAACCCGCCCCGAGCAGCATAAACAGGTGGTTGCCCGTGGTGAAACCGTGGGGCGGCGCACCTGCTGCCTTAATCAAATCAAGCTCGTACCGTGTGCGTGGTAACGAGGAGAGGGAAAGTTTGCACCAACGGGAAAATTTTGAAGTTTTGCACCAAAATAAGGCGCAAAACGGGAGCCACGGGGGCCCGAACAGAAAGTTGGCGCAAATGAGCGCGAATAAAAACAAGGGTACGTCGGGCTTGCGCCCGGCGTAAGAAGAAGAAGGGCCGCGCACTTATAAGCTTCTGGCGCGCTTTAGCGCGCTTTTAGGTGATCAAAAATTAAGGGGCCGCAACTCACGAAAAGCACGGGGCGGCCGCAGGTGTGGTTTTTGCCCGGTAATGGTGCAAATTTGATTGGGGAGATGACTGTGCAATAAGTCCAGTCTGCGTACGGGGGGTTGGTTCGCTGAGATTGTGTGCACGGGCACGCGGTGGTGCGGTAGCAGATGGCGGCATGGAATGCTCCTTGGAGCTGGATGCAACAAGGCGCTCGCCTCCATGTGGAAGTGAGCGCCTGCGGTTAGATGGCGCCTGTGGTCAGGCGCCGGGTGAGCCCGTTAGGGCTGGTTGCTTGCCTTACTCTTGCTTAGAAGGTGAAGCGGGCGTTAGCACTGGCCGAGAACTCGTCGGTGTTGGAGCTGCCGGTGTAGCCTAAGCCCAGACCTAAGCTGAAGTTGCCGGTTTGGGCAGCTAAGCCGAGGTTAGCGCCATAGGTGAAGTTATCGAAGACCTCGGTGGTGAGGTTCTTGTCTAAGTTAGCCACACCCGTCCAGCCGACCGTACCCTCAGCTTCGTCATCGCCAAACTGGCCGGTTAAGGTCAGGTCGAAGCTTGGCTTAACCAGCCAGCTTCCGGCGATGATGTCCTTGGAGATGGTGACACCAACCGGGATGGAGAAGATGCTGAGCGAGTCAGCCTCATAGCCTGCGACTTCACCGGCGACAGCGGAGTTGACGCTGTAGTCGTCAAGGTCGAGGCTGTTGTAGCGCAGCCCGACGTGTGGCTTAATGCCAAAGCCTGCGACATCTAAGGCATACTGGCCGGTGACGCCGACGGTGAAGACCGAGGCATCCATCGAGCTCGAGAGCTCGCCGATGTCAGCTAAGCCCGAGGCGGCGGTGACATCGTTATCGACGGTGCTGTAGCCGATATCGCCCACGACCGTGACGTTACCGAAGCTGTAACCGGCGTAGAGGCCGACACCCCAGTAATCAAAGTCGTTGGAGACGCTGCTGGCAATGCCTTGGCCGTCCGCATCACCCGAGCCGACGTTGAACATGACACCGATGCGGGCCTCAGGCAGGACAGCGAAGTCCGCACCTAAGGAGACGCCATAGAGGTTGAGGTCGGTACCGTAGTCCACGCCTTGCGCCTCAAAGCCGTCGGAGTCGACGCTCTTGTAGATTGGAGCGACCCACAGGCCCCCACCGATGCCATTGTCAGCGGCGGTCAGGTCAGCTCCTTGAGCGCCAATACCCATACGGGCGGCAATGACTTCGCTCGAGCTCTGCGCCGAGGTTAAGGCGGCTTGGACGGCACCACCGTAGAGGGCTAAGCGCGCAGCCGACTCGGCACCTTGGCCATTGCCGCTGTTAACCGTGGCGGTGAGCAGGGCATTGTCCGCCTCGTTTGGTACTAACAGGCTTGGGTCACGTGGGTTAGAAGCCTCGTAGGCCTTGAGCGAGTCAGGGGTATAGCCCTCACCGACGACTGGGTCGTTGGTGGTGGTATCGCCGTCTAAGTCGCCGCGGGCGTACTGGATGATGGCCTCATAGACCGGGTTCGAGGCGCCGCTTAAGATGGCACGCGAGTTCGGGGCGAGCTCTAAGTTGACGCTGCCAGCGTTTTGGCCGTGTAACTCATCGTAGAGCAAGCCGTTCTCGGTCTGGACGATAATGGTACCCCAGCCATCGGCCGACTCGGTGTTGACGATGTCAACGCCGTCGTTATCGCCATCCTTGAAGATGGAGAGCGGCTGCGACGTGCTGAACTTCTGCCCGGCTAAGAGAATCTTAGCGCCATCCTCGGCGTAGACCTGAGCGCCCTTAGCCTTGAAGGTGATGGCGGTGTCGGTCATGTCCTTACCGAAGGCATGGTCGGTGATGACCATTCCAGCCTCATCGCCCACATAGGCCACGTAGTTAGTGCCAGGCTTGTTGGCCGTATGCTGCGAGCTTTGCAGGTCAGAGCGGGTCGCACTGGCGTCTAAGACAATCTTATTGTTCTCGTCCAAGGTAAAGCCGCGGTTGACGTAGAGTACCACACCCGTGCCTTGGGTCAGCGCACCGGTGCTATCGGTGAGCTTGAGTGCCGCTAAGGCCGCCTGAGTCTCAGCTAAGCTGGCGCCAATACCGAAGGCCGAGTTCTGGCCGATGTAGAGGCTACCATCGGCCGTGCCGCCGTCATACTCGTCGCTCTGGATGCGCGTCTTGAAGTATTGGGTGGCGCCGACCGAAGCCTGTTGGTCGTAGTCTGGGTCGAGGTAGATGTCGTGGCCGCTTAAGTCTAACTCATAGGCGTCCATGAAACCGGCCGAACCCACGGTATCTGGGATGTCTGGGCAGTTCGACTGCTCGGAGGCCTCACCTAAGTACAGGTCACCGCCTAAGGTCAGCTTGCCGGTGGCAGTTAAGACCGCATCGTGAGTGAAGTCACCGCCTGCATTTAAGGTGATATCCTGCGCGGTTAAGGCGCCGCCGACAAAGTTGGCCGAACCATCGATATCGACATTAGCCGCGGTAACGGTGCCGCCCGTGACCGTGTCGTTATAGTTTGTGATGCCGCTGGTGAGTACGACATCACCCGAAACGACGACATCGCTGTAGGCAGCTAAGGAGTTGCCCTTGAGCCCGGCGTTCACCGTGGTGTCAGCCGAAGCGGTGATATCACCTTGGCCCGTGATTTCAGCCACGGTAATGGCGTTAGCGCCATTTAAGCGCAAGCTCGAGGTGCTGTCGAGGTCAATGGCGCCCGCAGTACCTGCGCTCTTGTCGGAGTCTAAGGTGAGCTCGGAGCTCTCGACCTTGAGGGCGGCGAGCTCAGAAGTTGCGCCCACGGTGGCAAAGGCGCCGCCGTTGATACCGGCATTGCTCAAGACCGTGTCATCGCTGACCGTGATGGTCTTGTTGTTAGTGGCGGTCTGCAGGGCACCGTAGACGCCCTTAACGCCGGTCTTAACCTCGGTTAAGAGCAGGTTCTCGACTTGCTCGTTTTTGACGTTCGACAGCACATCGACGATTGGGGCGTACTTCTCTTGGGTGACGCTGTAGTAGGTGCCATCAGCACTTGGGGTCAGGATGTTGTTGAGGTCGGAGATGGTGGTAGCTCCGATATCAAGCCAGCCGTTTAAGGCGCCGTTGTCACCGCTGCCGCCTAACCACTCCTTCTTCAAGGAGACTAAGGCCTTGGAGCTCAAGCCTGTGGTGAAGTTGTCCTTGAAGTTGAGCTCAACCGTACCGCCCTTAAGGTCGATGTCACCAAAACCGGTGCTCATCGTGACCTTGTCGCCCGAAACCGTGAAGGCATGGTCGGAGGCGTAATTGCCGAAGGCTAAGGTGGCATCATCGGAAACCACAATGGCCTTGTCGGCTAAGGCGACACCATATGGGTTGGTTTTGTTTTCGGCCTTGCCCTGACCCGGTACATTTTCGCCTTCGATGCGTAAGGTGCCCGAGTTAACCTGTAAGCGCCCAGCCGTAGCCGCGCTGACGCGGGTAAAGGACGAATTGCCTTCCACACCTTGGTAGTCGCCGTTAAAGTCGGCAGAGCCACTGGCGTCTAAGCTCAGCTCCGTGCCCTGATAGGAGC
>CALXNA010000082.1 GCA_944389615.1 uncultured Anaerobiospirillum sp. | reverse complement strand
CCAGCAGCACTCTCAAAGGCATAAGCGCCGGTGACACCGAAGCTTAAGTTGGCGGCATCAAGCGAGGTCTTGAGCTTGTCAATGCCGGTGCTGGCCTCAACGTCGTTATCGACCACGGTGTAGGAGACGTCACCTACGACCGAGAACTGACCGAAGCTGTAACCTGCATAGAGGCCAAAGCCGTAGTAGTCAAAGTCCGAGCTTACGGCCGAACCGGCACCTTGGCCATCGGCATCGCCCGAGCCGACGTTGAACAGGGCACCGACGCGCACGCCGTTAGCCAAGGTGTAATCACCGCCTAAGGCTACGCCATAGAGCGAGATATCAGCGCCGTAGCTTACGCCCTGCGCCTCAAAGCCGTCCGAGTCCGAGCTCTGGTAGATAGGGGTAACCCAGATACCAGCGCCTTGGCCGTTGTTAGCGAAGGTCAGATTGCCTTGAGCGGCGCCCATGCCCATGCGGCCGGAGATGGCCTCATAGGTCGAGGCACCAGCCTTTAAGGCGACCTGAGCGACGCCACCAAAGTCAGCCATATGGGCGGCTGCATCAGCGGCGGCACCCGACTTGGTGCCCGAGTCCGACAAGGCCTGCAAGAAGTCATTGTCGGCGACGTAGTAGGCCTTGTACTCATTGTGAGTAGCGCGGGTCTCTTCGTCTTCAACCACGTACTTGACGTAGGTTAAGCGCAGCTTCTTGACCTCATCGTCGTTCAAGACCTTGCCATTGGCGTCCGTGAAGTGAGTGCCATCGTACTCATAGCCCTCAGCGGCAGCGCCGTGGATGCGGGTCATGGCACGCTCATGCTTCTTGGTGCTATCCCACTGGGTATCACCGGTGACGTAGGCAAGAACGCTGTGACGTACTGCCGAGGAAGTATCGGTGTACATCTGGGCCGTGGCCTCGTGTTTGACCTCCATCTTATCGATGTCGATCGTGCTTACATCCTGACCGGCCTCAATCGTGGTGCTCAAGAGGCCGTTTAAGGTCTCGATGGTGAGATCTTGGCCGACTACGGTGATGCCTTGCTTACCGGCGGTGGTGTCGCCGTCAGCGAAGAGGTTCAACTTGTCAGTAACATTGTACTCACCGGCCAAGACGACCTTGGAGCTGCTATCAGCGGCGCTAATTTTGGCATCCGAGTCCACAAAGGTCAGGGCTGCGCCGGTCTTAGCAGCATCGACGTTGATGGCTAAGACGCTGTTTTGGCCTAAGGAGATGTTGTGGTCATAGTTAGAATTGCCCAAGGTTTTATCGGTGCCGTTCTTATCGACCACGATCTTATGACCGCTTGCGATCGTCTGGGCGGTGTGGATGTAGGCCAAGGCGCCGACGTTGTTTGGATCTAACGAGTTGGCATTGTCTTTATAGCCCAAGTAGGAGGCGAAGGTGTCCTTGACCAGCTGCTCCTCGTCCGTGCCCAATGCGATGATGGCATTGCGCAGGGCGTAGAGGCTGCCATTGACCTTAGCATCGGTATCAGACTTCTGGTTGCTGATCTGCCCTACGGCTACAAGCGAAGCGTTCTCACCAAAATTAGGGTCGACCACTAAGTCATGGCCATTGAGGTCGATGAAGAGGGCCGATAAGGTACCGCCCGTGCCTTGGTCGGCCGAGGAGCCGACGAAGAGGTCACCGGAGGTAACGTCGAGGCTCTCGACCTGCAAGGAGGCATTGCCGACTACGCTCAAGCCCTGAGCTGCGGTAATGTCACCTGCTACCACCGAGGTGCCCTCGTCGACTACAAGCGAGCCCTGAGCCTCAATCGACTCAACAGTGTGCGTGGCTTGGGCGCCGCCAAAGCTTAAGGCCGAAGTAGCCGTGATGCTCTTGGCGGTAGTGGTACCGGCCAAGGTCAGAGTATCACCGGTTAACGAGGTGACCTCTAAGGCCGAACCGGACTCAGTGTTCAAGGTCGTGGCTTCAACATCAGCGGCCTTTAAGACACCGGCCTTGATCGTGGCGGTATCAGCAACAACCTTCTTCTCAACGACCATCTGGGCCGTATCCGAGGTGAGGTTCAGGTTCTTGGTATATACGTTTTGTGCGTCTAAGCCGCCGGCGACGTCAACCGAGTTGAGCTTTTTGCTGATGTCACCGATATCACCGCGGGCGGTATCAGCGCTGACGCCGTTCTTGACGGAGTTGGACGTGACATTTGAGCCTACGACCGTGACATCAGCCCCGGCTTGTACTGCGAAGGTGCCGTTACCGTCAGCCTGAGCCGTGACCGAGCCGATGGTGCCTTGGGTGGCAGTTACGTTCAGCTGCGAGCCCGTCTTAAGCGTAGCGCCGCCTACCGTAGCGGTATCACCCGAGCCTACGGTGACTAAGGCTGTGCCTTGCGAGTTGCCGCTCTTATCCTCATAGCCATCTAAGACCAGTGGGGTCTTGGTGCCGACCGTGACCGAGCTGCCTGCTTGGCCGCTTAAAGCAACCTGACCGACCGAGCCTTGCACCTCAGAGTCAGATTTTGTAACCGAGATCGAGGCATTTTCGAGCTGGCCGTCGCTGACGCCGGTAGCTAAGGCATTCTCCACCTTCTCAAAGGAGGCGCTATTGTTCTCGTCGATGGCATCGCCATAATCGAAGGTGACGCCGTCGAGCTTGATGGTCAGCTGTGAACCAGAGTTGCCGGTTAAGACCTCCTTTAAGTTCGAGCTGAAGGTCTCAAGGTCTTCGTTGCTGATGGTCGTGCCCGATAAGCTGGTGCCCTTGACGTCGAGGTATAAGATACCGCTCGAGCTCGAGGCAATGCCCGCAAAGTTCGTATCACCCGAGAAGGTGCCCAGCGCACCGCTCGTGCCTGCTTTATAGGTCAGGCCGATGGTGTTGGCTGCATCGTTGATGATTAAGGTACCAGTGGAGCCGATAGTTACATCGCCCGAGCCGGTGATGTCGACCTTCTTGCCGGAGCTATTGTCGCCGTTGAAGGTGACCTTACCGGTAACCGAAGCCGTGGCATTCTGATCGATGCTGAGCTTGTTGTTTAAGATCACGTTCTCACCGGCAAAGGTGGCGGTGGCGCCACTGGCCAAGTTGAGCTGACCGGCACCATCTAAGGTAAAGGAGCCCTCGGTCTTGAAGCTGCCGCCCGATTGAACCTCAATCTTGTTCGTGTTGCTGTACTTGGTATCAGCTGAGGTGCCAGTAAAGGTCAGGGTCGAGCCCGAGGCGACGTTGGCCGTGCCCGCATTGGAGAAGGTACCGCCTGCGATGGTGAAGGTCGAGTTCTTGTTGTCGACCCCGGTTACACCGAAGTTTAAGGTACCATCCTTGACGTTGGTGAGCGTGCCGCCGGTCATCTCAAAGACAGTCTTGTCGCTGACCGAGTTGATCTTATCACCTACCCCATTAGCAACATAACCACCGAGGGTCAGGATGCCATTATTGGTAACGCTCGTGCCAGCGAGGTTAATGTCAGAGCCGCGCAGGATACCGGAGTTGCCGGTAGCAACCGTGAGCTCGCCCCCGTTGAGGTTGATCTGGGACTTGTCGCTAAAGGCGCGAATCAGCGCAATGGACTTGTCGTCCGTGTTCGTGCCTGCTTGGGTACCCTTCATGGTGATGGTACCGCCGTTGATGTTGAAGACCGCGCCGGTTAAGACCGAACCTGCGTTCATCTCAATCGTGGCATTGTCTTGGACGGTGAAGGTACCGCCCTGTTCGCCTTCGACCGCAGCATCGATATGCGAATTAGCCTGCCACGTGCCATCCTCGCTGCCGGTCAGGGTGACCTCGACATCGCCGCCTAAGGTGATGTCGAGCATGACCAGATCAGAGTCAGCTACCTTGATCTCGCCGCCCGAGGCCACTAAATCAGCCACACCAGTGCCAAGGATGCCATCTTCAGGCTTCGTGGTACCTGCTAAACCTAAGCCGTTTTTGAGCTCGATGACGCCGTCCGTCATGTTGATGTCGGAACGGGCATAGATATAGCCGTTGCCCTCGTTGGTGATGGTGGCGCCGTTGATGTTGATGACGCTATTTGGGGTGGTATTGCGGCCTAAGATCAAGGTACCGGAGTTGTTGATGACGGCATCATCTTCTAAGTTGGTGATAGCTGCCCTAAAGTCGCCGAGACCACCGGAGACGACATTCAGGGTACCGTGCATGTTCATCACGCTGGCCGTCTGGTCGCTGTTGGTGGCGGCATAAAACTCGGCCTTGCTGGTGGCGTTGTTGGCAGTACCCAAGTTGATGATCGTGCCCTTTTCGACCGTAACATAGGTGCCGTAGACGTAGGCGCCGCCGGAGACATTGAAGGTACCGCCGTCAATGTCTAACACACCGCGATTGCTGGTGAAGTTCTCTGGGGATTCGCCGTCCTCTGCGCCGATGCCGCCGCTGGTAATGGTGACGTCAGTGTCGGTTAACTTGACGTTATTGAAGATGATGGACTGTGCGGTGCCCGAGATGGTGATATCCGAGTTGGTGGCCTCAAAGGAGGTAATGGTAGAGCCATCAAACAAAGGCTCGCCTGCGCCTGGCGAGGTTGAAACGGTCGATGGGTCGACATTGATACCGAAGATACCTCTGCCGTTTTTGCTGCCGCTCAGCGTCAGGGTGCCATTATTCAGGGTAAAGCTGTCGGTGACAAACAGGCGACCGCCACTTGATTCCTTTTCGGTTGTGACCTTGACTGCACCCGTGGCGGTTAAGTCCTTGACGAAGACATTTCCACTAAGTGAGACGGTGTCGTCGGCCTTCAAGTTGACACTTTCAACAGGCTTATCCCAAGTACTGCCGGAGAGTTGGCCGGTCTGGTCGTTGGCTTGCGCGGCGCCTGCAGCTAAGCCTGCAGTCATGAGGACGGCGGTGGCGAGGCCCTTGAAGTAGGCGCGCTTGAAGATAGCGCGGTACTGGGCCAGCAAGAAGGTCATGGCGTTATTGGAGTTACGCACGATTTGCTTTTCCTTTGGTATGGGGAAGGCAGCCTGCACAAGCTCAGGCCCGCAGGGCAAGAACGCCATGCAGGTGAAGCGGGGGCGGGCGCCTGAAGAGCAGCCAAGCTTGGGGATGGGACGGGGCGCGCAAGGTGGGTAGTACAAAAGCGCGGTCAAGCTGCCTGCGCCGATACACGCAGAAGATGGCAGCCTGCGCGCGCACGCGCCGCGGCAGCACCTGCTCCGATTTAGCAGGTGGCGGCTTGACCAATGTTGCAGGCTCGATGCGGCCCAGCGGTCAAGCAGTTAGGTTTCCTTTGGTATTTGGTTGGAAACGACGTCCGAGGTCTCAGTGAGTGCCGGTGAAGCCTTGCAGCTCAGCTGCGTTTCGCGGAGTCTGCGCGGTATCCAGTAGACGCAGGGCGAAACGATTGGTTTCTAACCGAGTGCAACGCTCGAAGATGTCGATAAAAAAAAAATGCGTAATTACTATTTCTAGTAAGCTTATTGTGGTAATATTGTGCTGCGTAAATAACGAGGCGCAGGAAACTCACCAACGTACGACTTTGCCTGCCGGGGGCGGTAACAGTGAAAGCGCTGAGCTTCTGGTATAAGGATGTGCCTGATGCTTGGCTTATGTAAGCCATTGGTACAGGGGAAATGGCTCGCACCCAAACCCAAGCTATGCTATGATGGGAAGTATAAGATTGCTTTAGGCCCAAGAAGAGCAGCATGGCAGAGATTTCATCATTTACCAAGCAGGTGTTCGCCGCAACTCGGTTGCCCAGCATCACCCTTGGTAACTCCGACTTCCCTGACATACGTCGAGACGGTACCTTGTTTGTTGACAAAACCGCGAAGTTACCGTGGTTGTTGGACTACAAGAAGGTCTTCTTTGCTCGTCCGCGCCGTTTTGGTAAAACCACGCTTGCCTCCATGCTCTTTGAGCTGTTCATGCATGGTACCGAGAATTTCAAGGGCTTAGCCGTGTATGACACATGGCCCGAGAAGCAGTGCTATCCTGTTATTAGCATATCGCTCTATGACCTCTCCGACCCTGAGACCTTTGAGGCTCAACTCTGTAAGAGTTTTGGTGAGGCCCTCGGTGAGGCAGGTTTGCCTGAACTTGAGGAGCGTGTACAGGGTATTACCGATATTGACGCTCTTTTTAGCAAAGTTAGAGTCGAGTTAAGCTCTCACAGAACTGTCTGGCTGATCGATGAGTGGGACTTTCCTCTGTCTGCCAATCTCAACAATCGACCTGCCTTCGACGCTAATACCACAGTATTACGGAAGTTCTTTGCTAAACTTCGTAGATGGCGCAATGTGCGTTTCATGCTGGTAACCGGTATTATGCGTTACCAGAATACCAGCCTTTTCTCCGGGCAGGATATCAATGATATCATCATGGAGCCAGATTTTGCTGATCTGCTGGGATACACCCAGACTGAGCTTGAAACCAATTTCGCGCCTTACATTGCGCGCGCTGCCGAGTTGCTGGGCATGAGCCGCGAGGACTTCTTAGAGAAGTTAAAGCTTCAGTATGATGGTTTCTGCTTTGACGCTGAGGCCTCGGTATCTCTCTATTGCCCTTGGTCAATTAATAAATTTTTTCAGCAATTTGTGCGCGGCACAAAGCGCAGCCCAAACCAAGTGCTGACCTTCGCACCGTTCTGGATGAATAGTGCCGGAGCGTCGAAGCCCTTGCGCTCGTTTCTACAGGCACATCGCGTCGAGCTTGAGTTTTTAGAGCAAGCTTTGAGCTCCGAACTTAAAGTCGCAACCAGTGATTTGAATGATCCTGTTTCGTTTGAGAAGATTGACCTGCCTGCAATCATGGTGCAATCGGGCTACCTGACGATTAAGCGTATCGCATCTGAAGCCGATGAATCGGGCGTGGTGTACTATTGTGGCATCCCTAATTTAGAGATCAAAAAGGCTTTTGTCCGAGTAGCCTATAAGGCGTCTATGGCTGCTAAGATGGGGCAAAGGAAGTTTGATCAGGTCATGGCTGAGCTTAGTAGCGCAGTGAGTGCGCTGGACTTGGTCACCATGACTAATGCGCTCAACGAACTGTTAGTTTGCATTTACTACGATGCTTGGGCAGCTTTTATCGAAAGTCATTATCGCTCCTTTATTAGCTGGAGCCTGCTCGCGACCGACTCGGTTGATATTGTCCGTGAGGAGACATATAACAGTCAAGGGCGTTCTGATATCGAGATTGAGTACGATGGCAAGCTTCTAGTCATTGAGCTCAAGCGGTTAGAAGTAGGCGCAAGCAAGAAGGCCTGCTTGGCTTTGGCCCAAGAAGCCCAAGATCAGATCTTGGGGGGTAAGTATAGCCAGAACTCAGCTGCGCTGCAGAGGCCGCTCTACAAAGAGCGCAATGCTGCAGTTTGGGTGATTTCAGATAAGGAGCGCCAGATCGTCTACTGGCGCTTGCTCTCCTTGGATAAGGCTAAGCTCAAGCAAGATCCGCTACTGGGTGAAGGTTGGGTGGTGCCACTGCCGCTTGAAGAGAGCGCAGCGAGCTAGGCTGCCGCCGATGATGCTGGTGAGAAGCCGAAGAAGAGGAAAAAGTCGGTCAAGCGTGGCACAGCCAAGCAAGCCGTTGCCCGTGATGAGAGCCAACCTGCTACCTCAGGCGAGGTCACTCCGATTAAGGGTGAAAAAGATGGAGGCGCAGCTCCATCAGGTGAGGGAGAGGCATCTGCTGCGGCCAGCGAAACAGGTTCCAGCGTTGCGGTTGGTAACCTGCAGCAGGAGGTGCATCCAGAGACTGAGTATAACAAGCCCTCAGAGCTTCAGTTGATCACTCCAACCTCGATTAAGACAATCTTAGCAGTGTCTCAGCCTAGACCTGAGAGTAAGGACATTGTTACTCTCAATGAAGATGCTGTCATCAATGCTGTTATGGCGACTGTGGCAGACCTGCTCCAGCCGGAGGTCAACTACAGTGTGGCTGAAATTAAAAGTCTAGTACAGCTGGCAATTAACCTTGCTCAAACGATCAAAACTCCTAAGCTTATAACAGTTGATCGAGCGTTTTTGCTGCAATCCCTTGTGGGCTTGCTCACCACTTCAAGTTAAGCATCTCACCTGTGGCTACCCTGCGCAGGTGGTCGCTCATTAGGCTGGGGTATCCGCTAAGGCTCCACCCTTTGGTTGTGTGTGCCGGTGTGGTGTCTAAACACGCGTCTCGAGCGCGCAGCTTGCGCGCGCATGGTTGAGACGTAGGGAGATAGGGGCAAGGGCCACTATCGTGTTCTAAGGTGCCTTGTGCGCGGGCACGCGGCGCTGGTGTGGTCAGGGGTGGCTGCATAGGTGAGCTTCTTGAAGCTGGGGCGAGCGCTGGATACGACAAGGCGCCAGCCTCCGCGTGGGAAGCTGACGCCTGTGATTGAAGGCGCCCGTGTGGGCGCCGCGGTAGGCCCGGTAGGGGCTTACCTATACGTTACGCGCGCTTAGAAGGTGAAGCGAGCGTTAGCACCGACTGAGAGGTCGTCGACATTGCTCGAGCCGGTGTAGCCGACGGTCAGGCCTAAGGCGATACCAGCCTCACTCTGAGCGGCGATACCTAAGGTGGCGCCGTAGGTGAAGTTATCGAAGACCTCCGAGGTGATGGCCGAGTCGATGTTCTCGACGCCAGCCCACTTGAAGGTGCCCTCGTTCTCATCGTCGCCGAAGTTGCCGGTCAAGGTCAGGTCAAAGCTTGGCTTGACGCTCCACGAGCCGGTCTTGAACTCAGAGGCGATGGTGACGCCAACCGGGATCGAGAATACCGACAAGCCATCGGCATCGTACGAGCCGACCGTACCGGTGGCCGAGCCCTCAACGGTGTAGTCGTCGAGGTCGAGGTAGCTGTAGCGCAGGCCCACATGTGGGGTGACGCTGATACCAGCAGCGCTCTCGAAGGCATAAGCGCCGGTGACGCCGAAGCTTAAGTTGGCGGCATCAAGCGAGGTCTTGAGCTTGTCGATGCCGGTATTGGCCTCAACATCGTTATCAACCACGGTGTAGGAGACGTCACCAACGACCGAGAACTGGCCGAAGCTGTAGCCGGCGTAGAGGCCAAAGCCGTAGTAATCGAAGTCTGAGGAGACCGCGGAGCCGGCACCTTGGCCATCAGCATCACCCGAGCCTACGTTGAAGACGCCGCCGACACGGACGCCGTTAGCCAAGGTGTAATCACCACCTAAGGCCACGCCATAGAGCGAGATATCAGCGCCGTAGCTTACGCCCTGCGCCTCAAAGCCGTCCGAGTCGGAGCTCTGGTAGATAGGGGTAACCCAGATACCAGCGCCTTGGCCGTTGTTGGCAAAGGTCAGATTGCCCTGAGCGGCGCCCATGCCCATGCGGCCAGAGATGGCCTCATAGGTCGAGGCACCCGCCTTTAAGGCGACCTGAGCGACGCCACCAAAGTCAGCCATATGGGCGGCTGCATCAGCAGCGGCACCCGAGGCGGTGTTGAGCACCAGCTTCTCTAAGAAAGCGTTGTCGGCCTTCTCGTAGACCACGTAGGTGTACTCATCGCTGGATGGATCTTTTTGTGGATCGAAGTCTGGGTTCTTGACCTTAACCGTGGTTAAGAACTTGGCATACTCTGCGTCCTTGTCCACGACCTTGATGCTTGGGGCTTGGCCTTCTTGCTCTGGGGCATAGTAGAAGTCGCCGTTGTGGTAAATGATGCCGTCAGCACGGGCGCCGTGGGTCTTGGTCTGCTCCAGCTCATGCTGCTTAACATCCCAAGCGGTGTCCTTGGCAAGGTAGGAGATGACGCTGTGGCGTACGGCCGATGAGGTGTCGGTGTAGGCGGTCTTGACCTTGTTCGTGTTAACGGTCATGGAGCTGACGTCAAAGGTGTCGGTGCCCTTGTAGGTGCCCTCTAACAAGCCGCTTAAGGTCTCAACTTTGATCTCATCAACGCTATCGGCCGTGAAGGTCAGACCGTTGTTATCGCCGTCCTTGAACAGGGTCAAGGTGTCGTACTGGGTGTAATCACCGGTTAAGACGATCTTGGCATCGCTGCTGGCCTCGATAGTGGCGCCCTTCTTGGCAAAGTTCAGCGCAGCCTTGCCATCGTCCTTAGCGGCGGCCGTTACATCGACGGCTAAGACGCCACCGTTCTTGATGGTGAGGTCGGCATCCGTGTAGTTGTCCTTGTTGAAGGTGCCGTTCTGGCCTAAGGTGGCGGTGCCATCAACTACGATCTTGTTGCCATCAGCTACGCCGACGTTCTCTGCAACATAGACTAAGGCCTTAACCCCGTCGGTACCTAAGCTGCCATTGTCATCGAGATAGGAGGCAAAGAGGGCACGGACTTGAGCCTCATCGCGCTCGCCAATGGCCAAGATGGCGTTCTGCAAGGCGTAGGCGTTACCGCTGATCATGCCCGCGTCATAGTCCTTTTGGCTGTCCTTGAAGTCCTCGACGCCGACAAAGGAAGCCTTCTGGCCACTGGCTGGGTCAACGATGATATCGGCGCCAGCCAGATCTAAGGTGTTGATCGAAAGCGAGCCGGTACCGGCGTTGCTATCATCAGAGCCCACGTAGATCGTGCTGCCTGAGGCGGCCGTAAAGCTCTCAGCCGTGACCACGCTGCCGCCATCGATGGTGAGAGTGTTAGAGCCGCTGGTCTTAGCCTCCTCCATGGTAATGGAGTCGGCCGTGACCACGCCCTTAAACTGCGAGGCCGTGCCGGTGGTGGTGGCGCCAATGGTGAGTTTGTCGGTGGCTAAGGTCGTGCCCTGAGCTTGGGTTAAGGTCTCAGCCGTGATGCTGTTGGAGCCCGAGGTGGCGGTATTGTTCAGGTTGCCGTTTAAGGTCAGCGTCGTAGCGGTAACGTCCTCGGTTACCGTGAGCGAGCCGGTGCCAACGGTGACCGTATCAAGGTCAATCTCGCCTTGTACGAGCTGCTCGGCACCCTCACCTGCGGTCAATACCGCCGAAGTGCCGGTTGCGCCCGCAGCTGCCGTTAAGGCGCCGACAGTGCCTGCACCGGTCAAGTTAACGCCCGAGTCCTTGGCCATGGAGACGCTGGCTACTGTGGTGGTGCCGCTCGCGGTAGCAGGCTGGGTGTAAACGAACATGCTGTCTGCAGTGCCATCGCTGTTCAGCATGAGGGAGCCGTTGACCTTAACCGAAGTGGTACCAGAGGCCAGTTCAACTGCCTTAGCGCCGTTGCTTAAGTTGATGCCCGAAGAGGCCTCGCTCGAGGTGACCGTGACCGTGGCATTCTCGATACCGGCTACGCCGCCTTGTAAGTCATTGACGTCCTCTTTTACTAAGCCGCTGTAGCTAACCGAGCCGGAGTTGATGGCCTGCTGCAGTTCGTTGCTTACGGCAACCTTGATCGAGCCGAAGTCAAAGGCGCCCTTGTAGCCGTCCTTGACTAAGGCGTCCTTGAGGGTCTTTAAGTCTGCAGAGCCAAGGCTCTTTACGCCGACCTCGGACAGATCAAGCTTTAAGGTGCCGCCTGCGCCTAAGGTTACCTTGTCGCCCGACCAGTTGGCGCTGATGACGGAGCCGCTGGCGTCAACCACGTTATCAACCGCATCATCGACGATAGCCAAGACGCCGCCGTTGTTGATATTGACCGAAGCCGTGGTGAGCTTGACGTCAATAACAGCCGTGCCTGAGGCATTCTTGTCCGAGGTGTTGCCGTCGCCCTTGATAGTTAAGGTGCCACTGAGGTTAAGCTCACCGGTGGAGTTGTTTTCGCCGCCTAATAAGCGGCCGACCGTTACCTCAGCGTTGGAGCCAACGTGGACGGTGCCTGCACCCTCACTGCTGAATTGCAAGATACCAACGTTGTTAATGGTGCCGTTTAAGTTGGCCGTGCCGGAGGTGTTGAGGGCTAAGCGCGCACCGCCGAAGTCCCATGTGCCCTTAACGTTTAAGGTGCTGGCGCCAGAGGCAGTCATAGAGTCAGCTTTATAGCCTACATAGAGGCGATCGACATCATTTAAGACACCAGTGGTTGCGCCATTGTTGCTTAAGTTCAAAGTTGCCGTAGTGTTTTCTTTTTCAGCTGCTACATAGATGCGGTGCTCTTTACCTGCGATAGCGCCATCGCCATCGACTAAGGAGAAGCTGTCGCTGACGTTGATGGTACCCTGCTTGAGGATAAAGGCATTGTCCCCAGATGCATATGTCTGAGATGGGGTGGTCTCGGCCGTCAGGTTCTGGACGTTGAGGGTCAGGTCGGCGCTGTCGAAGCTCGTGCCGAGCTTGACGTTGTCTTGCGTCCACGAAGTGTTGGCGCCTACGGTCAGATTCTTTTTGCTTGCGGTAGCCGTGCCGGAGATGATGACGTCGCTCAGGTCGAGTTCATCGTCGCCGGTTACAATGACCTGCGCCCCGGCAGCCAAGGAGAGAGAGCCGCTCGTGCCGCCGAAGATGCCTTGGGTCAGGTCACTATCGATGTTCAGGGTGGCGCCTTGGAAGTCGATGGTGTTGGTGTTGGTGAGCTCACCGCCCGTGATGGTAAAGGTATCACCAGAGGTGCCGCTTACGGTGCCCAGCTGCAGGGTGC
>CALXNA010000081.1 GCA_944389615.1 uncultured Anaerobiospirillum sp. | reverse complement strand
CTAATAACAGGGTAGCACTGCTTCTCCGGCCATGTGTCGTACACGGCTAAGCCCTTGAAATTCTCGGTACCATGCATGAACAGTTCGAAGAGCATGGAGGCAAGCGTGGTTTTACCAAAACGGCGCGGGCGAGCAAAGAAGACACTGTAATGATCCAGCAACCACGGTAACTTCGCAGTTTTGTCGACAAACAAAGTTCCGCTTTTCCGTACAGTTAAGAAGTCGGATTTTCCAACAGTGATGTTGGGCAATTGAGTTGCAGCGAACACCTGCCGTGTCAAGGGCGAAATCTCTGCCATGATGCTCTCCTTGCCCCTAATCAGAAGATTATTTACATCATAGCACAGCTGCGGTGGGAAAGCGAGCCTTTTGCGTCCCCAAACGGCTTAAACAAGCCAATTTTGCTCTGACCAAACCAAGGCACCGACGAGAACGAGGGCACCTTCAAGTGGGCAGGCGGCGAGAACATCGACTCGGCCATCACCTCGGAGGTCTGCGCTAACTTCACCTACGGCGCCACCTTAGGTATCGCCGCTCAGAGTGAAGCAGGTATCGCCTTGAGCTCTAGCAAAGGCTCGGGTCTATCACGGCGCCCATACGGGCGCCATCTAACCCATAGGCGTCCGCTTCCCCTGCCGGAGGCTGGCGCCTTATCGTATCCACCCTATCGCTCCCTGAGGAAGCTCATGCCTCATCCCCGACCGCACCACCGCAGCGTGTACGGACACAAGGCACCTAGGAGCGCAATAGTGACCATTGCACCTATCTCCCTACGTCTCGACTCGATAAACGCAGCCTGCGCGCTCTACGCGGCCTGTATGCGCATGCTCCTCAATCTCCCTTCCGCAGCCGCTTTCCTTTCCGGAGTCGCAGGTCGGTGCTCACCCCAACTCTCCTCACCAGCATCACCAAGCCTGCGGCCCTGCCGCCGCGGCACCGTGCTTTTCGTGAGTTTTGGGAGGCCTAAATTTAGAGCCCGTCTACTTACCATAAACTGGGGTAGTAGGTCTCATAGTGATCGGTCTTTTCTTTTCGGTTTGACCGCCCTACCAAATCGACTCATTTTCTCAGCGCATGCGTATTTTCCGGCCGCGCTGCGGCCCCGGTACCATTTGAGTACCGCCTCTCCACGCAGCGCGCTGTTTTGCCCTGTCAGGTGGCACAACCTACAGGCCGACTTGAGATTTTGCCCACAATTCCCCTCTAGACGACGCCTTCTGCGCCGTCGCCCCGGCCTTCCTCACAGCGCCGCCGACTTCCAGCCGCGCATACTTCGTGGAACCGGGCCTCGATTTTCCTTTGGTGTGGCCGCGCTGCAGTCAAAAGCGCGGTCAATTTTGCCTGAGTTACGCCACCGTGCGCGGCGCAGGATGCGCCCCTCAGGCCGCGATCGACTCAACATCGATCTATCTTTTACCCAAGGACTTCCCGACGCGCCTGCGGCGTCAACCTTCCCAGACTAACCAGCTCAGACGCAACCGCCCGAGCAGCGGGCTCTTGCCCTGCCAGCAGGGCCGTGCGCCCTGCCGCTGCGCCTCAAGTTCCAGGGCCCAAGCTCAACAGCGTGGGTCAGGCGCAGCGCGGCGCGCGGCCGGTGTGTGGCGAAGCCCTGCGCAGTCTGGGCTTTAGGCAGCTTAAGTCATATCAAAACAGCATTAATCTTCCCAATTTTCTCTTTGAGTTCACTTCAGTGAAAGTCTCAAACAACGCTTTAAACTTCCTCTTAGCCCAGTACCGCGCTATCTTCAAGCGCGCCTACATCAAGGGCCTCGCCTCGGCCGTGCTCTTAACCGCCGGTTTAGCCGCAAGCTCGACCGCCTCCTATGCCGCAGCTCTCACTGATGCTTCCAAGTTGGCTGAGTCGGGCACCATTACTATCAATACCGGTGGCACCAATGACTCCGTCACCATCCATTCCAACAGCGCAGCTATCTCCAATGCTTGGCAGGCCGACTTAGTGGTCGCCAGCGGCGAGCTCTCCGCTAACTACATCAAGGCCAGTGGCAGCAACGCTGTTAAGCTGGGCGGCGCAGACTCCAGTGGCTCGCTGGTCATCGATTTAGACGAGAGCATCAAGACTGGCTTAGACAGCAAGGGCTTAAGCATCACGGGTAACGCTGAAACTAAAGCTGCCGAGCTCACCATCGACATCAAGAGCATCGACGTCACCCGCGGTGCCCTGAAGATGGCCACGGGCGCTTCGGGCTCGGTCACGGTAGCCGCTGACACCATTGCGGTCGGTGACAGCGCTGCCAAGGACGTAACTGCTGGTACCCACAATGGTAACCTCGTGATTGAGTCGACCACCGCCACCTACACGGCGACCTTAGGCGACGCGAGCTCCAACATCACCGTCTACAGCGACGGCTTGCTCTCCTTAAAGGGCTCCGGCGGTGATGCCATTGTGCAGGGCAAAAGCCTCACCGTAAAGAATGGCGGCTTGCTCTTAGTCACTGACGGCACGGCCAACAAGTTAAAGCCGGTTGACCTCAACTCAAATTTAGGATCAGGTACTTAGATTTACATACTAGCTGAGCTCCTTTAGCTGCCGGGGATCCCAGCTTGCTA
>CALXNA010000080.1 GCA_944389615.1 uncultured Anaerobiospirillum sp. | reverse complement strand
CATTTGAGAGCGTGTTATCGCCCTCTCTCTTCCTCTTAGTCTGCGCTATGCCTGCATTCCAGTATGAAGCGCCGCAGCCCCAACATTACTCAGTCCGCGGCTGCTCGGCGCCCTTGCGCGCTGTTCTGCAGAGTGCTGCCCGCGTTAGCCTTCCCTCCTTTCTCTTCTGAGCCTACCGCCATGTGCGTGCGCAGGGCGCAATCAGACCTGATCGTTGCCCGCTGGGGAGCTCTGCGGTGCCCTCCTCAGGGGAGCCCAGCGGAGCCACCCTCAGGCCGTGGTCAGGCACCTGCTTGCGGAGCTGTTTTGAGCCTTTCTTGGCGCGCGTTTCGGCGCTTACTTTTCTCTTTTTGTGAGATTAATCACGTTTATTGCGTTTTTTGGCGGTGAAATCCGAAATATTTTTGCGCTGCGCCATCCTTGTCTGCATCAAGCTTTGCGGAGTTCCTAGATACTTTTGTGACCGCATTCACACAGCCTAAATCGCATTTTGGCCATTTTCGCGCAATTTGGTTGTATCTATGAAAAAGCAAGTAAAGCCTGATGAACTGCGCCTGCACAGCGTATGAGTTGTGCTGATTGATCCATAGCAAATTGTGACACAAATCACTTAATTCTGGCCTAAAGAAGATACGTCGATTGTTGGTGTTGATCGAAGAAAAGCTGCTTATCATCAGGCTTTGAGCTTTTATCTTGATACAACATAAAATGGCGTTTTGAAAATTTGTTGTATCTATTGTTGGAATTTGTCGGTTGTTAGAGTGGAAGTCAAGAGATGCATCGCCGTGAGTTAGTGCAGCAAGGTTCCTGCGCAGGCAGGGGCCTTTACGGAGTGACGCGGAGCAGATGCTCTTGAAATGCTTCTTTTTTTAACCTGATAACCGTGGAGGTTATTATGTTCATTACTGACAACTTGCGCATTGTGCGCGCGAAGTGGCAGTATCTGCGCAATGAGCGCCAAGCTGCTGAAGGTGCAGGTACCCACACCACTGGTGCCTTGGAAAATGAGATCGATCTGGCCCAACGCCTGCTGCAGCGCCTGTCGTGGTGCGAGCTCGGCGAGCTCGGCTTCATCTTGTTCTTGGTGATCTGCCTGCCGCTCAATTGGCTGCCGTGGTTGCTGGCCGTGGGCGTGTCGATCGTGGTGCTCGTCAGTGCTAAGGACACCAAGAAGTTTGCCCCGTTCCTGCCGAAGCTTGATGCTAAGGTTAACCCTAACCCGCTCAACTCGCTCTACATCCCGCGCTCTGCGCCGGATCTGAGCCAATGTCAGGCCTTGGCCGCATGGCCTGCAGCGATGCGCGATGCCCTCATCGCGGCGATTCGCACCCAGCACTTAGAGCAAGCTCAAGAGCTGTGTGCCGCTTACCTCGCTTACAAGGAAGCAGAGTCGGCGGGAGCTTTCACCTCCTCGCAGGCCGCGCACAGCACGCCCGTCTACGCGCTCATCTCGACCAAGGCGCAGCACCAAACTAAGCTGCTGCCGCCTGAGGTACAGCAAGCCTACTTCCGGGAGCATGCCATGCGTGCCCTGCGCCTCAAGCTTAATGGCCTGAACGTCGGTATCGTACCAGATGACTGTGGGCGTACGCTGATGTACGCGGGCATGCCGCTCCCAAGCAGCTTACTGCTGCAATACCTGCCGGAGGCCAAGCCCGAGCAAGATCCGCCGCTCTTCTTGGGCTTTGGCAGCCGGTGGACCAGTGAGCACCAACGCCGAGCCTCGATTCTGCTCAGAGATGGACGCACCACCACCCAAGATAAAGCCACAAAAGGCATGAACCTGATGCATAAGTGCTTGGGCAGTGCAGGCTTTAAGCCAATCGTGTTGCCATCTGCTCCTGCGGGCTTGCATTGCCTGATTACTGGTACCACCGATTCTGGCAAGACTTCCATGCTCATGATGCTAGCCTCCCAGTCGATCTTGCAGCATCGTCCGACCATTGTGATCGACCCTAAGGGCGATAAGACCTTGAAGAAGGCCTTGGTAGCCGCATTGGAGAGCGCAGGGCGCGATCCGCTCACGGAACTCAAATGCTGCGACCTCGCCTGCGAGCCTGCCCCGCAGCGCGAATCCCGCCGCTATGAGGAGCTGATGGCCTGCTACTACCAAGAAAGTAAGCCCCGTCACCCTAAGGATCTCCAGCATCAGGCGCAAGAGCTGTCACGCGACGAGGCGCTGATGCAGCTGACCAATGTCGGCTTCAATCCACTCGGCGATATGGGGGATGACGTGCACAACATGGCCGAATGCTTATGCGCGGAGTTAGCTCAAGGCGGACAAGCCAAGAGTTTCACCTCCGCTTCGGTCTCGGCCATGAAGTGCGCCATCTACTGCAGCTTAATCCTGACGGGCAAAGTCACCATTACAACGATCGGCGAGTACTACGATCAGTTCGAGAGCATTGAACTGGCCATACGCACGGCGCTCAATGCTACCGTTGAGCACATCAACACCCCTGAGGTCAGCCTCTACTACAACCGGCTCCATGGCCTAGCTCGCGCGAACGTGCCGCCTGAGCAGCAGGCCGTGCTCGGCAACGCCTTCGTCGTCCGGCGCCTCTTTGGTGACTCGCTGCAAGGCGAGGTCACGGTGCGCAAGCTCCAAGACGCAGTGGCCGAGCTCACCAACGCAGGTCTCTTAACGGAGAGTGCACTCCCAGACGAACTTGAGGACGAGGAAGCCGCCCCGGCTACCGCCAAGAAGGGCCAGTTCCGTGCGCCGACGCTCACGCAGCTTAAGGAGTTTTATCGGTGGCTCCAAGCCAAGCACTACCACATCGCCTTTAAGGCAGCGCTCACGTCCTTGTTTAGAACTCTGTCCAAGGATCGCAGCTTCATCAGCAAGATGACCGAAGATGGCTGCAACCTTATCAGCTTCTTTGACAACGATGTCTTAATCGAGCTGATCTGCAATGGTAACGGGCAAAACGTCACCATAGGCGAGGTGCTGGATCAGGGCCAAGTGCTCTACCTCAACCTCAATGACTTCAGGGCGTCCCGACGCGCTCATTTGATCGGCACCTTGATCTTAGAGGCCATAGCGCAGTGCGCCGGTAAGCGCTTAGAGCAACTCAAGAAGAGACGTAATCCGAGTGAGGAAAGCAAGCTGGCGATGGCGGACGTCTACATCGATGAGGCGCATAACCTTGCCAGCGAGACCATGCATACCTTGTTGAGCCAAGGCCGTGCGGCGAAGTTCCACATCACGCTCTTAACCCAAGGCGTCGATGACTTCTACCGCAACGACAGCAAGGCCAGCTACCAGCAGATCATCGGCAACTGCAATCTGCACATTGCCCTGCGCAGTC
>CALXNA010000079.1 GCA_944389615.1 uncultured Anaerobiospirillum sp. | reverse complement strand
ATGGTGCCCAGACCTGGAATCGAACCAGGGACACAAGGATTTTCAATCCTTTGCTCTACCGACTGAGCTATCTGGGCATAAATTTTGTTCTCGTCGCAGCACCACTTGACATGGTGCCCAGACCTGGAATCGAACCAGGGACACAAGGATTTTCAATCCTTTGCTCTACCGACTGAGCTATCTGGGCGACGCAACGGCGCTTATTAAACCAAATGGCCTCCGCCCTGTCAACCAAATTTCTAACAATTTTAGCGCAGACGCCGCCCCCCGCCTGCCGCATCCGATATTTAAGCCAACGCACACCCAAAACGTGGCGCAGCGCACAAAACCAAGGCTACATCCCCAGTTAGCGCCAGAGGTTACGAAAAAGCCCTGCTCCTCTAAGGAGGCAGGGCTCAGGCCGCGCCGGGCGCTTGAGGCCCAAGGCGCGGGCTCCCCGCATGCGGCGGGCAGCACAGGTTTTGTTAGGCGGAGGCGTTAATCTTCGGTCTTGCCGCAGCAATCCTTATACTTCTTGCCTGAGCCGCATGGGCACGGGTCATTGCGGCCGACCGAAGGGCGCATCACCTCTTCGGCGATGGCGGCGCGCTCCTTGATCTCTTCCTCGCTCAAGCCCTCTTGAGCCTTGGCCTGCTCCATAGCGGCATTGAGCTCAGCTTGCTGCATCTTCTGCGCTAAGGCCTTTTGGGCTAAGGCTTGGAGCTCAGCGCGCTTGCGCTCCTCTTCGGGGTTACGCATCTGGATTTGGACGCGCGAGAGCATCTTGATCACCTGATACTTGATGTTATCAAGCAGCTTGGTGAAGAGGTTGAACGATTGGATCTTGTACTCGTTCTTAGGGTTACGCTGAGCGTAGCCTTGCAGGCCGATGCCGAGGCGCATGTAGTCCATGGCCGCCAGATGCTCCTTCCAGAGCATATCGATGGTCTGCAGCATCACGCCCTTCTCCAGCTGCTTTTGGTTCTCAGGGCCGATCAGCTTGCACTTGGCGTCGTAGAGTTCTTGAGCGGTAGCAACGATGCGATCGCGGATGTCGGTCTCAACCAGCTTGGAGTCCTCTTCCATCCACTTGGCAACCGGGCAGTGCACCACGAACTCGTTGAGCAGACGCTCCTCGAGCTCCTTGACCTTCCACGTCTCATGGAGCGAGTTAGGTGGAATGTACTCGTCGATGACGCTGTTGAAGACGTCAACGCGGATGTTGGTGATGGTCTCGGAGACATCCTCTCCGTTTAACAGGGCGTTACGCTCCTCGTAGATGACCTTACGCTGCTCGTTGGCGACGTCGTCAAACTCCAAGAGGCTCTTACGGATGTCGAAGTTGCGGGTCTCAACCTTACGCTGGGCCGACTCGATGGTACGGGTCACCAACTTGTGCTCAAGCGGCTGGCCCTCTTCCATACCCATACGGCGCATGAAGTTCTTGAGCTTGTCCGAGCCAAAGAGCTTCATCAAGCTATCGTCCATCGACAGATAGAAGCGCGACGAACCCGGGTCACCTTGACGACCGGCACGACCACGCAGCTGATTGTCGATACGGCGGGACTCATGGCGCTCCGAGCCAATGATATGTAAGCCCCCAGCAGCGACCACGGCATCGTGGCGCTTTTGCCACTCTTGGGTTAAGCGCTCGACCTCGGCCGGATCAGGATTGTCTCCTAAGGCGGCAATCTCTTCTTTGACGTTACCGCCCAAGATAATGTCAGTACCACGACCGGCCATGTTAGTGGCGATGGTGACAGTGCCCGGGCGGCCCGCTTGAGCTACGATGTGGGCTTCCTTTTCGTGGAGCTTGGCGTTTAAGACCTGATGAGGGATATGCTCTTGATCGAGCATATGCGACAGGCGCTCGGAGTTCTCAATCGAGATGGTGCCGACCAAGACTGGGCGGCCTTGGGCGACCTTATCCTTGATGTCCGCGATAATGGCGTTGAACTTCTCTTGCTCGCTCAAGTAGATGAGATCCGGCAGGTCTTGGCGGATCATCGGCTTGTTGGTCGGCAGTACCACGGTATTGAGGCCGTAGATCTGCTGGAACTCGTAGGCTTCGGTATCGGCAGTACCAGTCATGCCCGCGAGCTTCTCGTACATGCGGAAATAGTTTTGGAAGGTGATGGTCGCGAGGGTCTGATTCTCCGACTTAATGGCGACATGCTCCTTAGCCTCAACCGCTTGGTGCAAGCCATCCGACCAGCGACGGCCCACCATCTTACGGCCGGAGTGCTCATCAATGATGACGACTTCGCCATTGTCGACGACATAGTCGACATCGCGCTTGAACAAGGCGTGAGCACGCAGAGCGGCCATTACGTGGTGTAACAGCACGATATTGCCCGAGGAGAAAAGCGAATCGTTCTCGCGCAGCAGGCCGAGCTCGCGCAGCAGGTCTTCAACATAGAGCTGACCGCGCTCGGTTAAGTAGGCTTGGCGTAGCTTTAAGTCCACAGTGTAGTGGCCATCACCGGTGTAGTCTTCGGTATCTTCCTTATCTTGGAGCTCAAGTTTCGGGATGATGCCATCAATCTTGCGATAGAGCTCGGAGCTGTCCTCAGCTTGGCCCGAGATGATGAGCGGCGTACGGGCCTCATCGATCAGAACCGAGTCGACCTCGTCGACCAAGGCGTAGTTGAGTGGCCGCTGCACGCGCTGCTCTGGGCTGTAAGCCATGTTATCGCGCAGGTAATCGAAGCCGAACTCATTGTTGGTGCCGTAGGTGACATCGCAGGCGTAGGCGGCGCGCTTGGCCACCGGATCCATCCCTGGAATGTTGCAGCCGACGGTCATACCCATGAACTCGTAGAACGGGCGCGACCAATCGGCGTCACGGCGGGCTAAGTAGTCGTTGACGGTAACGACGTGGACACCCTTACCGCTTAAGGCGTTTAAATAGCAAGGCATGAGCGCAGTCAGCGTCTTACCTTCACCGGTCTTCATTTCGGCGATCTGGTTGGAGTTTAAGACGATGCCACCCATCAACTGCACATCAAACGGCCGCATGCCTAAGGTACGCTTGGCCGCTTCGCGCACGGCGGCGAAGACCTCAGGGAGGATCTCCTCTAAGGTAGCGCCATCTTGCAGCTGCGCGCGAAACTGTTCGGTTAAGCCCTTGAACTCCTCATCGGCCAAGGCCTGATACTTAGGCTCTAATGCAGTAATTTGCTTGACGATCTTGGTTAAGCGCTTCACCGTGCGCTGGTTACTACTACCAATAATCTTCGTAACGATTGATGTGATGAACATGCTTTGCCTACCTAAAACAAAACCTAGCGGCTAATATAGCACATTGCAGCAAGCTAAGCCGCAGCCCGGCGCGCCGCCTGCGTGGGGCTTCAAGCCCCCGATAAGGTTAGTTACAGCCTCTGTCGCAGGCCCTCTAGCAGGCAACCAGCAAGCGCCCCAGCGGGCGACCCCGTGGAACCATACACGCCGTAAGTCCAAGGCTTACAAAGCTACTATTGACCATACTCCGACTATATGGGGATGGCAGGCGCCAAGATCAAGGAAGGTAAAGGCAGATCTAAGGAAGGTAAAGGCAGATCAAGGAAGGCAAGTGCCGAGCGGCACCCAACGAGAGGCCCGCAGGTCAGCTGCGCTGACCACCACACACGCGGCCGCGGCGGCCTCACCGTAGGCCCCAAGATCAGGCACAAATAGCAGGCCAGATGGCAGGCAAAAAAGGTCAGGCCCAGAGACGAAAAAAGGTGCCGTAGCACCCTGAAGACAATACTAAGCTAGCTAACAGTCGACCTTAACCTCACCGTGGCAGGGTCAGGCGCTCCGCAGTGCAAACCTACGCAAGCTGATCGCCCTTAGCTGGGCGCATTATAGAGCAATTAGCACCGAGTGTAAGCGTTTACACAAAAATTTTTTCCCGCACGCGGGCTCATCAATCCCCTGCTCGCGCCTCCGCCTTCGGCGCAGCTTACAGCACACCGCGCGCACACTATCCGAAGCTCCATCTCCGCAGGAGGGCCGCCATCCGCAACGACTGGGAGCGGGGTAGGCTGAGTTCACCGCGGTTGTCGATCTTGTCTGGGAGCTCCACCTTCGGCGTCTTCACCTCAGGGGCCGCCGCCTGCAGGCGCCACTCTATCGGGCTATCTTTAGTTAGCTATAGCTAACCACACAGGCACAAAAAAAGGCGCTCGCGCACCCTCTTCTTGTTCTTATAAAATCTATCTTGGAGCGGGAAACGAGGCTCGAACTCGCGACCCTAACCATGGCAAGGTTATGCTCTACCAACTGAGCTATTCCCGCTTGACAAGACTGATTTTTGTGACTCAACTCTGGAGCGGGAAACGAGGCTCGAACTCGCGACCCTAACCATGGCAAGGTTATGCTCTACCAACTGAGCTATTCCCGCAGGAGTAAGTCTTCTATGGAGTACGACTAATTTTTACCTTGGAGCGGGAAACGAGGCTCGAACTCGCGACCCTAACCATGGCAAGGTTATGCTCTACCAACTGAGCTATTCCCG
>CALXNA010000078.1 GCA_944389615.1 uncultured Anaerobiospirillum sp. | reverse complement strand
TTCTTCTAGAAGCTTGTAAATAAGTGATTTATAATTGGGGTGATTGGACTTAGCAGTGTTTTGTAAAAACTCAGGTCCGGCCGCCGCACCACCGACCCGGCGCCACCGGCGCCGTACCAGTGGCACCTGCCCACAGAGCCGCCGCGCGGCTTGTCCGCGCAGCGCACCGGCGTTACTTACTTACGCGGGCTTGCTCGGCGCTCACTTGGGCCACTTCACTGGCGTGGTCAGCTTGGCGCGCGGCCTCAGCCGCGACCACCTCAGCTTGCGCCTCTTGGTGCGCCGCCGCAAGGCGCTGCGCCTGCGCCGCAAAGAAGCGCTCGGTAAAGCTCTGCTCGCTCAACAGGATGTAAGCCAACATAAAGAGCGTACCCACGACCGCAAGGCCTGCTGAGACCAAGAGCACTGACTCGGGGCCATAGCCCAGCTCTAACGGCACACCACCTAAGAAGGCACCGATGGCGTTGCCAAAGTTGAAGGCCACCTGACCGAAGGCCACGCCGATGAGCTCGCCGCCGGGTGAGGTGCGCAAGATCGAGACCTGCTGCGGGCCACCTAAACCAAAGAGGCAGCCTGAGGCATAGGTCATGAGCACAATGCCCACGATCATGATGTCGCCCCAGAAGTAAGCGGCAAGGAGCGCGGCAATACAGGACAAGAAGATCCAGAAGGTGACCTTGCCCGGGCTATACTTGTCGGCAAGGCGGCCGGAGATCAAGTTGTAGACCGTCATCGCCACGCCCATGGCAATGAGGATCGGGGCGACCATGCCCAGCGGCACGCCGACAAAGTCCGTCAGAATCGGGCTGACGTAGCTTTGCATGCAGAAGATGCCGCCATTGCCCAAGAAGATGCTGCAGCCCACCAAGTATGGGGCCTTGTCCTTAAGGAAGTTGAACTGATGCCAGAAGCCATGGTCTTCGAGCTTGCCCGGATTAGGCAACCAGCGCCATAAGGACACGAGCACCACCACGCCCCATGCGGTCATCAACACGAAGATGGCACGCCACGAAAAGGAGTGCGCCAAAGCCGTGCCCAGCGGGACGCCGCACACAATTGAGGTGGTCTGCCCGGCCAACATCAAGGCCATAGCCGAGGAGCCCTTACCGGCAGCGCTGATGCGCATCGCGATAATGGCGCCCAAGCCAAAGAAGCAGCCGTGGGGCAGGCCGGAGATGAAGCGCGCCAACAAGACCACGGCAAAGCTCTGCGCCACCGCCGTCAGCACCATGCCGACGGTATAGCAGCTCACTACGATCAAGATCGAGACCTTGAGGTTGAGCTTACGCGTAAACATCATGTAGACGATGCCCACACAGACGCCCAAAGCATAGGCCGAGATCGAGTGACCTGCGGTGGCAATATCCAAATCAAAATCGTGGGCAAAGTAAGGCAGCAAGCCCATCGCCACGAACTCACCGACGCCAAAGCCTAAGGCGCCAAAGGCCAACGCAATCAGGCCCTTCATTACCGTATTCCTTAAAGCAGACCCAAGCTATGGCCTTCCACCACAGCCCTTGCAGTGACGCAGAACTTCGGCCCATGGCCGTCCACGGCCCAATCCGCGACCCAAGCTGCGGCAAACCAAGCGCAGGCCGCGGTAAACCAAGGCGCAGACCGCGGCCATACACTGCGGCCCGTATTGTCGTTAGCGCCCAAAAACAAGTCAAAGACAATTTAGTGCCCGCCCCCAGCGTGCGCAAAAGCGGTGCAAAGCTCCGCCGCCAAGGTTGCCGCTGCGGCGCTTGCGCCGCGCCGCGCGGAGGCAACCAGCTGTACATTAATCCCAACAAGATGGCAGCATCAAGGCCACAGAGTACAATACTTGAGCTTTGCTGATTGGGCACAAGGGGTAGTCATGAGCAATACCGCGCGTCTCTTACTGGTTATTGGCCTGTTCTGGTTCACACAGTACGTCTATGTCCCCTATACCACCCCCTTCTTGCTCGCGCAGAAGGTCAGCGCCGACTTCGTCGGTCTGGTCGTGGGCTTCTATGGTGCGGTACCGTTCTTTACCCGCATCTTCGTCGGCATCTTCTCCGACCTTATCGGCAAGTTTAAGCCCATGATCTTGTTAGGCTGCGCCACGGCCGCGCTCGCCTCAGTCATACGACTCTATCGCCCCGACGGCATGGGCTTCCTCATCGCCAACATCATCTCCGGCTTCTCCTCGTCGATGTGGATGTGCTTTATCCTCTTCCACACCAAGAGCCTGACCCAAGCTAACCTGCAGCGCGGCATGGGCTATGTCATGGCCGCGTGCAATGGCGGCATTCTATGCGGCTTCTTAGCCTCGGCCACCTTGTACCAGCACTTTGGCATGTTCCTGATGTGTGTCCTCTCCGTCAGCGCCGGTACCATGGCCTTACTCTTGGCCTTCACCCTGCGCGAGCCCAGCGAGCAGCGCTTCAATCCGCCGAAGCTCACCGAGCTCTTAGTGGTGGCGCGCAATAAGCGCCTATGGTTCTTTGCCGTGATTGGCCTGATTCAGCAGGGCATCTTGATGGGCACGGCCATGTCCTTTTCTAACGCCGTCGCCACCGGCCTTGGCGCTATGCCATGGCAGATTGGCCTCATGACCATGACGATGACCGGCTCCTATGTCGCCTCGTGCTATCTCTCCTCGACCACGCTGGCCATTCGCATTGGACCGGGCATCCTGATGACCTTGACCCAACTGTTCATGGCGCTGTACTGCGTCTTGATGGTGACCTTTGACAACATCTACCTGCTCATCGTGACGCAGGTGCTCATGGGCTCCACGGGCGGCTTGGTCTTTTCGTGGTGCTCAGCCGAAGCCTTAAGCCAAATCGAGAGCTTTCGCCGCTCCACCGCCTTGGGCATATTCCAATCGGTCTTCGCTATCGGCATGACTGGCGTCCCGATTGTCGCAGGCTACCTCTTCAACCATACTGGTAACCTGACCGCATCCTTTTACTTCCAAGCCGCCCTCGCTTTGGGCGGAGCGGCGGCTACCGCCTGCTACTACACCCGCAGACGCCACTTACGCCGCCGCGGCATCACCACCTAACGTGCCGCCGCACCGTACCCTCTTGACCTCACCCCTAAGGAGACCCCATGTCCATGAGCCAACCCACCCGTCTATTGCTGATCGTGGGCCTGTTTTGGTATGCCCAGTACGTCTACATGCCTAACACCGCGCCCTTCTTGCTCGCGCAAAAGGTCAGCGCCGACTTCGTAGGCATCGTGGTGGGCGCCTATGGCTTCACCCAAATGGCGGCCCGCTTTGGCATTGGCTTGCTCTCCGACATCTTAGGGCGCCACAAGATCATCATTGTGGGCGGCTGTATCTTTGCGGCAGTCAGCTCGATCGTGCGCATCGTGTTGCCGACCGGCCCGGGCTTTTTGGCCGCTAACCTCATGTCCGGCCTTGCCTCGTCCACTTGGCTGTGCTTTATGCTGCTCTACACCAGCAGCGTGGCCGGAGCCAATCTGCTGCAAGCCTTAGGCTACGTCTTTGCCGCCAACAACCTCGGCATCATGCTCTCGTTCATCAGCTCGGCCGTGCTCTACCAGTACTTTGGCATGACTTTGCTCTGCGCGCTTTCAGTTATCTCCGGCACTCTCGCCAGCCTCTTGGCCTTCGGCCTCAAGGACATCACCGCGGCAGCTCAGACCGCCCAACCAGTGCCAAAGAAGCCTCAGCTTACGGAGCTTTTGCGCGTCGTCGGCAACAGCCGCATTTGGTTCTTTGCCTTCTTGGCCACCATCCAGCAAGGCATCACCATGGGTACGGTCATGTCCTTTTCGCAGGAAGTCGCGCACCAAATGGGAGGCTCCTCGCTGCAGATGGGCCTTATGACCATCGTCTTCATTTCCTTTTGCGTGCTCTCTTCGTACTTGGTGGCCAAGCCTATCGTCGCGCGCATCAACCCGGGCGTGCTCATGGGCATCACCTTAGTGGGCTTAGCTTTCTATTGCTGGGCCACGCCGCAGGTGGGAAATGTCTACGTCCTCATCGCCCTGCAAGCCCTGATGGGCGCCAGCCTGGGCTTTGTCCTCACCGTCTCTAACAGCGAGGCGCTCAAGGGCATCGCCCCGCGCCAGAAGTCGACCGCCTTAGGCCTCTACCAAGCCATCTTTGCCGCTGGTATGACCTTCATCCCCATGATCGCAGGCTTCATCATCGAGCACAGTGACGGGCAATTTGCCCCCGCCTTCACCTTCCAAGCCGTGATCTGCCTAAGCGGCGCCATCTTGGTCGCCCTCTATTACCTGAGCGCCCGTGTCCGCAAGCACCAGCACTAAGCCGCAGGCCCTACGGCCCAACCAGCAGGCCTTCATCGCAGACCATCCCAGCAGGCCTTGGCCGCCGTCAGCGCGGCCGACCTGCCGTCCCGCGCCGCCCTTCCGAGCCAACCGCCCTCTCTCTGCGCCTGTCGCCCTTCCGTGCTACGCCACCGCCGAGCATCGCAAATTATGTTAAATTGTTTGCACAGAGACAAAAAAAATCAGCACGAAGGCTGACTGGAAGGTTGTGTTTTGGCTCCTCCTACTGGACTTGAACCAGCGACATACGGATTAACAGTCCGCCGTTCTACCGACTGAACTAAGGAGGAACGCAAAAACAAGGATGCTTTTTGTTTGTTTGGCTCCTCCTACTGGACTTGAACCAGCGACATACGGATTAACAGTCCGCCGTTCTACCGACTGAACTAAGGAGG
>CALXNA010000077.1 GCA_944389615.1 uncultured Anaerobiospirillum sp. | reverse complement strand
AGCCACGCAGGGCGCAGGCCGTGCGGTGAAGCCACGCAGGGCGCAGGCCGTGCGGTGAAGCCACGCAGGGCGCAGGCCGTGCGGTGAAGCCACGCAGGGCGCAGGCGACGCGCCCTGCGTGGGCGTGGCGCGGGCATAAAAAAGGAGCAGACCAGCTGCTCCCCTTTGGCTCAACGAGGCTGCGGTAGCCACGCAGCCTGAAACTTCCTTACAACCAAGCGAGGAAGCCGCCTAAGATGGCCGAGTTACAGAAGTCGATGAACAAGGCACCGACGATCGGCACAACGAAGAAGGCCTTAGGCGATTGGCCATTAGCTCCGGTAAAGGTCTCCATATTGGCCATGGCGTTGGGCGTGGCGCCCATACCAAAGCCGCAGTGGCCCGTCGCGATGACGGCGGCGTCATAGTCGGCGCCCATCACGCGGAAGGTGACAAAGTAAGCGTACAGGCCCATGACCACCGTCTGTACCAGCAAGATAGTGATAAGCGGTATGGCCAAGGCGGCAAGCTCCCATAAGTTCATGGTCATCAGCGCGATGGCTAAGAACAGCTGCAGCGACAAGGAGCCGATGACGTTGATGGAGTGCAGCGGGAGCGGGTGATGGGTGACATCGAGGTAGTTGCGAATGATGGCCGCTACGATCATTGGGCCTAAGTAGGCAGGGATGACGATGTTGAGCGCATTCAAGCCCAAGATGATGAAGTGGCCCACACCCATGGCGATGATGATGTAACAAGCGGCGCTAAAGAGCAGCGGCTCGTCGATGTTCTTTTGCTCCTTGGTGAGCTTACCTTCGACGATTTCGGCGTTCTCAACGGCGCGGGTGATACGTTCTTGGGAGGCCTTGAGGTTGTAGCGCTGCATCAGACGCTTGCCGATTGGGCCGCCGATGACGCAGCCTGCGACTAAGCCGAAGGTGGCCGAGGCAATCGATACGGTCAGTCCTGCTTCCAAGCCATGGTTGACCAAGAGCGGGCCGAAGGCTGCCGAGGTGCCGTGACCGCCGGTCAGAGCAATCGAGCCCGTGGCCAAGCCCATGAATGGGTTGAGGTCAAAGAGCAAGGAGATGCCGATGCCGACGAAGTTCTGCACGAAGATCAAGACGATCGAGCAGCCTAAGAACAAGCCGACGGCGAGACCTCCGCGCATTAACATGCGGAAGGAGGCCGCAAAGCCGATGGTGGTAAAGAAAGCGAGCATCAAGAGGTTCTTGAGCAGGCTGTCGAAAGTAAACTGGAAAGTTTGCGTTTCGTGGCCAACCAAGGTGATAAGCGAGAAGACGATGCCGCCAATCACTGGAGCTGGTATAAAGAAGCGTTTCAGGATCGTGAAGATCTCCTTAATCCAGCGACCTAACAGCAGCAGCACCACTGCGATCGCTAGGGTCTCCTCCATACCAAAAGCATATTCAAACATTAGCAAGTTACCTTCTAAGCCGGGGTTAATCCAAAACGGCTTCAGCCCAAGCACCGAGGCACGCCCAAGGCTCAGACAGGCCAAAGCCCTCGCCCTTGCCGCAGCAAGGCGAGCCCGTTATGGCCTACTTTGGGGTGCAATCAACACCTAGCAACAACACAACCGCGCGCCCACTCAAAGCAGCGTGGCCCTAACCTGCCCCTACCGCCGAGCACCAGACGCGCCCTGCTGCGCGAGCAGCTGTGAGCCGTTTATGAGTTATGACGCCCTACAAGCGGCTACAGCTTGCGGCTCCCAAACCACAGGGGTGGCCCTGCGCACTACCGTGCCGCAGGCCCCCGCGGGGCATCATTGACGACCTCCGCTTACGTCGCTCCCCAAAAGTGAGCATCACGAAAAGTCGGCATATTATAGACCACAAGTGCCCAAGTGCCTAGAGATAATGGCCGCACCGACCCGATGGAATCGGCCTTCTGGCTCACCGCCCATGCCCTAAGATCCATGCAAATCAGGATTTTGGGACTACCCCCCACCAACCAAGCGCCCGCCCCGCCGCACCGGCGTCGCTCCCGCTTTGACCCAATTTGGCGCAGGCCTACTCCCCTCACCGTGCTCACGATGCTGCGGCGTAGGTTACAGCGCCCAGCGCTCTTGGCCATACTGGAGGTACTAGGCGGCACTGCGCTTGAGAGCAGCTGAGGCGTGACGATGTCCCCAGTGGTCAAGGAGAGCACATTCATAAGGCGGAACCAGTGGCAATCACCCAGAAGCTCAAGGAGCTCTTAGGCGACCTCCCAATCTTAGAGTATGTCGGCACCAGCGAGGGCAAGCCCATTTACCGGATCTCCCGGCTCTCCAAGTGCAAGCTTGAGCACTCCTTTAACGGTGGCCCTAGCCTCTTGGTGGTCGATGTGGACAATATCGAGAATTCGATCTGCCATCCGTGGACAGACACTTCGCTTCGCATAACTCCTAACCCAGACCTCAAAAAGGACAAGCAGTAAAGGCGGGAAGGCCCAGCTGGGCGCCTTGAGCCGGGCTGAGCTCGCAGGCAGCGGGCGCGCCAGCAGCGGGCACGCGAGCGGCAGGCGTGCAGAGCAAAAAGCCGGGGTCGCGACGCGGCTCCGGCTTGATACACTTGCGTTAACCTAAGGGCAAGCGTTAGATGAATAAGGACAGGATCAGCACGATGATCAAGCCGACCACCGAGTTGACGAGCTCGAGCAGACCCCAAGTCTTGAAGGTCTGGGCCATCGACAGGTTGAAGGTCTCCTTCATCAGCCAGAAGGCGGCATCGTTTGGCATGGTGATGGTGTTAGAACCAGCAGCGCAGGCCAACATCAAGAGCACTGGGTCAATGTCGTAGACGCCCAGTAATGGCGAGACTAAGCCTGCGGCGGTGATCGCCGAGACCGCGCCTTGACCCGTAGCCCAACGAATGATCGCGGTGATGATCCAAGCTAAGATCAGTGGGTTGAGGTTTACGCCCTTGACCGCAGCCGCGATGTGCTCGCCGACACCGGCGGAGATGATGACTTCCTTGAAGACACCACCGGCACCGATGATCAAGACGACCACGGCAATGCCCTTAATGGCCGCCGAGATCGAGTTCGAGGTCTCGGTGAAGGTACGACCGGCGCGAATGCCAAAGACGTAGAGGGCCACCAGCAAGGCCAAGAACAGGGAGATGATTGGGCTGCCTAAGAAGTTGAGCACGTAAACGACAGGGTGCTCAGCCGGTAAGAAGGCTGCGGCAATGGTGTGCCCGACCATCAAGATGGCAGGTAACAGCGGAATCAGCAGGCTGACGGCAAAGCTTGGTACCTTGAGCTTCTCATAGGCCGAATCGTCGACGTTGCCGATGAGAGGCATCTTAAACTGATCGAGACCGCCTAAGAAGCGCGGCAGGATGATACCGGCGGCGATGATCGAAGGGATCAAGGTGATGATGCCGAAGATGTAGACCAGACCGGAGTCTGCGTTGAGCGAGGTCATCAAGGCCACAGGTCCCGGCTGTGGTGGCAGCAAGGAGTGGGCTTGAGCTAAGGCCGCTAAGGACGGGATTACGAGGTACATGTATGGTACCTTGGCCTCACGGGCAATGCCGATGACCAGAGGCATCATAATGACGAAGCCGACCTCAAAGAACATAGCCGTACCGAAGATCGAGCCGATGAAGAGCAGGCCCCACTTCAGGTACTTGGTACCGCACGTCTCCAAGATGACATCGGCCACTCGTTTGGACGCTCCGCAGTCGGTCATGAGCTGACCCAAGGCCGCACCGAGCACCACGATTAGTCCCACGCCCGCGAGGGTATTACCCGCGCCCTTGGAGATCGCAGTCACCAATTGATCCATCGGCAAACCGGTCAGGAATGCCACCAGCACTGCTACGATGAGCAGCGCGACAAAGGAGTGTAACTTGACGTAGATCGTCAAGAAGAGCAGCACCACAATACTGAGTGCTACCCAAAGCACGGGTATCCAATGCTCCATATACAACCAACCTCCTAATAACATCAAGCTCCTAGGCCACCTTTAAACCATGGCCAGCCCGCATAGCGTAAGGCTTTTAGGCGTTGGGGACATTTCTACGAATTTCTACGGATTTCACGGCATTTCAATAGCTATCACCCCTAGGGTGCAAATAGGGTGCAAATTATAATGGCCTCACCGAGTGACAACTTACGGAAGGTCATATGGCGCCCCACAAACTCACTGACATCTCCGTGCGCATGCTCAAACCTAAAAGCTCTTCTTTTCAGGTGAGCGACGGCGGCGGCCTCTATCTTAAGGTCTACCCCAACGGCGCCAAGTCGTGGCTATTGCGCAAGTACAGCGCAGGCAAGCAGGCTAACATCATGCTAGGTTCCTATCCTGAGCTAACTTTAGCCATGGCACGCGCTGCTGCGCTCAAGGAGCTGCAAAAGATACAGCTGCAAACCACGGCCCGCACCGCTCTAACTATGGGCGAAGTCGCGCGCGAATGGCTTGCTAACAAAGAAATCCGTCCCGGCACTAAGATTAACTGCGAGCGCTCACTTAGGCGTTTATCTGACTACAGTGGTCTACTCTTCGACGAGTTCACCCCAACCATGGCGCGCGCCCTTATCCACGAAACCATACGCAAGCACACAGCTCACGCCGCGCTCCACCTTGCCAGCACCATCGCCCAGATAGAGCGCTATGCGTTCTTTATTGGCGCCACCGACCAAACACGCCTGCAAAAGCTCTCGGCCATGATTAAGACTCCAGCAGCCCAGCACCGCCGCTTTGTTCCCGCAGAACGCCTGCCCGAACTGTGCGCCCTCATGCACGAGCATGCTACGACCCCCAGACGCTTGGCTATGGTCGACACAATCAAGCTTTTGATGCTCACTTTGCTGCGCTGCAATGAGGCCTATAACTTGCGCTGGGAATGGGTCGACCTCGAGCGCGGCATCATTACCATCCCGCCTGAGCACATGAAAGCCAAGCGCGAGCATCGCGTGCCTATCAGCGCACCGTTAGCCCAGCTTCTAACCAAGCTCACCCCCGCAGCCCAAGGCTATCTGGTATCTGACCGGCTAAGCCATACGCGCAACGCCCCGGCCCGCACCTATAACTGCTACTTTCAGTATTTGGGTATCTTGCCCCTTATCTGCCCTCATGGCGTGCGCAGCATGGGCCGCACGTGGTTTGCTGAGCACGACTTCAACTTTGTCCATTGCG
>CALXNA010000076.1 GCA_944389615.1 uncultured Anaerobiospirillum sp. | reverse complement strand
AGCTGATTGCGGAGCATTACTAAAAGCAGTTGCGACGCTGCGAAACCGCTGACGTAAGTCAGTCGGTAGTTCATGGAGGATGAGCGATGAAGAAGAGTTGGTTAGCCTGCGCGCTGGCGCTGGCCTTGGGCGCCAGTACCATGGCCGCAGCCGAGACCGTCCACGTCTTTGTTTTGGCCGGTCAGTCCAATATGGTCGGGCGCGACGCTACGCCGTTTGCCTACGACCCTAACCCCAACATCCTGAACTTCAGCGATGGGCGAGCGGGTTCGGCCCACAACCAAATCGAGGTCGCGGTCGACCCGCTGCGCCATGACAAGGACGGCGTCACCTACGGCACCAATGCCGGGCGGCCTTTTGCCGAGACTTTGCTCAAGTCGCTGCCCGAAGGCGATCAGATCCTGCTGGTCAATCGGGCGTGGGGCGGCACTGACATTTCTGAGTGGCGTAAGGGCCATGGCCCCAAGGGCTACAGCCCTGACTCGGGCTATAACCTGCCGGTCAACCCATACCAGACCACCATTGCCGACACCAAGGCGGCCCTTGAGGCAGTCAAGGCCAGCGGCAAGGACGTGAGCTTAGATGGCATCCTCTGGATCCAAGGTGAGTCCGATGTCGACCACCTCACCTGCCCCACCATGTATGCGGCGGCCGTGGTCGATGTCCTGACCAACATGCGCCAAGACTTAGGCGACCCTGACCTGAAGATCGTCATCGGTGAGTTCTACCAGAACTATGGCGGCAGCGCCGGGCAGTTGATCTTAAGTACCTTGCCTAAGATCGCCCAAAAGCTTGGCGCAGGCCTTGCCCACTCGACCGGCGCTGAGGTGCTCTCCGACGGCGTGCATATGACCACCGCCTCACATCAGGCCTTAGGCGAGCGCATGGCCGCGGAGTACCTCAAGCTCAAGTAGCACTAGCCTGAGCAAGCCACGCCCGCACAGGCAAGCCCGCGCCGCCAACGCTGCGCTGGGCTGCCAGAGCGGGGCGGCCGTAACTGGGGCGATGGTGGGATAAAGAAATAGCTCCCTACGCGGAGGCGCGGTGCTCTGCGCTATGACGGCGCAAAGGGGAAAGATAGGCCGTGCATTTCGTGATATGGGCGACAAACCTTGCACGAAGTGGCCATAGGACAAGGCTTTAGGCGGCTACTTGCCTAGGCACTCCCCCATGGCTGGAGTATAATGCGCAAGGCTTCTTGGTCACTGTGCCCTAAGGATGGATGGGTGCAAGTGCGCCTGAGGCAAGATACCTTGTCGCAGGTTGCGCTGTACCTTGGCAGAGCCCAGCCAAGAGAGCAACGTTAGGATATTGTCACAATTAGGTATCAGACATGATCTATTCGCACGAAGTAGAGCAAATGTGCACCGTCAAAAAGGGTGCATATCATGGTCCTGCCCCAATTCCTGAGGAGGGCAAGTGGGTCCAGGCTAAGGAAATCAAGGACATCTCCGGCTTAACCCACGGTGTGGGTTGGTGCGCTCCACAACAGGGTGCTTGCAAGCTGACCTTGAACGTCAAGGACGGCATCATTGAAGAGGCCTTAGTTGAGACCTTAGGTTGCACCGGTATGACCCACTCGGCTGCTATGGCCTCCGAGATTTTACCTGGCAAGACTCTGCTTGAGGCTTTAAACACCGACCTCGTTTGCGATGCCATCAACACCGCCATGCGCGAGCTGTTCTTGCAGATCGTCTATGGCCGTTCCCAGACTGCCTTCTCCGAAGGTGGCTTACCAATCGGCGCTTCCTTAGAGGACTTAGGCAAGAACCTGCGCAGCCAAGTTGGCACCATGTTCGGCACCAAGGCCAAGGGCGCTCGTTACCTCGAGATGACTGAGGGTTATGTAACTCGTTTAGCTTTAAACGCTGACAACGAGATCATCGGCTACGAGTTTGTTAACTTAGGCAAGTTAATCGACACCTTAAAGGCCAACCCTGAGATGAAGGGCTCCGAGGCGATCGCCAAGGTAAAAGGTCACTATGGTCAGTTTGATGACGCTGCCAAGTACATTGACCCAAGACATGAGTAATGAGGTGTACTAAAGATGGCTTTATTTGAAAGTTACGAGCGTCGCATTGACAAAGTAAACGCTGCTTTGAACGAGAATGGCATCAAGGACTTAGAAGAGGCCCGCAAGATCTGCACCGATCACGGCTTCGATCCTTATGAGATGGTCAAGGCCATTCAGCCAATCGCCTTCGAGAACGCTTGCTGGGCCTATGTAGCTGGCGCCGCAATCGCAATCAAGAAGCAGGTCAAGACCGCCGCTGACGCTGCCGACGCTATCGGCATCGGCCTGCAGGCCTTCTGCATCCCAGGCTCGGTTGCCGAGGATCGTAAGGTTGGTATCGGCCACGGTGGCTTAGGTGCCATGTTATTACGTGACGAGACCAAGTGCTTTGCCTTCTTAGCCGGTCACGAGTCCTTTGCTGCCGCTGAGGGTGCTATCGGTATCGTTCGTAACGCCAACAAGTCCCGCAAGACCCCATTGCGCGTTATCTTAAACGGCTTAGGCAAGGACGCCGCTCAGATCATCTCCCGTATCAACGGCTTCACCTATGTCCAGACCCAGTTCCACTATGACACCGGTGAGTTAGAGATCGTCCGTGAGATCCCTTACTCCAAGGGTGAGCGTGCTGCTGTTCGCTGCTACGGTGCTGACGACGTCCGCGAAGGCGTTGCTATCATGCACAAGGAAGGTGTTGACGTTTCCATCACTGGTAACTCCACCAACCCAACCCGCTTCCAGCACCCAGTTGCCGCTACCTACAAGAAGGAGTGCTACGCTTTAGGCAAGAAGTACTTCTCCGTAGCTTCCGGTGGTGGTACCGGCCGTACCTTACACCCAGACAATATGGCCGCTGGCCCTGCCTCTTACGGCATGACCGACACCATGGGTCGTATGCACTCTGACGCTCAATTCGCTGGTTCCTCGTCGGTTCCTGCTCACGTTGAGATGATGGGCTTCTTAGGCATGGGCAACAACCCAATGGTAGGCGCCACCGTCGCCATCGCCGTTGCCGTTGACCAAGCTCTGAACAAGAAGTAATGGTTTGATACCTAATGTTCCTTAATTAAGGATTCCAAGTCGCGCTCCCTCAGGGAGCACGGCTTCTGTAGCACAAATGGGCCGCGGGGCCCATTTTTAACGCCCATTGATTGTATCTATTTGCCCAAGTTGGCGACATCAACCCCGTGATTGAGCAGGGAGTCGTGCCGCACACTCCGATGCTCGACCTGCCCTAAGGGCATTGGGCCACTGCGCAGGCCGTCACTCAAGCTGCGGGTCGCCCTAAGGGGGCGCTATGGGCCATTGCGGGGGCTGCGCGCCGTCTAACGCTCAGGAGGTTTGCTGGGTCTCTAAGGGCAAGGGGCTGTGCCTTTTCGGGCTATCCATCGGGTTGCGCTGAATCCAACTGCGGCTGCCCGCCCAACCCACCCCAGCCACGGCCGGGCCATTGCGCAGGCCGCAACCCCAGCTGCGGGTCGCCCTAAGGGTGCGCTATCGGCCACTGTAGGGGCTGCGCGCCGTCTAACGCTCAGGAGGTTTGCTGGGTCTCTAAGGGCAAGGGGCTGTGCCTTTCGGGCTATCCATCGGGTTGCGCTGAATCCAACTGCGGCTGCCCGCCCAACCCACCCCAGCCACGGCTGGGCCATTGCGCAAGCCGCAACCCCAGCTGCGGGTAGCCCTCAGGGTGCGCTATCGGCCACTGCTGCAGCAGTTACGTTTGCCGCTTGCCGCCCCACGCTCCGGGCGGTTTGTGGGTCTCTAAGGCGCAGAAGCTGCTGGCGCTGAGCCTCAGGCTTTGGGCACGTCCCAAGGCTATGCGCGCGCGGCCTAGGCGCCTTCGTTGCTACACCACCGTGATGAGTAGGGTGGTAGGGAGTAGGGCGGTAAACCACGCTCTTGGCTGCGCCGCCTTAAGCGTTTGCATGGCCGTGCTTGATGGACACTGCGGTAGCGCGGCGTCAGCGTGAACTTAAGCGCTTGCAGGACACTGGCCGGGTTGGGTCTTAGAGCGCAGCTGGGGCCACGGTGTGCCGTTGGGTTAGGGCACGGCGCATAGGTCGCTAAGGATAGAGCCTTGGCTTGCACAGCGTAGGCCCAAGCGTTTGCAGAGCGGACGCGTTGGGACGTAGCGGTGGCCTTCGTGGAGCGGCCGTCGACGGTCGCGTGGGGTGGGGCGCGAGCTTTGTGCAGATGGATACGGCCCGCTGCTGGTGGCGTTTGCGTGTTGGTAGAATTGTGTGTCGGCTCGCAGATTTGTATAAATTGGTACCCAAAACGTGAGCGCTCACGCTTTCTGTCGGCGCTGCGCTTGAATTTGCCCGCAGATAGATACATGCTTAGAACCTAACATAGCGGTAGAGTCTGCCACTTGAGTCCTGTGGTGAGCCTTGGTCGGTGCCAAGGCGGGGTGCGTGGCGTTTCATGCAGTAGATAAGACGTTTCCAGGAGTGAGGTTATGTCACAGCATGAGCTTATGCCTCGAGTTAATGGTGTCCAAGTTCACGTTCCATATCTCCATATCAGTCAGCACGCAGCGGAAGGCTTGCCATCGTCTCACCCCGCAGCGCGTCCGCGTGGCTTTCGTCTAAGTGTGCTGACGTGGGTGCTGGCTGTGACTTTGCCGCTTACGGTGCTCTCCATAGCACCGCACTCCTATGCCGATGTGCTGCTGCGCCCACCGGCTGACTTATCGACGACTGAAGATACCGCCGCTAAGGAAGCTGCGGCCGAAGCGGCTGCGGCTGCCGCGCAGGTGGCGCGCGCCTATGAAGAGGCGGCGGCTCAGCAGGCGGCCAAGGCGGCTACGGATCAGGCTGCAGCTCAGCCAGAGGTGGCGAAGGCGCCGTTTACTTTGCCCGATGGCGTGCCCGCCGCGGCATGGCTTGGGCCTACTGCCTTGATTAAGCAGGGCCTGACCGCGCTGCAATGGAGTCAGGTGAGCGCGCAGGCGCAAGCTGAGCTCAAAAACCGCTACTTAGATGGCTTTGTCTACTCGCCGCGCATTGCCTCGATCTTCGCCCAGCATGGCATCGATGGCTCCTTTATCGCCCAGCGCCTCGGCACCAATTACCTCCTTGGCTATAATTTTTTGCTGGCGCAGCAAGAGTTTGAGCCGGGGGCGACCTTCAACTTCGTCAGCACCTATTTGAGTTTGGTGCTGCACGCTGTGCCCAACATCGACGTTAAGTTCTTAAACTTCAGCCGCGTCGCTAATGCTCCAATCTTATCTAGGGTGTTGCCGCGAGCCTCGAGTGAGCCGCCGCTGGTCATGCCTTATCTCAAAGATACGCCACTGAACCCGCTGCCGCCGCAGGCGCGCCCGCAGCTGATCTATCGTCCCGACAGTCGCGTCGGGCCCAATATGGGCCAAACGTGGCCGGAGCCATGGCGGGAGCTGCAGGACAGTTTTGGCCCTGATGGGGGGGCAGCGCAAA
>CALXNA010000075.1 GCA_944389615.1 uncultured Anaerobiospirillum sp. | reverse complement strand
TAGGTCATCGCCAAGCTTGAATTACTCAAGCGACCAAGGCCCGAAGCAGCAGCTTCGGGCCTTGGCGTTTGCGCGCAGATAACTTACAAAAATTTAACATAACAGAGCCGCGTCAATAAGCTCTAAACGCGGGCTGCCTGCATAGCAGGGGCGCCTCCCGGCTGAACTATCGCTCTGCTGGTGGCGCAGCTTCTTGCAGCTACAGGGAAACGCAAGCTGTACCTTGAGGTGTTGGTGAAAGTAACTATGCAGGATTCCGGACTAGAGATGGCTGCAATGACTTGCAGCTGCCCAAAACAAGCTCGCAGTGCTTGTCAAATGGCATAAACAAGCAACATCCCAAGATACGCGGGCCTGCTTGCAGGAGCTTGGGCCGGTTGAACGGCGGGAGCTTCAAAAACCTCTTGATGCCCATCTCTTTTAGGAGCTTGTAAGCGGTTGAGTCCTTGCTGACTTAGTACGAAAATAAGCGCATGTCTTAGTTAAGGGCACGGCGTTGTAATTGGTTGCGTGTACTTTCCTATCCTAAACGTTACGACTCTGGTGCTGGCAGTGAGCCCATCGAAGGCTCGGCTGCTGCTCACCACCCCTAATCTCCGATCTTGGGATTGGTCTTCACGGAGGCCCAGTCTTATCATGAGTTGGGTTCCATCAAACTTTGTCCTGAGATTGCGGCAAGCGCATCTTTACGGACTTTCTTAAGTTTATGGGTAAGGGCGTAGGCTCACTATCTTGGCCGACTTGTGCTGAGCCACGTTTATGCTGGACTGGGGCTGCCTTAGGCCGCCGCTGGGGCCCGCAGAGCGGGCCTGAGGGCGCGCTACGCGAGAGTGCGTACGCTGCTGCGCTCGATGATGAAACCTTCAAGGTGCCGCAGGTGGGGGGTAGGTTGCTGCCCAGCTAGGAGCTGGACAATATTGCTGACGGCAAATTGGGCCATACGCTGGAGGTTGACGTCTAAGGTGGTGAGCTCGGGCGCTAAGCTCAGGTCGGGCAGGAAGTTGTCATAGCCGACGAGCGAGATATCTTCGAGTATCCGAAAGCCGCGCTGGAGCAGGGTGCGCTGCAAGATGGCGGCACTGTCTCTGGTCGTTTGCTCAGGCCTATATGTTCAAGCCCAAGCCTGAGTACTTGGCGGCAGCCGAGCATGCCTATCGCTTTTTGTTTGAGCACTTCTGGGATCAAGAGTTCGGCGGCATCTACTGGGCGATGAACTATGACGGCAGCGTCAGCGACAGCACCAAGCATACCTATAACCAAGCCTTCGCTATCTACGCCTTATCTTCGTACTTTGCCGCGACGGGCCAGCAGGAGGCCTTAGAGCGGGCCTTTGCGCTCTACGAGATCATCGAGCGCAAGTGCAAGGATGAGCGTGGCTATTTGGAGTCCTTTAACTACAAGTTCGAGCCTGAGGACAAGAGCAAGCTCTCCGAGAATGGCGTGCTGGCAGCGCGCACCATGAATACCTTGCTGCACGTGTTCGAGGCCTATACCGAGCTCTACCGCGTGCTCAAGACCCAAGCGACCAATGTGCAGGGGGAGCTCGATGTGCGCAAGCTCGATGTGCGCGCTTGGCAGGTCAAGCACAATCTCTACTACATGCTCGACCTGATCTTAGAGAAGATTTACAACCCGGTCTTAGGGCGCCAAGAAGTCTTCTTTGATGACAACTGGCAGAGCTTGATCGACCTGCACTCCTACGGCCACGACATCGAGACCTCGTGGTTGGTCGATCGTTGCTTAGAGGTCTTAGACAATCAGTACTACCGTGTAAAGCTGCGCCCAGTTGTCGACACCTTGGCCCAGCGCGTCTATGCCTGCGCTTACCGCGAGCACTCGCTGCTCAACGAATGCGAGCGTGGTGTTGATAACACCAATCGCGTGTGGTGGATCCAAGCAGAAGGCGTAGTGGGCTTCTTAAACGCCTATCGCAACCTGCGTGAGGACAAGTTCCTTACGGCTGCCGCCGACATTTACCACTACATCATGACCACCATGGTCGACCCACGCCCGGGCTCTGAGTGGTACTGGTCGGTCAATGCTGCAGGGCAGCCTAATCCCCAGCCGATTGTCGAGCCGTGGAAGTGCCCTTAACACAACAGCCGCATGTGCTATGAGGCCATCCGGCGCCTTAAGGCCTTAGCCGCCAATCAATAAGCACCGACCCACCCCCAACCGCTGCAGGTTCCGCCGCCCGCTCCACCTGCGGGCGCAGGCTGAGTCTGCCCCTGCGGATTTCGTCTGCGCGCAGGCTAGGGCGACCGCAGTAGGCTCCGGTACCGGACGGCTGTCCAGCAGAACCGTGGCGTAGGGGCGGGCGCTGGGAGCTCCTTACCTCTTAGTTTTCGTGAACATGATGATGAAACTGCACCCTCAATACTTCGTGGAGCAGGCCAAGGTTGACGCCTTAGTGGCCCGCAAGAACCAAAAGAGCGCCTTCTACAACGGTATCTACGAGCGCTATCAGTTCCCAATCCTGACGCGCGAGTTTGCCCCGGTCACATGGCGCTATGACCTCGATGCCGAGACCAATCCGTTCTTTGAGGAGCGCTTGGGCATCAATGCTGTCATGAACTCGGGCGCCATCTACCTAAACGGCAAGTTCTATGTGGTGGTACGCGTCGAGGGCAATGACCGCAAGTCGTTTTTTGCCGTTGCCGAGTCTAGTACCGGTATCGATGGCTTCAAGTTCTGGGATAAGCCGATCCAATTGCCAGATACTTGCCCCGAGGAGACCAACGTCTACGACATGCGCTTAACCCAGCACGAGGATGGCTACATCTACGGCGTCTTTTGCTCGGAGAGCAAGGATACCACCAGCTCTGATTTGTCCGCTGCGGTCGCCGCCGCCGGTATTGTCCGCACTAAGGACTTGGTCACGTGGGAGCACTTGCCCAACTTAATCACCTTAAAGTCACCTCAGCAGCGTAACGTCGTGCTGCACCCTGAGTTGGTGGAAGGCAAGTACGCCTTCTACACGCGCCCGATGGATGGCTTTATTGAGACCGGCTCAGGCGGTGGCATCGGCTTTGGCTTGTGCTCTGACATTACCCACGCGGTCATTGACGAGGAGAAGATTATCTCGCGGCGCGTGTACCACACCATCACCGAGGCCAAGAATGGGGCTGGGGCCGTGCCCTTTAAGGGCAAGAAGTGCTGGATTCACATTGCCCATGGCGTCCGCAACACTGCCGCCGGACTGCGTTATGTCCTTTACGCCTTTGGCACGGATCTTAACGACCCTAGCAAGGTGATCGCGTCCCCATCAGGCGTGTTCTTAGTGCCTTTAGGCCATGAGCGCGTGGGTGATGTCTCCAACGTCTTCTTCACCAACGGTGCTATCGCCTTGGACAATGGCGTCGTCTACATCTACTACGCCTCCTCGGACACGCGCATGCATGTGGCCACCACCACGATTGAGCGCTCAGAGGACTATCTCTTCAACACGCCACAAGACCCATTGCGCTCGGTGGATTGTGTGCGCCAGCGCTGCGCGCTCATTGACCGCAACACAGAGCTGTTACGGCAGGCGGGGGTGATTTAAGCCCACGCCGGGCGGGCGCGGCGGCGTCTGCGGCGCCGTCGCTGGCGCCCGCGCCCACAGCGCGATTTCCACTTGAAGCGACAGAGGTGAGCCATGGATTATCAGGAACGCTATCAGCAGTGGCTGGCGTCCCCAGCGATTGATGCTGCCAGCAAAGAAGAGCTGCACGCGTTAGATCGTGCCGGACAAGCAGCGGAGCTGCAAGATCGCTTTTACCGGGACTTGGAGTTTGGTACCGGCGGTTTGCGCGGCAAGCTCGGGGCGGGCAGCAACCGCATGAATGTGTACACCGTGCGCAAGGCCACGCAAGGCTTGGCCAACTACTTGGTGCGCCACTATGGCGGGCAATCCCTTGCGGTGGCGCTGGGCTTTGACTCCCGTCATTTGTCCCCAGAGTTGGCGCAGGAGGCAGCGCTGTGCTTGGCGGCCAATGGCATTACCGCCCACATTTTCCCGAGTCTGCGTCCTACGCCGATGCTCTCCTTTGCCGTGCGCTATCTGCACTGCCAAGCCGGGATTGTGGTGACCGCCAGCCATAACCCAGCTTGCTACAACGGCTATAAGGTCTATGGAGCTGATGGCGCTCAGATTACCGCGCCGGTCGATCGTGACATCATTGCATGCGTTAACGCAGTGACTGACCTAACTGAGGTTAAGACCATAAGTCAGGAAGAGGCACAAGCGCTTGGCCGCTATCACGTGATCTCCGCAGATCTGGATCGTGCCTACTACGAGGCGGTCAAAGCGCAGAGCATCGACCCTCAGTTGTTGGCCCAGTGGGCCGGTCAGCTCAAGATTGTTTATACCCCGCTGCACGGCACCGGTAATATCCCAGTGCGCACCGTGTTGCACGAGCAGGGCTTTACCCAAGTGACGGTGGTGCCCGAGCAAGAGCGCCCCAACGGCGACTTCCCAACGGTACGCGCACCTAATCCTGAAGACCCTCAGGCCTTTAGCTTGGCTTTGGACTTAGCCCGTAAGGTGGACGCTGATATCGTGTTGGCCACCGATCCTGATGCCGACCGCATCGGGCTTTATGCCAAGGATCGCGCCGGGCACTATCAGCCCTTTACCGGCAATATGTCGGGCATGCTGATGCTCTACTACATCTGTGCGCACAAGCAGGCCTTACATCAGCTGCCGTCCCGCGGCACGGTGGTGAGCACCATTGTCTCAGGCAAGATGGCGCGCAAGATCTGCGCGGACTTTAACTTGCAGCTGATTTTGACCTTAACCGGCTTTAAGTTCATCGGTGAGCAGATCAAGCGCTTTGAACAGGAACCTGAGGCGCAGCGCCCCCACTTCGTCTTTGGCTACGAGGAAAGTTATGGCGCCTTAATCGGCACACATGAGCGCGATAAGGATGCGGTGGTCAGCGCCCTGATGTTATGTGAGGTCGCCGCCTCCTGTAAGCAGCAGGGCATCACCCTATGCGACTTAATGGAGCAGCTCTATCAACGCTATGGCTACTACCAAGAGACGCTCAAGACCGTTACCTTGGAAGGGCAAGATGGTGCCCGCCAGATTGAGGCCATGATGGAGCGCCTGCGGGCTCACCTTCCAACGCAAGTGGGGGCCTATCACGTCACGGAGTGTGCCGACTTCAAATACGATCGCATCGTGGACATGGCTACAGGTGAGGAGCGCCCGACCGGTTTGCCGCGCTCTAACGTCCTGTACTTTATCTTAGAGCGCGACGCTTGGTTCTGCCTGCGCCCTTCGGGTACCGAGCCTAAGATCAAGCTCTATCTGGGCGTATGCGCTCAGAGCACCGAGCAAGCTCAACAAGAGCCGACCGCCTTGAGCACGCAATTAGAGCAATTGCTGCAACCTTAAGGGGTAAGGCGCAGGGGGTTTGAGCGTGGGATTGCACTCAGACCCCTTGGCTGGGGCGGGCGCTGTGCAGCCTCAGCGCAGGAACCCAGCGTCGCAGCCTTCTATCCACGCCCTGTTGCTGAGCCAAACCTCAAAGGCTTAATCTGCGCTGCATACTCACGCACCGCGTACGTCCAAGCAGCTGCCCGTGCATCTGTAGGGCGTGTCGGTTGCATCCATGTACTGATGAGTCCTAAGGCGCAGAAGGCACGGTTGGGCCATAAGCACCGGCGTCAGTTCTCATATGGCGGCTGGCGTCTTGTTGCATGATGGCTTCTGCCCCCAAGGAGCTCTGCTATGGCTCCATCTGCAGCATTTGAGAGCGTGTTATCGCCCTCTCTCTTCCTCTTAGTCTGCGCTATGCCTGCATTCCAGTATGAAGCGCCGCAG
>CALXNA010000074.1 GCA_944389615.1 uncultured Anaerobiospirillum sp. | reverse complement strand
TACATCATAGCACAGCTGCGGTGGGAAAGCGAGCCTTTTGCGTCCCCAAACGGCTTAAACAAGCCAATTTTGCTCTGGCCAAACCAAGGCGCCGACGAGAACGAGGGCACCTTCAAGTGGGCAGGCGGCGAGAACATCGACTCGGCCATCACCTCGGAGGTTTGCGCCAACTTTACCTACAGCGCACCTTAGGTAACGCCGAGCAGAGCGAGACCGGCATTGCCGTAGATCTGACCTTGAGCGCCTCCCTGACTCAAGCAACGGCTCCTACCTATCAGTCGGTGCTAACTCGCGCTGCACCTTCCAAGCTCCGTACTTAGCGCGAACTAATGGTCGGCCTCAGACGCCTCAAGGGCGCGCCTTATCTACCGCCGCGTGCACGTGCACGATGTTCATGATAGCGCGTTTGCGTCCCTATCTCCCTACGTCTCAGCTAACACGGTCCAAAACACGCGCCAGATGCGCGTATGAGCACCATAGCAACAGTCCTTAGCTTCTGAGGGTGGAGCCTTGGCAGATGCCCCAGCCTCAGGGATGGCCACCGGCGCGGCTATGCCTGCGCCGCAGGTGAGCGCTTAACTTGAAGCGGTAAGCAAGCCCACAAGGGTTTGCACCAAGAACGCTTGGTCAACCGTGATGAGCTTAGGGATTTTGATCGTTTGGGCGATGTTAGTTGCCAGCTGGACTAGACTTTTGATTTCAGCAGCACTGTAGTTGACCTCGGGCTTGCCCAAGTCTGCTACCACCGCCATCACACCAGCAATGAAGCCTTCTTCATTGAGAGTCACAATGTCCTTGCTCTCAGCTCGCGGCTGAGACATGGCCAAGATGGCCTTGATGCTGAGTGGCGTAAGCGCCGGGCGCGTCTTGCTCTCAAGCGCGGGATGCTGATCCTGCGGCAGGTCACCGTCGGCCGCATCAGCAACCTCACACACCTTGGTGAGCAAGGCCACCAGTTGGCGCTCTAAGTAGTCAGCATCAAAAGTTTGGGCCTGCTCCGGCAAGGAGACCTTGTGAATTTGCTCAAGATAACGATCAAGGTAATCCTCGATTTGCTCTTCGCTGAAGGTGAGCTTTTGCTCATGCAGTATCGCGGCCAACGACTGCAGGCCACAAGCCAACATGGCAGGATCCAAGGTGGCGACCCGATAAGCTCTGGCAGTAAACTGTTGCGCCAAGCTCAAGGCAGCTTGCAACAAGATCGGATTGATGAGCGGTGCGGTCGCGCCTGACGCGGCAGCCGCCTTGCTCACCGCAAGCGGCCAAGGTTCCACCCAACCCGCACCGCGCAACGGTTCTTGCTGCTCGGCCTGCTCTAAGGAGAGCAGCCGCCAGTAGACAATCTGGCTCTCCTGCGCTGACAGCACCAAAACGACCGCATGGCGCTCCTCACCTTCGCTCGGGCCGTAACTACGGCCAAGGAGCTGGTCTTGGGCTTCTTGGGCCAAGGCCAAGCAGGCCTTCTGACCGCCCACATCTGCAGGCAAGCGCTTGAGCTCGATGACGAGCAGGCTGCCGTCAGCTTTAAGCTCGATATCAGAACGTCCCTGACTGATATCGGTCGCTGTGGGGACAGCACAACCAAGATAGGCCGTCCGCAGGCACAAGCTCATGAAGGTGCGATACTGACCTACAGTCCAAGCCGTCGCCTCATCGGAGTCAATGCAAGCGAGCAGCACGTTGAGCGCACCAACCATGGCGGCCATGTCCTGCGCTCTCACAGCGCGCCACAGCACATCTTTGACATGCTTAAAGTTACTTGGCCCCAATTGATCGGACAGCGGCACCGAAACGGCCACGGCCGCAAACGGTGCTGCGACCTCTAAGTTCGGGAAGCCACACGGATACACGCCGCACTCGCGCGCAAAGTTAGCTTCTGCTGCGGGCAGCTGCTTGAGACCCAAGTAGCCTGCTTGCACCAAGATCGATGTCAGATCAAGCTGCTCGAACTCAGACGGTGCATTAAAATCCTCCACCGCGACGGGCAGCTGAGCGCTCAGAGCTTGCTCTAAAAACGTCAGATCGGTAGGCCGCGCCTTAAGAAACGGGCGCAGGGCGTGTGCAGCTCCGGCACTATTCATCCAAAAGTTATCGAAGGATGGCTTATACTCGAGCGTGGTAACAACTTGCTGAAAAAATTTGTTGATTGACCACGGGCAGTAGAGGGCCGCGCTCGTGTCTTCGTCAAAGCAGAAGCCGCCATACTTGAGCTTTAACTTCTCTAAGAAGTCCTCGCGGCTCATACCCAGCAACTGGGCCGCCCGCTCAATGTAAGGGGCAAAGTTGGTCTCCAGCTCGGTCTGGGTGTAGCCCAGCAAATCAGCAAAGGCAGGATTCATGCTGATGTTAACGATGTCCTGCCCGGGCAAGAGGAGTCCGGCCCGTCCCGGCTGGTAACGCAGGATGCCGGTGACAAAGAGGTAACGCACATTGCGTAACTTGCGCAGGTGGGCAAAGAACTTATGTAGCACTTCGGCATTGGCCTCGAAGGCCAAACGGTGGTCAAGATTGGCCTCCAAAGGGCAACCAACCTCGTCGATCAGCCAGACAGTTCTGTGGGAGCTTAACTCATAGCCGATCGTGCTAAAGAAAGCATCGATATCGGTAATACCACGAGCCCGCTCTTTGAGCTCGGGGAGGCCTGCGGCAGCAAGGGCGCCACACAAACTTTGGCACAGACTAGCCTCAAAGTCCTCAGGATCGGCGCGGCCATAGAGCGAGATACTCATCACGGGGTAGCACTGCGTCTCAGGCCATGTATCGTACACGGCCAAGCCCTCAAACTGCTCGGTGCCATGCCGGAACAGCTCAAAGAGCATGGAGGCGAGCGTCGTTTTACCAAAGCGGCGCGGGCGGGCAACGAAGACTTTCTTGTACTTAAGCAACAGCGGCAACTTCGCGGTTTTGTCGACAAACAAGAAGCCGCTGCGCCGTATCATCGGGAAGTCGGATTTGCCAATGGTGATGCTGGGCAACCGCAACTCGGGTGCCGCGCCCAGCTGTCGGGTCAAGGACGAAATCGCTGCCATGATGCTCACCTGCCTCCTTAGGCCTAAAGCAGATAGTGGCATCATAGCATAGCTCTAGAGCCACCGCGCGCATTCGCCCAAGCAGGCTTAAATAAGCCATTTGCCCTGCCGCGCCCAAGGCGCCCTCAAGGGCGCCCTGAGCCCATTGGCATCAGCAGCCACCGAAAGCGGGCACATTGTTGGACTCACCAGTCGGCAGCTCCTGCCCGCACCGTCCCCAATGGCGTGCTTTTCGTGGTGCGCGCAGGCCTTACTTTGCGACCATCTAAAAGCGCGCAAAAGCGCGCTAAAAGCTTATAAGAGGTCGCCTCTTCTTCTTTATACTGCCGCGGCTCTAGATACTATTTTTGTTTACGCGCATGTGCGCCAACTTCCCGGCCCTGCCTCCGTGCGGCCTGCCACTTTTGTGCCACGTTTTGGTGCAAGGTCACTGTTACGGTTGGTGCGATGATTCCCCTAACTCGTCGCACAGCACCAAAGTGACGATCCTTGCTGTGTGGTTCCAGCGAGCGCAACGCTCGCCCCATGCTCGCGCCCCAGCTGCGCGCAGCTGGCAGCATCACGGGAGCGCCCTGCTCCCTGCGGAAATCATCGTTGTTACCACTTAGACGATGTGAAGTTCACGTCCGTGAAGATCTCAAACAACGCCTTAACCTTCCTGCTTGCGCAGTACCGCGCCATCTTCAAACAAGCCTACCTCAAGGGCCTCGCCCCGGCCGTCCTGCTGACGACCGCCTTAGCCTCAGGCGCCGCCCAAGCCTTCGCAAACGATAGCCAGTTAGATGTTGACGACTTTGCCAACGGTGTCATCATCCCGGCAACCCCGACTATTACCCAAGACTCCACCCTTAACCTCAAGGATCTTGAAGCCTCTCAGCTCAATAGCGGCTGGACTTACACGGCGGCCAAGACCATCGACGGGGCGAATGTCACCATCAATGGCTATGAAGGGCGCTCTATCGGCGTCTTCAGGGATAGCAACGTCACGATCCAAAACGGCGGCTCGCTGAGCTTCCTTAACGACCGCAACTGCAACTCGATGTTATACGGCGGCGACAGCAATGGCAACTCGGGCACGTTGACCGTCACCGGCACCGACTCGCAGCTTACCGCGCAGTCGACCATGATCGAGTTCAAAGAGGTCAAAATCAACAGCGGGGCTGCGGTCACCATCGGCGGCATGTTCGACTCTGATGCTCCGGCCCTCACGCCACAAGACGATAAATCCCATGCCGCCCAGTGGGCACACTACGCCAACGTATACGCCAACCAAAATAATGGCAGCGGCGGTGAGGCCACGGTCGAGAATGCCACGCTCAACCTCAATGACGAGTCGATCTTAGGCGCTGACAGCAAGGTAACCATCAAGGACGAGTCCGTCGTCAACTTCAACGGCGAGTGGCGTGCTCTCTCGGATACGACCGGCTATGCCACGGCCTTCCTGCGCGCCAACAGTGGCTCGGACGCCGTAGTCACCATCTCCGGCACCAAGAGCGATGATGCCACCAAGGCACCTGTAGTAAACGTCGCAGCGGGCAAGCACGGCGCCATCTTTGCCCCGAAGATCAACCTCACCAATGCGCAGGTCAACATCGGGTCGGGCTCGACCTTAACCTTCGATGGCGACTGGGCTGGCAATGATAGCAGCGAAAAGAAGAAGGCCACGAACGAAGGCAATCATAGCAGCACGACCTTAAGCCTCAAGGATGTCACCTTCGACAACCAAGGCACCGCCATCATCGGCAATGCCACCAGTGGCGGCAAGGCCACATTCGAGGGCGAGGTCAAGCTGCAGGGCAAGGTTAATAACTTTGCCAAGGTCACTGTATCGGGCAGCCAAGGCACCGATGCCCACCTCATCGTCTCTGAGGAGCAAATCCTCAAGCCAGCAGAGAAGGGCGAGGGCTGGTTTGCCGGTAAGAGCGGCAGCATCATCCTCTCGGGCAGCAGCTTTGATAACGCGGTCTTAGAGCTGGTCGGCACCGACAGCGATGGCCTCAATCTCAACCAAGACATCAAGCTGACCTCGGGCGACAGCGTCAGCTTGGGTCAAATCGGCGTCTCGGGCAGCGGCACCTTAGCCGGTGAGCACTTTGTCCTGAGCACGGCTCTGTCCTTAGGTCAAAACAACAAGCTTGCCTTAGACGCAGATGTCTTAGAGCTCAAGTCCACGAGCAACGCCACCGATACCTTAAGCGGCTTTGGGGTCGAGCAGCTGACCGCGCACGATAACATCGTACTGGAGGCCTCGGGCACAAGCTTCACTATTGACAAGGATGTGATCTTAAGCCGCGATAACACTGGCGTGGGCACCATTGAGGGCGACAACCTGATCATCGGCTCGGATTCGGGCGCCTTGACCATCAATGCCGGCCACTATCAGACTGATGGCCAAAAGCTGACCCTCCAAAGTGGCAGCCTCGTGGTGGAAGCTAAAGAAGGCGAAGAGCGCCATGACGGCCTAAATCTCGATGGCGACTATAACGCCCAATACTATGCCAACGGCGTAGAAGCGGTCTTAACCCTCAAGGGCGGATCCTTGGTCTTCGAAAGCAATGGAAATGGCGCCAAGGCTGAGCTCACGATCACCGGCCATAAAGGCGCTAAGGCTCTGGTCGACCTGCGCAACACCAACATCACGTGGGGCTCAGGCTCCATCACGCTCTCCGGCGAAACCGCACGTGACGACAAGGAGGAGATGAGCTCAGATGCCGGTGAAGGCCAACTCTACCTCACAGGCTCGCAGTTCCGTAACCTCATCGATTCGGGCAAGACCACGCTGACCTTGAAGTCAGACGGCGTCCTCGCGCTTGATAGTTCCGTCTCGGGCGAGATCGATGTCAGCACCTTTGTCGTAGACTCATCCGATCCTGATGGCGGTAAAGTTAACTTCTCCGGTGGCGGCACGCTCTTCACCGAAGGTGACATCACGATCGTCGCCAATAAGTCCGATGACGTCTTAGCCTTTGGCCCAGGCAACATCGACGCCCACAACATTACGCTGAACAATAAAGGCATCGCGAATAATGATAAGGGCGACTTAACCAAGGACGTCTTCACCGTCTCGGGCGGTACCTTAGAGCTGGACACTGGCTTGCACTCAAGCAACAGCTTGATCAAATTTACGAATAGCGACAAATATGCCGGACGCCTGCTCTTAGACACCGATAACAATGATGCCTCGGCCGTAGTCGATGCGAACCTGCGCTTTGAGGGCGGCGCAGGTGAACACGAGTACTCCTTGGAAGTTGAGCAAGGCCATTGGACTTTTACCGAAGGAAAGGACTTGTACTTGAGCAGCGGGGCCAACTTCAAGGTCGGCGATATGGATATCGAGCGCCTCGACTACCAAGCAGCGGCCACGTTAAGTCTCGACAACTTAAATGTGACCGGCAACTCGAGCAACCTCGTAGCTCTTGGCAGCAGCTTCACCGTCAACACGATGCAGGCCGGTGAGGGCGCAACGTTCGACGTTAACGGCCAGTTCACCATCACCGGCCGCAACGACATCGACAGCGGTTCGGCCACGGAAATCGCCGAGGTTAAGAACGCGGCTGCGACGGCAGGCATCAACTTAAAGGGCGCGACCTTTAACGTCGACGGCTCGAAGGCCCAACTCCGGCTGGGCACCGCGGCAACCGCAGGCTTAATCACGGTGGGCGACACGGTCACGATCAAAGAGGCCTTAAGCGCCGCTGAGATCAACCTCACCGACTACGGCATGCTCTACCTCGACTTTGACTCGGGTACGACCATTACCGCCGCGCACGCCAAAGAGTTAGCGAAGAAGCTGCTCGATACCAATGAGCATGGCATGGTGAACGTAGGTGGGGCGCACTTAGACATCAAGATCGATGACGAGGCAAATCAGATCACCTCGTGGGAAAATGTTAAGGACTTCGCCGACATCGGCACCGTCACCGGCGACCAGCTGATGGGCACTTTGATCAACAACATCGATCAAAGCACGACCATCACCGGCGGCCATTATGGTGCCCTTGAGACCACCTCCACCAGCGCCGCCCAAGTCAATGGCTCCTTAGGTCTGCACCAAGCCCGCGGCGATTACTTTGTCTCGACCAAGGGCAGCGATGGCAAGGCCCAAGCGGTCGGCGTCAAGTTAGCCACGAACTCGACCCTGCTCTTAGATGGCGCCGGTAAGATCGGTGCCATCACCGGCAACAATGGCGCTGAGCTCACCATCACCGCAGGCCAATTCTCCGGGGCCGTGAGCGGCACCACCGAGATCTTAGGCGACGTCACGGGCCTTGACGCCGTGGCTGTCGGCAACCACACCACGGTCGCCGGTAACGTCAAAGCCAAGAGCTTAGCGCTCGAGGCCAACACCAGCTTGAGCAATGGTGAGGGC
>CALXNA010000073.1 GCA_944389615.1 uncultured Anaerobiospirillum sp. | reverse complement strand
GTGGAGCCGACCCGAGCCACGCCTGCAATGACGATCATTGATGAAGCGCGCACCTTACCGGGGAAGCGGACTGAGCCGCTCTCGGCTGATGCCCGCTCGGCGCAGATCTTACAGCCCGATCCCAGCCTGACCTTGCCCAATGGCGCCCAAGTACCGCTGTATCCAGCTTATGCCTACGATAGCGACACTTCGCTGCGGGGAGCCTTTGTCACCGGCAATGCCAAGGTCAACAGCTATTGGGCGGAGCTGGTCGATCCCAGTCGCATTCAGCAAGCCTTGGAGTTCTTGGGCTTAAGCTCAGGTGATGTGGTCATCTCCGACTTCAATAAGCGTACCTTCTGGCGAGATCGTACCTTGCAATACAGTTTGATCTCCGAAGTCTCCTTCTTAAACCGTTTAGCGCAATGCGCGCTTACCGGCTCCAGCCTCCAGCCTAAAGGTGGAGCTTCCGAAGTAGTCAGTGCGGCACAAATCGGGCAGATGATGACGTGGGCCCATACTGAGAACTTGGTCGACCATGCCTTGATTGCGGCGCAGACCCAGCGCCAAGCGGCCGATCGCGTCAAGAGTAGCGCGCTGAGCGCCAGCCTGCGCGCCTCATCACAGCAAGCTAAGGAAGCCGTCTCGGGTAAGGATGTGGTGATACCGACCGAGCCGGGACGTAGCGCGCCTGCCTATAACGCTGCGGCTGTGGTGCCACGGCCTCCGGTCTTGACCGCACTGCAGCAGCGGCGCCAAGACATCTGCAATCAGGTGCTTGATGTCGCGGTGGTGGCGGTCTTTGATCAAGATGGCAAGATCGTGCGCCTGAGCAATGGGCGCGGTAACGACGATTTGAGCCGCTACCACAAGTACTACGTGCTCTACGGCAAGAGCAATGTGCTCGACGGCGGTTCGGTCAACAATCAGCAGCAGATCTACCGCTATGCCGGTCTGGTCAGTGATGAGCAGGGCCGCGTGGTTAGCTTTGCCATGGCGGTGCCTTTAGGCTCGCACTTCTCGGTCTACGAGGGCTCTAAGCTCCTCACCGAAATCCTGCAGGCCGCCTTGCTCTTACCGTCGAGCCACGATTCGAGCGTGGGCTTCGCGCTGCAAGCATGTGAGCGCGTCGCCGCAGCTTCGACCGAGCTCTATGGCTCCAAGTTTGGCGCGAACAATGTCTTCAGCGCTGTGGGCGAGGGCGATGTCAGCTTGCTTAAGATGCCGCTCACTAACTTTGGTCTGTCCGCGGAGGCCCGTCAGGCGCAAACTGAGATGCAGCATGGCCGCCAGCTCAACGCAGACGCGCCAGTGAGCGCGCGCCCTCCGGCTCAGCCTGAGGAGCAGGTGGCCGGACATGTCCTTACCTTGCAATCGACCCAGCGCAGCGGTGGGGATAGTTGGGTACAATCGCGCAAGCAAGCCCAAGAGCGCATTACCCACCATCCGCTGCTTGACGGACGCACCGGAGCCGCGTCCAAAAACAGCGCCGCTGAGCTCAACTTATCTCAAGTTGCGACGCAGTCCACCACCAACGATTACGCTTCGTATCGCCAAGGCATGCTCAATGACATCAAGTCCGAGCGCTATCCGCACACGGAAGATAGCGCTGAGCTTATGACGATGCTCGAAGATGACAAACATGGCCTTGAAGGCAAGGAAGTACTCCATGCGCGCGAGGGGCGTACCGCAGGTTCAGTACGCCGCTCGGTCTTCGCCAATAGCGTGCTCGCTAAGGCCCAAGATCAAGTCGAGCAAGTGGAAGCAGGCGTGAGCGCTGAGCTGGTCGAGCAAAACGCCCATCAACAGCGCCAAGACTTCTACGATGTGATTGATGAGATCTCGCGCCAAGAAACGCCAGTATCGGCCTTAGAGCGCCAGAGCATGGTGCGTGCCAGCACCGAGGCCGCCCAAAGCGCCTTGATCATGAAGGATATCGCCGAGCAGCGCCGCGCTCAGACGCAAAATGCCGCGTCCCAGCGTGAGGCTGAGGCTAAACAGCACTCGGCCACCAGTCGCGCCGTCACCAGCGAGCGTTAGCGCCGCTTAAGCATGCGCTTTCTGTGCTGCTTCCCGCTGCGGTCGGCGCGGCGCGCAGAGACTTGCAGGGCTGGCCCAGTTTTTGTGAAAACTAGGTTAACATGCAACGGACAGGGAGCTACAGCAACTTTGCACCACCAGCAAACTGACTGGTGGCTATGGCTGCTACTTGGTGCGCACCGTCTGCATGGTAATCAGACCTTGCTTGGTGCCGGTGGACTTGTCGGTGGTGCGCCAAGCAGCGATTTGACGGTATTTGTCCGAGATGACAATTGGCATGCTGGTAACGATGCGCCCACCAGTTGGAATGTTGTTGAGGTAGCAGTTATCAAGGATCTGCTGATCGGCAGTATCGAGCAATTTGATCTTGGCCTTGGCGGTGTTGCTGCTCTTGGCTAAGCGCTTGAGTTCAACGACGTAAATGTGATCCGCGGTTGTGAGCAAGAGGTCAATGCGCCCCAAGTTGTTAGGGACTTCCTCTTGTACGGTGATCGCCGGTGAGCGCAGCCACAACGCGAACAAGGTGCGATAGAGCTTTTCTTGGGCGGAGGCCATCACGTCATAGGGAACGAGACATAACATCTCATTGAGCTGAAGACAGGTAGCCTCAATGTCGCCCGCCAGCAGAGCCTCCTGCGCGTGATTGATGTAAGGTTCAGCCTCGGCCTCGTCGCCACCGATCATATAGCTCGTTAAGACTGTAGTATACTTGGCGGCTACATCGTAGTTGGTGAGGCGGCAGATAAATGTGCGCGCATCAACCCGACTGTTTTGGGTGGCTGCGCTTACCTCTTTGATGGTAAGTATGCCGCTTTGCAACAGAATCTGTTGCTTGGTGATGCGCTTGAAGTCTGTTGGTGTGATGAGATCACTACGTGTGACTTCAATGTCATGGCGACATAAGTCAATCAGAGTGTCAGCGGAGAGCGGGTCACGTTGCAGATAAGAGCGCAATGCCGCAGTTGCATTGGAACTATTCATCCAGTAGCTTTCAAAAGAAGGCAGCCGTCCCTTTTGGGTGGCAGCACTAGATGCGAGCGGAGCAAAGAATTTGTTAATGGAGTCTGGGCAATACAGCTTAACCTTCGCATCATAGTCGAAGCAAAAGCCGTCGTAGTTCTTGGTGATCTGGTCAATGAGGTCGTCAGGCGTGATCCGGAGTGCCTGCGCAGCACGCTTGATATAAGGGGCATAGTTGGTAACCAGCTCCTCTTGGGTGTAGCCGAGCAAATCAGCAAAGTCAGGCAGCATGCTGATATCTTGGATGTCTTGTCCCGTAAATAAGGATGCATCGTGGTAGCGCATGATGCCGGTAATTAAGAGGAAGTGTGTGTGCTCGAAGGTGCGCAACCACGAGTAAAACACATTCAGAGTCTTGAGACGCTGGTTGAAGGTCGCTTCGTCATTAAGATTCGATGAGAGTGGATAGTCCCACTCATCGATCAAGAACACGAGATCTTGATCGGGCGCAAGCCGGTCGAACTGCTTGAGAAAGGTACTGAAAGGCAAGTCTTGCTTTAAGCTCTGGGCCTGCGTGAAGCCTGCTGCGTCGAAAGCGGCAATGAGCGCGCCTTTGAGATCCTGTTCAAAGTCTCTACCTTGAATGTTGATAAAAGACAAGTGAATTACTGGATATCCCTGCTGCTCGGGCCAGCGGCCGTAAATAGCGGTTCCCTCAAAGTTTCGGTCACCGTTGGTAAAGAGCTCTTTGAGGATGGAGCAGAGGAGAGTCTTGCCCATGCGGCGCGGCCGCGATATGAAGACCTTGCATTGGTCTGTGACTAAGGCGTCCAGATTGGCGGTTTTATCGATGAAAAAAAGGTTTTTTTTGCGAATTGCGTTCCAGCTGCTCAGGCCGATGGGAAGGTGTTTGAGTAGTTGCTCTGCCATAGTCACACCTCCATGAAGTAAGCTTGCTGGGAGCAATTATACCGAAAAGGAGAGTAGCGACCGCTCTCATCCTGCTGGTGGCGGTTATGGGCACTGCTTGATGCACTTCGCAGTCTTTGGGGAAGTCACGTGAATTAACCTGTTGAGCATACATCTCGCTTATTGGGCTTCACTCGCTTTGGCTTGCTACTAGCCCGCAGGCCCGAACCTGCTATCGTTGTACGCGCTAATGGGCAAAATGCGTATTGTAGGACTTCATGCTCGCTGGACACAGGCAAGTGTAGGGCTTGCCATTGGCATAGTAGATGCTTAATTCCGAGCTCTCTCCCCAAATACTGCATGTGGTAATTGGGAAAATATGGTGGAATTTTAGATATGAAAAAAGCCACGCGGTGGCTTCTTAAGACTAATGGACCCGGAAATGTCGCTACCATGTTCAGCTCCTTGAACCAGAGAGTTCAAGGTGGGAAATCTGTGGCTTACAAGGCTTCCTAGGGACTGGAACTGCCGCAGCAGCACAGTGTAGGCGTGCTCAAAAGGAAGTCAGGAAGATCTCCCAATCTAGTAATATCGGCTCAGGGCAACGATAGTTGGCGTGCACCCCAGGCACCCATTAGTCCGGCATTGCTGCCGTGACTTCATAATAGCATAACGCCCCTTAGATGCAAGGAAATCGGCCCTGCGGTCACGAAAATAAATCGCTTGCAAAAGAGGCATTGATATGACTATTATGAGGTGAATACGTGCTCAGTTTGCCGGTGGCAATTGGCCTGCTATCGCCCCACTCAAGGGGCAGGCGCCGCTGTGCCCATATCTATGCCGCTTCTTGCCGCTGCGGTCAGCACACCAAAAAAGGTACGGGCCTTATCGTCCCGTCAACCACGGCCCGAGCGCCGGAGCGCTCGTCTCGTACTTGGGACGGTGCGCAATGCAAATGCCCGCGGTTAAGCGGGCATTGAGGAGCGTTCAGCGCGCTTTGCGCGGAGCGCGCGGGCTGTGCGAAGGCGTAAGCTGCGCAGAGGGCGCAGCCTTCGCGGGCGCTACTTGAGGTAGCCGTGGCGCTCTAAGTACTGATACATCGCGCCGATGAGGTTGGCGTCGTTGTGGAACTTGCACACCTCAACCTGCGGCATGGTGATAAGCGGCGGCTTGAGGTTGGAGATTGGATTCGTATCCCAAGCCTTGATGGTGCCTTGGCGAATGGCCTCAATAAGACAGCTCTGGGCACTGATACCACCGCCGATCGCGACCTTCTCAAGGTCTAACACTACGCTTAAGTTGAAGATGAGCTTGCCCGTCTCAAAGCCGAAGTCGGTGATGACCTGCTTGATGGTCTCGTTGCCTTGATGGTAGAGCTCAAAGACCTTTTGCCCATCGAGCGGCAGCTTACGATTGGCCACGTCGGTGGTGAACTTATACTCTAAGCCTAAGGCCTGACAAGCGCGCAAGAGCAGGCCGGTGCATGAGACGTTTTGGGCCTCGCACGAGCAGTCACCGGAGAAGTTGGTGTTGTCGTGGACAAAGGCCGATAACTCACCGGCTGAGCCGTGCGGGCCTTGGTAGACCGAGCCGTTGATGATAAAGGCACCACCTAGGCCCGTGCCGAGAATGAGGACGGCACCGGAGCTCACGCCTTGCAGCGCGCCAATCCACAGCTCCGCGGCGGCCGCGGCCTTAGCATCATTGGCGATGACCGGGCGCAGGCCCGTCGCCTCCTCAACTAAGTCTGCGACCGGAGCGCCGTAGTTGTAGGGTAGGGCGCCACCGGTGCGCAGGGAACCATCGGCATTGACGCAGCCGGGGATGGCAATGGCGATGCCATCGACCGGGCCTTCGCTTCTGACCGTATGGTAGATGTCGGCTAAGGCGGCGATAAAGTCCTGCAAGGTGCTGTCGCAGCTATTGGGCGTAGGGCGCGAGCCCTTGGCGCTGAGCACGCCTTGAGCATTGCAGCGACCATACTTGATGGCACTGCCGCCCACGTCCAAGGTTAAAACTGAGAGCTCGTTGAGCGCAGGCATTAGCTTAAGTCCTCACCGTTGGAGGCAATGACCTTCTTGTACCAGTTAAAGGAGAGCTTGCGCGAGCGCTCTAAGGTGCCATGGCCCTGATTGTCCTTATCGACATAGATAAAGCCGTAACGCTTCTCCATCTCGCCCGTACCCGCCGAGACTAAGTCGATGCAGCCCCATGGGGTGTAACCCATCAGGTTGACGCCATCGACCTCGACGGCCAGCTTCATCTGCTCGATGTGGGCGCGCAGGTAGTCGATGCGGTATTGGTCTTGTACCATGCCGTTGGCGTCGAGCTGATCGTAAGCGCCTAAGCCGTTCTCAACGATGAATTGGTCGATGCCGTTGTAGCGGCCGTCGATTTGGCGCAGAGCATAGCGTAAGCCCTTCGGGTCGATGGCCCAGCCCCAATCGGACTCCTTGACGAACTCGTTCTTGCAGTCACCAAGGAAGTTCTCTGGGGTGCTGCCGATAGCCTGAGCGCTGACACAGCGGCTCATATAGTACGAGAAGCCGAAGTAGTCGACGGTACCGTACTTGAGCTCAGCTTCGTCGGACGGCGCCATGACTGGGGCGGCGCCTGCCTCTTGCCACAGGCGCTCGCAGTAGTTGCCGTAGCGGCCTAAGACGTGGACGTCACCAAAGTACCAGCGCTCCTCCATGGCGCGTTGAGCGGCTAAGATGTCATCAGGATCGGAGGTCTTAGGATAGACCGGGACGAAGCCCAACATGCAGCCAATGCGGAAGTTCTTATTGATGCTGCGGCCGATGGCGACGGCGCGGGCCGAGGCGACAAACTCGTTGTGGGCGGCCTGCATCATGATGCGGCGGCGCGTCTTGAAGTCATCGCTGTCCTTGAACTTAATGCCCGAGTCCGTCCAGACCACAAACGGGAAGTAGACGTCCGACTGGTTGTTGATTTCGTTGAACGTCATCCAGTACTTGACCTTGTGCTGGTAGCGCTTAAAGCAGGTCTCGGCGTAGCGGACGAAGAAGTCGATGCACTTGCGGTTGAGCCAGCCGCCATAGTTCTTGACTAAGCCAAGGGGCATCTCAAAGTGCGACAAGGTGATGACCGGCTCGATGCCATGCTCCAAGAGGCAGTCAAAGAGGCGGTCGTAGAAGGCTAAGCCTGCTTCGTTGGGCGTAGTCTCATCGCCGTTAGGGAAGATACGCGACCAAGCAATCGAGGTGCGAAAGCACTTAAAGCCCATCTCGGCCATCAGGGCGATGTCGCCCTCATAGCGGTGATAGAAGTCGATGGCCGACCACGAAGGATAGTTCATGCCGTCAACCGGGCCATCTTGGTCGATGACACGTGGAGTCTTAACATCGCCCGCGCGCAGCACATCTGCAATAGACAGGCCCTTGCCGTCAACGTTGTAAGCACCTTCGAGCTGATTGGCGGCAACGGCACCACCCCATAAGAAATCAGGACGTAAACTCATCTTCGTTCCTTGCAACAAAAAACAGGCTTCGTGCGCGCACACGCCGCCGCAGGCGTAACTCCCTTCAGGCCCCGCGCAGCGCGCTGTAGAGCCTGATCTTACACAAATTGCAACAACGAAACAGGACGTGACTCACAAGTGCGCCAACAAAAGGCAGCACGGCACGCGCAAGATACAATCTGCCGGGCCGTAGGAAAGGTGGCCCCGCGGGAGCAGGGCCGGATCTGGAGTTGTGCTACGCCAAGTGAGATCTTAGTTGGCGGCTGCCTCGGGCTTGTGAACTACCCATCAGCTAAAGCTGATGGGCTTCTTCCTGCTTCAGCGAACTCTTGGAGCTCTCCACAGGCTTTAAC
>CALXNA010000072.1 GCA_944389615.1 uncultured Anaerobiospirillum sp. | reverse complement strand
CGAGAGCGCTGCACTCAAGGAACCTTGGCCTGAGGTGCCGGTGGTACCAGAGCTCGCTGAGCCTAAGACCCCATGGCCGGAAGTGCCAGTGGTACCAGAGCTGGCTGTACCGCAGGCCCCAGAGCCCGAGGTGCCGGTGGTGCCCGAGCTCGCTGAGCCTAAGGCCCCATGGCTGGAGGTACCGGTAGTGCCGGAGCTGGCTGCACTCAAAGAACCTTGGCCTGAGGTGCCGGTGGTACCAGAGCTCGCTGAGCCTAAGACCCCATGGCTGGAGGTACCGGTAGTGCCGGAGCTGGCTGCACTCAAAGAACCTTGGCCTGAGGTGCCGGTGGTACCAGAGCTCGCTGAGCCTAAGACCCCATGGCCGGAAGTGCCGGTACTACCAGAGCTGCCGCCCGCTCCTGCGGTCGTAGCTGAGGCCGTGCCGGTAGTGGCGCCTGTGGTTGATGCTGCCGCCGTTCCGGATGTCCCTGTGGCTCCGGCTGCTCCTGCGCTCACGCCGACCGCTCCGGCTGCTCTTGCGCTCACGCCGACCGCTCCGGCTGCTCTTGCGCTCACGCCGACCGCTCCGGCTGCGCCTGAGGGGGCGCCTGCGCCTGCAGTGGCTCCAAGTGCGCCTGCGGCCGAGGATGATGAGGAAGATGGCTTGTTGATCACCCCGGCCAGTGCCTACAGCACCCCGGTCGGGGCGCCGAGCACCAATCCTTTGACCTCAAGTGAGCCTAATGCACTCTGGCCGAACAGCATGACCAGCTACAGCTTTAGCTTAGGCCCACGCACCGGCGCTGCGATTTTAGGCGGGGCCTTTGGGGGCTTTGAGTCGGGCGCAGGCTCGGGCCACTAACGGCTGCCGCAGCCTTTCTGCATAGAGCACTCGTCTTGACCGCGGTGGCGGTGGGACGAGTGCTTTGTTTTTGGGAGTAGCTCCGGGAGGCGGACGCTGGGGGTGCTAAGCTTGCACTGCCCTAGGGACGAAGTTTTGCTTTTGCGCGATATGAGTCGAGTTCCCTGCGCCTCAGCTCCTCCTCCAAACGGGGCTGGTGCTAGGATCAGGGCACTGCCCAAGGGGCATGATGACGAGGTGTTGTTAGTTGTAGGTTCATGAGGTGCCGTCGTGAAGTCGCTATTTGAGCCGCTGTTAGATAACTTGCTGCAAGTGGCCGCGAGTCCGGTGCAGCTGATCGACCATCAGGGGCAGATTCTGTACAAACAGATCCCTCGCGGCAGCAGCGATTTGGCCTTAGCCGACCCGACGCGCTTTCAGAGCGAAGTGCAGCGCCTGCAGCAGGTCAGCTGTCCGGTGTGCTTAAGTGCCGCAGGCAGCGAGCCGGAGGTGGCCGGGTGGTACTTTCCTGACGGGGCGACCTTGCTCATAGGCCCAGTCGAGCGGCGCGGGGGTGAACAGCTTGAGACCTTTGTCCTGCGCAAAAGCGCGATCAATGCCCAGCTTAAGTCCTTGGCGTGGACGGTGCGCCGCCTCGTGCCACAAACGCCGCCTAGGCCCCATGCAGTAGCGGCTGATCCGCTTGCTGTGCTCAAAGACTGCCCCGAGTTTCGGCCGTTTTTGCCGCAGTGGAGCGATGCCATGATGGAAGAGAACTCCCATAGCAGCTACCTCTTTGAGCTGCGCATCTTAGATGCCATCAGCCAAGGCAATCCTGAGCAAGTCGCGGCCAGCCAAAGCTCCAAGCGCAATGGCCAAGACGGGATCTTGGGCTATACCAAGCTGCGCTCTAACCAAAACCTCGCCATTTGCGGCGTAGTGCTCAATTCGCGCGCGGCGATTGCGGGGGGCCTCAGTGTCGAGCAGGCCTATACCATGGCCGATTACTTGATCTTAGCCATTGAGCGCTGCACCGACGCCGATACCGCCTATCATCTGGGGCTGAAGAGCGCCTCGATCTTTGCGCAGATGGTGCAAAAGCTCAACTTAGCGCTTGAGCACAAGCAGCCGCCGCGCTATTTGAGCCAGCAGGCCCTAGAAGTCATCAGGCGCTACCTCTTCATCAAGGTCGACCGCGCTCAGATTGCCGCCGAGCTCAAGGTTAACGAGGACTATCTCGATCGCGTGCTCAAAGAAGATCTCAACCTGACGGTCACCGAGTGCCTGCGCAACGAGCGCTTAGAGGAGGCTAAGCGCCTGCTTGTCCAAAGCGAAACCCCGGTTTATGAGATCGCGTCCTTGCTGCTCTTTAGCCACTCCTCCCACTTTATTCGGGTGTTCAAGGAGTACGTGGGCGTCACGCCCGAGACCTATCGCCGCCACAAATCAAGCTACAACACCACCTCCGCGCTCTAAGATAGGGCCTGCGCCGTGCTCTATCCCACACCCTCAAGGCAAATCCAGCCGTAACGGCCGCCCTTCAGGGAGCCGCGGGGCCACTGCGGCTGCCCGCCACCCACCCCCGCCAAGTGCGGGCCGATCCGTAGCCCGCCGACCAACGGTCATGTCGCCCCGTGGAACCAGCTGGGGCCACTTAGGCCGACACTCCGGATTGCGTGGCGTCACACTGTGGCGACCCGCCCGCCCACCCGAGCCACGGCCCATGCCCATAAACTTAAGGAATCCCATAAGTATGCGGTCAAATGCCATGTCGCTTGAATATCTTATTCCGCCCTGTTTTCTATGAAAGGCCCTTTTCAAGCGGGCTCCACATAAAGCGTCATGGGCCAGCGAAATTTAAGATATTCAAGGAAAGTGCTTATTTAAGCCAATCCTTAAGTTTATGGGCATGGCCACGGCCGGGCCGTTTCGCAGGCCGTCCATCGGGGCTCGGGCTGCCTCATGGGTCTTATGAGGCCACTCTAGTTGGCGGCTTGCTTGCCGCGCGCCGCTTCAGGCTGCGGGAAGTCCGTTGTTCGCTCAGGAGCGGGACGCAGTCTTCGGGCGGAGAGCTGCGGGGCGGGCGCTGGGAATGGGGGTATGCGGCGGGCATAAAAAAGGCTATCTTGCGATAGCCTTGGGTGCCTCTTGCGAGGCGTGTTGTTAGTTGCTCAAAATGAGCTCGGTATGCCTAAGACCTGCGCTTGCCGTGTGAGGCCTTAGACCATGTTCGGGGGTTACGCTGCCTACTGACGCTTGAAGACTAAGAGGTAAGCGGCGAAGTCGCTGTCGACCTTGTCCATGTTGAGGCCAAAGTGCATGAGCTCGTCGCCACCGAAGACGTCGCCCTCTAAGTTGTAGTTGGAGAGGTAGTCTAAGGCGTTAGCGGCGGTCGAGGTCGAGAACATGTGCTTGGTGACCTTGTAGGTGGCGTTGTCGTCTAAGCCGACTAAGCGCAGCTGACGGATGTTGCCTTGTGGCAGGCAGACGTTCTTAAAGTACATGACGACGACTTCAGAACCGTCCTTGGCGACAAACTGCCAAGCCGTCTCGTTCTTGGTGCCTTCAAATGGCGACATTAAGCGGTAGAACTTACCAAACTGGATGGTGTTGCGCAGCTCCTTGTACAAGGCGATGTGGCCTGCTACTTCTTGCTGCTCGGCCTCGCTTAACTTGCCTAAGTCCATCTCATAGCCGAAGCTGCCCGACATGGCGCAGACAAAGCGGCTTAACATTGGGGTGGTGCGGCCAACCTGGTGGTTTGGACAAGCCGAGACGTGGCAACCCATGGTGATTGGTGGGAACATCAAGGAAGTGCCGTATTGGATCTTCTGGCGGCAAACCTCATCGGTGTTGTCGGAAGTCCAAGTCTGTGGCATGTAGCAGATGATGCCCATGTCAAAGCGACGGCCACCACCGGCGCAGCTCTCAAAGAGGATGTTCGGGAAGGCCTCGGTGATGCGCTTCATGATGTCATAGACACCCAGCTGGAAGCGGGTGGCAATCTCTTGTTGCTGCTCTGCAGGGAAGGCAACCGAACCGATATCGGTTAAGTTACGGTTCATGTCCCACTTGACGTAGTCAATGTCAGCCGAGCCTAAGACCTCGCAGATGGAGTTGACGATGTAGTCACGGACATCCTGACGCGATAAGTCTAAGACGTACTGATTGCGTTGCTGGGCGCGGACGTGGCCGGGTACACCTAAGGCCCAATCAGGGTGAGCGCGGAATAAGTTGGAGTTAGGCGAGACCATTTCCGGCTCAACCCACAAACCAAACTTGGCTCCTAAGCCGTGGATGCGATCGCACAGGCCTTTGATGCCATTAGGGAGCTTGCGGTGGTTGATCTCCACCCAGTCGCCCAGAGAGCAATTGTCCTTGTCGCGCACGCCAAACCAGCCATCGTCCAAGACGATGAGCTCGGCGCCGAGCTTGACGGCATCCTTGGCGAAGTTAACGATGCTGTCCTCGTTGAAGTCCATGTAGGCAGCTTCCCAGCTGTTGACCAGGACTGGGCGTGGCTCGTGCTGGTGAACGCCACGTACCAGGTGCTCTTGGACAAAGTAATGGAACTGCTGGGACATACCGTTGAAGCCCTCATCGGAGTAAACCAATAAGGCCTCTGGGGTGGTGAAGGTCTCACCTGGCTTTAACATCCACTTGAAGTCAAAGCCGTTGATGCCTAAGACCATACGGGTGTTGCCGTAAGGGGATACTTCGGTGGCGGCCTCGAAGTTGCCCGACCAGACTAATGTGCTGGCGTAAACTTCGCCTTGGAACTCATCGGTGTTGTGTGGGCATAAGGCCAAGAAGTTGTGGTGCTGGTGCGAGGTGGCGCCGCGGGTCGAAGAGGCGATCTCGATGCCGTGATTTAATGGAGTACGCTCGATGTTGCGCTCAAAAGCGTGCTTACCCCATAAGGAGACGCGGTCGTACTCATCCGATGGGAAGTCGATCGCAAGCGAAGCGGCTTTGCGTAAGGCGATTGGCTCTTTGCCGACATTGGTGATGCGGCTGTGACGGGTGATGACATCGCAGTCATCGAAGATGGTGTAGGCGAGCACAACCTCTAAATCACCTGCGACTTCTTGCATGGTGATCTCTAAGGTGGTGGCCTCGTTGCCCTTGACGTACGAGGAAGGCAGGCTCTCTAAGGCCTTCTTGCCGGTGAAGATGGCGTGGCTCTTGTAGCGCAGATCCAGCGTGGTGGTGCCGTTAGCTAAGGTCGCCTCTAAGGCTGGGATGCGGTAATCACCCGAGCCGTAGATTGGGTACTCTTGCGGCAGCACATCTAAGGAGAAGGTGCGAGCATCGGCGTGTAAGTCTGGGTTAGGGGCGCCTTCGCGCTCGGTTTGATAGAAGGCACGCTTTGCATTGAAGTGCTTTAACGCCTTGCCAAAGTGCAGGTGGCCTAAATAACCCTCTAAGAACAGCTGCATGACGTATTGGATGCGGCCGTTGCTCAAGGTAAAGGTCTTCTCTTGCTCGTTAAAAACTACGGACATAACCACGAAACCTCAAATACAGGGAGGGTCAAGGCCAGCTAGCGTCATGGCCCACAAGGGGCAGCCCCAAGGGTTAAGGCCAACTGAATGCAACAACCTTGATAACACCACCCAAGCTAATTAGGTCAGCTCAAGCTATCTTCAAGCCCAGCCTTTGAGCTAAGGACGGCTGCGCTCAAAGATAGCTCAAGTTGTTTTGGTGAGTGTGTAGGCATACTGTAATCAATGCCGCGCCCCCCAGATAACAATTTCCCTACCAAAATAGCACGACGTCGCTGTGAAGCCCATCGCAAATTTGAGAACTCACGCGCAGCCGCGCGCCGCAGGGTTGGGCGCTGGCCTGCGCACGGGGCGGCTACACCACATCGCTCCGCTCAACCTGCGGGGCGATATCGTGCTATCGACCTCCCCTCGAGCTGGTGCTATCAGGCGGAGGCCTTGATATCAGCAGCCGCATCAGGGCCGCACTATGGCTTGCCTGAGCAGGGACGGTGCGGAGTTCACTCAGGGCTGGTGCGATCCAACTGCGGCGGCTCGCCTACCCTCCCCTGCCACGTCTGGGCCGTTCCGCAGGCCGTCAATCCACGTTTGGGCCGCTCCTCGGGGCCTTTGGGCCACTCTGGTTGGCGGCTTGCTTGCCGCGCGCCGCGCTTGGCAAAGGGAAGTCTGTTGGTCTCTGTGGAGAGAGGCCGGTGGGGCGCTCCATCGGGGGTTAGGCCGCCTCATGGGGCTTTTGGGTCCTTTGGTGGCGGCTTGCTTGCCGCGCGCCGTGCCTGGCAAAGGGAAGTCTGTTGGTCTCTATGGAGAGAGTCAGGTGGGGCGCTCCATCGGGGGTAGGCCGCCTCATGGGGCTTTTGGGTCCTTTGGCTGCGGCTTGCTTGCCCTGCTTCAGTCTGCGGGCATGCAGCGTTGGTCTTTAAGGAGCAGGGGCTACTAATGCTGTGGCCCCTCGTGGGAACTACCCCAAGTCTGAGGTGGTGCCGTACCTTCCACCCCCTTCGAGACCCTTTCTGTACCTGAAGGCCGCCCTGAGCGTGTGGTACTGCGCGCGATTGCCTTGGATCGGGGCGGGCGCGGAGACATTACCTTGGGCTGGCCCGGTTAGAGTTGGGCGGGGCGCCGCATTTGGAGCTTGGTCACCGGCGTAACCTCCTCTCCCATAGAGACCCTATGACGGGATGTGGGGCGGCCAAAGCGGGGCAGGGAGGCGCAGAGGTTGGGCGCGGGCGGTGGTGCAGCATGCTGGGCTGCGCCGCCTGCGGCGCGGGGTGTGGAGTAATTGGGGAATAAGACTGAAGTAAACTTCGAGCTTGGTTGGAATTGATATATAAGCCTTTTGTGAAACAAATCACAAAAAAATTGGTGAAAACGCTTGCCAAGGTAGGGGCGTGCCCGTAAAATGGCACACGTTTTCTGACGCTGACTAACGCAGCGCAAGAAAGCGCCGGAGGGGTTCCCGAGTGGCCAAAGGGATCAGACTGTAAATCTGCCGGCTCTGCCTTCGATGGTTCGAATCCATCCCCCTCCACCATTTCCTTTCTCAGTTCGTCAGTCGACGACCTCACGATTATCTTCCAACTCCATCACACCTAATTTGATGTTCCAAAACTTGCATCGCGCAACGCAGCAACCGGGCTTTTTGAGCCTTTTTGGCATATCTGATCGTAGCGTAGGTCGCCTTCGGGCGCTGCCTCGGGGGTGTGTTAGGTCTTCTCAGATAAGTAGTGCGGGCATCGTATAATGGTTATTACCCAAGCCTTCCAAGCTTGTGATACGGGTTCGATTCCCGCTGCCCGCTCCAGTTTCTATCTGTGAGCATCCTGATTTGGTTCATAGGATTTTGTAAAAAATGGCAAAAGAGAAGTTTGTCCGTACTAAGCCACACGTAAACGTAGGCACCATCGGCCACGTTGACCACGGCAAGACCACCTTAACCGCCGCCTTAACCAAGGTTCTCGCTGAGAAGTTTGGTGGCGCCGCCATGGCTTTCGATCAGATCGACAATGCTCCAGAAGAGAAGGCTCGTGGTATCACCATCAACTCCGCTCACGTTGAGTACGACACTGAAGCTCGCCACTACGCTCACGTTGACTGCCCAGGCCACGCCGACTACGTTAAGAACATGATCACCGGTGCCGCTCAGATGGACGGCGCGATCTTAGTAGTTGCTGCTACCGATGGCCCTATGCCTCAGACCCGTGAGCACATCCTGCTGGCCCGTCAGGTAGGTGTACCTTACATCATCGTCTTCTTGAACAAGTGCGACGCAGTTGACGACGAGGAGCTGTTAGATCTTGTTGAGATGGACGTTCGTGAGTTACTCAACGAGTACAAGTTCCCAGGCGACGACACCCCAGTCATCCGTGGTTCCGCCTTAGGTGCCTTAAACGGCGAGCCACAATGGGAAGAGAAGATCCTCGAGCTGGCCCACGCTTTAGACACCTACATCCCAGAGCCAAAGCGTGACATCGACCACCCATTCTTATTACCAATCGA
>CALXNA010000071.1 GCA_944389615.1 uncultured Anaerobiospirillum sp. | reverse complement strand
GGAGGGTCTCTAAAGAGCAGCGGGGCATCTGCGCTTAACCTCGACTTGCGGCACCTGTCCAAGGCGTTTGGGCCACTTGGGCCACGGTGGCGCTCGCCGCTTATCGTTTCAGGCGCAAGGCCACTCGGTAGGTCTCTAAGGAGTAGAGGCCGTCTGCGCTTAACCTCGGCTTGCAGCACCTGTCCAAGGCGTTTGGGCCACTTGGGCCGTGGCGGCGCTTGCCGCTTGCCATGTCAGGTGCAGACCACTCGGTAGGGCTCTAAGGAGCAGCGCGCCATCTGCGCTCAACCTCAGCTTGCGGTACTTTTCCAAATGCGTTTGGGCCACTCGGGCCACGGTGGCGCTCGCCGCTTATCGTTCCAAGCGCAAGGCCACTCGGTAGGTCTCTAAGGAGCAGTAGGGCCATCTGCGCTTAACCTCAGCTTGCGGCACGCCTCAAGGCGTTTGGGCCACTTGGGCCGTGGCGGCGCTTGCCGCTTGCCATGTCAGGTGCAGGCTACTCGGAGGGTCTCTAAAGAGCAGCGCGCCATCTGCGCTCAACCTCAGCTTGTAGCTTGAGTCGAGGAGCATTTGGGCCACTCGGGCAGCTGATGCCCTACCGTTGCAGCCCAAGCCAGCGGTGGTAGGCACAGAGGCTTGTTGCTTTCATAACATAACCTTGGTAATTTGACAGTTAAAAGGCACTGCATCGGTCGGGATGCAGCGCTTTGGGCTCATTGGACTCTAATCAAGCCGCACGTTATTGGTGGCGGTCTTGGTCGTGGTCTTCTGACTTGGCGCGCTGATTGAGGAAGCGCCCGACTAAGCCTGAGACCTTGGAGCTGAGCTCACCCGTCACGTGCTTGACCTTGGTGCTGACCTCATCGGACATGTCCTTGCCTGAGGCGATCAGATCCTTGATGCGGGCGCTGGCCTCCGGCATGTTCTGGTCGAGGAGGTTCATCACCTTGACCTTGGCCTCCGGCAGGTCTTGGTCGATCAGATGCTTGACCCGAGCGCCGGTCTCCTGCAGTTTGCGCTCAAACTCGCGCTGCATCAGGTCGCTGAGCTCCGGCTCGGCCTTGGGCTTGCTCAGGTAGAGCTCAGCCGCCGCGGCGTCCTCACCCCGGGCCTTGGCTTGGGCCTGTGCGATCTGCTGGTCTTGAGCGGTGGCAGCCTCGGCCAAAGTACGCAGTACCGTGACGTCGCTGAGCTCAGTGGCGCCGAGCTTCTGCGCCTCGTAGCGGTAGCGGTTGGCGACAAAGCGGGCGTCATCCTCAGGGCTTAAGCACGGGGGCAGCTTGCCTTGCGGGCATGGCGGCAGCTTGCGCAGATCAAAGGCCGTAGCTCCGGCCATCACCTGCTGATGACGGGCGTAGTCGTAGCACAGGCCCACCTCGGCGCGGCGCTCTTCATGAGCACTTGGCCATGGCAGGTTCTGGCGTGCGACCAACTGCTGCATCAGGTCAAGGCGGTGCAGGATCTCAACTTCGGCCCAACGGGCTTCCATTAAGAACCAGTACTGGGCCTTGTTCTGCACCCAGCGGCACTGATGGTGGTCAATGACCACGCTGTGCGTGCCATTGGTCAAATGGCAGCTGGCGCGGAAATTGAGCACGCGGTCAGCGTACCATTGAGCCAAGGTGCAGGCCTCACGCAACAGCGCTTCGACCTCACCTACCATCACCGTGATGCGCTCGCGGGTGACGTCCGGCAACAAGAGCTCGTTGCGCTTGATGTCGGCTAAGTGCAACGCGTTGATAACGTCCGGGAAGGCGATGGCTGCAAGGACGCTGTACGGGTGCTCTGGCGTAACCCGCGGATCAGCCGTATAGATGTCCTCTAACCGCAACTGATCCCAAGCCAGCGGCGTCTTGAGCAGCGGCAGCCACGTGAGAGCCTCATGCGGCTCGCGCTGCGCGCGCTCGTGCTCTTGGCTCAGCTGCATCACGCTCAAGCCGAGGTTGAAGTGGGCGTTAGCCTCTTCGGAGACCGATCCGCACTCATCCCAGCCCAAGTAAGCAGAGCTATGGTAGTCAGCGGTGACGGCAAAGCCCTGCCCTTGATTGGTATCGCGCCAATCGGTGGCAAAGGCGACACGCAGTCGCGCGCCGACGTCAGCGGTGACCTGCCGTTCGGCCCAATCCGCCCCGCGCTCCGCCTGCGGCAGCAACTGCTCTAAGAGCACGTTGGCACCGAGATGGTAGCTGTTAGCTCCCGCGACCAAGACGTGGGGCACGCTCTCCGAGTCGAAGCTGCGGATGGCCTCAACCCGGACGTAGGTACCATTACCAAACTTGCGGCAGCCATACCAGCAGGCGGCGTCGAGGTGGTTGGTGATAAACGGCCGGATTAAGGAAACTGAGCCGAAGTTCGGCTGAGTGCCGTAGTCCTGCGCCAAATGTAGCTCCCAGAAGAGCTCCGAGATGACCTGCGTCAGGTCGCGCCGATCTAACGACAGAGCGTAGAACTGCGGGGCTTGATAGGTCGCGTAGAGCGGCGTGATGACGTCGCAGGTGATGCGCTCCATCGGCTGAGGCATGAGCTGCGGCATAATCCAGAGCTCGCGCTGCGGCTGTGTGGTCGCCGCACGGTTGGCAAGGAACCGCGCATTGTCAGCTGCGTCCATCAGCGGCGGGAAGCGCCCGGCAGGCATGGACTTGAGCGCAGCTGGGTAGAAGTAGGCATGTCCCTGCTCCAGCTCCGCACGACGGCACGCAATCAAGTGCGCGCCCAACGGCTCGTCCGCCGTCAAGAACAGCGGGCGCTGCGGCTGATGGCGGCACAGCTCAGTGAGCTCGGCGACATCACGCAGCACCTGCGCTAAAGCGCGCCGGGCCTCCATTAAGAGGTCGTACTGGGCCTTGTTATAGACCCAGCCGCAGGCGCCTAAGGCTCGCACAACCAGCTGTGGGCTGAAGCCCTGATTGACCAAGTCGCAGCTCAAACCAAAGTTCAAGCAGCGGTCGGCAAACCAATGCACGTGCAGCGCAGCCGCGCCGAGCTTGGTCTCAAGCTGCGCGATGCGCTCTTGATACGCGGCAAAGGACGCCCCGTGCTGGGCGCAGGCTTCAGCCTTGAGGTAGCGCAGCACGTTGACGTACTGGGTCAGACCGAAGTCCGCCACCATACCGTACGGGTGCGCCGTGCTGGCCACAACGCTCGAGACCACCAGCTGCTCTAAGAACAGCTCGTCGTAGGCAAAGGCAGCCTCCATCACAGCACCATCGGAAGCCTTGTCCGCAACCGGCTCAGCCTCGAGATAGTCCGCCGACTTCGGGTCAGTGCAAACCGGGTAGCCCTTGCCCAAGTTGGTATCACGCCAAGCCCCAGCAAAGCCTGAGAGCACCGTGGCGGTGGCATCAGCGGTCAGGAAGTACGAAGGGAGCTCTTCTGCGCTGAGGTGCTCAGTGATGAGCCACTCGACGCGTGGGCTTTGGCCTTGAGTTGCGACGCTCTCGACCTGAGCCTGCGGTACGCCCTGCTCATCGCAGACCGTGATGGCTTGTGGCAGTACCCAAGTAAACGGCTCGCTGCCGCGACGGGCACCAAACCAGCGCTCCGGGTTTTGGGCGTTGACCAAGACCGGCTGCCACAGCTCAATGGCCCACTGTTCAGCAGCGCCCAAGGTCTGCGTGCCGTAGATTGGCCCTGCAACCGCATGCCACAGGCGTTGATCCTCGGCCTCGTAGGAGTAGGTGACCTTGCCCTCAAGCACCGGCAACTCGCTGCACACGTACGCCTGCCCCATACGCAGATGCGGCAGATCCGGGTCGAGCAGCTTCAGCCCCTTGTACTTGTAGGCATCAGCCACACCCCCATCCTCATATGGCGGCAGCTCAACCGGCTGCGTTTCAGCCTCAGCAACTGCTTCCTCGACGGCAGCGCCCGCCCCCTCGGTCTCGGCGCCTGCTACTACAGCGCTTTCCTCAGCGGCAGCATCTGCAGCTACGACTGCATCACCCTCAGCGACCTCAGCTGCAACTGCTTCGTCCTCAACGGTCTCGCCCGCTTCGGTATCGCACCACTCTGCAGCGGCCTCTACCTCGGCATCCTCTGGGATGTCGTCCTCGCCCGTCTCGGCGTCATACCCCTCGTCAGTGGCCTCAGCCTCGTCCCAGACCGCAGCGTCGGCGCTTACGTCCGCATCCCCTGCGTCATCGCCGTCACCAACGGTCGGCACCGACGCGCCGCCACGCGGTGGTTTATCGGGATCGTCGGGATCAGGTTCCGGCGCCAGCGCCGCTAAGAAGGCGGCGTCGTTGCGCGCGGCGAGCTTGCGCAGCTTGCCACGGAGCTTGCCCTCGCTGCTCTTGAGCAAGGAGACAACTTGGTCTTGGGCCCAAGCGCATGCCTCGTCTGGCGTGAGGTCAGCCTGCGGCTCAAGCTCTAAGAGCGCGGCTACCGCGTACTGCTCCGGGACGCTCTGCCCTAAGGCAGCAAGGCCTGCGATGAAGCCGTTGCTGTCTTGAGTGAAGAGCGGGTTGAGCTTGCGCAGGAAGGTTCCCGCAGAGCGCGGTTGGAGGTTGCCCACGAACAGGCTCAGGTCGTTGAGGGCCGGTTGCAGCACCAAGTCCACGCACGCGGCGCGCTGACTTAAGGCCAGCAAGGTGCGCTTGAGGTCGTAGGCCTTTGGACGTTCCGGCAGCTCATAGTCGCAGCACTCAAAGGCGCTGAGGTCGTCAACCGACCACGGACGGGTCAGAGCAGCCTCACCTTGGAAACCACGGGCCCAGCGCAGGAACTCTAAAGGCTCCGCACTGATTGGCGACTGATCTGTATCCTTGAGCAGGGCGCTCAGGCAGATGTTGAAGTGCAGGGCGCGGGCGGCAGGCTTTAAGTGCTGCAGCACCAAGGCGTTGTAATCGCACACCAGTTGCTGCTCCGGGGTACGGCAGTGCGTGGTCTCCTGCTGCGCCTCAGGCACTAAGGTGATCGGATGGGCGCGCAGGCTCTTGCCTAGGACATTGACCTGCGCCGCGCTGGGCGGGAAAGCTCCGGTGAGCTTAGCGCTGAGTTCCGGTTTTAAGCGCGAGGGCGCCTCCTGCGCTGGATGCTCATTGCGCCAGCGCTCAAAGCGCTCCTTGCGCTCGCGCAGATGGGTGCGGTGCTCGGCGTTGACCACCGCGAGCTGGGCTAAGCGCTGGACGCGCTTAACCGCCAGCGTCAGCTCCTCAGGTGAGCTGGCATCATTGGCTGCCGAGACATCCTGCAGGTCGATGTTAGCCGCAGGGATATCCTGCAAGATCGGGGTATCGTCCAGCACGACCTGCTCGAGCAGCTTGACCGGAACGCGTACGGCAGGGATGGCGACTTGGGCGCCAACGGTGGCGGGAACTTGGTAACTCATAGCTAAACCTCCAAAGGGCGGCCGCAGGGGCGACCACCGCGTAGAAAGTAAAAAGCCTTTGAACAAGTCAAAGGCCAATCGCACTATGAACACTGTAACAAGCAAACGCCCCTGCGCCGTGAAAAAGCCCCCTCAAAACATCCCGCGCCCCCTCCTCATAAGCAGCAGGTGGCCCAAAAGCGCATCCAATCAAGCTTTTCCCTCGTAGCACCCCCGATCCTGCGCTTGCGCCCTCAGTCCCCAGCGCCGCGCCCGCGGATAAGCTAAGCCGCCCCAGCCCGCGTCCTAATAGCGCATATTTACCGCAAAAACGACCATTCTCAGGGCGCAGGTTGACATCTGCGGCCCTTTGTCAAGCGATTCGCGGCTTAAGCCCCCAACTTTTTCGTGCCCGGCAGAGAAAGCCCGTAAGATGGGCCTTCCGGGCGCTCCGAGCAGTTGGCACGCACAGGAATCAGGGTCTGCTAAATTTTTTGTGACATCGCTCAAAGTGTGGGGTAAAATGCGCGCAACTTGAATCGACCGCTTGGCACCCGACGTGAGCGCCTCAAACCCCAAGAACGAGGGAGGCGGGCTACGCGGGCGGGGACGAGCGCGCATTTTGTTCTTTGCTAACTTACAGGTACCCCCATGTCTGTGCACGAGACCCAAGACGCTGCTGCCCCGCAGACCGCGCCGCAAGCTACCGCACCAGCCGCAAGCGCTCAAGGCAGCGCTCCTCAGGCCGGAGTCGATGTCTCCTATCATGAGCCCAACGCGACCACCAAGGAGATGAAGGCTGAGTTAATCTACGGCTTAGAAGATCGGCCTCCGCTCAAGGATGCGATCTTCGCGGCCGTGCAGCACTTGCTGGCGATCTTCGTGGCGATTGTGACGCCACCGCTCATCATTGCAGGCGCCTTAAACTTTGACCTTGAGACGACCTCGTTCTTGGTCTCGATGTCGCTCTTTGCCTCGGGCATCTCCACCTACATCCAGTGCAAGCGCTTCGGCCCGATTGGCTGTGGTCTCTTGTGCATTCAGGGCACCTCGTTCTCGTTCATCTCCCCGATCATTGCCGCCGGAGCCACGGGTGGCTTATCGATGATCTTTGGCGCCGTCATCGCCGGTTCCTTTGTCGAGATGCTGGTCAGCCGCGTGCTCAAGTTTACCCGTAAGATCATCACCCCATTGGTCTCGGGCATTGTCGTGACCTTGATTGGCCTGTCCTTGATCAAGGTCGGCATCACTGCCTGCGGTGGTGGCTTTGGCGCCATGCAAAACGGCACCTTCGGCAGCATGGAGAATCTGGGCTTAGCCGCCTTAGTCTTGGTCTCGATCTTATTCTTCAACCGCAGCTCCAACCGCTACCTGCGCATGAGCTCGATTGTGATTGGCCTCGCCATCGGCTATGTCGTCGCCTACGCCTTAGGCCGCGTCGACTTCTCGCAGGTACAAAGCTACGGTGGCTTCAACGTTCCAATCCCATTCAAGTATGGCGTCGACTTTGACCTCTCGAGCATCATTGCCATCGGCATCGTCTACCTCATCACTGCAATCGAAGCTTATGGTGATGTCACCGCCAACTCCTTGATCTCAGGTGAGCCGGTGCAAGGCCCAGCCTTCTTAAAGCGCGCCTCGGGCGGTATCTTAGCCGACGGCTTCAACTCGATGTTAGCCGGTTGCTTAAACTCCTTCCCCAACTCCATCTTCGCCCAAAATAACGGCATGATTCAGCTCACCGGTGTCGCCAGCCGCTATGTCGGCTACTTCATCGCAGGCTTCCTCCTCATCTTGGGTATCTTCCCGGCAGTAGGCTACATCTTCTCGCTCATCCCAGACCCAGTCTTAGGTGGTGCCACCCTCTTGATGTTCGGTACGGTCGCCGCCTCGGGCATTCGTATCATTGCCTCGCAGCACATCAACCGCAAGGCCGTACTCGTCATGGCCATCTCCTTCTCCTTTGGCCTGTCGGTCGAGCTCGTACCTGACATCTTAAAGCAGTGCCCAGAGATCATCCGTAATATCTTCACCTCCGGCATCACCGCTGGTGGCGTCGCGGCCATCCTCTCGAACATGCTGATCCAAATCAAAGAAGAGCCTAACTCCCCAGAGGCCTAAGCCACAGCGCGCGGAGCGCGCCTCTCTCCGCGGCCGCCACCCGGCCGCACTTCCCGCGCCTAACATCAGTTTAGGCGCTCCTTCCCGCACTTCCCTACTGACGACGAGAACGAGGGCATCTTTAAGGGCCAAGCAGCGCGCACCTCGACGCGCCAGCTCCGCAGAGGTCTTCTTCACCGACAGCGCCACCTGAGACAGCGACGACCTCTCGGTCGGTGCTCACGCGCTACACATGAACTAATGGTCGGCCTCAGGCGCCTCAAGGGCGCGCCTTAACCACCGGCGTCAGCTTCCTACACTGGGGCAGAAGCGAAGCTTTGCCGTACCAACCAGATGCACCCATTCCCCGACCGCATCACCGTCGCGTGCACGAGCACGAGGCAGCTTAGAGCGAGTTTGCGCCCATCGACCCTTCCCCTACACTCAGCTGACGCGTGTCCAAAACCACGCTTCAGGCACGGTTATGAGCACCATAGCGGCGGTTCGCAGATCCTAAGGGTGAGCCTTGGTGGATGCTCCGGCCTCAGGGGCGGCCGCCGACGCAGGCTGCACCTGCGCCGCAGGTGAGCGCTTAGAGCACCTTGGTGAGCAAGGCCACCAAATCTTGCACTAAGTAACTGCGGTCAAACGTTTTGGCCTTCTCAG
>CALXNA010000070.1 GCA_944389615.1 uncultured Anaerobiospirillum sp. | reverse complement strand
CGCGGCAGCGGAGCTTGGGAATGGCCCGGCCGGGGCTGGGGTGGGGCGGGCGGGCCGCCGCAGTGGGACGCGACGCCCCCTGTGGGCAGCGCGTAATGCAGAGCCAGCGGTGCCTGCACTCAGCCTTGCCCAGTCCCGCGGCAGCGGAGCTTGGGAACGGCCCGGCCGGGGCTGGGGTGGGGCGGGCCGCCGCAGTGGGACGCGACGCCACCTGTGGGAAGCCCGCAACGCAGTGCCAGCGGTGCCTGCACTCAGCAATGCCCAGTCCCGCGGCAGCGGAGCTTGGGAACGGCCCGGCCGGGGCTGGGGTGGAGCAGGCGGGCCGCCACAGTGGGACGCGACGCCCCCTGAGGAGGTGTCGGAGGGCTTGCGCTGGTGGAAAGCCCAAACGGCGCCGGGGAGGTTTCGGCTGAAACCTCCCCGGCGGGAGCCTATGTAGGCTGGTCCCTGAGGGCTGGTGCCTTAAGGCTGAGCCCTAGGGCTATATCGTGGGACGCAAGTCCCGGCAGGAGCTACTCTTTGCTGACGTTGACAAAGAAGTTCAGGCCGATTGGGTGGGTGAACTTGCCCTTGATGTTAGGACGGTAGGCCGCTAAGGTCTGAGCGTGGGAAATTGGCAGGACGCCCACATCCTCGTTTAAGATGCGCTCGGCTTGCTTGTAGACTTCGGCGCGCTCCTTGCCATCAGGCATAGCCACGGCCTTGTTGATGAGGGCGATGAAGTCCTTGTTCAGCCACAGGCCTTGGTTGGAGATTGGGTCGTCTGCGGCCAAGATGTTGATGAAGTTATCAGGGTCGCCGTTGTCGCCGATCCAGCCGATAAAAGACAGATCCCAAGCATCGGTTAAGAGCTTGCTCTTGAAGGTCGCCCAGTCATAGACATCGATGGTGGCCTTGACGCCGACCTTGTCTAAGTAGCCTTGAACGGCCTCAGCTAAGACCTGACCACCGACGGTGTTGTAGTAGCGTGCGTTGGAGTAGGTCAAGATCTTGATCTCCTTGACGCCCTTTTGCGCTAAGGTCTGCTTAGCAGCCTCTGGGTCGTAGGCGATCGGCTTGATGGTCTCATCGTAGCCTGCCATGAAGGTAGGGAAAAAGGTGGTGGCGTAGTCAGCGTAGCCCTTGTACAGGGAGTCCACTAACTCTGGGACGTTGATGGCCTGCGCTAAGGCACGACGTACCGCAGGATCGGCGGTGACATAGCCGTCGCGGCAGTTGTAGACCATGTAGTTGACGTTGTTACCTTCATCTTGGTAGATGAGGTTACCGGCCTGCTTGATCTGGTCGATGACGTTGGCGTCAATGCCATTGATGATATCAACTTCGCCATTGTTTAAGGCGACCACGCGCGCGGAGGTCTCCTTCATGATGCGGTAAATGACGTTTTGAATTGGTGGCTTGTCGCCCCAGTAATCTTCGTTGGTGGTCAGGATCAACTGCTGGCCGCGATCCCAAGCGACTAACTTGTATGGGCCGGTGCCAACTGGATGCTCCATCAGGTTGTTGTTGTACTTTTGCAGCGCCGTCGGCGAGGCAATTGGGGCCGCAAAGCACATGGCCATATTGCGCAGGAATGGCGTCGAAGGCTTCTTTAAGGTGATCTTGATGGTGTAGTCATCTAAGACCTCGCTGGAGACGACGTCGCCAAAGACTAATGGAGCGTACGACATCTTCGGCACTAAGTTCTCAGGCATCTGACGGTCGATGTTGAACTTCACCGCCTGCGCATTAAATGGCGTGCCATCGTGGAATACGACGCCTTGGCGCAGCTTGAAGGTGTAGACCAAGCCATCGTCGGAGATCGTCCAGCTCTCGGCTAAGCAGGGCTCGATCTCGGTGTTGTCGTCTTGGAACTGCAGCAGCGACTCGTAGATGTTGCAGTTAACATTGCCCGAGTCATTGTCATCAACTAAGGCCGGATCTAAGCCTAACGGCTCCGTGGAAGTGGCGTAGAACAGGTTATCTTGCGGTGCGCGCGACATGGCAGCATCGGCCGCACCAATTGAGGCGGTCACGCCCAAAGCCAGCGAGACAGCTAACAAGAGCTTGGAGGCAGAAAACTTCATTCAAACTTCGGCACTGCCTCAAGGGCGACCTGCGGTCTACTCTTGGCGGCACCGCTCCTTAAATCACATTGCAAATTACAGCATGGCCGCTGCAGCGCGCAGCGGCCATAGCCTGCACAAATCTGAGTCAATTGTCGGTTATGGGGCGTCCCATTTCAAGAATGGGGCAAAGCGCCGGGGGCGGCACAGCCTTTATGCACCAAAATTGGCCAAGAGCGGCGCAGAGCACCGCCGACGCTGCGGTGCTTTGCGGGCGCAGGCCCGCTTTTTCCCTATCATGGTGCTCATTTGCACCACCACAAGGCGTCACCTCGCAACTGACGCGGTGCGCTGCCTTGTGTGGGGCGCCTGCGGGCGCTGGGTAAAACTGTGAGCCCTCTCGCACTTGCTAAGCAAGGGCTAAGACAATGGCCGTAAGATGCAAGTAATGGCAGAGCACCAAGAGCGTTGTGCTCTTCTAGGTGCAGGGCGACAGATGCGCGCGCGAGCTTTTGCCGCTATGCTCAACGATTGATTGGAACTATTGAGTTAACTTGGCGCTTTGGCTTGAAGTAAGCCCCGGTGCCTAAGAGGCAAAGATGAAGTCGTTAAAACTTTCTGCAGTAGCTCTGGCTTTAGCCGGTATCACCGCATTAACCAGCCTGAGCGCTCCTAGCTATGCCGCCGATGCGCGTCCTTTAATCAGTGCCTTAGAGAACACTCAAGGCGAGCCTTCCTTAGCCCCGATGCTCAAGCAAGTGATCCCAGCCGTGGTCAACATCTCGGTTAAGGGCACCAAGAAGGTCAGCCCGATGATCGAGATCCCTGAGGAATTTCGCTTCATGTTCCCGCAGCTCAACCGCGAGCGCCAGCGTGAGTTCCGGGCTCTGGGCTCGGGTGTCATCATCGATGCCAAGGAAGGTTACATCGTCACCAACTGCCACGTGGTCGCTGACGCCAATGAAATCCGCGTCGCTCTCTCCGATGGCCGTGAGTTTGATGCCACGAAGGTGGGCGAAGACGAGCACACCGACTTGGCCTTGTTAAAGCTCAAAGATCCTGAGGACTTAGTCGCGCTGCCGATGATGCAAGATGCCTCCGAGCTTGAGGTCGGTGACTTCGTAGTCGCGATCGGCAATCCATTTGGCTTAGGCCAAACGGTCACCTCAGGTATCGTCTCGGCCTTGGGGCGTACCGGCCTTAACATCGAGAACATCGAAAACTTTATCCAAACCGATGCCGCCATTAATTCCGGTAACTCCGGCGGCGCTCTGGTCAACCTGCGCGGCGAGCTCATCGGCATCAATACCGCGATCTTAGGCCCGAACGGCGGCAACATCGGTATCGGCTTTGCCATCCCGGTTGATATGGTTAAGACCGTGGTCAACCAGTTAAAGGAGTTCGGTGAAGTCCACCGCGGCACCTTAGGCGTCACCGGTAGCGAGCTGACTCCTGACTTAGCCGAGAGCTTTGATTACAAGGGCAAGGCCGGTGCCTTCGTCAACGAAGTCTTAGAGGGCGGTGCGGCCGATAAGGCCGGAGTTCAAGCCGGTGACATCATCACCTCGATCAATGGCAAGCCGATTAAGTCCTTTGGTGAGATGCGCGCTACCATCGCCACCTTAGGGGCGGGCGCTGACATTAAGCTCGGCATCTTCCGCGACGGCCGAAACCTGACCTTAGATGTCACCTTGCAAGAGCCTGATGAAATCTCGGGCACGGACGCAGGTCAGCTCTCCTCGTTCTTTGATGGCGCCACCCTCGCCAACCACGATGGCGGCGGCGTTGAGGTCACCGAGGTCGCGCCACGCTCGCGCGCCTACAGCTACGGCCTGCGTAAGGGCGACGTTATCACCGCCCTCAACCGCGAGGAGGTCAAGGGTATCGCGGACTTAAAGAGCAAGCTCAACAAGAGCAAGGATCGCGGCGTCTTAGCCTTCCGCATTGAGCGTGGCGACAGCGTTCTGTACGTCACCATCCGCAACTAAGCGGCAACTGGTACGCGGCGCCAAGGGCCCGCGGCGCTGCGGGCCTTTCCGCGGCGCTGCAGGCCGTGGTGTTCGTGGGCTTTTAGCCCGGTAGCTTAAGCAAGCTCGGAGCAGGCAACTGTCCCGAGCTTGTTTTGTTTCGGCCTAGAGCTTGCTCCGTGAAGGCAGCGGCAAAATTTGGCGCCGCCGCAAGGCTGAGGCGGTTTGCTGTTACAATGACCGCAGGCGCAAGCCTCTTGGTGTTTAGTTTGCTTGAGGGCAGGTAACCTATGCTGCTGAAAATACTCAGACGCCCCTGGGTTCGGTTTTTTGCCCTCCCGGTGGTACTAGGACTGATTGTGGCGGGGGCCACCTTAAAGCTCAACCCGCAACTGGGGGCCCGTTTTGCCGCCCAGCTCTACAACTCCAACAAAGACGTCCAAGGCTATGCCTTCGCGGTGGCCCGCTCGGCGCAGAGCGTGGTCAACATCTACGTCTCACGTCTCAATAACGATTACACCGGCATCGCCAACGACCGCGGCGAGATCACCAACTCCGCCTCGGGCGTCATCATGAGCGCCGATGGCTATATCATCACCAACTACCACGTCATCCCTTCGCTCTCAGAGCCTAATAAGGCGGTCTGGGTGCAGACCACCGACGGCATCATCCGTCAGGCCTTTATCGTGGGCTATGACCGGCGTACCGATATCGCAGTGCTCAAGATCCGGGCGCAGAACCTGACCCCGATTCCGATCAACCCGGCCTACGAGCCCCATGTGGGCGATATCGTCCTTGCCATCGGCAACCCCAACAACTTAGGGCAGACCGTCACCCATGGCATTATTTCCGCCACGGCGCGCACAGGCTCGGGCCTGCTCACGCGCGAGCGCATGAACATCCGCGAAGGCCTGCAGGACTTGATTCAAACCGACGCTCCGATCAACGCCGGGAACTCAGGCGGCGCCTTGGTCAACACCAATGGCGAATTGGTCGGCATCAATACCGCCTCGTTTGATATGGCGCGCGTGAGCACCTACGGCATTGGCTTTGCCATTCCGACCAAGCTTGCAGTCTATGTCATGAACGAGATCTTGCGCCACGGCCGCGTCATCCGTGGCTATTTGGGCATCAGCGATGAGAACTCCCAGTTCATCGCCGACCACTCGGTGCAAGGCGTGATGGTGCGCTATATCGACCCAGCCGGGCCTGCGGCCATGGCCAACATTCAGCTCGGCGACATCATTGTGAAGGTCAACAACATCAACATCAACAATGTGCGCGAGCTGATCGAAGTCATCTCCAACACTCGCCCGGGCACGGTGCTCAACCTCACGGTACGCCGCGGCGACCAGCTGATCATCGCGCCGGTCACCTTGGCCGAAGACCGTCCCAATATCGATTAGACTATCGGGTGGCTGATTGGGCGCTGGCCTTTTCCTCGGGCAGCTCCGGCACGGTGAGCGGGCCCTTGGTCGGCTCGGCGAAGGTCTTGAGGTAGGTCTTGACCACGCGCGCGTACTCGCCGCGGTCGATGAGCTGGGCTAAGCCGCGATTGAAGGCTTTGACCAAGGCCTTGCCTTCGCTCTTAGGAGCGACAAAGTGGAAGCTCTCGCAGATTTGCTCAACCGGCAGGCGGTTGATCGCGACGGTCAGGCCCGGATACAGGCCTGAGGACACATGGTAGGCCGCAACCGGATAGTCGTCGATGCAGAAGTCGCTTTGGCCCATATGCACCGCCAACATGGTCTCAAAGGAGGTATCGAAGTGGTTGACGGTGAGGTTTAAGTCCTTTTGGTGCTGCAGCGCAAAGCTCTCGCCCACCGAGCCGCGCTTGACTGCGGCTTTCTTGCCGGTTACATCATCAAGGCTCGTGATGCCACTGATGTCCGGGGCCACTAAGGCCGTGGTCGCCGCAAAGTAGCTCTGCGAGAAGTCGAGATAATGGGAGCGCTCGACGGTAAAGCTGATACCGGCCATGGCGCCATCGGCTTGCTTGGCTTTGAGCTGCGTGAGGATGTCCACGAAGTTTAAGGCGCAGATGCGAATGCTCATGCCATCTTGCTGCGCCCACGCCTTGAGCAAGTCCACGTCGATACCCTTGAGCTCGCCTTGCTCGTCGACGTAGCTAAACGGCGCAAAGCCGCGGTCGGTCACAAAGTTAAAGACCCGCTCACGCGTCTTGCCATTGTGGTTAGTCCAGCACACCGGCTTACTCTGCGTGTCGTCAGCCGCTACCGGTGCCGCCGACGTCGGCGCCACGCACATCAGTGCCAAGCCCACGCCCAGTACGGCCCCTAAGGCCTTACTCCATGATAATGCCGCCATACGCGCCTCCCGTACCACCCTGTATGATTGCCACTGGGGCTTATCGCCCTTAGCTCCTATTATAGGGATTTTGGGGCGCTCCGGCGTTGGGACGGCGCAGCCTACGGGTCGGCTTGACCAGCGGTCGGCGCTGAGCGGCGTCGGTTAATCGTGGGAGCGGCGCGTGATGTTGACGTGCTCGTTACGCGAGCCGCAGGACTGTACCAAGTCGATCGGTGTGACGATTTGGGCGTGGTGGTAGAGGTTTAAGGCGTAGGTAAAGGCCACGCGCGTGGCCTTGCGCAAAGCCAGCACCCCATCGACCATGCTGGTCTTGTCGGTACCCGGGATGTTCTTGACCAGCACCACCAAGATATACGGCTTGCCCTCGTAGCTGATAAAGGCCATGTCATTAACCGCAATGCGCCGTCCGGCTTCGTTCATGCCGCCGGTGCCGGTCTTATCAAAGACCCGCAGCGTCTTAAAGAGCGCCTGCTCTTGCTCATAGTCGGTGGCAAGCTCCGAGAGGGCCCGGCGCAGTCCCTGCTGGATGCGCTCGGCGCCGGTCGGCGCAAAGAGCATGGTCTCATCTAAGAAGTGCCGCAAGTCAGAGGGCAAGGTCTCGTCATTGAGATATATGGCGTAGCTTTGGGCCACGTCATAAGGCGTGGCACTATTGTCATAGCAGCGCTCCACCTCCTCGGCCATCTGGGCTTCGGTATACTTAAGGCGCAGGCCGGTGACGCCCTTTTGGTGCCAAAAGTCTTCTAAGGCCGCCATGCCGCCTAAGTACTTGGTGATGAGCAGGTCGCAGGCGTTGTTATCAGACTCACGTACCGCGTAGTAAATCAGGTCGCCAAGGCACAGCTGAAACTCTTGAGGATGGCCGCTGAGCGCCGGCAGTCTGCTGCTGACGGTCGCGGAGCTCTGCGTTCTGGCATGCAGCAGATAGGAGGCCAAGCCTGACGGCGGTGCGCTGACCTGACTTTGCTGCAAGGCCGCGGCAAGATGCTCATTGGCGCCACAATAGCTGCCCATAAAGTCGCGGCGCTTGAGCTCTTCGTACATCGGGCTGTAGGTGTCGGGGTCTAACTCCTTGAGCTTGACCGTGATGGTGTCTGAGAGCTTTTGGCCCTGCTCAGCCATTTTAGTGAGCACGGCGTAGGCGACATGAAACTTCATGACCGACATCAGAGGAAATTGCTCGTCGCTGTAGAGCAGGACAATGCCGTGGTTATTGAGTAAGGCCACGCCCAATTCGGCCTTATGTATCTGCTCGATAGTTGTCAGCGAAGAGAGCACATGCTCGGCACAGCGCCGATCGGAGACATAGAAGCGCTCGGCCGGATCAATGGGCGCGCGCCGCATCAGCTCCAAGACCTCGTCGGCATCGGAGCTCAGTTCAAAGTGATGGGCGAGCTGACTCAGCTCAAAGCTGGTAAGGGGAGTGACCGCTGGGTTCGGCGCGCACTCCGGCACGCAATCGAATGGTACCGTGGTCTCTGCACTCGCAGCGCTTGCTATCTCCGCGGTAAGTGCCACCAGCAGTCCCGCAGCACATCGGCCCCACGTTTGGGCTATGGATCGTAATCTGCTCATGCCCCTCTCCCTAGCTCACTATCCAGAGGTTAGCATATGCTTTGACCTAGGAAGCTGCAAGCAATTTTCGCAACTTTTGCGGTAGGAAGGGCACAGCAAGAAGCTTGCGGCAGCGCAAGATTGCGCAAGTGTAGGCAAGCAAAGGCAAGTTAAGGTAGCTTCTGCGCAGCGGAGGGATCTGTGAGTTGACCTGTAAGCCGGGTTCTGTTCCTTATTGCTAAGGTGGCAATCATTCATCTAGGCTTAAACTCACGCTTAAGCTCAAGCAATCGACCCGTTCCCAAATGCGGACCACACTATGCGGGAACCTATTTGATCTTGCTCTAGGTGGAGTTTACCGTGCCGTTGACTATTGCTAGCAACGCGGTGCGCTCTTACCGCACC
>CALXNA010000069.1 GCA_944389615.1 uncultured Anaerobiospirillum sp. | reverse complement strand
GAGCAAGAACGCCTTGCCCGCGAGGCCGAGGAAAAGGCTCAGGCTGAGGCTGCCGAAAAGGCCCGCTTAGAGCAGGAGCGCCTTGCCCGCGAGGCCGAGGAAAAGGCTCAGGCTGAGGCTGCCGAAAAGGCCCGCTTAGAGCAAGAACGCCTTGCCCATGAAGCCGAGGAAAAGGCCAAAGCGGAGGCTGCCGAGCGTGCGCGCTTAGAGCAAGAGCGCTTAGCCCGTGAGGCTGAAGAGAAAGCCCAAGCTGAAGCTGCGGAGCGTGCCCGTCAAGAGCAACTGGCCCGGGAAGCTGAGGCCAAGGCTAAAGCCCAAGCCGCTGAACGTACCCGCGTTTCTGTCCACGAGGGCTCAGCGGTACCGGAGAATCCGCTCTTTGCGACGCCGAAGCGCTTTGTCAGCAGCGGTGGTGAGCCTAGTGAGCGCTTAAGCCCAAGCAGCGCCTCCGGCAGCAATGCAGTGCAAGCCGTCCAAGCGGCGGTCGCAGGCGTGCTGCCGAGCTCAGAGAGCTTCGCCGATAGCGGCGATAACCTGATGAGCCCAAGCGAAGATGATTTCTTGGGCAATAGCTTCAGCGACAGCTCTGAGACCGGCAAGCTTGAGCAGGCTAGCTCCACCTCAAGCAGCCTTGCGTCCTTGGCCGCCGAGCTCATCGATGACTTTGACGATCCGTTCGGCGATGACTTCGCCCAAAGCCTCGATGACGACGAGCAAGACCAAAAAGACAAGTAACCAAGGTCGGCTCGGGAAAGCTCCGAGCCCCCTTCTAACCCCGGCCCCCAGCGCCGGGGCTTAAGTTTCGCGCTCAAGCAAACATAAGCTTAAGAAAAGGTAAGTGCTGAGCCGACGTACTGCCCTCAGCGCAACGGCGCAAGTGTCCTGACAAGCGCGCGCCAATCGCCTATAATTGGCCTGAAATATTTTTTCCTCAGGGTCTTGCTCCTAAAGGCCTTGTCACCGCACCGCTCCTAACACCGCCAGTTACGCCCTCTTCCGCACATTTTAGGGCACTTTATCCTCTCTTTGCCACTCACACCGCGCAGCTGCATGCTGCCGTGGGGCTGAGCTTTGGGCAGAGCAGGGCTGCGGTCAGGGAACGGCTTTGGTTCAAAAAAGTATTGGCGATGTCTCAAACTCTTGCTGCGTTAATGAAGCCTTGGCGGACGGAAGCTAAGGCCAAGCTCAACAGCGATGAAATCTTCTTACTAGATCACCCTACGCCCCAAGACCAAGGCTTTCGTGCGGTCTTGATGCCCTTAAGCGCCAAGCAGCGCGAGACCTTTCAGGCCTTAGCGCAAGATCCCTGCGCCCAAAAGGTCTTAGCGGCCATCACCAAGCTTGAGCAAGCGCTGCAGACGCTCACGGAGCAAAACAACGAGCGTCAAGCGCACAAGGAGCGCTACCAAGTCAAGATCTTGCAGGCGCTCGAGCAGCAAGGCACCCCGCTTGACTTAGAGCAAAACGGAGACCTCTACCAGACCCTGCGCCTGCTTGAGATCAACGCGCAGGTGGCTACTCAGGCCACCAGTGCCGTGGCGGCGACCTTTTTGCAGACCTGCGCAGCCTACCTCGAGCTCTACCCGCTCTGTTTCTTTTTACAGCGCATGGGCGTCTCAGCTCAAGACTTTAGCCCCGAGCAGCTCACCGACCCAGTCTTCTCCGGGCTCGATGACAGCCACAAGGAGCGCCTTGAGCTCTTTGCCACGGTCATCTGCGACTTTGAGGGCTTTACCAAGGCAAGTCTTGAGCTCGTCGAGCTCATCGACGCCCTGCTCCCTAACCCCAATGCCGACACGCTCTCAGGCCTTGCGCTCTTCGGCGTCGAGCCGAGCAAAGCCGCAATCTCGAGCCTTAAATCCCAGCAGCCCAACGAAACCATAACTAGCCTCATCTCAGAACTGAGCGCCCGCTACAGCAACCAAGACGCCCCAGCTCTCATCAAGTTCAACGAGCTGGTGCAAAGCCCGTCCTTTACCCGCCTCAAGGCCCAAGCGGCCAAGATGCAAGACGACCTCGATCTCATGGACGTGGGCGCCCCGAACAAGGGCCCACTCTACCAAGCCCAAAAGGAGCTGACGCTCACCGTCGCCGCGGCCGCGCTCTCCGCGCTCGACCCGGCTGCTCAACCGACCAAGCCAGAACCAAGCAGCACTACCACCAGCTCCCTGACCTTAAGCGGCAGCAATCCCTTTGCCGCAGCATCAAGCTCTGGCCTTGAGCTCACGCCCGCGGCCATAGGCAAGGAATCAGCAGAGCAAGTCACAGCTCCCGCCCCTCAAGCATCAGGCCTAGCCATCCGGCCCGCCGCAAGCGGGTTGCAGCTGAGCTCTGCCACAGGCAGCGGCTTAGACCTATCCCCAGCTGATAGCGCAAAGGACAGTGGCTTAGCCCTGACTCCAGCTAGCGCCACCGATAAGACGATAGAGCCACAGAAGGCTGAGGCTGCGGAAGCGGCACAGACAAAAGCGCCCGCTCCTCAGGACTCTACGCAGCCCAAGGCCTCGAATGGCTTATCGGTTCAACCAGCTGCGGACGGATTGCAACTAAGCTCAGCTGCTGAGGGAGGGGTAGACTTAGCCCCAGCTGATGGCACAGCCTCAGAGACCTCCGCATCGGTGGCGCAGGAAGCTGCGTCCGCCTCTAAAGCCCCAACTCAATCTGAGACCTCGGGCGGCTTATCGGTTCAACCTGCCTCGGGCGGATTGCAACTGAGCTCAGCTGCCGAAGGCGGGTTAGACTTAGCCCCAGCTGATGCCACCGCCTCAGAGACCGCCGCATTGGAGGCGCAGGAAGCTGCGTCCGCCTCTAAAGCCCCAACTCAATCCAAGTCCTCGGACGGCTTATCGGTTCAACCTGCTTCGGGTGGGCTGCAGCTGAGCTCGGCTGCGGATGGCTTAGCCCCGTCTCCGGCCGATAGCACAGCCTCAGTGGCAGCACAGACCGAATCTCAACCAACTACGGCCCCAGCTGACTCTCAGCCTGCTGCGGAGTCCAAGGTCGCGGATGCCGTAGCTGACGCCTCTCAGGCTAAATCGGCCCCAGAGACTGGGGCCAAGGCCGGGCGCGGGCGCAAGGATGAAAAGCGTGGCCGTAAAGAAGACAAGCGTGCCGACAAACGCGAGGATAAGCGCTCCAATAAGGAGCGCAAGGCCAAGGCCGCGAGTACTAAGGCTGCAAGCGCTAAGGTCGCAAGCAAGCGCGGCGGCCCGGAGGTGGTCGTTGAGGTCAAAGGGGGCGGCCGCCAAGTCAGCAGCGCCGATGATGAGCATGTCTGGCGCTCGAGCGACATTGGTACTCGCTTAATCCAAGAAGCGGCCCCGGAGCGCTGGGTCGCCGATACCATTCGCTCGCGCTATGGTACGAGCTCAGCGCATGCCCGCTTTAATGACCGGGTTAAGATCTTCTCGCGTAAGAGTGATAACACCACCACCGAGCGTACCATTGCTGACATTGAGCAAGAGCAAAAGCAGCGCTTAGAAGCGGAGCTTAACTCGCCCTCCTTCCAAGCCGCACTGGCCTCTAAGGCCGCGCAGCTGGCCGCCCAGCAAGCTGAGGCTACGGCCTTAGCCGCAGACAAGCCAGTTGAAAGCACGCCGCGCCCTGCAGCGCCCGCCCCAGAGCCTGAGGTTAAGAAGCCTAAGTCCGAGCCAGTACGCCCGATTAAGTTTGTCGCCCCAGAGCTTAAGGTCATGACCATCACGGAGGCAGCCGCGCATGCTCCCTCAGAAACGGTGGCCTCTACCCCAAGTGCGAGCGCACCGGAGCAGGTCGAGCCGAGCGTAAGTGCAGCCGCTGACAGCGCCTTGGAGCTTAAGACCCAACCTACCTTAAGTTCCGGCCCACTCGATGTCGCCTTAACCAGTGCCTTCACCGCCCCGTGGGGTAATTTCCTTGGGACGAACGAGCCATCTTCCGCCGCGCCGCAAGCCTTAGGCGCCGTCAACACCTTGGCCTTATGGCAAAGCACGGTCAATGCCGTTAAGACCCGGCAAGCGAACTCAGTCGCGCAAAACTCGCAGCTGGCGCAAGCATTGAGTCAAAACGCGGCGGCCCCAGCTTCCCGCCCTGCAGCTGCGCCAGCTAAGAAGCCGAACACTTCAGCTACGGGCGCAGCTCAGACCGTTTCCAAGGCAGCAGCAGTCAGCGCGGCTCAGCCTGCAGCGCAACCTGCTGCGGCTACAAGCGATAAGGACGCGGCCCCCGCCAAGGCAGAGAGCAAGGCCCCACCTCAGGCTGACCGTCCAGCGACCACAGTGGCACCTGCCAATGGGGCGGGAGCCTTAGAGCCCGAGATTGCGCAGGCCTTAGGCCCAGATAGCCGGACTGCGGCCACCAATTCGGCTCCTACTACCTCCGACAGTGACGCAACGGCTCGCGCCGCCACGAGCTCTCCGGGCATTGACACGGATGCACCTAAGCTCTTTGACTTTGTCAGCAGCTCAGCACCGAGCAATCCTGCCGAGCTCTCGCCTGAGTTACAGGAAGTCACCGCTGCGGCTAGCGCCGCATGGGAGCAAAGCGCCGACGAAGCCGTCAACGCGGCTGCGCGCGCCAATACCACAGCTGTTGAGGCATTGGGGGCAGCAGATAATGACACCCTATCCTTAACGCCAGTTGACGATGCAACCGCGGACGCAGATACCACTGAGGATAAGGCCCCATGGGCCGAGTCTCATACCGTTGCGCCTGCAGTTGAGAGTAAGGCGGTAGCTGAGACAGCAGCTGAGGATAAAGCTCCGTGGGCTGAGTCGAGTAGTGCAACCACGGCTACCAGCGGAGCAGCGAGCGCCGCGGAGCCTAAGACGACTCAAGCTGAGAGCACCGCACCGCGCAGCCCGCGTCAGACCAAGGCTAGAGCTGCGGGCACTAAGACCACACGCGCGCAGGCTAAGAGCGCGGCGACCAGCGCAGAGAGTGCCACCGCAAGTGAGGGCAGCACACACCGTACGACCAAGGCTAAGAGCGAGCGCGTTGCGAGCTCTGGTAGCAAGCAACGCCGGGATGAGCTCAGTGATATTGAGCAAAAGCTCAGCTCCGGTGGCGATGCCGGTGCGTTAAACAACCAAGAGCGCGCCCAAATCAATGCTGCCGCGGCTGCTGCCTTATTTGGCGGCGGGGCGGGCGCTGAGCCTGAGGATGAAACGGCTGCAGTGCCGGAGATTACGGTCGGTGACGAACAGGAAATGGCCGAGCGCGTCAAGCGGGCGCGCGAGCTGCGCAGCAAGGGCGCGCGCGAGCGTATGGTGCTTAAGAACCTGCGTGTGGTACTGCGTACCCATAAGCGCCCCGTCACCGACGTTCCAACCGAAAAGGAATTTGATGCCGCCAGCCCCGAGCAACAAGCCGAGATTATGGCCAATGTTCGTGCCTTACTGGGCTCCTTACAGCAGGAGTTAGGCACTAAGAGCAAACGCCCGGCGCAGCTGCTAGCGGAGCTTGATGCGCTCGCGGGCGGCAGGGCCGCGGTGCCGCTGACAGAGGATGAGGATACGGCAGCTGATGAGTACCCGGAGGCGGCAGCTGATGGGCCCGCGAGTGAGGCTGCAGGCGCGCTGGTAGCAGCGGGCACGGACTTGGCCCCACGCGAGGTCAGCTACAATCCGCAGATGGCTCAGGCCTATGAGGCGCTGGCGCAGACAGACTATCAGCCCCTTGACCTCAATCATGAGCACTTTGCGCAGCTGACGCCGGAGTTTAAGGACAAGGCTGAGGTCGAGCTGGATGAGCTCACGCCGAAGACACGCAAGCTGTTTGAGGCCCAGCAAGATATGCAAGCTAAGGCTAAGCTGCGCCATATCGCCCGGGAGATCAATACCGGCTACTTCAAGCAACAGGCACAAGCGGCCCAGCGAGCCAATGGCCGAGCCTTCGCGCAAGGTGCCGTCACCACCTCATATGAGGCGGCAGGCCCCAGCTCCGATTCAGAGCTCTCGGCCGAGGAACGGGCCCAGCGGCAAGTACAGGAGCGGCGCCGCTTTGTCCGTACCGGCTATACCGAGCGTAACAATGTCAGCGTCCATCACTTAAAGGCCACTGAGGTGCAAGCGACTAACCTCTCCGCACCCGAGCAGCGCTTAGCTCTGCAAAGCAGCGGTGAGCCCGTGACGAGCGCACGGCGCAGTACCATCATCCCACCATATCGCGCAGAGGAGGAGGATGACGTGCTGTCATGGGCTGAGGAGCTTGCATCTACGCCTAACGAGGTGGCCGCCACCGACGAACCTGCCGACTTAGACCAAGTGCTGAGGCGCCGCCCAGAGCTCTTGGCCCTTAAGTACCACCTGCTCTATGGGGCCTACTTCCACTTGAGCACTGAGGACTACCTCAAACTGTTAGCGGCGCCGGGGCCGAAGCTCGCCGCCTCGGGCCTCAGCGAGAGCGAGCAGGCCGCCAAGGTGCGCGCTGACCGCCACTTAAGCAGCCTCATTGCCGCGCTGCGGCCGTTCCGCGAACTCAATGTAATGCGCCGCGTGCTGTTAGAGCTCAGTGATCAGCAAGCAAATGAGCAGCGTTGGCTGCGCCTGCAGCGCGGTAAGCTCAACTACTACCTGCGCCTGATGGGCCGTAACTTCTACCTTACGGCCAATGCCCAGCGCGCTAAGGGCGAGCTTGACCCGGAGCTCGAGCGCCTGACCAACCTCTCCGCGCAGCGCTATGACGATGAGGTCAAATTTGTCTTAGCGACGATCTTACTTACCGGCGCTAACCTCTACCTCAAAGCCCAGCTCAGCCCACTGAGCGACACCTATCAGGCGCTCAACTTCGCCGCGCCGTGCTAAGACGGCCCCGTGCCGCGCGGCATCGCACCGATAGGACGATGGCCCCCTCAGTTGGGGGCGGCGCCCCTGCCAGTGTAGGAACGCAATAGCGGGATGCGACGCATCTTGCGTTCAGTATGGCCGCGCCTTGACCCCACTTGCGGGTTGGGGCGCGTAGCGCCCATTTTTCTTTTTAATAAGCTATATAGGTAGATGATCAGGCAGGCAGGCAGGCAGAGCAAATTACGTGCCAAGATTTTACTTGGGCACAGGCTTCAGCGGGCACTAGCAAGCCCGATCCGCCATATCGATCTCCCCTTTATGTAGCACCGCCCCAACTTCCCTATATCTGACGTGATGTGACGCTCCGTCACAGCTTGTAGCAGCAACTGCGCCCGCAGGGCGTTAGGGAAGATCTATGGCCTACAGCTTTAACGTCGACGACTACCTAAGCTCCAGCGCAGCAGCCCATCCGGACAAAGTCGCCATCGTCGATCACAACGGCACGCGGCGTACTACCTTTGCTCAGCTCAATGACATGGGCAAGCGCCTCGGCTCCCACTTGGTCGCGCTGGGCCTTGAGCGCGCGCCCATCCTGCTGGTTCTGCCGAAAAGCATGGAGGCCTTAGGCTGCTTTGCGGGCGTCACCAAGAGCAACAACTTCTACACCATCTTCGACGAATCCGCCCCGATCGAGCGCTTGCACAAGGTGCTGTCCGTCTTTGCACCGCGCGTCATCATCACCCGTCATGACTACCCACAGCGGCAGGCCCTTGAGGACTTAGCGCGCGAGCTGCTGCCTGAAGTCACCTGCCTTGCGGTCGAAGACGTGGCAAGCTTCACTATCGACGAGGCAGCCTTAGCGGCGCGGCGGCGCAGCCACATCGACACCGACTTGCTCTACGTGCTCTTTACCAGCGGCAGCACGGGCGAGCCCAAGGGCGTCACCATTTGCCACAAGAGCGTGATCGACTACACCGAGTGGCTCAGCACGCACTTTGGCTTTAACGAGCGCACGGTTTTCTTAAACCAAGCGCCGTTTTACTTCGACAACTCGATCACCGACATCTACTCGACCTTTAAGGGCGGCTGCGAGCTGCACCTCATCGCGAGCATGCTCTTCTCCTTCCCGGTCAAGGTCATACGCTACATGGCAGCGCAGCACATCACCACCATCTTCTGGGTGCCGTCAGTGCTATGCCACTTTGCCAATACCCACACCATGGCCAAGTTGGGTGTGGAGCTCAAGGAGCTCAAGCAAGTCATCTTCTGCGGCGAGCCGATGCCCAACAAGCAGCTCAACGAGTGGCGCCGTCACCTGCCGTGGTGCCGCTACACCAACCTCTACGGCCCGACCGAAATCACCGATGTCTGCACCTACTACGACGTCGAGCGTGACTTTGGCGACGATGAGATCCTCCCGATCGGCTATGCCTGCGCCAATACCCAAGCCTTGGTCTTGGACGCCGACCATCACCTCATCACTGAAGACCAGGTCGGCGTCAAAGGCGGGCTCTTTATCCGCGGCACCTCGCTGTCCTTAGGCTACTACCACAACAAGGACAAGACGCGCGAGCGCTTCATCCAAAACCCGCAGCACGACAACTACCTCGACCTGATCTACGACACGGGCGACATCGTGGCCTATAACGAGCACGGCGAGCTCGTCTGCTACGGCCGCGCCGACAGCCAAATCAAGTATCAAGGCCACCGCATCGAGTTAGGCGAGATCGAGGCCGTGGTCAGCGCCCATCCGGAGGTGACGGGCTGCGCCTGCGTCTTTACCGAGCAGATCGCCCTGTTCTACACCAGCGTTGGCGCTCAAGAGCTCGATCTCAGAGCCTACCTCCAAGACAAGCTCCCAGCCTACATGATCCCCCGCCATCTTATCGCTTGGCCGCGCTTTGAGCTCAACCAAAACGGCAAGATCAACCGCCTCGTGCTCAAGGCTTGGCTCGAGCAACACCACTAACGAAGGAGAAAGTCCCCATGGTCACCGCCTCTGATGTTTTAGCCCTGTTCCACGAATTAGGCATCGATACGGTCACGCTCGAGAACCCAGACCTGCTCGGCTCCGGCGCCATCACCAGCATCGACATCATGAACATCCTGAGCCTAATCGAAGAGCGCTACGACTGCGAACTCGACCCGGAGTTGGTCGAGCCTGAGAACTTAAACAGCTGTGCCGCCATAGCCCAGATCATCGAGCAGTCCCTTGCGCAGTAATAACCCCAACTGAACCGCGGCCGTCAAAGCCCAGCCGCAGTTAGCCGCCCCTTTTTCAGCAAGCGGGCGGCGGCGCGCCTAGGGCGCCAACATGCGCTGCGCGTAAGCTGGAGTTACGACGCATTTTCCGCGCGGCCATGCGGGCTGCGCAAACCTCGCCAATCCCCACGTTCCGGGTTGGGGCGCGTAGCGCCCTTTTTTCTTTTTAATCAGCTATATAGGTAGATGATCAGGCAGGCAGGCAGGCAGAGCAAAATACGTGCCAGAATTTTATCTAGGCGTCGGCTCAAACCGGCACAGCCATGGC
>CALXNA010000068.1 GCA_944389615.1 uncultured Anaerobiospirillum sp. | reverse complement strand
AGCTGATTGCGGAGCATTACTAAAAGCAGTTGCGACGCTGCGAAACCGCTGACGTAAGTCAGTCGGTAGTTCATTCGAGCATAGTGAAGTTCGGGTTCACCTTGGGCTGCACTTTGCGCGCCTTGATCTCTTTGGCGTCGCTGGGCCGCGAGTTCACTGAGTCCGAGGTGATGGAGAAGGTGATGTTGCTCTGCTCGTCATCGTCTTCGTCCTCGTCTAGGGCCGAGTCATCTTCCACGTATTGGCGGCAGGCCATGTCGATTGAGGCCATCCACATCGAGAGCGGAATGCTGATGCCGTTGTCAGAGCACACCAGCTCAGTCATGGCGCTGTAAGGAATCGCGACGTACTCCTTCTTGCCCTTGAACTTGGTGTAGAAGGTGATCTTGTCGGGCAGAATCTCGAAGTCGCTGACATACAGGTAGTAGATCGAGATCAAGATCATGTCGTTGCTCACGTACTCGCGCGGGACGACTACGCCCGGTTTGGTGGCATCAACCATAATGCGCGGATTGGCGCCGCTGTCGCGCAGCCAATTGTAAAACGCCGTGAAAAGGTACGAATAGATGCTTTTCATCATGACCTCGGTTCAGTGACATCGTTAACCTGCTGTGGCCTGTGCCCAGCTCGGAGTTAACAGCGCTCAATTATAGCGCACTTGGCCCCGGTGGCCCACAGGCTGGGCCAAGGCCCACAACTAGGGTTGCCGCAGGACAGGGAGGCTGCGCTTGGGGCGATCCGCAGAGCTGTGAGGCTGTACTTGGGGACGCTCCGCTGGGCGGCGGCACTTGGAGCGGCTGCTGGGCGCGGCGCGCAGGCAATAAAAAACCCCTGCTGGGGATGCCAACAAGGGTTTTTTGACCCAAGGGCCTGCAGCTGCAGGCGCCTTGGGCTCTGGGCGAAGCCCCAGTAGCTCTTAACGCTTCGAGTACTGTGGACGCTTACGAGCCTTGTGTAAGCCGACCTTCTTACGCTCAACAGAACGGGCGTCACGGGTGACGTAGCCTGCCTTACGTAAAGCTGGACGGAAGCTCTCGTCGTACTGCATTAAAGCGCGGGTTAAGCCGTGGCGGATAGCACCAGCTTGGCCCGAGATACCGCCGCCGGTAACGGTGACGTAGATATCAAACTTGCCAACTAAGTCAAGGAGCTCTAATGGTTGAGCAACGATCATACGGGCGGTTGGGCGACCGAAGTATTGCTCAAGGGTACGACCATTGATAGACATCTGACCCGTGCCGCTCTTGATGAAAACGCGAGCAGTGGAGTTCTTGCGACGGCCGGTGCCGTAGTACTGATTTGCAGCCATTTGCTAATGCTCCTTATAACTTGAGTTCTTGAGGCTGTTGAGCAGCGTGGTTGTGCGACTCACCAGCGTATACCTTCAGCTTGCGGAACATTGCGCGACCTAATGGGCCCTTCGGCAGCATGCCACGGACGGCAGTCTCTAAGACCTGCTCAGGCTTACGAGCGATCAACTTCTCAAAGGACTCAGCCTTGATGCCACCTGGGAAGCCAGTGTGGTGGTAGTAAATCTTATCGTGAGCCTTGTTGCCAGTTACCTTGATCTTGGAGGCATTGATGACGATGATGTAGTCACCAGTGTCCATGAATGGAGTGTACTCTGGCTTGTGCTTGCCGCGTAAACGACGAGCAATTTCAGTTGCAACGCGACCTAAGGTCAGGTCGGTGGCATCGATTACAAACCAATCACGCTTGATGGTAGATGGCTTGGCTACATAAGTTCTCATTAAGAAACCCTTTATATTAACGTTCAGCTCCCGCTGAACACGCACGACAAGCAAAATCAGGGGAAGCACCCCGTCGACTTCGCTTGCATCGAACTATCTGGGTGGGAAGCCAAATAACTCGATCAGAGGGGCGGGCAAATTATAGCGAAGTTTCCGCATTTTTCAAGGATTTTTAGAATCTTGTCCCCGGTGGCGCCTGCGCCAACCGGCGCAGGTCGGCGCAGGGTATGAGTTGGGACGGTGTAGAGGGCGCGCTGAGGATAGCGCGGCTTGTGTGTAGGGAGCGGCGCTAGGTAAGGCGCTGGGCCAAGTGCGGCTGCACAGAGGAAGGAGCAATGGAGTTGGCGCGGCCTGCGCGGTGGCGCTCATTGCGGTCAGAGTGCCGTGTTTTTGCTAACATATGCGCTTTGTTGATTGTAAGGCCCCGAAGGGGCACGTTCTGAGCGGTGGTGACATGAGTAAAGTGCTGGAGCTACAAGTTACAGATGAGTTTCACGGCAAGCGTCTTGACGCAGTCTTAGGTGCCTTGGTGGCCGATCACTCGCGAAGTGCCTTGAAGACGATGATCGATGAGGGGCGCATCTTAGTGGATGGCTCCGTGCAGACTAAGGCCAGCTTCAAGGTCAATGCCGGTAGCTTAATCTGCGTCAACCTCCCAGAGCCAGAGTCGCTTGAGGCGCAGCCTGAAGACCTGCCGCTTGATATCGTCTATCAGGACGATGATGTGCTCGTCATCAACAAGCCGATTAACTTTGTGGTGCACCCAGGCGCTGGTATTAAGAATGGCACAGTCATGAATGCCATGCTCTATCACTTCCCGCAGACTGCGACCTTAGCGCGCGCGGGCATCGTCCATCGCTTGGATAAGGACACTTCGGGCCTGATGGTCATTGCCTTATCGCAAGCGGCGCAGCATGCCTTGATTGCCGCCATCTCCAAGCACGAAGTCGTGCGGGAGTACGAGGCGATCGTCGAAGGCGAGCTCACGGCCGGTGGAACTGTCGATGCTCCGATTGGCCGCGATCTACATGTGCGCACCAAGATGGCGGTGATGCCTGAGGGTTTAGGGCGTGAGGCCGTGACCCACTACCGGGTGATGGAGCGCTTCCGCGCCCATACGCGCCTTAAGCTGCGCCTTGAGACCGGCCGTACCCACCAAATCCGTGTCCATATGTCCTATATCCACCACCCACTGCTCGGTGATACCCAGTACGGCGGCCGTCGTATCAAGCACATTGCCGGAGCGAGCGCTGAGCTCGATGCTGCCTTAAACAACTACCGCCACCAAGCTCTGCATGCTAGCCACATTGAGTTTGAGCACCCGGTGACCCACGAACAGCTGAGCTTCGATGCCCCGATCCCTGAGGAGATGCAGCAGCTCATTACCTTACTGCGCGCCGACTACCAAGAGCATGGTCTCTACTAAGATTGGTTAGAGCGCGGCGCAGGCCGTGTGATGGCCTTGGAACCAAATTGTGATGGCTTTAGCGCCAAATTGCTGCGCTTTGGCTTGACTACTTTATCTAAGCTGTGCTCTAGCGCCCATAATTGGGCGGGATCGTTTGCCCGGTATCTAGAGCTTGGCCATACTGAGCGGGATGAGGCGCGTGACAATGTCCGCTCACGCTCATATGGTGTGCCCGCGCGCAGGGAGAGAAGACTTGTGCCAACCTGCGGCTGCGGTTTGGTGCTTTGAGGTGGTGTTATGAGTCAAGACAGCTTTACCAATGATCAAGAAGGGTCGAACGCCAGCGTCGATGCGGTACGGTCAGCCTTGATTCGGAGCCTGATCCATGGCCGCTATATGGTGGTCGATTGCTTTGAAGACGCGAATGTCACAGCCTTCGTGACCACGCGCCTAGGCGGCATGAGCAAGGAGCCTTACGACAGCTTCAACGTCGCCTTACATGTGGGCGACGACCCAGTGCAGGTCAGCCAAAACCGCCTCATGATGCGCTCGGACTTTGGCCTCGGGCAGCTGTGCTTTATGAACCAGACGCATTCCAACAAGATTGCTCTTGTGACGGGGCACGATCGCGGCCAAGATACTTTTGACTGCGATGGCTTAGTGACGCGCGAGCACGGCATTGCCCTTGCGGTCATGACCGCCGATTGCTTGCCGCTGTTGCTGTGTGATCAAGAAGAGCGTGTGGTAGCGGTAGTGCACTGCGGCTGGCGTGGCCTTGCCAATAATATAGTCGAGAACGCAGTGGCGGCTATGGAGAGCATCGGCGCCAAGCGCCGCAATATCGCCGCGTACATGGGCCCGGCCATCGGCCCTAACTCCTTTGAGGTCGGTGAGGACGTGCGCAGCGCCTTTCTTGCGCAAAGTAAGGATAATGCGCTGTGTTTTCGTCCTGAGCACTGCCAAGACAAGGCTCAGCATGAGCAGATTTTAGCCAGCCTCTCGGCGGGATCCTTGGCCTTAGGCGCGATGGCCTTTAGTCGCATCAACAACACCCCCGAAGATGAGAGCTGCACGCTGGGCAAGCAGATCTACGCCTGCGACCCGAAGATGGGGAAGTCTTGTGATGTGTCGGCCAGTGCCGCGCAGGCAGCCGCCAGCATCGCCGGTAAGTACTGGTGCGACATCTTTGGCTTGACCGTACTGGCCCTGCGCCGGGCCGAGACCTCCGGCATCATCTTCGGCGGACGCTACGATACCTATCTGCAAAACTCGGTCTTCTACTCACACCGCCGCGCTAACCCAACCGGCCGCATCGCGAGCGTCATCTGCCTCAACCCAGATTAGGCCTCAGTGCCGCCTCAGCGCCATTAGGCCGTCCCATGGACGGGGCGGCAGGGAGGGGGCGAGCTGGACGTCGGGGGAGCTGGCTTTACTGAGCCAAGTTACGGGGCGTGAAGAGCTTGAGGGTGCGCTGCTCTATGAAGTCGTGGCACATCTGGGTGAAGGCTTGAAAGTGCTGCTCGTAGCTTGCCTCGGTATCCTTCCAGTTCTGCCGCAGAATTTGGTAGCGGCATTGATTGATGCCGACACTCGGCTGCTTTTGGCGTGAGGCCAGCTGCCCCATGCCGTTGGCGATCCAGCGCGGACAGTCGTAGTCGGGCATCATCTCGACCACATCCTTGCCCATGATGTCGGCGACGTGCGCCGGGCCCGTGCTCGGTACAATGACTAAGGAGCTCAAGGAGAGCATGGCGAGAAGGTGGTTGAGGGTGCCCTGATTATTCCAGAGCTTGAGGTTAGGCTCAGTCAGCGGCAGCTTGCTAAAAGGCGGATTGCCGTAGCAGGTGATGACAAAGAAGAGCTGCGGATAGGCGTGGGCGAGCTCATGGCCTAAGCGGACATAGTCTTCGTGCTTGTAGTTGTAGCCGTAGCGGTCGGAGTTGCCGCTTAGTGGGTTGATGACCACGAGAGGACGGGTATCGCGCTCAAGGTTGTAGCCCAAGGCTAAGAGATCGCGCTTGACCTCTAGGTAGTACTGCGCGTTTTCGTGTTCGTTAAAGTGCGGGCGGGCTTGTTCAAGATCGAGCTCATCGAAGCAGGCGCGGTAGCGCTCACTGTTGATGCATTTGAGTAAGAACTGGTAGTGGAAGATTTCGTGGATCTTCTTGCGCGGGAGCCACGGCAAGAAGCGCAGACGTGGGGTATAGAGCGCAGGGAAGTAGCTGAAGGTCACCACCTGCGGCAAGTCCTTTTTAGCTAGTAAAGTACCATTTTCCCTCCCCACTTTTCCGATACTTAGGGCCAGTTTGACGAGCTCGGTGCGCCGATCCATCAAGATGATGAGGTCGGCCGGCTTGTCATCTTTGAAGCCATGTAAGACGCAGTTGGTGAAGCGCTCGTTGAACTCTTCTTTGCTCTTGAAGTCGACCCAGATCGGGCTGTAGTAGTCGCAGCGTGGCGGATAGAGCGCGGCGATGTCGATCGTGTTTTGATTGCAGGTGCAGTGGATCTCCGCCTGCGGGAACATGGTGCGCAGCATCAAGAAGAAGGGCTGATACTCCATCGTGTCGCCTAAGGCGGAGTGGGCATTGACTATGATGCGCTGAGGATTGAGTTTCATCGACAACCGGCGCAGTGAGGGCGGCGCCGTCTCCTTTTAATTCAGGTAAATAGCAGGTTGCTGCTCAGTGTAACAAAAGGCCAGATCCGGGACAAAGCAGCGCCGGGTTGCGCGACAAAAATATTTTGGGCTGGTGCCTTTAATTTTAGCGCGGGTGGCTCCATGTCATAGGTTGTAAGAGCTCAGGGCCTAGTCCCAAGTGCCTTACCGCCTAAAGCGCAAGCCACTTACTTAAGTAGGTGGAAGAGCGGAGCAGCATCTGCACCGCGCCTGCGCTAACAGCACAACTTAAGGTGTTAACCAATGCTTAAAGTCTTCGGGCTTAAAGCATTGGCCTTCGGCTTGAGGGCGAAGGGGCGGAGCACTGAGGTACGCGCGGCGTACTAGCGTCGGGGCGGGAGCTGGGCTTAGGTAGAGATTTGTTGGAGGAACGAAATGCGTTTGGAGCGGTTTACTGTTAAGTTCCAAGAAGCTTTAGCCGATGCGCAGTCGTTAGCCGTTGGTCATGACAACCAATTTATTGAACCTGTGCACTTGATGGCGGCATTGGTCAATCAAGAGGATGGATCGGTTCGTCCCCTGTTGGCTTTAGCGGGTTCCGATCCTCAAGCTGTTAAACTCCTCGTCGACCAAGCTGTCGATAAGCTGCCCCGCGTTCATGGCGTCGGTGGTGACCTGCAGCTGTCGCCACAGCTGGGCAATATGCTCAACTTGAGCGATAAGTTAGCCCAGCAGCACAAGGACTCCTACATCTCTTCGGAGATGTTCGTCTTAGCTGTGATGGAGACCGAAAACGACTTAAAGCGCATCTTAGAACAATGCAACTTAACCAAGGAGAAGTTGCTCAAGGCCTTAGAGACGGTACGTGCCGGTAACAAGGTCGATAGCGAGAACGCCGAGAGTGCGCGTGGCGCGTTGGCCAAGTACACCATCGATTTAACCGAGCGCGCCGAGCAAGGCAAGCTCGATCCAGTCATCGGCCGTGACGAAGAGATCCGCCGTACGATGCAGGTGCTGCAGCGCCGTACCAAGAACAATCCAGTCTTAATCGGTGAGCCAGGCGTTGGTAAAACGGCGATCGTTGAGGGCTTAGCCCAGCGCATCGTCAAGGGAGAAGTCCCAGAGGGGCTGCGCAACAAGCGCGTCCTGACTTTGGACTTGGGTGCCTTGATTGCCGGTGCTAAGTACCGCGGCGAGTTTGAGGAGCGCTTGAAGTCCGTCTTAAATGAGCTGGCCAAGCAAGAAGGCAAGGTCATCTTGTTCATCGACGAGCTGCACACCATGGTCGGCGCCGGTAAGGGCGAGGGCTCGATGGACGCAGGCAATATGTTAAAGCCTGCCTTGGCCCGTGGTGAACTTCACTGCGTAGGTGCGACCACCTTAGACGAGTATCGTCAGTACATCGAGAAGGATGCGGCTTTAGAGCGTCGTTTCCAGAAGGTGTTGGTCGACGAGCCTTCGGTTGAAAACACCATCGCGATCTTGCGTGGCTTAAAGGAGCGCTACGAGATTCACCACCACGTCGAGATCACCGACCCGGCTATTGTCGCGGCTGCGACCTTGTCCAACCGCTACATCACCGATCGTCAGCTGCCGGATAAGGCCATTGACCTCATCGATGAGGCCGCAGCCAGCATCCGCCTGCAGATTGACTCGAAGCCGGAGCCGCTCGATCGCTTAGACCACAAGCTGATCCAGCTCAAGATGGAGCAGCAAGCGGTTAAGCAAGAGACCGATGAGGCGAGCAAGAAGCGTCTTGAGGCCATTGAGAAGGAGATCGCTGAGAGCGAGACGGAGTACCGCCGCTTAGAGGAGATCTGGAACAATGAGAAGATGATGCTTGAGGGCACCCAGAAGTTCAAGGTTGACCTCGACAATGCCCGTCACGAGTTTGAGGTGGCCAAGCGCAACGGCGATCTGGCCAAGATGAGTGAGCTCCAGTACGGCGTCATCCCTGAGTTAGAGCGCAAGCTTGAGGCGGCAGGTAAGGCTGAAAACCAGCACACGCAGCTGCTCAAGAACCGCGTCACCGACGCAGAAATCGCTGAGGTGGTCTCGCGTGCTACCGGCATTCCGGTTGCCAAGATGCTCGAAGGCGAGCGTGAGAAGCTCCTGCGCATGGAGGATAACTTACACCAGCGTGTAATTGGCCAAGATGAAGCGGTCAGCGCCATTGCCTCGGCCATTCGTCGGAGCCGCGCAGGCTTATCCGATCCGAACCGTCCAATTGGCTCCTTCCTGTTCTTGGGCCCAACTGGTGTGGGCAAGACCGAGCTGTGCAAGGCCGTCGCTCAGTTCATGTTCGATACGGAGAAGGCCATGGTACGTATCGACATGTCGGAGTTCATGGAGAAGTTCTCAGTCTCGCGTCTGGTCGGTGCACCTCCGGGATATGTCGGCTATGAGCAGGGTGGTTACTTAACCGAGGCGGTACGGCGTCGCCCTTACTCGGTGATCTTGCTCGATGAGATTGAGAAGGCGCATCCAGATGTGTTCAACATCTTGCTGCAAGTCTTGGACGATGGTCGTTTGACCGATGGCCAAGGCCGGACGGTGGACTTCAAGAATACCGTGATCATCATGACCTCGAACTTAGGCTCGTCCATGATTCAAGAGGAGAGTGGCAAGAGCTCCTACGAGGAGATCAAGGCCAAGCTCTTCACCATCTTGGAAAAGAACTTCAAGCCTGAGTTCCTGAACCGTATCGATGAGACCGTCGTATTCCACCCATTGAGCCATGAGCACATCAAGCAGATCGCCAAGATCCAGCTCAAGACCTTAAGCCAGCGCTTAAAGGATGCCGGGCTCGAGGTTGAGGTCGCAGACCACGTCTACGACTACGTAGCCAAGGTCGGCTTTGACCCAGTCTTCGGTGCTCGTCCGTTACGTCGTGCCATCCAAAACGAGATCGAGGATCCGCTCTCCACGAAGATCCTGCAGGGCGAGCTGATGCCAAACGTCGAGTACGTCTTAGACATCAGCGATGATGGCGCTCTGTCTTGCACTAAGAAGCAAGACAGGAGTCGTCCCCGACCAGAAGTAGCCAGCAGCGCTGCAAGCGCCAGTAATGGGCGCGTCTTAGCGCAGTCGCGCAATGTCCAAGGGGTTAACGGTGGCAGTGCCACGGCAGGGATCTCCTCGGGGGTACCCGGTAGCTTGCCGCATAACCACTAAGGACGCTCAGAAGTAGCGGAGCCATAAGGACTTGGCTCAGGGCAACGTTAGCCACGGGGCAGCGTAAGCCCATAGTGCAGGATGCACGCAAGAGGTCTGCTCACGGCGCAAGCCGGGGTAGGCCTTTTGTTTGTCGGCGCAAGCGCAGGTGATCTGCGCGGGCAAGCTGCGCGTTAGGGTTTGCGCTCTGTGCGCATGGTCGCAGGTGGCCTGTGCGGAGCGGGCGCAGCAGAATCTTTCAGTTTAGCTAAGGTTAGCGTTGTTGGGGGCATGGATTGTGATTTTAATTTTGAAGATGTGATTTGGCTCAGAAAGCGCAGAGGAATGCGGTTTTGCGCGCTTCTGTGCATGGTAAAATGAAAGTTTGTGTGAAGAGATTGTGAAGAAGGTGTTGACCCGCCGTAAAAAATCTCTAAAATACGCATCCGTTGTCACGCAGTGATGCGCTGACAAAAACCAAAGCCCAGCGCTTTGGGGTTCTTTGACAAGAGATAAGAATGACAATCTGTGTGGGTTCTTTAA
>CALXNA010000067.1 GCA_944389615.1 uncultured Anaerobiospirillum sp. | reverse complement strand
AGCGCATCACTGCGTGACAACGGATGCGTATTTTAGAGATTTTTTACGGCGGGTCAACACCTTCTTCACAATCTCTTACCGCAAAGTTCCATCATAGCATGATCAAAACCGCGCAGAAAGCCGTTTTTATGCGGTTTAGTGAGCCATATCACGACCTGCAAATTTATATTTCACAAGATCTTCCCAACTATACAAAGGCGCTTAAACTGAAAAGTTACGGTCACGCTTTTGGCGGTGACCTGCGCAGTAAAGCCATGCAGCGCGCACGCAAGCCCGTTAGGACGCAAGCTAGCCGCAAGGAGCAGGCCTGCGCCCCGCCCTGAATGGCACAAACCGGAGCAGGCGGGCACCACACTCCGGTTCGTCATGCGCATATGTGCGCAAAGCTTTAGAAGAGCGCAAGCTGCGCCTGCGCGGCAAGGCGCAAGGCGGCGGCACGATCGGGCTTGTTGGTGCCGGTACGCGGCAGCGTCTCAACCACAAGGTAGCGTTTAGGGCGCTCAAAGCGCGATAGTGCTACAAGCACCTGCTCTAAGTACGCTCTGGGCTCTAGCCCAACAGGCAGGGAGCGCGCCGTGAGCAGCAAGACGACACATTGGCCAAATTTAGTATGAGGCTGGGCGCTGATCTGACACTCTAAGTCTGGAGCCAACGCTGTGATCTTGGCTTCCAGCTCTTCGATCTGCAGCTTGATCCCACCTGAGTTGATGACGTTGTCCTTACGGCCTTTGATCCGGAACTGCCCAAGCTCGTTGAAGACCACGATATCGTTGGTCACCAACTGCTGTGCGGAGACCAAGGGCGCATCGATCACTAAGGTGTCCTCGGGCGACAGGCTCAAGTTCACTTGGGCAAAGGGCTGATAGAAGTCCGAGGCCTCAGGCCCATTGACCCGGCGCAAGGCAATGTGCGAGAGCGTCTCGGTCATACCATAGGTACTCCAGACATGGCGCGGAAAGTCAAACAGCGCCCGCCCTAGCGCCTCATCGATAGCCCCACCTCCGATAATGAGCTGCTCGATCGCGCGCAAGCGCTGCGCCTCAACCGGATCTTGTAGCGAGTTGAAGACCTGTAAGGGGATCATGGCCGCAAAGTCGAGCTGACGCGTGCACTGCGCTAAGGGATGGCCACACGGGGCGACTGGGTATAAATCAAGGCCGCCTACTAAGGCGCGCACCACCACCATCTTGCCTGCAATGTACTCAAGGGGCATGCACAGCAAGGCGGAGGCGCCTGCCTTAAGCTGCAAGAAGTCCAAGGTCAGTATGGCACTATTCATCATGCGCTCTTTGCTCACCGTCATGACCTTAGGCGTTCCGGTGGAACCCGAGGTTTTGACCGTGAGCTCGGGGCTGTCCTCAAACCAAGTCGTCAGGAAGTCTAGGAGCTCCACCTTGAACTGAAGCTCGTCTGTCCCAGCGGCAAGTTGAGTTTGCAGTAGGGCCCGCAGGGGGGCCAAGTCACTTGGCTGATAGCATTGGCCCTCAATCGTGATGGTTTGGGCCTTCCGGTCACACTGATACTTCACCCCTTCCCCCTATGCGCTCCATTGCGCCACGAGCTGTGCCTTCTTAGCTAAGAACGCTGCAACATAGGCGTCATAGTCACCTAAGGCCGCCAAATCACAGTGCAGCTGAGCCTGTCTAATCGCCAATGGCCCCTCCACATTGTTGGTGTAGAGCAGGCCCGTACCTAATCCTTGCGGCATCGTGATCTTTTGGGTACTACACCACTGGGCTAAAGCATTCAGGCCGATATTGGACTCAAGGGCCGAGGTGACCCAATAGCCGATGCCGTGCTCTTGCGCCAGCTGCATCCACTCGGCGCAGCCGGACAAGCCCCCGTGCAAGCTCGGCTTTAAGATGAGATACTGCGGCTTGATGGTCTTAAGCAAGCGCAGCTTGTCCTCTCGCACATTGACCCCAATCAGCTCCTCATCAAGACCAATCGCAAGCGGGCTGTGAGCACAAAGCTGTGCCATCAGCTCCCATTGCCCGGCCTTAATTGGCTGCTCAATGGAGTGCAGCGCCAGCTGGCTTAAGGCGGCCAGCTTATCCCTGACTTCATCTGGGGCGAAGGCGCCATTGGCATCGACCCGCAGCTCCAACTGATCTGCGCTAAAGCGCTCGCGCATCCTAGCTAACAGCTCCAGTTCGCGCGCAAAATCAAGCGCGCCAATCTTCAGCTTGATGCAGTGATAGCCCGCTTGGAGTTTGGCGCTGATGCGCTGGGACATCTCCTCAAAGCTCCCCATCCAAATCAAGCCATTGATGGGTAGCTCACATTGCCCCCGACTAAAGGGCGTATCCCAGAGCAAGGCAGCCGAGTTAGAGACCAAGCCGGAAGTAGAATTGGAAACCGAGCCGGAAACAGAGTTGGAGGTCAAGCCGAAGGCCGCATCGAAGGCGGGCTCCTCGGCGGCCAAACCTTGGTCAGCGTGTACTAGCCGCTCGTAGAGATGAGTTAGGCACTCAAGGCCAAAGCGCATCGAGGAGTACGCCTGCACGACCGCTAAGTCGGTGCGGCCCTGACGCAGCCCTTGCCATAACTGCTCCAGCCCCTGCTGTAAGCACCCCTCATAGCCCGCTTGGCGCTCTGCTGTCGTGGCGCCCATTCCCAAGAAATCAGCACTCAAATCAGGCAAAGGCGCGCACTCGCCTACGGCGATCCGGCGCTCGCCTTGGGGACTTAACCACTTGAGCACGGGGTACCACACGGTATGGGTCACATAGGTGCCGCGCGAAGTCATAGCCGGTTCTTTAAACTGCAACTCAAAGCGATAGAGCTCCGCTTGCAATTGGTCGTTGATCATCTCTTGCTCTTCTTCCCAAAAACAAGAACGCCCAGCTGGGCGTCCTTAAGTAGGGGCTATCCCACCTTAGGGAGGGATGCGCCCCGCTCACGCCAAACCAGTCGTGCCGATAAGTCACGGCGCGCTCAGGTCACGGCGCTCTCTGCTGCAACCGCGCAGTTACGGGAACTTCGGATAGCGCGACCAATCAGGCTTACGCTTCTCTAAGAAGGCCTTGCCGCCTTCTTGAGCCTCCTCGGTCATGTAGTAAAGCATAGTGGCATCACCAGCTAACTCTTGAATACCGGCCTGACCATCCAGCTCGGCGTTAAGACCCGCCTTAATCATACGCAGCGCCAGTGGGCTGTGTTGCATCATGGTCTGCGCCCACGCCACGACCTCATCTTCAAGCTGCTCAAGGGGTACGACCTTGTTGACCAAACCCATCTCCAAGGCCTCTTGAGCGCTGTACTGACGGCACATAAACCAGATTTCGCGGGCCTTCTTTTGGCCGACGATGCGCGCTAAGTAAGACGAGCCAAAGCCTGCATCGAAGCTGCCGACGCGGGGGCCCGTCTGGCCGAAGATGGCATTGTCCGAGGCAATGGTTAAGTCGCAGACGACGTGCAGCACGTGACCGCCACCAATGGCATAGCCATTGACCATAGCAATGACTGGCTTGGGCAGGGAGCGAATTTGCTTTTGCACATCCAAGACATTGAGGCGCGGGACGCCATCGGTACCGACGTAGCCGCCATGACCCTTCACATGCATGTCACCGCCCGAGCAGAAGGCCTTATCCCCTGCTCCGGTTAAGACCACGACGTTGATGTCTTGGCACTCGCGGCAGTAGTAGAGCGCATCCGAGATCTCGGACACGGTGGTGGGAGTGAAAGCATTGCGGTAGCGCGGACGGTTGATCGTAATCTTGGCAATGCCTTGATAAAAATCAAACAGGATGTCCTGATATTCCTTAATGGTTTGCCACTCACAGGTTTGCCCCATATAGCCTCCTCTTGTTGCCAAAAACCAATCACCGCGCAGATCCTGCCCTAGGAGCAGGCCTTAGACGCGCAAGCCTTAGGAGCCAACGTCCACCTGCGGCTGGGACGCACGCAGATACTCACATACCCCAGATCGTACCAACTCAATGGCTTGGGTAAAGACCTTGCTGTCAGCAGGGGCGCTGTGGTACTCCACGATCAGCATGCGGCTTTGCGCCGTAAAAGGCGCACTGAGTGCAGCCAAGGCCGCCGAGCTCTCCTCCGCTTTGTGCCCGCTTTGCGCTGCTTGGCCCCAAGCCTCCTCTACAGCTCCAACCTCGCGGTAGTCAATCCCCATCGCCGCAAGGCGTGCTTGCATCTGCCCCAAGGACGGGCTGTGATGCACGCCGCGCACCAAGGCATCAGCACACTCATCCAGCTTCAGCCCCGGCAGCAGACGGAAAATCTCTCCGCCACTATTGTTGATCAAGACCAGGCGCAGATTAGGCGGAACTTGACGATGCCACAGGCCATTGAAGTCGTAATAGAAGCTCAAATCGCCCACGACCAAGAAGTGCAGCGGGCACGTCTCAGGCTGCGCTGTGCCTTGGGCAGCCGCGGCTTGGACATAATCAAGATAGGCCGCACCAACCGCTTCGGATACCGAGCCTTCAATACCATTGATGCCTCGATTGCAGTGCACCGTGATCTCCGCAGGATGCGCCAGCGCAGCAAACTCAGCAAAGCGCAGGGCACTGGAGTTACCTAAGTGTAAGGTGCTACCGGCCGGGATTCGCTCGAGCACGCGAGCGATAAAGTTCACCACATCGTCCCCTTCAGCGTCATTGACAGGAGCGAGCCGCCCTTGCGCCCCTAATAACGGCTGAGCGAAGACCTGCTGGTAGAGCGCCTTAAACTGCACGCCATAGTGAGAACGCGCTGCCGCTTGCACGGCCGTCGGGGCCGTTAAGGCTTCAATGACGGTAGCCAGCGCCGAAGGCCAAGCCGCCTCTACCACATGAGTCAAATGCATGAAGAGGTCACTGACCTCACCGCGCGGATTGACCAGCACCTGATACTTGGGCGGATGCTTGCGCAAAAACTGTTTGAGCTTCTTCGAGACGATATGGCCGCCCACCGTGATGACCAATTGTGGCGTCCACGCTGCTAACTCCTCAGGCAAGCAGCATTGCTCCAGCGTGGTGAACATCCAATCAAGTTGCTTGCCACAAGCGACAGCCACATCAGGCCCGATGGCGCTCCCAGCAGCTGGATCGTAGTGTGCCCAGTTGCTCGGCAGCTCAGAGAAGACTTGTAGACAACGGTGTAAGGCCCCACTTTGGTCACTGCTAAGCTGCGGCAAAGCCATCGCGTTGTTTTGCCCGACAACCAACAAGATCCGCTTAAGCTCTGGCTCGTGTTGGCGCAGCCAAGCCCCAAACTCCACCAAATCCCAGCGTCTAATCACCCGCGCTGGCGGCAATTGCTCCGTTGAGAAGTCAAAGAAGGGATCGCTAATGGGCACATTGATCTGTACAGGCCCCATAACGCCATGGTCTAACTCGAGCAAGGCCTCGTTGATGAGGCGGTTGCAGTACCACAGCGACTCATCATCATGCACCTCAGGCAGCGAGACGGCTTTGCGCACCAAGCTTTGGAAGAGATGCGGCTGCGGCATCGTTTGGCCATCCATCTGGCCAATCCACGCCTCAGGGCGATCGGCGGAGATCACCAAGAGCGGCACTTGTTGATAGAAGGCCTCGCACACCGCAGGATACAAATTGGCCACCGCCGAGCCCGAGGTCACGACGACCGCCACCTTCGCCCCTTGTTGTACCGCAAGGCCTAAAGCAAAGAAGCCTGCGCTACGCTCATCAGTCAAACTGTAGCAACGAAAGTCAGGGATATGGCTAAACGTTTGGGTCAGAGGAATATCCCGGCTACCCGGGCAAAGCACCACGTCCCTAAACCCATGGGCCCGCATCAATACCGCCAATTGCAGCACGTTCATCTTGTTGGAGAGCATCGTCGACCTCTTCTACAGCTCAGAGTACAGTTCAGGCTTAAGATTGCTCAAGACACTGCGATTTTTCGCGCAGATCTCCGCGTACTCGCTCTCTTCGGTCGAGGCGGCCAGCAAGCCGCCCCCCACATACGAGCGAAATGACCATGGCCCCCAGACCCCGCGCTGCGCCAAGAACTCGATCGTACGCAAATTGACGAAGAGATTGGTCTTAACAGAGCCTGCGTCATCGGCGCACTTAAACTCGCCCAAGAACCCAGCGTAATAGGAGCGCTCATAAGACTCTTGCGCCAAGATAAAATCCAGCGCCGCCGCTTTGGGCAAGCCGCATACCGCCGGAGTCGGGTGCAATGCCGCCAAAATCGCACTTAAGCCCTGCTCCGGTGGCAGGCTAAAGGTGAGATCGGTGCGCAAATGGATGACGCTGCCCGCCTTGACCGGATAAGGGCCGCGCGCCTCATAGGTACCACTTTGCGCCAAGATGGCAGTGAGAAAGGATGTTACCAAGGCCTGCTCTTCGCGATCTTTGCGCGACCAAGCACTCAGCTCCATATTCTCAGCGCTATAGGGCATGGTACCCGCCAAGGCCATGGTATGCAGCTTAACGCGGGCGCCCTCAGAGGCGGGCAGAGTGCGCAGCAACACCTCAGGGGTAGCCACAAACCATGTGCCCACCTGCGGCGCCTGCACCAAGGCCACCATCAGTTCCGGTTTAACTGCGCAGGCGCGCATCAAGTTATCACACACGTAGCAAGCGGAGCTTTCTTGCTCAAAGTATGAGGACAAAACCAGCTTTTGATAGGAGCCTGCGCGCAGTGCTGGGCTAAAGCGCGCAAAATCTTGGCGATAACTTCCGGCTCCTATCTCGCTAATCTGTCCTGTGCCCGGCAGCGGCGCGGCTGCCACCAGCTTTAACTGCTCCGCATAATGCGTATGAGAGGCTGCAAGCTCCGCTAACAGTCGCGCGATCTCGGCCCAACCAGTTGCGTTCACGCACTGCGCGGCAGGCCACAGCACGATCGGTGCAGCCCCAGGCACCGCAAACGGCACCATCACAAAGCCTGCAGCCTCATCTAACTCCGCCAGTGAAGTAAAGCTCTGGGGCGCACCTTGTAGCAGCACCTTAAGCTGCGGCTTCCCCTCGGGGAGGCGATAGCATACAAAGGGCAATTTACTTAAGACCAAGGCTTGCAGCGCAAGGCGCAGCTGCCCCATCAGCTCAGTTTCACCGCTTTGTGCCATACAGTTCACCCCGTATTACGCCCAGCACGACCTCTACGCCGCCCCCAGCGCATGCTAAATCACATTGGTTTAAGTATACTTCAAGCTAAGAGTGCGCCGTCTCAGCTGCGCTCCGGCCCAGCTCTGGGAGCAAGGCATTAGTCACACGCACCGAGCTCACCAACTTACCATTGGCGTGGCAGAGATCCACATTCCACACGTGCAGGCGCTGACCTTGTTGCAAGGCGGTGGCCTTGATAGTCAAGCACTCGTTAATTACCGCCATCGAGACGTGATTGCTGGTCACGGTAACTCCCACTGGAGTCAAGTGATAGCCCTTGGCATGGCATATCAACATCGAGCCCAAACCAGCCACAGTCTCAGCTATAGCGAGCGAAGTGCCGCCGTGCAAGATCGCACCAAAGGGCGAGGCCCGGCAATGCTGCTTGCCCAAAGTCACCTGCGCCTCCACGGCACCCACACCATAGTGGGTATACTCAAGCGCCAGCACTTGTGCCAAGTACGGTTCGCCCTGCGTTAAGTCATCACCGCCAAGCGCTTGCAGCAAATCAAAATCGGCTAAACGCTCATCAATGGTCGCGCTCATCGAGCCTAATCCTCTCCGTTCGCACTAATCGCCCGATTATAACACCGGCTTTTGCACCGTTAATGCGCACAGCCGCTCAAGCCCCACAGAGACAAACGAAGCCCAATAAGCGCCCTTAGAGCCCGCCAAGTTTCACCCTAAAGCAAGCCCAACTCTTGGCGTGTCCAGTAGCGCAGTAAGGCGGCAAGGCCTGCCGCATGGCAAAACTCATTGCGCGCAATCATCTGCTTGAGCTCAGCTTCACTCTTAAGGTACAGCTCCATCACCTCGGAGACCTCACGCTGCGGCGGAATGCGCTCACTGACTTGCGCTGCAAAGAGGAAGATTTGCTCGTTGGTCGAGCCGTAGGATGGATAGAACCAGCCCAAGTCGATCATGCCCTCAGGCGGTACAACCAAGCCGGTTTCCTCTTGCAATTCGCGCCGTCCGGCCTCTAAGGGGCTCTCCCCCGGATCGATACAGCCTCCGGGCAATTGCCACTGGTACGACGAGATCGGGTAGCGATACTCGCGCGTCAAGGCGACTTTGCCCTGATAGAAGGGCAGGATACATACTCCGGACTTGATCTTGACGTAGCTGTATGGGCGCACCTGTCCATGCACCAAGATCTTATCTTCCACGATGGCAAAGCGCTCGGTACTGATCTCATGCGAGCTCAACGTCTGCATGGGGGCAGCCGCGTCTTTAGTCTGCTTATCTTCTTGCACCATGTTCTCTTCCTCAAGCCACAAACGCGCCCACTATGCGCTACTTAGCCGCAGAAAGCAAACTACCCGCAATTGTCAGAAGCGTTAAGACCCTGTTTTGCGCACCTACGCATACTTCCGCGTTATGCTGACCATATGGGCATTACCACTCTCTTCCATCGCATCGGAGGTACTTATGCTCAAGAACTTACTACGCACACTCCGCGCCCTCTTCTCACCGGGCAGCCAAGTCACGCCGCTCGACCTCGTCCCAGCCGAGGAGGCCCCGGCACCTGCAGCGCAACAGCCTACCCCAACGGCCCAGCCCACAGCGCCTGCTGAGGACAAAGCCGCTGAGGACAAAGCCATTGAGGTCTTTACCCCCAAGACTGAGGCCGAGGTTGAAGCATTTGAAATCGGCTATGCCGAGGGCTATCACAGCGGCTTTGCCTTAGCTTGGGCCAAGACCCAGCAACAAGAGCTTATCAAGAAGACACGCGAGACGACGCGCTGGCAACGCTTACGCCAGCGCCTTTGGCAGGGCATCAAGCACGGCTTGAGTATCATCACGGGCGTGAGCATGGCGCGCGCCGGGCTGCGCTATATCAAGGAACTGCAACGGCGCAATGCTCAGGCCGAGCTACAGCGCTGTCAGCTGGCCTCAGCTGCCTTTGCGCGCCTCACGCCGAGCCAACAGGCCGAAGCAGCTCATAACGACTATGTTAAGCATCATGGCACCGCACGCAGCTCATACTACCAAGCGCGCGGCAAAAGGGATACGGAACCGCGCTCCATCTGGCCTATCTTCATGGCCGCTGGGAAGGCCATCTTCTCGACCCTCACTTCAGGGGCCTTGCTGGTCGCCTTGAGCATTTTGCTCCTGCCGACCTTAGGGGCGATCTACGCGGCAATCTATTTAGGACTCGACCTTGAGGCTTACTTGCTGCTCTATCTGCAGCCCCTCATCCACGAGCTGGACTTTATCAAAGGCACCATGAGCATCAACACGCTCTACCGCGAGCAGCATTGGATCGACTTGATCTATCTGCTCCCACCAAGCCTCGTCTTCGGGTTCGTCTTCGGCAGTGCCTACGGCTACCAACATTGCCGTAACCTCATCACCCGCAATGACGATTTGCACGCGCTCAAGCACCGCGCCTGCATCGGCTACATCACCAGCTTAGGGCTCTTAGTGGCGGCCTTGTTCTTTTTCACCACGATCTCGGTGGGCGTGATTCCTATCATGCTCGGCTGCGCGATCTGGGCCGGAGCGCTCGCCTACGACCTCACCGGACGAGTGGCCTACTTCATCCACACGCCGCCGCTCAAGCGCGCAAAACGCCCGGCCGTACCATCAGCCGTACCGCCTGAGCCGCAACCGGTGGTGATACCGCCCCGCCCGAGCAAGCAGGCCAGTGCGGAGCTGCGCGCGCAGGCACAAGCACGCATCTTAGAGAGCACCGCCAGCACCCAACCGCCAACGCTGTACCGCCAACGCTGTAAACAAGCGGAAGCCTGCCGCAAGGTAGCCGACAACAGCAAAACCACACTCAGTTCCAAGCGGCAGGCTCCTCTCAGCACTGAACCAGCCCAACGGAGGAGCTGCTCAACTTACCCATGATTATGTTAAATACATGACATGGGTACAAAAAAACCACCAGAAGGTGGCTGCTCTGCAAGAAGATGGTGCTGATACCGAGAATCGAACTCGGGACCTCACCCTTACCAAGGGTGCGCTCTACCAACTGAGCCATATCAGCACGAGAAATGGCGGAACGGACGGGAATCGAACCCGCGACCTCCTGCGTGACAGGCAGGCATTCTAACCGGCTGAACTACCGC
>CALXNA010000066.1 GCA_944389615.1 uncultured Anaerobiospirillum sp. | reverse complement strand
CCCGCGCTTAAAGGTCAGCCATAAGGGCTAATCAGGCGCCCGTAACGGGCGCCACCTAATCGCAGGCGTCAGCTTCCTCAAGGAGGCTGGCGCCTTGTCGCACCTACAGGAAACCACGCGTATGACTTTACTGCCCCTGACCTCTACCGCTCTATTGCCGCGTGCCCGCGCACGCTGGGCGTCTTTGCCCCAAATACCGCTGAGGGCCGCGCTGCCGCTTGCTATCAGCACCTGTGCTGCGCTGGCAGCGCGCCCGCCCCCGCAGAAAGGCGACGCTCCGCAGGCAAGTTATGTCTTGCGTCTGGGGGCGTGCCTGCTAGTAGCGGCGATCCATCATGATGTAAGGGTTGAGGCGCTGGAGCGTCGCCTCAGCGCGCTTCAGGAACTGCGGCTGGCACTGCTGCGCCCAGAAGCATTGTGCAACCAAATCGGCCAAGGCCATGCCGATCTCGTGATTAGGCCAAGTCAGGTGCACCTCCGCCCCTGCCGTCACGGGCTGGCGCAGCGTGAGATAGCCCAGCTGCTGCAGCAAGCCATAAGGATGCGAATCGGGGTTGATAAACGAGGTCTGCAGCAAGTGCTCAGCATCCAGCACAAAGTCCTGCGTCTTAAGCGGCGCCAGCAGCTGCTTAGGATCAAGCCGCGTCAGGGCGGCCACCAAGAGCTTGATTGCACCTAAGCCCTCGGCAATAGTCCAATAGCTGTCCAAGGTGGCAGCGCGCTCGGCAAAGAAGTTGAGCACCGACCAAGTGGAGAAGACCGGCTCGGGCGTCCCGGCAAAGCAAAAGCCGTCAAACCACTCGGCCATCTCATCTAACAGGGCGTCGATCTGCGCGGCACTGACCGCCTCAGGCGCGCAGTCTGCATGCACCGCCGCGGCGTAACGCAAGTTATCAGCAAAGCTCTGCTTGAGCTCTGCGCGGGTAAAGCCACAGCTTTGCGCCATGGACGGGTCAAAGGTCAGATCAAGGAAGCTGGGATCTAACAGATCTTGGCAGCGGGTAATGCCGGTGAAGAAGACGCAGCGCAGCTTGGCGCGCGCTTGCGCGATCGCACTAAACCACACGCGCATCAGCGCCTTGCAAGCCCGAAGCTCTGTCTCATTGTTATGAAAGCGCGTCAGCGGCGCATCGTACTCATCGACCAAGAGCACGAGCGAGCGCTCTGGCAGCTGCGTGAGCAGCGCCTGAAACGTGGCGCCGAAGTCGCCCTCAGGCACGGTAAGCTCATGAGTACGACAGAAGCGCCGCAGCGTCTTAGTCAGCTGCAGCTCAAACTCCGAGACGTGGGCACAATCGGAATGGAGCTCATGGAGGTCAAGGCGCAGCACCAGATACTGACCTTCGTCCTGCCACAGCTTTTCGATGGCCAAGCCCTTAAAGTAGGAGTCATGTCCGTCATAGGGGGCGACCCCATGTAAGAACAGCTCCTCGAGGGTATAGGCCAAGGTGCTTTTGCCCCAGCGCCGCGGCCGAGTAAAGATGACCGGGCGCGGCTCTTGGGCGAGGCGATAGACAAAGGCGGTCTTATCGACATAGCCCTTGCCGTACTCCCGGATTGCGTGGAAGGGCAGGCTGGCCAAAGGCAGCTTTCTGCGTAAAGCTCTAAACTCCATGCTGACTCCTGAACCGTGATGAGGCGTGCCCAGCGTCTGGGACGGGCCGACTCACTGGTAGTAGCTGCGCTCCATCCTGATGTAAGGGTTGAGGCGCTGGAGCGTCGCCGCGGCGCGCTTCAGGAACAGTGGCTTGCACTGCTGCACCTGGAGGCATTGTGCGACCAATTCGGCCAAAGCCATTCCGATCTCGTGATTAGGCCAAGTCAAGTGGAGCTCCGCCCCTGCCGTCACGGGCTGGCGTAGCGTGAGATAGCCCATCTGCTGCAGCAAGCCATAAGGATGCGAATCGGGGTTGATAAACGAGGTCTGCAGCAAGTGCTCAGCGTCCAGCACAAAGTCCTGCGCCTTAAGCTGCGCCAGCAGCTGCTTAGGATCAAGCCGTGTCAGGGCGGCCACCAAGAAATCGATCGCGCCCCCGCTCTCGGCGCTACTCCAATAGCCGTCCAATGTGGCAGATTGATCGGCAAAGAAGTTGATCACCGACCAAGTGGAGAAGACCGGCTCTGGCGTCCCGGCAAAGCAAAAGCCGTCAAACCACTCGGCCATCTCATCTAACAGGGTCTCGATCTGAGCTGGGCTGACTGTCTCGGGAGCGCAGTCTGCATGCACTGCCGCGGCATAGCGCAAGTTATCAGCAAAGCTCTGCTTGAGCTCAGCGCGGGTAAAGCCACAGCTTTGCGCCATGGACGGGTCAAAGGTCAGTTCGAGGAAGCTGGGGTCTAACAGATCCGGGCAGCGGGTAATGCCGGTAAAGAAGACGCAGCGCAGCTTGGCGCGCGCTTGCGCGATCGCGCGAAACCACGCGTGCATCAGCGCCTTGCAGGCACGAAGCTCAGTCTCATTGTTACGGAAGTGCGTCAGCGGCGTATCGTACTCATCGACCAAGAGCACAAAGGAGCGCTCCGGCAACTGCGTGAGTAGCGCCTGAAACATGGTGCCGAAATCGCAGTCGCCCTCAGAGACGGTAAGCTCATGGGCGCGGCAGAAATCAGAGATGGCATCACTCAGCTTGAGCTCAAACTTCGCAGCGGTGTCACATTGTGCGCTCAACTTCTGCAAGTCAAGGCGCAGCACCAGATACTGACCTTCATCCTGCCATAGCTCCTCGATGGCCAAGCCCTTAAAGTAGGATTCATGCCCATCATAGGGGGCGACCCCATGTAAGAAGAGCTCCTCGAGGGTGTAGGCCAAGGTGCTTTTGCCCCAGCGCCGCGGCCGGGTGAAGATAACCGGGCGCGGCTCTTGGGCGAGGCGATAGACAAAGGCAGTCTTATCGACATACCTCTTGCCCCACTCCCGGATTGCGGTGAAGGGCAGGCTGGCCAAAGGCAGGCGATCGTGCAAGTCGTCAAAATCCATGGAGCCTCCTGATGATAAAGCGCGTCTTGGCACCGGCAGCCCGCCCGTTCACATACAACGGGCTGGCCCCCTGAAACGCGCGCCGACACTGCAAGTTATAAGGCGCCAGCTTCCACACGGAGGCTGACGCCTTGGGGCCTGACCGCACATCAGGCTTAGAGACTACTTAGCCAAGCAGCCTCACTTTTCGTACCTGACGGTATAGTCAGCCAAAGCAAGCCGCTCTATGTTGCGCTTAGTCTTAGCTGCGCTGAACACCAGTGCAAAGCTTGCGACAATGCGCTGACTTGCGGCATCATGCGCGTACTTGCGCGTTAACACCTGCTTGATGGCGGCGTTCAGAGTGGAGTTAAGGCCGCGCTCCGTTGCTGCTTGTACAAACTTGTACTCAAAGACAATCGTGAGTTCGTGCTTAGGCAGGTCGAACACACAATCAGCCTTGCCCGCATTGTTCACCACTTCCATGCGCGGCTTGAGACCCAATGAGAACAAGTGGAAGCTAATCAGCGCCGCCACTGTGCTCTCACTCGTAATGGCGTAGCGATCGTAGGACACCGAGGCAAAAAGATCGCGGAAGTGAGCCAGCATCTCTTTGGGATCGTGTCGGCTCAAGATCCCAAGCGAGCGCTGGACGTAGTCGGGCGAGTAGAAATCGTCCTTGTTAAACAAGCTCCAAGCCACCAAATTGGCAAAGGCCAATCTGATCTCGTTGTTAGGGCATTGCAGGTGAATCTTACCTGACCGGCTAATAGGCTGACTGAGGGTGAGATAACCTGCTTGGAACATCAAGGCGTAAGGATTCGCCTCAGGGTTGAGCAGAGAAGACCGACGGAACTCGGTGGAGCTAACCACAATCTCTCCGGCCGCCACCTCATTAAGGAGCTGCGTGAGATCAACCCGCGCCAACGTGACCTTAAGAAGCTGCGGCAGGCCTTGGCTCTCTTCGCTGCTCCAGTAGCTATCAAAGATGGCTCGGTAATCAGCAAAGAACTGCAGCACCGACCAAGTCGAAAAGACCTTGTTCTGCTGCGAGCCATCAAAGGAGTAGCCGTCATACCAAAACGACATTTCGTCCAACAAGGCTTCGATCTGCGCGGAGCTGACCGCCTCAGGATCGCATCCTGCGCGCACCGCCGCGGCATAGCGCAAGTTATCAGCAAAGTACTGCTTGAGTTCAGCGCGGGTATAGCCACAGCTTGCCGCGAATTTGGGATGATTGGTCAAATCAGTGAAGGTGTTGGCCGCCGTGCCAAACTCCAAGTCCTGATAACGGGTGATCCCGGTGAAGAAAACACAGCGGAACTTGCCCTGATTGCTCTTGATCGCGCCAAACAGCCCAATCATCAGGAGCCGACACTTCTCAAGCTCGGCCTTATCGTTGACGTGGCGCAGCAGAGGTGCATCATACTCGTCAATCAACAAAACAACGGAGCGCTGCGGCAGCTGCTTGAGCATCGAGCTAAACAGCTCCCTAAATCTAAAAGGCTCCTTGGGAAGGGTGAGATCGTGGTCGCGGCAAACCTCCACGAACTGCTTAATCAGAAGCGCCTCGAAGTCTTCTACCTTGGCGCAGTCGGAGTTAATCTCGTGAAAGTCAAACCGCAGCACCAGATACTCGCCTTCGTCGTGCCACAGCTTTTCGATGGCCAGACCCTTAAAGTAGGAATCATGCCCATCATAGGGAGCGACCCCATGTAAGAACAGCTCCTCGAGGGTGTAAGCTATGGTGCTTTTGCCGAAGCGCCGCGGCCGAGAGAAGATCTTAGGTACAGGATTGCGCGCAATGCGATATACGAACTCGGTCTTGTCGACATAAACAAGCCCCATGTCACGGATCTCCGTGAAAGGCTGGCTGGCCAAAGGCAGCTTGTCGTATAGATCATCAAAATCCATTCGGCCTCACTTATGCTCCAGAAGGCCTCACTATGAGGCTATTTGAGCACTATCTCACCATGCTCATCATACCACACAAAAGGAGGGCGGCCATCGCGCTTCACTTCAAGCAGCTCGAAGGCGGTTAAGGTCATCAACCTACGCGGTAGCTGAGCGTGGCGTTGGTCGGCGCCCCACCCTGTGGCCCGCACTTGGCGCGCATCTTGAACCGTACGGCGCACAGCGTAGAATGCAAGCAAGTTGTCACTAGGAGGCGCGATGAGCACCAATGAGTTGGCTTCGTGGGAAGCCTGTCCTTTTGTCATGTGCATGGGGGCAAGCACTGAGTGCTCAGCCTTGATCCTGCAAAGTGTCCGCAAGGGCTTTAACGTTGTGGCCTTGGGCCTTGATACGACGTCGTGCCTGCGGGAGCTGGAAGCTGACCCGAACTTCACTCCCGGAATGATCACCGCGGTCTCAGTCACGCCTGAGCAGCTGCAAGCGGCGCTGCGCGAGCAAGATGCCGCAACTGCTGGAGCCTCAGTACCGACCTTAGGCGAGGCGGCAGGCCTGTACTGGAGCTATGGCGTTGACGACGCCTTAGGCCAGCAAGCGCGGCGCGCAGCCGTGCTGGCGCGGCTTCTGCCGCCGGACTTAATCGTCACCGGACACTTGCTTTTGCTGTGTCCGGTCGACATCCGCACCATTGAGATCTATGTACAGGTGTGCCAAGCCTTTGCGGTGCAGGCCCTGCTCCCGGCCCCGATCGGCTATCTCATCAAGCACTTAGGTCAGGTCAACGACCGCTGCGGCCTGCCCGGCATCTCCGAGCAATGCGCCTTGAACTTCACCGACAAAAAGCGCGTCCACGAATTGGTCAGCGCAGCCCACGCCCATGCCGCCGCGCAGCTGTGCTTAAGCGAGAGCGAGCTGGTCTTGCCGTGGCCTCAGCTTGAGGCCAAGCTTGCTGGCTTTGTCGCCGCCCAAGGCTTCCCCTTGATCTGCAAGCCACGCTTTGGCTCAGGCTCGCGCATGGTCACGGTGGTCACCAAGGAAGAGGAGCTGCAAGCGGCCATCCTTGACTGCGCCGAGCGTGTCGCTACTAAAGCCGAGCGCGGTGATGTCTTTTGCTATGACCTGCTGGTTGAGGACTATATCGAGCATGAGATCGAAGTCAGCGGCAATGGCCTGATCGTCGCGGGCAAGTTGATCGCGCCGGTCATCTTGACCAAGCTTGAAATGAGCCCATGGCCTTATCGCCAAGAGCTCAGCTACAGCTCGCGCCTTCTGCCGCAGGCCCAGCGCGATGCCATTGCCCACGAGTTAGAGCGTGTGGCCGCGGCCTTGGGTATCGACAACTCGGTCATCATGTCCGATATCGTGCTGCAAGGCGATCGCTCGAGCCTGACGCCGTATGTCGTCGACGTCGCCGGACGCCATACCGGCTACTACCTCTATCGCACCTTTGCCCTAAGCCATTGCGACCTGATGCCGTACTTCTTTGACTATGTAGTCGGGCAAAAGAGCCATCCGCGGGCTGCCGACTACTGGGAGCGGGTCAAAGAGCGCACCACCCACCTCCAAGCGCAGGCCCAAGACGAGCACACCTTTGTGCAGCACTTCTACAACATTCAGCCCGGCACGGTGCGCGCCATCCCGACGCGCGAGCAGCTCTTAACCCTCATCGCCCACGCCCTGCCGCACGATAACCCGTGTGAGCACTTGGCCTACTTCTCATGCCATGCTCAGCCCGGTAACCACTACAGCCGTACCCAGCTCAACGATGGCGCCGTCACCAAGTTAGGTTTCACCGTACTCAAGGACGTCCCCGAGCCGACCGCGCAGGCGATCATGGCTGACTTCATCCGAGCCTTTGTCATCGAGCCTGATTAGGCCATCGCGCCGCTGCCGCAGGCTTGCTTACGGCACGGCAGCAAGCCGCGCAGCGCCTGCGCTGGGCGCCTGCAGCGGCGTGAGGCGCCGACGGCGCGGGGCTTAGTTCCAGCCGGTGGCCTCACGCAGACCATCGGCGATGTCAGCGGCGGTCGGCACGACCGTGACGCCTGCGGCGCGCAGCGCCTGCTGCTTGGCCGCGGCAGTGCCTTGGCCGCCGGAGATAATGGCACCGGCATGGCCCATGCGCTGGCCCTTCGGGGCCGAGGCACCAGCGATGTAGGAGACGACCGGCTTGGTCATATGCTCCTTGATCCAAGCGGCCGCCTCTTGCTCAGAGGTACCACCGATTTCACCGACCATGACCACAGCCTCGGTTTGTGGATCTTCCTCAAAGAGCTTGAGCATGTCGACGAAGTTGGAGCCTTGTACCGGGTCACCGCCGATGCCGACGCAGGTCGACTGGCCAAAACCGGCATCAGTAGTCTGCTTGACCGCCTCGTAGGTTAAGGTACCCGAGCGCGAGACGATACCGACCTTGCCCTTGGAGTGAATCGAGCCCGGCATAATGCCGACCTTGCACTCGCCCGGGGTGACGACGCCTGGGCAGTTCGGGCCAATCAGCATCGAATTGGAGTCACGCAGGCGCGCCTTGACGCGCAGCATATCCATTACCGGAATGCCTTCGGTGATGCAAACGATGAGCTCGAGGCCCGCATCGATCGCCTCAAAAATCGAGTCGGCGGCAAATGGAGGCGGCACAAAGATCATCGAGCAGGTGGCGTGAGTGACGTCGACCGCCTCGCGCACCGTGTTAAAGACCGGCAGACCTAAGTGGGTCGAGCCCCCGCGTCCTGGCGTGACACCGCCAACTAATTTGGTGCCGTAGTAGGCCAAGCATTGCTCGGAGTGCACGGTACCCTGAGAGCCGGTGATGCCTTGGCAGATGATCTTGGTATCTTTGTTAATCAGAATGCTCATAGTAAAGTCAACTTGTACTGAGAACCAAGGGGCCGCCGCGCCTGCAGCGTAGCCGCGAGGCGAGCCGCGGCGCAGCCGGGGCCGCACGTCAGTGCGGCTGAGACGGCTAGGCGGACTTTTGCACCGCCAATAAGGCCGCTTCGCGCAGGCCGTGGGCCGCGGTGATATCAAGGCCACTCTCATGGAGAATGCGGGCACCGTCTTGGGCGTGGTTGCCCTCAAGACGTACCACGACTGGCACCTTGGTGCCGACGTCGTGCACTGCACCTAAGATACCTTCGGCGATGAGGTCGCAACGCACGATACCACCGAAGATGTTGACCAAGATGCACTTCACATTCGGGTCTTCTAAGATGATCTTAAAGGCCTCCATTACGCGCTCCTTGGTCGCGGTACCGCCGACATCAAGGAAGTTGGCCGGTTCGCCGCCCGAGGCCTTGATGATGTCCATGGTGCCCATGGCAAGGCCGGCGCCATTGACCAAGCAACCGATGGTGCCATTTAATGGCACATAGGAGAAGTTCGAGGCGACCGCGCGGGCAATGCGTGGATCTTCTTGCGACGGGTCGTCGAGCTCCACTAAGTCCGGGTGGCGGTAGAGGGCATAAGAGTCCAAGTTGATCTTGGCATCGAGGCAGAGCAGTGAGCCTTCAGTGGTGACCGCAAGCGGGTTGATCTCCACTAAGGACAGGTCCTTTTCGATAAAGCAGCGCGCAATGCCCATGAAGATCTTGGCAAACTCGTTGACCTGCTTGCCCTTAAGGCCGAGCTGATAGGCCAAGGCGCGCCCTTGATAAGGCTGCGGGCCGGTCAGCATGTCGATGTTGCACTTTAAGATCTTGGAGCTGTCCTTGGCGGCGAGCTCTTCGATCGACATACCGCCTGCTTCGCTCGCCATAATCACCAGATTGGAGCTAGTGCGATCGATGGTGGCACCGACGTAGAGCTCACGCACCGACTCGGTAGCGCGCTCAATCAAGATGCGCGAGACCAGCTTGCCCTCTGGGCCCGTCTGCGTCGTTACAAGGCGCGAGCCCAGCCACTTGGCGGCAAAGGCCTCAGCTTCGGCCGGGCTTTGCACTACGGCGACGCCTCCGGCCTTACCACGAGCACCGGCGTGCACTTGGCACTTGCACACAAACGGGCCCGGGGCCAATTCATAGGCAAATTTACCGATACCTAAAGCCTTGGTGCTGACGCGGAAGTCGCCAATTGGTAGACCATAGGCTCGAAGCAGCTCTTTGGACTGGTACTCGTGCAGATGCATAAAACTTTCTCTTTCCCGCAGGCCGCTTGCTCAAGCAAGTTAGCCCTAACAAACTAAGGCACCCATTATAGGGTTTTGCCCCTGTAAACTTAAGCGTCATGCGCTGCCGCCCCCTTTTGCACCACAAACAGGCACGCAGAGGCCTGCTCTTACTTGTCCGCACTATCATGGTGCTTACCTCCCCCGGTATGGGCCTTGCTCAAGGCCTGCCATCAGGGCCTGACAATGCGCTAAACTATGGCCGCCTGTCGGCGCGGGCAGAGTCTTAGCCCTGCTGCGCGCGGTGGGCTTGAGTGTGCTGGTTTAGATAGATTAGGTGAGTGTCACGATGGCAAATACGGGCGTAAACAATACAGAATCGGTGTTAGCGGCGAGCGTGGCGATGACCAGCTTCCGCCTGATTCAGCATGATCAATTGTCCCCGGCCGCTCCGGGCAAGGTCATGGTCTTAGGCGGCGCCTTTGTCGATAAGACCTTGAAGCTCACCAAGCTCCCGCCGGTGGGCGGCGATGCCTATGCCGAAGAGCTGCACACCGGCGTGGGCGGCTGCGCCCTCAATGTGGCGCATATCCTGCGCCAGCTCAACATTCCCCATGCCATTCAGGTACCGATCGGCACGGGCCTTAACGCCACCTATATCGAAGAGCAGCTACGCCGCGACGGCTACGGTGACGCCGACTTGGTTAAGCCTTATACGAGCCCGGACACGGGCCACGACTGTGGCTTGTGCCAATGCTTGGTCGATGCCACCGGCGAGCGCACCTTTATCGTGGTGCCGGGCATCGAGAATCATATGGAGCCGCAGTGGCTGGAGCGTGCGCCGATTGAAGAGTGCGATCTCATCTACCTCTCAGGCTTTGATCTCAACGAAGACAACGGTTTGGTCTACCTGCAGCAGGTTCAAGCGCGCAAGCGCCCCGACTGCGCGGTGTACTTTGACGCCGGAGCCCGGGTTGACTTCATCAACGCCGAGTCGCGCGCCCTGCTCTTTGCTCTACAGCCGATCTTGCACCTCAATCTGCTTGAGCTGCAGCTCCTCACCGGCACCACTGACCTCGTCGCAGGCTTAAATCAGCTCACCGCCAAGACCGCAAGTCCGGTCATCTTGACGCTCGCCGAGCAAGGCTGCCTCTTGGCCCAACGCATCGGTAACACGGCTCTCGTCTCAGCGCGGCGCAGCCAAGGCGCAATCCCATCCTTTAACCCTAAGGCCCAACCGACCAAGGCCGCGCGCGTCAAGAACATCTTCCAACAGGCCATGGCCCAAGCCCCGTCCTTAGGCTTTGTGCTCAAGCACTACCCAACCAAGGCTTGCGCCGTAGTCGACGCCACTGGTGCCGGTGATGCTCACAGCGCTGGCCTGATCGCGGCCTTAGTGCAAGGCCAGAGCATCGATGAGGGCATCATCTTAGGCAGCAAGCTCGCCGCCAAGGCCGTGGGCCAAGTCGGCGCCCGCCTCACCATTGAGCGCTAACGCGCGCTCGCGCGCTCTGCGCGCCGCTGCCGCGCGCGGCTTCTGTGTCGCGCCCTCTCGGACATCATTCCATAATCGGGAATTGAAATAGTTTTTTGACTTATCGCCCGGTTGCATCTAGAATGGGGCTGTCCGCTGCGATTTTACGCCCGGTAGGGCGCGCGCAGCTTGCTGTCACAAGAGTGCCCGAGGCAGATATGGCAAAGAATCTACTCAACCCCGCCCTGATGGTGGGCATCGTCGCGCTGGGCGGCATCAACTATAGCAATCCGGCCCATAGCTCTGAGGACGAGCAGAGTGAGGTTCCGTTGTGGGCGACCAAGGCCGACGGCTACTACGAAGCCATGGCAGAGGCCGAGGAGGATAGCTCTGACGCGAGCGCTGAGGACGAGCCAAGTGACGTCCCATTGTGGGCGACCAAGGCCGACGGCTACTACGAAGCCATGGCAGAGGCCGAGGAGGATAGCTCTGACGCGAGCGCTGAGGACGAGCCAAGTGACGTCCCATTGTGGGCGACCAAGGCCGACGGCTACTACGAAGCCATGGCTGAGGCCGAGGAGGATAGCTCTGACGTGAGCGCCGAGGACGAGCCAAGTGACGTCCCATTGTGGGCGACCAAGGCCGACGGCTACTACGAAGCTATGGCTGAGG
>CALXNA010000065.1 GCA_944389615.1 uncultured Anaerobiospirillum sp. | reverse complement strand
CCTATTTGATCTTGCTCTAGGTGGAGTTTACCGTGCCGTTGACTATTGCTAGCAACGCGGTGCGCTCTTACCGCACCCTTTCACCCTTACCTGTGCCCGAAGGCCATCGGCGGTCTGCTCTCTGTTGCACTGGTCGTGGGTTCACACCCCCCAGGCGTTACCTGGCACCTTGTCCTGTAGAGCCCGGACTTTCCTCTCCTCGAACCGTATGCTCTTTACGCACAAATTCAAGCAGCGATTGCCCAGTCAACTCGGGCACGGATTATAGCACAAAGCGCCGCGCCACCTCAAAGCGCGAACGGCCCCCGTGGCAGTGCCGCCCGTGGCAGTGTTGCCCTTGGCAGTGCCGCGCTGCGCTGGCTGCGCTGGGCGGGCGGCGCTGGCGGCTATAGCGGCAAGATGCCGAGACCGGCCATGGTGTCGCTGATGGTATTGGCGTTGGGGTTGAGGGCGCTGAGCATGGTGTAGAAGGCCGGGCCATGGTTAAAGCAGCCTAAGTGGCACAGCTCGTGGCTTGCCACCGAGGTCATGACGTTGTACGGGAAGTGCGCCAGCATCTGATTGAGGCGGATTTCGGCCGGGCCGCCTTCGGCCTTGCATAGACCCAGCGGGCTCATGAGCTTGGAGCGCACTGGCGCTTGGTACCAGTGCAGGCCGGGCAGCGCTATAACTTGGGCGGCGGCAAGGTAAATCTCATCGTAGTAGTCGTGGACGCACTCTAAGAAGTGCGTGCCCTTGGTGCTGACCTCTTGGGCTAAGAACTTGAGCACGGCGCGGCGCACCTTCTCAAGCGTGACCTTACCCTTGATGTAGATTTCAAGACAGCCCGGTGTCGCCAGCGTCTCATGGGCGTAGCTCAAATTGCCCCGCGCCACGTGCTGGGCCAGTAAGTCCGTGGCCACCATGCGCAGATAGCTGCTCTTAAGCTCACGCAGCGCCAATGGCGCAGGCATGTCTGCAAGGCAATTACTTTGCTCGGGCAGATCGGGCAAGAGCGCCATCAAGGCCAAGGCCGGGTCAATCTCATGGCCATCAGCATCGCACAGCGTCATCTCAAGCTCCGAGAGCGGCAAGTTGCCCGGCCCCTTATACGGATTGACCCAATCCATGTTTTGGGCGCCAAAGGCAAGGCCCGGCGCGCTCAGCACCACGCATGGGTCAAAGTAAGTCGGCTCTACCGTCTCTGGATCAGGCAAGAGGCAGTAGTTGTGCACTTCGCTTGCGGGGTCGACTTGGCGCAGGCGCTGCGCTGGGGCCAAATCAAGCTGGCCGCATTGGTAGAACTTAATCTCGCGCCAATACTCGGCGTTTAAGCTCTCGAGCGTGAAGTTTTGGTAGTTAGACTCATCGGGGTAGAAGCTGACATAGGCGCCGTGGGCCTGCGCAGCGCGCACTTGGGCTCTGCGCGCATCTGTGCTGCCAAAGCCGCGCCAGAGCAACTCCACCGGTGGCACCGCCGTGCGCACGAGGCGCTGGTCATGGAGATTAGACCAAATGCCTAAGTCCGAGCGAAAACTCGGGTCATCGGCATGCACCGTGGCGCGCTCGTAGGTGAGATATGGGTTGACGGGGTAGTTGGGCCGCTGCTCTTTGTAGGTGATGGGCCCGGTGACGATAGCCTTCCAATAGTCGCTGGTTAAGGTCTCGCATTTGGCAACCATGCGCTCATGGTGACGGCGCACCAAGAAGTCAGGATTACCCTTGCTCGCAAGCGGCGCAATCAAGGCCTCGACCAAGACGCGCTGGGGATGGGACAGATAACGGCAGCCATAGAACTGGTGGTTTTGCGCTTGGCGCGTGATCAGCTGCAGGGTATGGCCCATACGCTCAAAGAAGAAGTTGCCGAGTGGGCGACTGTGATCGTAGATAGTGCGCAGCTTAGGGTCGAGTAGCGCCGAGCTCATCAAGCGATAGCGGATAAAGTCGTGGGGCTGGGCAAAAAGGCACTTGCGCGGCAGTAGCCACTGCTCTTGGTTGAGCACTGGCAGGTTATCTAAGGCCGCCTTATGGATGTAGCCGTTATGGAGCAGATAGTAAAACTTGGCGCTGTAGCGCGAGCGCCCCTTAGGCACTAATACCGGTGTGACTTGGCGCGCGGGCGCGCGCAGGTGCACTTGGTCGTCGATACCGCTGTAGGCGTTGATGTGGATGAGATACGGCAGCCCCCAGAGGTAGATGAGGTCGTTATCTTGCAGGCTGCGCCCGCGCTGGGCCTTGAGCGAGGTCAGATCAAAGGCGGCGTAACGACGCGCTTGCTCCTTGTAGCACCACTCGTAGTACTGCGCCACCGTATTTTGAATCAGGCCCCACGTGAACTTGGGGTTGAGGCGCACCTGTAGGTCACCCTTCAAGTCGATGACAAACTTGATGGTGCCGAGGTTGCCATTGGTGTGTACCTGATAGGTCAGATCGCGATAGACAAAAGCAGACTCGCGATGGTCGCTGAACTTGAGCGCCAAAAAGCGTGGGTCAACTTTAGTCAGATCGAGCATCAACTCTCCTTGGCGCAGTGGCAAGCGCGGCGCATGCCGCGCGTTAGCCCTGTGCTTGGTTCTTAAGGTTCAGGGCGTAATCGTACAGACGGTTGCGACTTTCTCCGGTGAGCTCCGCGACCAGCGCGCAGGCCTCTTTGACCTTGAGCACCGGCAGGAGCTGTTGCAGCGCCGCTTGGGCCTTGGCGCTCAGTTCAGCACTCTCCCCCTCATGCGGGCCGACCACCAAGACAAACTCGCCGCGCACTTCGTCTGGATGGGCCTCTAAGTAGGCTACAAGCTCCGTGACGTTCATGCGATAGACCGTCTCAAAGGTCTTGGTCAGCTCCCGGCACAAGGCGACCTTGCGCTCAGGGTCAAGCTCCTTGAGCTTGTTTAAGGTGGTCATGATACGGCGCGGACTTTCGTAGAAGACCGTGGTAGTAGTGCTGGGGATGATAGCCGTCAGCTTCTCCGTGAGCTCCTTATCCTTGACCGGCAAGAAGCCGTAGAAGAAGAATTTGTCCGTAGGCAAGGCTGCCGCACACAGCGCCGTAATCGCCGCACACGGCCCGGGCAGGGCCACGACTTTGACCCCGCGCTGGGTCAGCGCCGCGGTGAGCTTATAGCCCGGATCGGAGATCATTGGGGTGCCCGCATCCGAGATGAGCGCCACGATGCCGCCTGCGGCCACTTCCGCCGCAATGAGGTCGGCGCGCTCGGCCTCGTTGTGGTCATTGCAGCTGAGCATTTTGACGTTCCCAATCCCCAGCTTCGTGAGCAAGATCTTGGAGTGACGCGTGTCTTCGGCGGCAATCAAAGTGGCACTCTTGAGCACCTCAATGGCCCGCAGCGTAATGTCATCTAAGTTGCCAATTGGCGTTGGCACCAAATACAAAGCACTCTCAATCATGACCCAACCACAAACCTAAAATTTAACTTCACACGCGATCTTAGCAATGGCCTTGCGCCTAAACAAGCCAAAAGCGATAAAAATGCCGCAGCTCTGCCTATTTCGCCCCTGCCGCAGCCGCATTCTGCGCCGCAGGCGCATGCCAGCGCCCGCCCCGACCACAGCGTGACACGTACCGCGCTCCCTGAGGGCGACTCCCTGAAGACCAAGCGGACTGCCCGCAACGTGAAGCGGCGCGGGCAAGCGCAACGCCCCCCAAGTGGCCTAACAACCATGGGGCGGCCCGAGCGTGGAGTAGCCACCAGAGTGTTCAAGGCGCACCTTGCGGTATACCGCGGGTACCAGCCCTGCTGACGTTGGCAATAGCCCGAGCCGTGTCATGGTTTGGCGGGTGGGCCGCCGCAGTTGGGGCTCACGCAAGTGGAAGGCAGGCAAGAGTGGCCCAAAGCGGGTCTTATGGATCGGGCGCTGGGCCCAAATGCTAAAAGCAGGGCATATGCCCTGCTGAGATTAAGGTGGGATTATCTCCGCTCTGAGGAGCGAGGAAGTACTTGTGATAGAAGGTCGGGCGGTTGAGCCAACGCGTCCGGATGTCGTAGGCGACGCTCTTGGGGCGGCGGCTGCGCGTGAAGATACCCTTCTTGTTGCCGTCGACACGTACGATGCCTTGGGCCGTCGCAAAGTCAGCAAAGTTCCAGATCTGCTCGTCGACCACAGCTGGGCACTGATCAAAGATCTCATGGTACAGCGCCATAAACTTGCGTTGGTACTCCTCCGACCACATCTCATCGTATACCGAGTGTAGACCGGCATTGGTGTCCACGCCGTACTCAGTGATGATGATCGGACGCTGATACTTCTCTTGGAAGCCCTGCAGCTCAGCGCGCAGGCGGCTTGCTGCGACCTCATGGGAGCTTACCCGCCTTCAGATAAGCTGAAACTCGTGAAACGTTTCTTTGGTTTCAAGCAGGGCTACGCCCCCAGTGTCGGTCACCACTCACCAGCGCTTCAGCGATATATAAGCGCTCCCTGAAGCTCTTGTGGTGCTAAGTATAGGGAATCAGCTGGCACAAGAATATGATTTACATCTTGTTTTGAAATATTTCTTATTTAGAAATATTTCTGCATCCCCAAGGGCTTGTATCTGGCACTGATCTGCATCCAAATCATTATTTACATCACATTTTAGAGAAAAAAGGGCGCTTGATGTTTGCAGAAACGTTTCACAAAGTTTACTATAGTGGTTAGTAACGTTTCACCAAGGGGCGCCGCGTTTCCATCTTAAGGAGAGTGTAGCGCCCCATCTTTAAGACGACTTAATTTGCGCGCGCAGAGTCGGCACTCTGAGCGCATCTGGCTGCGGCAGGGACTAAAGTTCGTCCTTGATCCTAAGGCGCCCTTGCGTTAACGTGCGCACAGCCAAGGCTACGCGGTGCGCAGCCTCTGATTTGTGGTGTGGTAAAACGGCTTGCAACCTGCGCGACGCGGTTGGAGGTCTGAGTGAGGGTAAAGTGCAAGACATTCCAAAAGGCAAGATTACAATCTCCACCTTGGCAGAGATGAGCGGAGTGTCACGCGCAACGGTCTCACGTGTGCTCAATGACCATGCCTCGGTCAACAACGAAGCTCGTGAGAAGGTGATGGCGGCGGTCAAGGCCTCAGGATATTGCCGCGCTCTACCCCGTACCCGCATTGCTATGCGCTTTAACCAAGTGACCATCATCAGCGATGAGCACACCCCCTTTGTCGAAGGCAGCTACCTTGATGCCATCTTGCGCGTGCTGCGCGATGAGGCCGAGCATCTGGGCATCAGCTGCAACTTTGTCGGGCGTGATTTGGCCTTAGAGCGCAAGCGCTTAGATGAGATCTTAAGCCGGGCCCAAGCCGTGATTGTAGTCGGCAGCGACAACTTAGAGCTCATCAACCAGATCAAGCTCTACGAGCTCCCGACCGTCATCTTCAATGGCTCTGATCCGCAGATGGAGCTCAACTCGCTCACGCCGGACTCGGAAAATGGCATGATGCTCCTTGGCAACTACCTGATGGAGCGCGGCCACACCAAGGCCTGTATCTTAAACGCCCATATCAAGCATGCCATGCGCGAGCGCTCCTATGGCTTTGCCCGCGCCTTTGATGAGGCGGGCGTGCCCTTTGACCGTAAGCGCCAAATCATCGATCTCTGCGCCATTGCCCCGCTAGTTGACCCCAGCGGCGCGCTCTACCACAGCTTAATGTCCCGCCAAGGCGGCGTCGACTTCGGCGCCGCGAAGATGCTGCCCTACCTTATTGACCACCACTACTTTGATGGCATGACCGCCATTGCCTGCGTGTGCGATGCCACCGCCATCAGCGTGATCAAGGCGCTGCAGGAGCGCGGCATCAAGGTGCCCGAGGACATTTCGGTCACAGGCTTTGATGACATCGTGCTCTCCTCGATGATGACCCCGGCCCTCACCACCATTCACATCGACTTCCAAAATATGGCGAAGACGGCCTTCTCCATGCTGATTCGCAGCGCGAGCGGCTCCTTCCCGATGCCCGTGCGCGCCTATACGGCCGTCACCATTAAAGAACGCGCTAGCGTCCGAAATCTCAAGGCCACCCGTTAGGCGGCTCCGGCCTCACAGCGGTCACCGCCACACGGAGGTCGTGGCCTCCCTGTGGTCTAGACCGCACAGTGGTCGTGGCCCCGGTAGTCTTGGCCGCATGGTAAGTGCGGCCTTTAATCAGCAGCTGCGGCTGCTCCTTTTTTGCGCTTTATCTGAGGTTTTGTTATGACTGAGAAGATCCAAGCGATCATGCTCTTAATGGACGGCTTTGAAGATGCCGAAGCGATCATCGTGCTCGACTTCCTGCGCCGCATGGAGCTCAACGTCAAAACGGTATCGTGCACTGGCAGCAAGCTCTTGCACTCCTATTGGGACGTGAGCATGCAAGCTGACCTGCTCTTAAGCGAGCTCGGCGATCTGCTCTTTGATGGCGTCATCTTAGTAGGCGGCCCCAAGAACTCCTCAGCCATCGAGCAAAGCCCTCTAATTATCGACTACATCGCCCGCCACGATAACGCCGGGAAGGTAGTTGCCGCAGTCTGCTCAGCTCCGGCCAAGGTCTTAGGCTGGCAGCACCTGCTCAAAGGCCGCAACTACGTCTGCTCCTCGGGCCTGCAAGAAACGGTTGATGCTACCGAAGGTACCTTTGTCGACCAAACAGTCGTGGTCTCGGGCAATTTGATCACCTGCAAGGGCTTAGGCCATTGCTTTGAGTTTGGTGCCGCTATCGTCCGCGCCTTAGGCTGCGACCTTGCCGCCACCAAGACGCAGCACGAGCACATCTACTGCGCCCCGGAGCAGCTGAGCTTCTTACAGTAACGCTCGGTCGACCACCTAATCAGGCGTATACTTACCTCAAAAGGCGGCCCATGCACGCACCTTATCGGCGCCCTATGAGCACTTCGCCGCCCTATGAGTGCTGATCGAGCGGGTGGATGGTCAGCGGCGGCAGCGCCTTGATGATGGCGCTGCTCTCGATGCCCACCGTAATGACGCGCAAGATCAACTCCAAGATGTAGCGCGGGTTGCCTTGAGTGCGCCCATAGCAATTGGCGTCATTGACGATGTGGCTCTTGGAGTCAGTAGTGACGCCATAGCGCTCCACTACCCAATCAAGCGGCGATTGGTCGCCGACGAGGTAGTCGTGCGCCGCCGCCGGGATGTCGGTGATGGTCAGGTCGTGGTTGTAGCGTACTACGCTCTTATCAAACGCCGCCAAGCCGCGTTTGCCCTTTAACTTGCCGTAGCTCAGGCGCTCGACCCGATAGTCCATGGTCTCAGGGGTGACGCCCGGCGCATAGCGCAGGGTACAGCCGGTATACGGAGGCACCTGCTCGTAGTGGAGGTGCAGCTGCGCGAGCTTGCGCCCGGCCGCGGCAAAGGCCATGAAGTCCTCAAAGCGCGCGACGCGCGGGATACGCGGCCGCTCCTTGCTTAAGTTATGGCGAAAGCAGGCGCTGTAGTCCTTGCTGTTGAGCAAGCCGTAGATGTAGTAGAAGACATCATCGGCGGTAATCTGCCCCTGAGCGCCATAAGGAGCGGCAAAGTAGGCCACCACATCGGGCGCGAGCGCGTCTACGCGCGTATACCGCTCCTGCCACGACGGCTCAATCAAGCTCATCAGGCCCCGCTCAGCGGGCACCTTGCCCTCGGTGCGCACGTAGAGATAGCGCGGGAAGCAGTGCGTGGCGGTGCGCAAGGTGGCATAGTCGCAGAGGAGGTCGGTCATAAAACACGAGAAGCCGAACTTATTGGTCTTGTCGGTGACCAAAATCATGCAGTTGTCGCACTCAGGCTCCGGGAACAGCTGCTCCATGCGGTAGGTACGCTCAAGCCACACTGGATCATAGTAGAGGTAGCTCTTCACAAACGGGCGGTATAAAGCTCGCTTGATGAAGCGGGGATCCATCGGCGCGTAGTGCTGTCCGATCTCCAAGGCCTGCACCTTGTCGGAGTCCCACTTGATCTGGGTGGGGTCATTGCAGCGCACGAAGGCGGAGCCTTGCGCTTGCTTGGCGTCGATCTGAGCATTGACCACCGCAATGCAGCGCGTGAAGTTGGCCTTAAGCTGCTGCGGGTCTGCGTTATAAGACCAGACGTCGCGGCTGGTCAAAAGCCCGCAGGAGCTGTTGGTGAAGATGCCGCACGGCCCCCTACCGCCTGTGCCCGCCAGCGAAGCGGCCAGCACTGCTTGGCGCTCCTTACTGTTGAGCTCAGCATCCATCGGCAAGAAAGCCTCAAACTCATCGCTACGCTGGTCAATCCAGTCTCCGTACTGGTCAGGTTTAATCTCAGTGAGCGGCACATGGGAGATGCTGCCCCAAGCGCGCAGCTGATCGAGTTTGCCACGTGTGGAGAGATAGTCTGGGACGGCGCCCAGCAAGATGCGGGCTGGCCCCTGCCACTTTGGGTTTTTGACCAAGATGGTGATGGCAATGGTGGTGCGACTGCCATCGCCGAAGATATTACTGCCTTGGCGCTGGCCATAGGCGCCAAAGCAGCGGCGATTGCCCTTGAGGTCTAAGACCAAGACCTGACTGAACTCTTGCTCAAAGTAGCGCCGCATGCCTTCGGTGACCTGATTCTCAAGCCAAGCCCCATTGGAGACAAAGGCGATGATCCCCTGCTCCCCGATATGGTCGGAGGCCCAGCGAAAGGCCTTGATGTAGGAGTCATAGAGCGAGCGCTTCATGCTCTTCTTTTGAATCGAGGCCGCGTAGGTCTCGTTGATGCGTTGCTCTAAGAGCGGATAGCGCTCGTTTTGGTTGTCGTCGTTTTGGTTGCTTTGGCCCACACTATAAGGCGGATTGCCCACGATCACCTGCAGCGGCAAGTGGTTGATCCGGCTGCGGCGGGCCCCGTTTTCATTAAGGCAGCTCAGAGCGGTGTGCAGACCTGCCACCTCAGAGTCTAACGGCACCGCAGGGCTTTCGGCCACAAAGGTGTCGGTTAAGGCCACCACGTGGTTGGGCTCATAAGTTTGGGCGGCGTCTTGCGCAGGGAACTCATGAGCTGGGAACTCATGGGTCGAGAGCTCATGGAAGGTCGACTCGATGTTGAGCGCGGCGATGAAATAGGCCAGCGGCACAATCTCAAAGGCGTGCAAGTCGTGCTCATACTTGGCGCGCAAAGCCTCCGGGCTGATGAGCTCAGGGCATTGCATCATGCGAGCGATGAAGGTGCCTGTCCCGGTGAAAGGATCCAAGATATGGACATCAGTCTGGGCAAGGCCTGAGCCAAACTCCTGCTCGAGGATTTCCTCGACCGAATGGTTGATGAAATCGACCACCTCAATTGGGGTGTATACGATGCCGAGCTTGTCTTGGAGCTTAGGGAAGGCCTTCTTAAAGAAGCGCTCGAACAGCTCCAGCATCACCGTCTGGCGCTCCTTGAAGGTAGTGACGTTGGCCATGCGAAACTCCACGCTGCGGTAGAACTCTTGCAGCTGCGAGTTGGCGCAGACCGAGCCTTGGGGGTCTAAGAGCGTTAGTACCTCAGACATGGCGTGGGCAATGGGGTTGGTGGCCACAAAGTTAAAGCCGGGCATCAGCTCGTTTAAAATGGGCTTGAGCACTATGTACTGCGCCAACAGCTCCACCAAGGCCGCAGGCTCCAAGTTCTGCTTGATCGAGGCATTAAAGGCCTGCGCAAATTGCGCAAAGAACTCTTGATTGTGCGGTGCGGCAATCAGCGCGCTCAGCGCGGCCACCTGCTCCTTACAGGTTTGCGCCACGATTTCGCCCCACTCTTCCCACTCCTTGCGCCGCCCGATGCGCTTGACGATGTGCGAGTGCACGCCCAGCTCCAAGGCCAAGGCCTGCTGGATTACGCTGCTGGAGCGATGGGTGGGCACCTGCGCCCGATTATCCGCCACATACGGCACCGCCGTAATCAGGCCCACTTGCGCTGCACTCAAGCCACCGGTGTAGCCTGCTCCCGCACTGGCGCTCGCACCGTTGCCCGCATCCTCGTATCCATCAAGATTCGCCTCACTGCAGCTAACCTCCAGCGGCGGGTCGTCAGGAGCGGACTCGGCATTGCACAGTGCTTCCTGCGGCGGTTCGGTGCTAGGCGCTTCCTCATGGGAGGTTACCGCGGCTGACTGCTCCACTGGGAGCGGCGCAGTCAGCGTCGGGCCCAACTCCATGAGCAGCTGGGGTGCCCCCTCCGGCGGCAGGGGCTGCGTGCGCGCCTTAATGGCCTCACGCTGCATGCACACGATTTCGATGCGCGGGTCGATCTTATCGATGGAGCCGTCTACCAAGACGTGGTTGGGGTTGAGCGACTTTAAGGCGTTGAGCACCTGCCAGACGGTCTCAAAGTCCTTGTTCTTAACGAAGACCGACTCGGGGTGATTGAGGTCGTTGGTGACGATCGGGATGATGATATGGCCGCACTTCTTGCCCGGAGCCTTGCGCATGACGCGTCCGACGATTTGCACCAGCTCCAAGGGTGACCGGCACGGCTTCATCAGAGCGACACCGTCCAAGGCCGGGATGTTGATGCCCTCGCTGCAGCAGCGCACATTGCTCAAGATGTGGCAGCAGCCCTCCTCAGGCTCATGGTTAAACCACGCGAGCACCTCGTCTTTGAGCAAGGCGTTCATCGAGCCGTCGATATGGCGGCACTCGCAGTGCAGGGGATGGCTCTCAAGGTAGTTCAGCTCCGCCCATGCCCGGCCGCCCCCATTGTGCTGGCACAACTGCGTGATATGGTCGCGGTAGAGCTCGACTACCGCTTGGAAGTTCTGAGTAAACTGCTTAGAACCGGCCTTATTGAGGTCATGACCGGCATCAATGACTTGGTTGAAGACCAAGACGCGCTTCATCGGCGTGGCCTTGGCCTCGTCTTGGGGCAGCCCGAAGTGGTTGATCGCTTTCCACACCCCAATGGTCTTGGCCATATTGTTCTGCGAGAAGGCCAAGAGCTGTTGGTCGGTTGGGAACATGCTCTTATCGCCGACCAAGATGTGTACCTTGAAATCTACCAAGCAGCCCATCTTGACCGCCCGGTCGAAGTTTAAGGTATAGAACACCGGCCCGAAGACAGCCGGATCATCCATGGAGTAGAGCACCGCTTCGTGCTTGGCCTCCTGCTCCTTGGCTTGATCGGAGTATACCTTGGGCGTGGCGCTCATATAGAGGCGCTTGCGGCCACTGATGTAGTCGTTGTTATGAATGCGGGTGAAGGTAGACTCATTGCCATAGATGGCGCGGGTACGCCGTGCTGCGGCGCGCTTGCTACCAACCGGTACCCCAAGCGACGGCATCCAAGCTGAAGGCGTAGCTTCAGTTGGAGCTGTCTCTGCCTCAGTGCGCTTAGACTCTGCGGTATCCGTCAAGGCCGGGACTTGCGGCGACCGGTCCATCGCCTGCGCCGCAGCAAGGCCTAAGTTGCGCTCAGCGCTCAGATAGGCGCCCGCCGAGCGATGCGCCTCATCGCAGATGATGAGATCGAAGGTCGGCAGGCCATAGGCATGCTGAGCTTGGTAGATCACATCAAGGGACTGGTACGTGGTAAAGATGACACGCAGCCCTTGCTCTGGGCCCGGTTGGGCCACGGTGTGGCTCAGCTGCGCGGCATCGGTGGTCACTGGGTAAGCCAGCTCGCTGGGAGCGAGGAAAGAGATCCCGAGCTCTTCATTGCGGGCGCCCTTGCTTTGCCCTACTTGGGTATCCGAGCAGACGGCAAAGGCAGTAATAGGCCGAACACTGTGGCGTTTCCACTCGGTTATGGACTGTGAGACCAAGGCAAGGGACGGGGCCACGTACAAGACCAAGCCCTGTGGCTTGACCTGCGCTTCGGCGACCTTAAGCGCGGTAAAGGTTTTGCCAGTGCCGCAGGCCATAATCATCTGGCCGCGGTCGTGTTCATGAAAGCCTGCTACGACCTGAGCCACCGCCTCCCGTTGGTAGACACGCAGCTCATTGTGGGTGAGCTCCACCTGATTGGTCTGGATGAAGCGATCCCAATTGACGTTGGCTCCGGAAAGCTCATAGGGGCCAATGACCTGTACCGCAGGCTGACAGTGGTTGAGTGCATACAAGGCATTTGGCCCTAAGTGGCCGGTGTGTACCAAGCAGCGCGCCGTAAAGCAGGGACGATTGGACTCCGCGATAAAGGAGTCGAGCTCACTCTTGGCGATGGCATGGCCCGGAGCAAAGAACTTGCACTGAATCGCGGTGAAGCTTTCCGTAGCCGCGCCGTCGGTAGCTGCACTGTCAGTGACTGTGCCGTCAAGGGCTGCACCGTCAGCGGCCGTGCCGTCAGGAGCCACAACGTCGCGGTTAGTGGCCACCAAGTCGATGCCCAAGTCGCGGGTGGTATCAGCCAGCTGCGGATGCGCTTGAGCCCACTGGGCATAGCTCTGTACTGCGCTATAGCGCTCACACCACGGCTGCGCTGAGCTCAGGATAGCCCGCACTAAGTGCTCAAAATTCAGGCCTTGGGCCTTCTTGTTGGGGCTATTGGTACGAATGAAGGTCAAGAGCTGCTCAAAGCTGGTCTCGTCGCTGCCCGGCATCGGCAGGTGCAACGCTTGCGTGGCAGCCCCCTGCTGCCATGCCGGTGCTGCCACCGGCGCGGAGGTCTCACTGGTAGTCAGCGGCGCCTTGCTTAAGGAACTGCCAAAGGAAGCGTGGCCTAAGGACTCACCAACTGCGGCGGCAGTCGTGGTATTGGGAAGTTGAACTGTTAAGTGATCAAGAGCTGATGCCATAGCATTACCCCGCGCTGAAAGTCAAGAACCAAGGATGGTCGGAACAAAGTTTTGTCCTTACTTTCAGCCTAAAGCGGGGCAGGCCCTGCGACAAGGCCTGCGCGCTGGGCATGAAGTGAGCGCAACTAAGGCGCTAGGCGCCAAGGCCCGTGGCATCAGGCGGCGCGCGTCAGCGCGTCGGCCTGCTGTCTAGAAGATCTGCGCAAAAATTTTCGCTCAGCTACTTATCTATCGCGCAAAAGGCAGCTCGTGACTACTTTTAACAAGCGGTAACTTTACTGAAGTTATGTTAAATCTATGCCGTAGGTACAAAAAAAAACCACCGTGCGGTGGTTCCTGCTTCCCTTGAGAGAAGATGGTGCTGATACCGAGAATCGAACTCGGGACCTCACCCTTACCAAGGGTGCGCTCTACCAACTGAGCCATATCAGCACTAAGAAGTAAAATTCAAGCTTGGCGATGACCTACTTTCGCACAATCGTACGTTGCACTATCATCGGCGTGACTTCATTTCACTTCTG
>CALXNA010000064.1 GCA_944389615.1 uncultured Anaerobiospirillum sp. | reverse complement strand
ATGACATGGTACTGCAAAAGATATTTATACCTGTTATGAGAAAACCACCTTGTCACACAGCTAGTATAGCATTTTTTTGGGCGCTTGACCCACGACCTAAAGGTCATGGGATTGCGCGCCCAGATTTTTCAATTATGTTTGCTCACCGCAGCCGTCCCCCGACGGCCATCGCTTGCGCGCTTTTCTTTGCGCCGCCTTCTGTGCTGACGCGGCACCATCGCAACACCGTCTGCGCCGCATTGCAAGGCGCTGGCAGCAGCGCACCAAGGCCACTTTCCTAAGCCAAGTCGTAGCGGTATTGGTCAACCAAGTTGTCGTCTAAATCTCTCAACTCAATACGGTCTTCTAAGATCAAGGCAAAGCCTGCCTTGGTGCCGCCCTTGGGGATCGTGGTGGAACCGGGGTTGATGTTGATGAGGCCGTTGGGCTTCATGAAGATACCTGCGACATGGGTATGGCCCGAGAGCACGATATCGCGCGGCTTGAGGCCGAGCTTATCGCGCAGCTCGTTAGCGCTTGAGCAGTCGCCGCTGTCAATCTTATGGAGGTGACCGTGGGTTAAGAAGATCCGCTGCACGCCGTGGGCGGTAGGCACCAAGATATAGCCATACGGGCTATTGCACGGGAAGTCGAACATCATGCTGTCCACTTCGCTGTCGCAATTGCCGCGCACGGAGATGATCTTGGTATGCATGGCGTTGAGCAGCTGTGCTACCTTAGGCGGCTCGTAGCTTGCGGGCACCTTATTGCGGGGGCCATGGTTGAGCAGGTCGCCCAGCAGCACCAAGAAATCACAATGGTACGACTCAAAGTACGTAAGCGCCTGACTGAGCTCATCGGCTCCGCCGTGAATGTCAGAGAGCACCAAATAACGCATCTTGCCTATCCCTTATCGTGTGTAGCTCACCGGCTCCCAAGACCGGTCGGTTCAGCACTATCTTAGAGAAGATAAGGATCAAAGCGCAAGCGCCACGACTGCGCGCCGCCTACGCTCGTTGCTACCACTACCAATATGGAGGCAGGCGCTCCATTCTTCAAGTAGGCCTAGCTTAGTACTCTTGCTGCGCCGCTGCTTGGGCGGCAGCCTGCTGGCGCCGCGAGTAGGTCGAGACGACATACTCGTCTAACAGCTTCTGCTCGCGCCGCTGTTCCTCTTTTAAGCGCTTGATGCGGTGCTTTTCGAGCAAGGTCTCGATAATCTTGCGCTCTTTTTGGCGCGTTAAGTAGATCTGGCGCTTTTGCTCGGTGAGCATGTGCAGGCGTTGCAGTTCTTGGCGTTGCTTGAGCGCGATGTTGTCGAGCTTCTCGATAAAAGCTTGGTAGGCCAAGATCTTAGTGCCGGTCAGGCCCATACGCCCTTCATTTTGCATCTCCGCAATGTAGCTCATACGGAAGTCTTCGACCTGCTTGATCTGCTTTTCGTAGCTGCTGACTTGGTTGCGGCAAAAGACCCAGTCTTCAAGCGCCTTCTCTTCATCCGACTGACGCTTTTCCAGCACCAGATGTAACGCTCTATCTTCAGCCATCGCCTCAGTCCCTCAAACCGCCCGGCGCCCACGCACAGGCTCACTCCCTAATCACAGACATGCGCCTGAGTGGCCGTCATTATCGACCTCAGCTCGAGGCTGAGGCAAGTTCTGAACCAAGCGCCCCCCTCATAAGCAACAAGCCTGTAACCATAAGGGCTCGTACCCCTACCGCTACAGGCTTGCGCGCTTCGGCTTAACCGAGCTTATTCCCACTCAATCGTGGCAGGTGGCTTACCCGAGACGTCGTAGCAGACGCGGGAGATGCCATTGACTTCATTGATGATGCGGTTGGAGATGCGCCCTAAGAGGTCGTATGGCAACTCTGCCCACTTGGCAGTCATAAAGTCGATGGTCTTAACCGCGCGCAGGCATACTACGTAGTCATAGCGGCGGCCATCGCCCATAACGCCAACCGAGCGTACCGGCAAGAAGACAGTGAAGGCTTGGCTTACTTGGTCGTACCAACCGCTGTTGTTGAGCTCCTCCATGAAGATGGCATCAGCTTGACGCAGCAGATCTAAGTACTCCTTCTTGACCTCACCTAAGACGCGGACGCCCAAGCCCGGGCCTGGGAACGGGTGACGCTGCACCATCTTCACCGGCAAGCCCAACTCCACACCGATCTTACGGACCTCATCCTTAAAGAGCTCGCGCAGTGGCTCGACTAACTTGAACTTGAGATCCTCAGGTAAGCCGCCGACATTGTGGTGCGACTTGATGACATGCGACTTACCGGTCTTGGTCTGGGCGGACTCCACTACGTCCGGATAGATGGTGCCTTGGGCCAAGAAGTCTACGCCATCGAGCTTGCGCGCCTCATCGGCAAAGACATCGATAAAGGTGTGGCCAATGGCCTTGCGCTTGGCCTCAGGGTCACTGATGCCCTCTAAAACCTTTAAGAAGCGCTCGGAGGCATCGGCATAGACGATGTTCAGGCCTAAGCCCGAGAACATGTCCTTAACCTGCTGGCCTTCGTTTAAGCGCAGTAAGCCATTATCGACGAAGACGCAGACCAGCTGCTCGCCGATGGCGCGGTGTAACAGCAGAGCAGTCACCGAGGAGTCGACACCACCGGATAGGCCTAATAAGACCTTCGAGGAGCCAACCTGCTCGCGGATCCGGGCGACCGCATCTTCGATAATGGCCGAAGGCGACCACAGGCCTTGGAGCTTGCACACGTCAATGACAAAGCGGCGCAGGAACTCGCCACCTTGTTTGGTGTGAGTGACCTCAGGGTGGAATTGCACGCCATAGAACTGACGGGAGGCATCATAGATGGCGGCATATGGGCAGGTGTCGGTGGCACCTACGGTGACAAAGCCCTCTGGGATCGCGGTGACCTTATCACCATGGCTCATCCAGACATCGAGGCGCTGCGCGCCCTCATGATCGGTTAAGCCTTCAAACAATGGGCAGGCAGCCTTGATCTCAACCGCAGCATAGCCGTACTCGCGGTGATCAGAGCCTTGGACGGCGCCGCCTAATTGCACTGCCATCGTCTGCAGACCATAGCAAATGCCTAAGACCGGTACCCCAGCCTCAAAGACCCACTCTGGGGCGCGCGGCGAGCCTTCCTCGGTGGTCGACTCTGGGCCACCGGACAGGATGATGCCTTGTGGGGCAAATTCCTTTAAGCGCGCCACGTCAGCATCGAACGGATAGATTTCGCAGTACACCCCGATCTCGCGCACGCGGCGAGCGATGAGCTGCGTAACTTGCGATCCAAAATCGAGGATCAGAATCTTCTCAGAATGGATATTGGCCATGGGCTCAACCCTAATGACGTGCCTGACGGCAGAACTAAGAAACGGCACGGTCTCCACCGTGACCTGCAGGTCACGTGACTGCAGTGACCTCCCGGTACCTTCGTGACCTTGCGGCACCGGCGTGACCTAAATACGCGCGCGCCCTGACCTGATGTCAGGGCGCTAAGAGCAACTCCTAAAGGAAGGAGGCAGCAGGAGCTACTCGCGCCCCGTAAGGGGCATCAAACCACTGATGCTCCGACTAATGGCTTTGGTAGTTTGGAGCTTCCTTGGTGATGGTGACGTCGTGGACGTGCGACTCGCGGATACCAGCACCAGTGATGCGTACAAACTTGGCTTTAGTGCGCAGCTCTTCGATGGTGGCGCAACCAGTCAGGCCCATGGCCGAGCGCAGGCCCCCCATTTGCTGGTGGATAATGCCACGCAGGGCGCCCTTATAAGCGACACGCCCCTCGATGCCCTCTGGTACCAGCTTATCGGCGGCATTGTCCGTCTGGAAGTAGCGGTCAGCCGAGCCCTTAGCCATAGCAGCTAACGAGCCCATACCGCGGTAGGACTTAAAGGAGCGGCCTTGGTAGATTTCGATCTCGCCTGGGGCCTCTTCGGTACCAGCGAACATCGAGCCGACCATAACGCAGTGAGCACCGGCGGCTAAGGCCTTGGCAATATCGCCCGAGTAGCGGATACCACCATCGGCGATGACCTTGATATCAGAGCCGCGTAAGGCCTCAACAGCATTAGCAATCGCGGTCATCTGTGGAACGCCGCAGCCGGTTACCATACGGGTGGTGCAGATCGAGCCTGGGCCAATACCGACCTTAACGGCGTTAACACCAGCCTCAGCTAAGGCAATGGCGCCTTCGGCGGTTGCGACATTACCACCGATGATCGGCAGGTCAGGATAGGTCTCACGTAAGTACTTGAGGCGGTCTAAGACACCTTGGGAGTGGCCGTGCGAGGAGTCAACTAACAGCACGTCAACACCGGCCTCAACTAAGACACGGGCGCGCTCTTCGTTGCCCGGGCCTGCGCCAATAGCAGCACCAACGCGCAGACGGCCTAAGGCATCCTTACAGGCGTTAGGCTTGTTGGCGGCCTTGTTGAAGTCCTTAACGGTGATCATGCCCTTTAAGCGGAAGGCATCATCGACGACCAGCACCTTCTCAATGCGATGCTTTTGCATCAGTGCGATGACGTCTTCGCGTGGGGTGTTCTCACGCACGGTGACGAGACGCTCCTTAGGCGTCATGATCTCATGCACCTTCAAAGAGAGGTCGGTTAAGAAGCGGACATCACGGCCCGTGATAATGCCCAAGAGGTTGTCGTTAGCATCGACTACTGGGAAGCCGGCAAAACCATGCTTGGCAGTTAAGGCGCGCACATCAGCTAAAGTGGCATCTGGGTTGACGACGACTGGCTTAGTGACCATGCCACTCTCAAAGCGCTTGACGCGTAATACCTCATCAGCCTGCTTGTCGATTGGCATATTCTTATGAATGAAGCCAATGCCACCTTCTTGCGCTAAGGCGATGGCCAAGTTAGCCTCGGTCACGGTGTCCATGGCCGAAGAGATCATTGGGATGTTGATCTTGATGTTGGAGGTAAGGTAAGTGCTCAGATCGGCGGTATTAGGCAACACCGTAGAGTGTGCTGGAACTAATAACAGATCATCAAAGGTCAGAGCTTCTTCAACGATGCGCAGCATAGTGCCTCCTCAGTAAAATTTGCGAGATTATATCAGACCAAGGATGCCTTGTGCCAAGGACGCTCTAGGAAAAATTGCGCTTTTTTGCAAGCACCGACCTCACACTTTAGACCAAAAATCACGCCGCCCAAGGCGCTCCGCCCCAAGGCAAAACAGGCGCTCAGTCACAGCACACCACCCCCGGCGGATGCGCAAGCAAGCTGAAGCCAAGGCGCCGCAGCGCCAAGGCGCGCGCTAAGTCGATGCGCGCAGCATGACCCGGCCTTTGAGCCGGTTGATCTTCGCGGGCACTGCGCCCTTTTGCTGTATGCATTGCTGCAGCAGATCGACTGCCATTGCGCCCATTTGCGCGTAAGGCAGCTCCACCGTGGTCAGCTCCGGCACAAGGTTGGATGCTAGCGGCTGGTCATCAAACCCGGCCACCGCAATGTCCTGCGGGATCTTAAGCCCGGCGCAGAAGACTGCCTGATAGACCGAGGCCGCTAAAAAGTCCGAGCCACAGAAGATGATGTCCGGGCGCGGCTGCGCACGATCGGTCAAGCGCGCGTAGGTCTTGGTAAAGGCGTTCTTAAACGACCACGAGGTATAGATGATGTGCTCTCCTGACACCGCAATGCCCTGCTCTTGGTAGGCATCGCGAATGGCACGGCAGCGGTCAGCCGTGGCCCGCATCCACTCATCTCCGGCCACAATCAAGGGCCGCTGGTACTTACCGACAAGGCTGACCGCTAGATCGTAACTAGCTCCATAGTCATCAGGCACAATCGCGCACACCTCAAAGTTATTGCGCGGCATGCAATTGAGATAGACCTGCGGCACTGCGCAGGCAAAGTCATGGCGCAGCTCGGAGGTAACGTTCGTGGCAATGATGACCCCGGCGTAGAAGCCTGAGTTGATCTCCTTGCGCACAATAGCGCAGCCTTGATCATTGTTGGCTGTATCCAGCTGGCATAAGGTGAGACCCAGCTCGTTGGCGCGTTCATTGGCTTCATTGAGGGCGGTGATGAAGTGGTCGTTGGTGATGATGGAGCCATCGAGCACCAAGGCAATGCGGCGCGCTCCGGCCAGCACCGGCTGATTGAGGCGGTGATAGCCCAAGCGCTGGGCCACCTCCAGCACCTTGAGCTGGGTCTGCGGCTTAATGCGGGCATTGTCCGCCGAGCCGTTTAACACCAAGGAGACCGTCGGCTGCGAGACGCCCGCGGCTGCGGCAATCTGCGCCATGGTTACTTTCTTTGTCATAAGCCCTCTACCGAAGATATTAGCGCCCGCCCATGGCCTCAATCAGGCAGCCTGATCTCAGACCTGATGCAGCTCATACCTGACGGACTGTCGCGCGCCCATTGTACCTGAGAAGCCCCACGCTGCGCGCCTGCCCCGCGCTGCCACCTCTGCTAATAGATATTGGCTCAGGCCAAACATACACCTTTAAGGTGCTGTTCACCGCCGACATCAGATGTGAAGTAGCTCACAGTTGCTAAACATTATTAGCAACTGTACTGATATTTTTCACTCAATGAGCTTATATTATTAGCACAGGATGTTTATGACGAGGAAATTACGATGCAAACACGTTGGTCCGAAGCGCAAATCAATGCTTGGTATCACCAGCGCCCATGGCTGGTGGGCATGAACTACTTGCCAGCAAGCGCCGTCAACTGGAACGAGTTATGGCAGGCCCAAACCTTCGACTTGCCGACCATCAAGCGCGAGCTGAGCTGGGCTCAGCAGGTGTATCAGATGAACACCCTGCGCATCAACCTGCCCTTTATCGTGTGGCTCTACGATCGCGACGGCCTGATGGCGCGCATCGACGCCTTCCTGCAGGCGGCCACAGATCATGGTATTAGCACCATGCTCACCTTGATGGACGATTGCGGCTTCTCCGGTGATCACCCTTGGATTGGGCGCCAAAAGGAGCCGCGTCCGGGCGTGCACAATTCTCAAGGTGCCGCGAGCCCAGGCCGCAACATCGTGGTACTCCCGGATCTGTGGGGCCATGTCGAGCGCTACATCAAGGATGTGGTCACCACCTTTAAAGACGATGAGCGCGTCTTGGTCTGGGACGTCTACAACGAGCCGACCAACGATGGCATCTTCTTAGAGGGCGGCATAGAAGGGCACTTTGACGGGCCGCTGCTACAGCGCGCCTACGAGTTATGCGAGCGCGCCATTGCCTGGGTACGCTCCTGCGACCCAAGCCAACCTATCACCATTGGCGCATGGCGCAATATGAAGACCTTTATCAAGCGCGACGTCAAGCTCTTTGCCAGCCCCATCGACCAGCTGTGCCTTGAGCACTCGGACATCATCTCCTTTCACGCCTATGCGCCTAAGGATGTGATTGAAGAGAGCATCGCGTTGCTCAAGCAGTATCAGCGCCCGCTCCTGTGCACCGAGTGGTTAGCCCGTCACGCCCAGTCTACGGTCGAGGACATTTTGCCGATCTTCGAGCGCGAGCGCGTCGGCTGCTACAACTGGGGCCTCGTCAATGGTCGCACCCAGACCCATCTGCCATGGCCGGTGGTGATGCAAAACTCGCCGGACTACGCTCAGACTTGGTTCCACGATCTGTTCCACCAAGACGGCACCCCGTACTCCCAGCAGGAAGTGGAGTTGTTTGTAGCACTGCGCGCCCGCTCCGAGCAGCGTACCCAACCAGACGTCCGTGAACGCCAAGGGGCATAGCGATGAACACCATCAAGATTCCGCTTAGGACTTTGGCCTCATACTTTGGCTTTGCCATGGGCCAATGCTTCTCCTTTGGCTTAGTGGGCACCTTTATCCTCTTCTTTTACACCGACATCTTGAAGATCTCGCCGGTCTCGGCCAGCGTCATCTTCTTGATCGCCCGTGTCTGGGATGCCTGCAATGACCCGATTTTCGCCGGTCTCATTGACTCGCTCAACCTCAAGCGCGGCAAGTACCGCCCGTTCTTAGGCTTTATGCCGTTTGTGATCTTCGCCATCACGATCTTGGCCTTTATCAACATCGATGGCAGCATCACGACCAAGACCATTTACGCCGGTGCCACCTACATCTTGTGGGGTACGCTCTACACCATCTCCGATCTGCCGTTTTGGTCGATGACCACGGTGCTCTCCGATCACCCCCAAGAGCGCGCCAAGGCCGCAACCTGCGCCATGTTGGGCGTCAACGTCGGCATTGGCCTGAGCATGGCGATCTTCCCGTACTTGGCGGCTCTGTTTGCCGAAGGGCGTGACGATCAAGGCTATCTGCCTGCAGTCATCATCATGATGGTGGGCGGCTTGATCTTAATGCTCAACGGCTACTTCAATACCAAGGAGGCGGTGCGCCCGCAGGGAGATGCGGCCAAGGTCACGCTGCTGCAAACCTTTAAGGTGGTTGCAGGCAACAAGCCGCTGTTCATGATCCTCGCCATCTTCTTCATGAACATCTTCACCAACATTGCCGGCAACATCTACATCTACTTCTTTACCTACAATCTGGGCAATGCTTCTCTGATGGCGGCCATTGGCACCATTACCACCTGCAGCTCCTTAGCCTGCCTCGTCACGCCGTTCTTTACCGCCCGCTTTAGAAAGCGCGACATCTTTATCGTGCTGTGCATCTTAGGCATCGTGGCGCGCCTTGGCTTCTACTTTACCGGCTACGAGTCCACCACCGCGGTCATTGCGTGGCTGGCCATCATCACCACCATCTTCATGATGACCAACCCTCTGGTCTCAACCATGATTGCCGACACGGTTGAGTACTCGTACTACCACACCGGCAAGCGCTGCGCCGCCATCACCTTTGCCGGGCAAACCTTTACCGGCAAGCTCTCGGTAGCCTTAGCTGGCGGCATCACCGGAATTGTCCTTGCCATCTGCGGCTACGTTCCTGACAGTATCCAAAGCCCAGAGACCTTAGACACGCTCTTCTTGTTTGTCTCCGCCGTACCGATCATCGGTGAGATCGTGCGTCTCATCGTCCTCAAGTTCTACTTCTTTAACGAAGAAGAGCACGCCGAGCTTGTTGCCAAGATCAACCGCGGTGAGTTCGACCTCACCCATAAGATCTGAGGCGTTCAATCCATCAACTACTCGCAGTCCGCAGTCGCAACAACTGCGGACTTTCTGCGCCCGCCCCTCATCACCTCCCCAGCCAAGCCGCCCGCATGAGCAACGCCCCCTCACCAGCCCAAGTCTCTAAGGACATGGCCTCAGGCCATACGGCCAATCTCAACTTGCGTCAGCCTCAACAACGGCCCCCCACCACACCCTAACCACGGCCGAGCCGCTCCCAACGCCAAGCCCCACGCTCAGGCAGCCCCGTGGTTCCTTGCTGGGCCACTCAGGCCGCGGCTGCGCTTGCCGCTTGCCGTATCACGCTTCGGGCAGGCAGCTTAGGTCTCTAAGGACACAAGGGGCGAGCCTCATACCTCTTTAGGAGCTGGTCGCGCTTAGGGCTACTTCGTCACGACGGGCCTCCCTTTTTCGGCTATGATGTAAGGCAGGTAAGTCATCACCACGCCTGCAGCGGCCGGGTGCGGCTCTGATGCCCACAAAGGAGTGCCCTCATGTCACGAAGTCATGCCCGCTTTAGTACCACCGTACCTTACGAGCTCAAGGATGGTGACTTTGTCAGCTATATCGAGGAGCTCCACCAATTGGCCTTGCAGCAACGCTTGGCAGGCAAACCACTGCCCCCGAGCATGACCGGCAGCTACGAGAGCCCGCAAGATAGCTTTGCCAAAATCCGCAGCCAACACCAGCGCACCATGGATGCGCTCCACCACAGCGCCCAGCAGCGCCCCCAAGCGCGTCCCAGCACGCTCGAACGCCCGCAACCAAGCCGCGCCGCCGCCAGCATGAATCAAGGACTGGCGCAGGGGACAGCGGCCCCTGTGGGCAAAGGCCCACAGCTGAGCAAAGGCATGGGTAAGAGTATGGGCAGCAGCCGTCCACCTTTGAGCGCTAACGCGCGGCGCGAGGTCGAGCAGCAAATCCGCAAGCTCCACAGCCTGCAAGGTGCCACCACGGTGTTTGGTCTCTTTACCTTAGCCTTGTTGCTCAGTGGCGACCTCTACTTCCCGGGCAATCTCATCGTCCTTGCCGTCTTCATCGTGGCCCTAGGTGGCTTTATTTTTGCCTTAGTCAAAAGTAAGAGCCTGCGCCGTCAGCTGTAACGTCAACCTACTAAGAGGAATCTCACCGTGACTTTGTACTACATTGCTTGGTTCATCCTCGCGCTCGTGGTCGTAATCGCCGAAATGAACCTGATGTCGTTTTACCTCTTGGCAGTCGCTGTCGGAGCCATTGTCGGCGGTATCAGCGCCTACTTAGAGCAGAGCTTCCAGCAGCAAATCATGGCGGCCGCCTTGGCCACAATCGTGGCTTCGGTCTTGTGCTTTTACCTGCGCAAGCGCTTCAAGCAAATGAGCGACCGCCACAGCAATCAGCTCGATGTCGGCCAGCGCGTCGTGGTCAAGGCCGATAACATCAAAGAAGATGGCACGGCCCAAGTCACCTACCGCGGGGCTCAATGGGAGGCCTACCACCCCAGCGCCGTGCTGACGCCGGGCATCTACTTTATTACCAAGCTCGATGGCTCCAAGCTGGTCTTAGGCGACAAGCTGACCGAGCCACCGGCCCCAGTCCCGGCTTCGACTGAAGAGTCCCAACCTAAATAAGCCCCACAACCTTGAAATAAGCCCCACAGCCTTGGAGGGCAGGCTTTGCCTGCGTTGCATTATGTCCAACATTGCCGACTTTCTCACTGGCACCTTAACTTTTGCCATTGTGTTCTTGATCTTGGCCATCATCTTTGCCTACAAGAGCATCAAGGTGGTACCGCAGCAGTCTGCTTGGGTCATCGAGCGTTTAGGCAAGTTCCACGCAGTATTAAACCCGGGTCTGAACTTCATCATCCCCTTCGTCGACCGCGTCGCCTACCGCCACTCCTTAAAGGAGATCCCGCTTGATACCCCAGCGCAGGTCTGCATCACCCGTGATAACACCCAGCTGAGCGTCGACGGCGTGCTCTTTTTCCAAGTCACCGACCCGATGCGCGCGAGCTACGGTACCTCCAACTACATCATTGCGATCACGCAGCTCGCGCAGACGACTTTACGTTCGGTCATCGGCCGCATGGAGCTCGATAAGACTTTTGAGGAGCGTGATGTCATCAACTCTGAGGTGGTCTCGGCCATTGATGCGGCAGCCTTAAACTGGGGCGTCAAGGTACTGCGCTATGAGATCAAGGACTTAACGCCACCTGCGGTCATCTTGCAAGCAATGCAACAGCAGATCACCGCCGAGCGTGAAAAGCGCGCCTTGATTGCCGAGTCCGAAGGCCGCAAGCAAGAGCAGATCAACTTAGCCACCGGTGAAAAGGAAGCGGCCATCGCCAAGTCCGAAGGTGAAAAGCAAGCGGAGATCAACAAGGCCGAAGGTCAAGCGGCGGCAACCTTAGCCATCGCCAGCGCCACGGCCGAGGCCATTCGCAAGGTCGCTGACGCCTCGCAAGCGCAAGGCGGCATGACCGCGGTTAACCTGCAAGTCGCCGAGAAGTATGTCGAGGCCTTCCAGCAACTGGCGCGCACCAACAACACCCTGATTGTCCCGGCCAATATGGGCGATATGACCTCGCTCATCAGCTCGGCCATGAAGATTGTCCAAGGCAATCAGCAAGCCAAATAGCAAGGTAAATAGCACCCGCGCCCGCCCAAGCAGCAAGGCTTGCGTCCAGCAGCGGGCAGGCGCAAATCTAACATCAACAAGGAGCGGCTCCCAGAGCTCAGCGCCGAGTAGGAATGGAACATCAGTTTTGGCAGCTTGAGCACTGGGGCGCGCACTGCGCGCTGCAAGATGAGTACGGACAGAGAGTCACCTACAACGAGTTAGCCCAGCGCGCCGCTGCCTTTGCCCAGCAGCTTGCGCCCAAAACGCGGGCCTTAGTGTTAATCCTGTGCCACAACTGCATTGACTGTGTCGCCGCCTACTTAGGCTGTCTGTGTCGCCGCCTACTTAGGCTGCCTGCGGCACGGCCATGTGCCACTGCTCTTGGCCGGTAACCTCAAAGCTGAGCTGTAAAGCGCCATCATTAACACCTACCAGCCTGACTTTCTCTACCACAGCACCACGCCTGAGAGCAGCGCGCCGCAGTTTACGCTCACCGCCCGCGCCAACAGCCCACGGTGCTGCATCCTGACTTAGCTCTGCTACTGAGCACCTCAGTGAGTACGGGCAGTCCGAAGGTAGTGCGCCTGAGCGCCTCTAATCTGCAGAGCAACGCCAAGGCCATTGCCCACTACTTAGAGCTCAATCAAAATGAGCGCCCCATCACCTCGCTGCCCATCAACTACAGCTATGGCCTCTCGGTGCTCAACTCCCACCTGCGCCTGCAGCTTAACTCTTGGGCACAGCTTGAGCGCTCCAGCCACCAAGGCCATGGCCTATTCTATGAGCTCAGCACCCCAAACCTCAATGAGGTCTTGGCCTACTGCTCTGAGCACGAGCAAACCATTTGCTCCTTAGGGCTGAGTGCGGCGCAATGGCAAGAGGCAATCGCCGCCACTCCACCGCGTGGGATCTGCCGCATCGTGGCATGGGGCCGGGCCTTGGAATGCAATCGCATCTGGGACGGCTACAACCTCATCGCCACCATGAGCCGCGCCCTCACCCTCGAGCTCTAAGTGCGCGGCGGCGTGGCTCATGGTTACCTATCGGGCCACTTGGGCTGTGACGCGCTCCACTTGCGTTTCGGGCACGGGCTGTGACGCGCTCCACTTGCGTTTCGGGCACGGGCTGTGACGCGCTCCACTTGCGTTTCGGGCACGGAAGGATCCTTGGTCTCTAAGGAGGTTGAGGCATTACGGCTCCCACTCAGGTTACACGAGCCCCAACTGCGGCGGCCCACCCGCCCCCTAACCACGGTCGGCCATTCCCAAAGCCTGAAAGCCCACGTTCAGGCCGCCCCAAGGTTCCCTATTGGGCCACTATGGCCGCGGCTGCACTCGCCGCTTGCCGCTTCAGGCCTCGGGAAGGCTGTTGGTCTCTAAGGGTAAAGGGGCAAGTTGTGGGCACCACCGGACTAGGCCGACCCACGGTTTCCTTGGGCCACTTGGGCTGTGACGCGCTCCACTTCAGGCGCAGAGGGCCGTCATGGTCTTCAAGTAATCACGGGCGCGATACCACAGCTTCGGGCATCATGAGGCACGAAGTCAGGATGGGGACATTGGCATGATGTGGTCTTGGGGGATGGTGCGGAGCTGCTGCAGGCGAGGGAGGAGGCCGCCGCAGGCGGTTTCATAGATACAACATCAGGTGATAAAAAAAGAACTCGAAGAGTTCCGATGGTGGATGCTATAGGACTCGAACCTATGACCCTCTGCTTGTAAGGCAGATGCTCTAACCAAACTGAGCTAAGCAT
>CALXNA010000063.1 GCA_944389615.1 uncultured Anaerobiospirillum sp. | reverse complement strand
AGGCCAATCCGGCCTTCCCGCAGCCTGAAGCGGCGCGCGGCGAGCGCAGCCGCTACCAGAGTGGCCTAACCACCATGGGGCTGCCGTTGCTTGGCGAGCGTTAGGACTGGCCTAGCCGTTGGTTGGGTTGGGCGGGTGGGCCGCCGCAGTTGGGGCTCACGCAACCCGCTGGAGCGCCGGAGCGGCCTCAGCCCCTTCCCCCATAGAGACCAATCCGGCCTTCCCGCAGCCTGAAGCGGCGCGCGGCGAGCGCAGCCGCTACCAGAGTGGCCTAACCACCATGTGGCTGCTCGCGCGTTGCATGGTCAGCGGTGTGATTGGCCCGGCCGTTGGTTGGGTGGGGCGGGTGGGCCGCCGCAGTTGGGGCTCGCGCAACCCGCTGGAGCGCCGGAGCGGCCTCAGCCCCTTCACCATAGAGAGCAATCCGGCCTTCCCGCAGCCTGAAGCGGCGCGCGGCGAGCGCAGCCGCTACCAGAGTGGCCTAACCACCATGGGGCTGCTCGCGCGTTGCTTGGCGAGCGTTAGGACTGGCCTAGCCGTTGGCTGGGTGGGGCGGGTGGGCCGCCGCAGTTGGGGCTCGCGCAACCCGCTGGAGCGCCGGATCGCCCCTATCCTCCTTAGAGACCAAGCCGACCTGCCCGGAGCTCGAAGCGGTGCGCAGCGAGCGCAGCCGTTGCCATAGTGGCCTAACCACCATGGGGCTGCTCGCGCGTTGCTTGGCGAGCGTTAGGATTGGCCTAGCCGTTGGCTGGGTTGGGCTGGTGGGCCGCCGCAGTTGGGGCTCACGCACCCCGCAGGAGCGCCGGATCGCCCCTATCCTCCTTAGAGACCAAGCCGACCTGCCCGGAGCTCGCAGCGGTGCGCGGAACGGCCTGTAACCGTGCCCTGCTGCACCCTTACTGGGGACGCAGTACGCTGATTAGTACGGCCAGCCCTTGTGGAAGATCTTCTCGAGCTTGTAGGTGGAGACGTCCTTGTCCGGAACGTTGGCGTTGGAAACGGGGCCGAGCTTGACCTTAAAACATTGCTCGAAGTTGGCGCTGGTCTGCTGGGCTAAGGCCTTCGGAGAGATGCCCTTTAAGTCGGCGATGAACTCTAAGGTGTAGCGGACAAAGGCCGGTTCGTTGTCGACGCCGCGCACCGGTACCGGCGCTAAATATGGGCAGTCGGTCTCGACCATGATGCGATCGAGCGGGGCGTACTTGACCACCTCGCGCACGTTGTCGGCTGCCTTGAAGGTGGCAATGCCGGAGAAGGAGATAAAGAAGCCTAAATCGAGGCATTCGCGTGCCATCTCAACTTCGTCGCAAAAGCAGTGCATCACGCCGCCGCAGTCGCGGGCGTTGTGGGAGCGCATCAGCTCCACCGTGTCATGGTGGGCAGCGCGAGCATGGATGATCAGAGGCTTGTTAACTTGGCACGCTAAGTCGATTTGGCGGGCAAAGGAATCAAGTTGCGCCTCACGCGAGTCGGCGGCATAGAAGTAATCAAGGCCCGTTTCGCCGAGGGCCACGCACTTATCATCGGTGAGGCAGGCGGCCAAATCCTCTTCGCGCCATGCCCCGGCCTCTTCTAGATTGAGCGGGTGAATGCCGCAGGCGTTGTAAATGCCATCAAAGGGCGCGATCAGCTTCATCATGGCATCGTAGTCGGCAATGGTGCAGGCCACCGACAGCATATGGGTCACGCCGCAGGCGCGCGCCCGCGCGATCACCTCAGCTACACTCTTGGGGCCCTTGCCCTCGAAGGTGAGCGAAGCTAAGTGACAATGCGAATCTACCAAAAAGCACATGATGGCACCCTCAAACCAAGAAACAAAACGGCGGCATTATACCCGCGCCGCGGGCACTTGGGCACTTGCCGCGGTCGGTGTGGGCCCTTGCCTGCCAAGGCACGCCGGGCCCAGTAACGACTAAAGCCCCGGCAGGGGCTTTAGTCAGAGAGGCTTGAGGTCGTGCGGCCTTACTTGGTCAGGGAGCTGAAGCCGTGCTTGACGCGGTCATGCTCCTCGGCGCGCTTGCCGTTGTTGAAGCGATCTAAGGTACCAACTAAATAACCGGTAACGCGGCGGATACGGTCGAACTTAACGCCTTCACCAACCATACCATTGCAAGCCTTAAGACGAGTAACCATGGGATTCTCCTTGTAATGTGAGGGCACCATGCACATAAGGCTTCAAGCCTACTTGCGTCACAGGGCACCAAGATTAAGACGGGTACGCGACCTGCTATTGGTGTCGCATCAAGTGGCGCCCATCTTAACAAGAAAGTTGAGAAGCGTCTTGATAAACGCTCTCACTTGAAACGGAGCAGGCCGCCGCCTGCGTGCCCCACCACGATAAACATCAGATTGCGCGCCTTTCTCAAGTGAGAAAAGAGACCACTTTGTTAGCACCGCGCCGCCTTGCGGCCCTTGATCTGAGCGCTCAAGTCGATTATGGCGCGGGCCTGCGTGGAGGCCTGCGCGGTGACCTGCACAGCAGGCGCACGGCCGCTGGGGCCGGGGCCGCCGTGGGCTTGACGCTGCCTAAGGCGCTGCTGCGTGCCTTGCGCAGGCGGGCGCATATTTACCGCAGAGGGCGCGTGGGATGTTGTTACTAGGCGGTACCACGGCATAAAAAGTGCAACCTTCATCAGCTCATGATGTCCGCCCCGAGCCTGATTGCACGGGGCTTTAGGCGCGAGAAAACGAAGGATGGGGTTAACCCCGATTTGGTGTTTGGGCAGCTACTAAGCTGTGGAAGGGAGGAGTGAGTCATGGCCTCAAAGCCAATGAGCGTGGCCCATATCAGTTTAGCGCGCGGCTATAAGGGCAATGAGCGCCAAACTGAGCTCTTAATCAAGGAACTGGCCAAATTAGGCGTACCACAGACCTTGGTTTGTCGCGACGACAGTCCGCTGCCGATGCACGTCGATGGCACCAACAAGCTGCGCATCGTCCGCATCTCCGGCCTTACTGACCCTAGCTTCATTGGCCACTTCAAAGTCGGTGGCTCCAGCACCATCCTGCATGCACACGAGGCGCATGCGGTTAAGTGGTGCTTTTTTCATTATCTGTTCTTTGGTACTCCCTATGTGATTACCGAGCGCAAGGTCGCCCCGGAGAAGAAGAGCTTATTTGATAGCGCCTTCTACAAGAGCGCCGCTGCGGTCGTAGGCATCTCCAAGGTCATCAAGGCCAACCTCGAGACGCGCTTTGAGCGCAAGATCGAGTTCATCGGCGACTGCTGCTCGCACTTCAAGGCCAACCCCGACATCGTCCAGCGCTATCGCCAAGCCTTAAAGAACCGCTTTGTCGTCGGCCAAGTCGGCGCCTTGATCAACCGCGAAAACAGCCAGACCACCTTGATCGATGCCGCCAAGCTGCTCAAGCAGCAGCTGCCTGAGCTCGTATTGGTCTTCGTCGGCGCCGGTGATGATATGGGCCTTCTGCGCATGCACGCCGAGGGCATGCCTAACGTCAAGTTCATCGGCTTTAAGCGCAACTTCATTGACTACGTCGCCTCCTTTGACGTCTTTGCCTACCCAGTCAATAAGGAAGGCGTGGGCAGCATCATCTTAGACACGATGGAGCAGGGCGTCCCGATCATCGCCTCCGCAGTCGATGGCATCCCCGATCTCATCACAAACGGCGTTAACGGCTTTCTCATCAAGCCGGGCGACGCCGAGAGCCTTGCGCGCTACATCCTGCAGTTAAAGCGCGACCGCGGCACGCGTAACGCCATCGTTAACAACGCCTATGCCGAGGTCGAGAACCATGGCTCGGCAGCCATGGCGGCCTCCTACTACCGCCTCTACAGCGCCATCCTCAACGGCGAGTACGCCAAGTAGCCGCCCTGCTCTGCGCGCGGTGCTGTCCCTGCGGCGACCCCAGCGCGGCTGGCCTGCCGGGCTGGTTCGCGGCGCGGCGCCGCGGGCGCTGGGCTTTGCTATAATGGAGCTATTGACGGGACGCTGCGCGGCAGCGAATCCTATCGCGTGTTTTAGTTGGAAGGTAACACTAAGATGGCTGAGACCACTATTTTCACCAAGATCATCAACCACGAAATCCCATCTGAGATCGTCTACCACGACGATCTGGTCACCGCCTTTAAGGATATCGCGCCGAAGGCCGAGCACCACATCTTGATTGTTACCAACAAGCCGATCCCAAGCGTCTCCGAGGTCGCGCCTGAGGACGAGGCCATGTTAGGCCACCTCTTTATCGTCGCCAAGAAGATCGCCACCGACTTAGGGGTTAAGGACTCAGGCTACCGCTTAATCGTCAACTGCGGCCCTGATGGCGGCCAAGAAGTCCCACACATCCACATGCACCTGTTAGCAGGCGGCAAGTTGGGTGGTTTAGGCTTCCCACAAAAGTAACCGGCCATTAAGCTCCTGGCAGGGTACTGCAAGCTCCCGGCAGGGTACTGCAAGCTCCCGGCAGGGTACTGCCGGAGCGCGTTGCTTTGAGTTGAAATTGGGTTGTGATCAGACCCAGCAAGAGAGTTTCCTATGTCTAAGGTAATCATTACTGCGCTTGCGTTAAGCGCTCTGGTCGCGACGGGTTGCTCGACCTTAGGTTTCATGTCCTCAGATGAGGCTCCTGCTACCAGCAGCACCAAACCGACGAAGACTCAAAGCAAGCCCAAGCCACAACCAAGCGAGCCGCAGTATGAGGAGGCCCCGGATGTCAGCGGTGCGGAGATGCTGACCACCAAGCACGCCGGAGCGGGCCTCTCCTACGAAGATTACCAAGGCAACCTCATCACAGATGCCTCAGGGCCCCTGTCAATGGAGACGGATCCCAGCGCCGTGCGCGCCGGTGTGGCGTTGAGCAGCAACTTAGAACCGGCTCCGGGCACTATCAATGCCCAATTGGGCGCAGCTGACCCTTACTCCTCGGTCAGCGAGACCGAGGTTGGGACTGACTACGGCAATGTCTTAAACGGCGCGGTCAACGCCGAAGGCGCGAACAATCGCTTGGGCCTTGCCCACAATACCCAGCCGGTGGGCGCCGCGGCCCCAAACTACGAGCAGGTCAACGTCACTCCGGTGCTGAGCGTCAATGAGGCGCGTGGCCTCGATGATGGCTCGTGCTCGATGACGCTGCACTATGAGGCCTCGGGCCTTGCTCGCAGCTTGATTGCGGAGCTGGCCGGGCGGCTGCGCTCAGAGCAAGGCAAGATCTTCGTGGGGCCGACCATTATCGACCGCGAATACGAAGACTGCGTCTCGGACTTATCCAGCGCCATTCAAGACGGCTTGGTCGGTAATGCCTCCTTTGAGGTAGTTCCAGCGACCACCAATCTCAACAACATCATCGCGCAAAACATTGGCTCTGCGACCATCTTACCTTCCATGATCCACCAATGCCGGGCCGCCGATATTCCTTACTTAGTCGTCTCGCAGATCCGCAAGACGGGCGATAAGGCTGCCTTAACTTTGCGCATCATCCGCACTACCGACGGCATCACCTTAAATCAGGTCTACCGTCGCCTCTCGCAGTAAGGCCTGCGTCGCGGCCTGCACTGCGGCCGGTGCCGCTGCAGCGTGCGGTAGAACTTTGTTTGCTTGGCTGTCCGGCCCTGAGCCGACAGCTCGCTCCCACCCTACTTGAGCGCGCAAGCGCGCAGCAGGCTGGGAGCGTTTTCGTTTTTTTAGATTCATGATTGCTCTCCAAGACTTAACCATCATGCGCGGCACCAAGGTACTGATTGAAGGTGCCAGCGCCACCATCTTGCAAGGCCAAAAGGTCGGCATCATTGGCCGCAACGGCTGCGGCAAATCCACCCTCTTTGCCGCCATTCAAGGCGAGCTCAGCCCCGATCTGGGTACCATCGGCATTCCTAAGAACCTCAAGATCGCGACCGTGGCCCAGAAAACTCCGGCCCTTGCTACTTCAGCCATTGACTATGTGATGGAAGGCGATAAGACGGTCGCGGGACTGCTCAAGCGCCGCGCTGAGGCCTATGCGGCCAACGCCGGTGAGAAGATTGCTCTGCTCGAAGATGAGCTCGGCGTCGCGGGCTACTGGACGCTCAAGGCACGTGCCGGTTCCTTGCTCTTTGGCCTTGGCTTTGGCCCTGAGGAGCTAGAGAAGCCGGTAGCCGAGTTCTCAGGTGGCTGGCGTATGCGCTTGAACCTTGCGCAAGCTTTGATCTACCAATCTGACTTACTGCTGCTTGACGAGCCGACCAACCACTTGGACTTGGACACGGTCTTGTTCCTGCAGAACTTCCTTAAGAACTACGAAGGCACCTTGCTGTGCATCTCGCACGATCGCGACTTCTTAGATAGCTTTGCCGACCACATCCTGCACTTTGAGGAGCATAAGGTCGTGCTCTATCCGGGCAACTACTCAGCCTACGAGCGCATTCGCGCCGAACGCATCCGCGCCCAGAAGGCCGCGCGCAAAAAGGAAGAGGCAATCTTGGCTCATATGCAGAGCTTTGTGGAGCGCTTCCGCTATAAGGCCACTAAGGCCAAGCAGGCCCAGTCCTTGATCAAGGCGATGGAGCGCATGCAGCTCACTGCGGTCACGCAAGAGGAGTCGCCTTTCTCCTTTAGCTTCCCTGAGCCCGAGCGCACCCCACAGGTGATCGCCTCCTTAAAGGACTTAAACGCCGGTTACCAAGGCCAGAGCTTAGATGACAGTGCCAACGATGGCCCGCTGCTACATCACAGCGGCACCGAAGTGGTACTGTCTCAAGTCAACCTTGAGCTGTTAAGCGGCGATCGCATCGCGCTCTTAGGTAAGAATGGCCAAGGTAAGTCGACCCTGATCAAGACCTTGGTTGGTGAGCTCAAGCCGCTCAGCGGTGAGGTGGTCATCGGCAAGGGCATCAAGATCGGCTACTTTGCCCAGCATGAGCTGGAGTCCTTAAACGAAGACCAAGATGCCATATGGCACCTCTACCGCCTCAATCCAGACGCCAAGGAAAAGGATTTGCGCAGCTTCTTGGGCTCCTTTGCCTTCAGCGGTGACAAGGTCTTCGATAAGGTCGGCACTATGTCCGGTGGCGAGCAAGCGCGCCTTGCGCTCGCGCTCATCGCCTATCAAAAGCCTAACCTCTTGCTCTTAGACGAGCCGACCAACCACTTAGACCTAGAGATGCGCGAAGCTCTGAGCGTGGCATTGGCCAGCTACTCGGGCGCCTTAGTCTTGGTCTCGCACGATCGCCACTTAGTCGAGGCCATTGCCGATAAGCTCTGGCTCGTCGACTCGGGCAAGGTCAGCGAGTTCTCAGGTGACCTCAACGATTACCAAGAGTACCTCTTGCGCAAGGCACGCGAGTTCCGCGAGGCCCAGCAGGCCGCGGCGCAGGCGGCAGCGCCTGCGCCGAGCGCGAGCGTCTCCTCGTACAAGACCAAGGAGCAAAAGCAGCTCGAGGCGCAAAAGCGTGCCGCCCTGCGCCCACTCAAGCTCAAGATTGAGGCCAACGAAAAGAAGATGGCCACCATTGAGAGCCGCCTTGCAACCATTGATGAGCGCATGGCTGACGCCAGTCTCTATGAGGACAGCAACAAGGGTGAGCTCGAGCAGCTCATCTTAGAGCGCGCCGAGCTCAATGGTCAAAAGGATACGCTCGAAGAAGAGTGGCTAGCGCTCAACGACGAGCTCGAAGCGGCCCAAGCTAATTAAGGAGAGCCCCATGCTCAGTTATCGCCACGGCTTTCACGCGGGCAACCATGCCGACGTGCTCAAGCACCTGACGTTGTGCTTGATCCTGCGCGCGCTCAACGCCAAGGACAAGCCTTACACCATCATCGATACCCACGCCGGTGCCGGGCTCTACGACTTAAGCTCGGGCTTTGCGCGCAAGACCGAAGAAGCTCAGAGCGGCTGGCTTAAGATCGTGGGCAATGCCCGCCTCACGGAACTGGTGCCGGAGTATTTTGAGGTCTGCGCCGCCGCCCAAAAGGTGCCTGATGCCAGCTCCCAGATGTACCCGGGCTCGCCCTTTTTTGAGTATCAGCTGAGCCGCCCGCAGGACACCATCTTCGTCAACGACGCCCACCCGGCCGAGTACGAGAGCTTGCTTACCATCTTCAAGCGCACCCGCAATGTGCGCGTGGAGCTGCGCACCTGCGACAAGACCATTGCCGCCCTACTCCCGCCACTCAAGAAGCGCGGTCTCATCTTCATTGACCCGCCTTATGAGGACGAAAAGGAGTATCGCCAAACAGTCGATGCGCTCAAAAAGGGCCTGCAGCGCTTTGAGCAAGGCATCTACGTCATCTGGTATCCGGTGCTGGCGCGCCTCAAAGACCACTCGCGCAACTTAGTGCAAGCAGTACGGCGCTTAAACCGCCCACTGCTGCAAGTGGAGCTGCGCGTGGCGGCCCAAGCCGAGGACTTTGGCATGTGCGGCTCGGGCATGCTGGTGGTCAACTATCCATACCAGCTCGAAGAGCGCTTAGAGCCGGTGGTCGATGAGCTCTATCAGTGCCTGTGCGCCCCTGAGCACGGCAGCGCCAAACTCGAAATCCTCAACCCTAAGGAGTAGCCCGCGGGCGGCGTGCCAGCCGCCACTACGCGGGCGCCACAACGCGCGCGATCACAGCCTGCGCGTGCCGCCATGGCACGGCGCAGGCGCCCGTGGCACAATGGGCAGCGCTCCCCTTCACTGCATAACTGCATAGGAAATAACACCATGTACTTAGCTTCGGCGCAGCGTTACAGCTCGATGCAATACAACCGCCTCGGCAACTCCGGCCTCAAGTTACCGGCCGTGAGCTTGGGTCTTTGGCATAACTTCGGCCACCAGAACAGCCAAGAGAACATGATTGAGATCCTGACTCAATCCTTTGATGCCGGTATCACCCACTTTGACTTGGCCAATAATTACGGCCCGGAGCCAGGCGCCGCTGAGAGCAACTTCGGCTATCTGTTAGCCCGCCTATTCAAGCCGTATCGCGATGAGCTCATCATCTCGACCAAGGCCGGTTACACCATGTGGGACGGCCCTTATGGCGACTTTGGCTCGCGCAAGTACCTCTTAGCCTCGCTCGACCAAAGCCTGAAGCGCATGGGCCTTGAGTATGTCGACATCTTCTACTCCCACCGCATGGATCCTGAGACCGACTTAGAGGAGACCATGGGGGCCTTGGCCTCGACCGTGCAGCAAGGCAAGGCCATCTATGTGGGCCTGTCCAACTACGATGGCCCGACCTTGGAGCGTGCCACCGCGATCTTACGCGAGCTGCATACCCCATTTGTCATCAACCAAAACCGCTATTCGATCTTCGATCGCACCATTGAGCACAATGGCCTCAAGGCCAAGGCCCAAGAGCTCCAGAAGGGCATCATTGCCTTCTCGCCTCTGGCGCAAGGCCTGTTGACTGACCGCTACTTAAACGGCATCGCCGCTGACAGCCGCGTCAAGCACGACGGCCGCTTCTTGCATGAGTCCGATGTCGCCAAGTACCACGATGCCGTGGTCAAGCTCCACGAGCTCGCCCAAGGGCGCGGCCAGAGCTTAGCTCAGATGGCCTTGGCTTGGGTACTGCGCGATGGCGCGGTCGCCTCGGTCTTAATCGGTGCCTCGAAGGCGGCCCAAGTTCACGACTGCATCAAGGCCTTGGCCAACACCAAGTTCAGCGCCGAAGAGCTGCAGGCCATTGACCAAGCCTGCCACGGCGTCGTCGCGGGGCTCTAAGCGCCACCCTACCCATCACCAGCCCAGTGCCCATGGCTACTGGGCTTGCAGGTAAGCCGGTACGGTCACGCCGCTTAAATCTTGGTTTTCGTGCACGATGGGCTCAAGCGGCACGTCAATCGGCCCTAGGAGCTCAAAGCGCCACGATTGCTGCAAAAGCGGCGTCTCGCCTAAGGCCTTGGCGCGGAAGTAGTCGTTAAAGAGCATCTTCTTGATCAGGACTTCTGAGCGAATGCCGCTGCCGACCATACGCGTGTTGACGGTATGGCGCAGCAGGTTGAAGTTCTCTTTCATCTCGCACTGGTGGCTGAAGTAATCAAGCGGCAAGGTGAGCTTGTCATAGCGCGGTGCCACGCGCGCGGCGTTGAGCCAAGCTAAGATCTTGTCGCCGTAGACGCGCACCGTGCCACTCTTGACGCCTTGGTGCTCGAGTTCGCGCTTGGAGCGCGGCAGATAGCGCACCAGCTTCCACATCGCCTTGGTGGTGATGACGCGGTTTAAGGCCTCATTATCAAGCTGCGCCTGCACCATACGATCACGCGCTAAGTAGTAGAGCGTGTTGAGCTCCTTATCATTGAGCAGGCCGGCGGCAGGGATGGACAGATAGGCCTCGTCCGGGTCGGGCTCTTGATCATAGCTGTGGACGATATAGTCCATCTCCGCATGAAAGTAGCGCAGATTGGTCGGGGTGATGACCGCGGAGAGCCTGTGATAGAGCGGCTCCAGATACTCGACGTCTAAGGCTGAGTAGATGAGCTGCTCTTGCGTCAGGGGCCGGGCAAGCCAATTGGACAAAGTGCAGGTCTTGGCGAGGTTGACGCCCAAGAACTCCTGCAGCGCGAAGTTCAAGCCACGCCCATAGCTGTGACCGCAAAAGGCCAGCATCAGCTGCAGATCGTAGAAGTGCTCAGGCAGGGTACGCGCGCAGTGAATGCGCCGGGCTTCGTGGGCAAGGAGCTCAATGTCCTCAGAGCAGGCAAAGGCCAAGACCTTGGCCTTGGTGTGGCACAACGCTTCGATGATGGGCTGCACCGAACCTTCGAGCATCCAGATGTCCACTAAGTAGTTGACGCGGCGAATGGCCAATTGCAGCAAGGCAAACATCGGGTAGTAGCACGTGATGCGCATGAACTCGGTGTCAAGGCCAACGCACTCGTCCGGAGTTAACTCCTGCAGTAAGGCGCACAGTTGGGTCACGCCTTCGGGCTCGTCAATGTACTCGTACTCTACTTCTTCGGGAAAAGAGTTAACGTCAAGAGCGTCCATACCACCCCACAGCTAATCTCAAGGCCAAGCGCAGGCATCCTACCGACTAAGGCGCATAGCCCCATCTGCGGCCCACTCACAGAAACTATTGCCACTACTTCTATGGTATCACAGAGCGATCAGGGCACGACGGCGGGAGCGTATATTCTTACACCCCCCGCTCGCGTCCGCCTGCACCCAACCTCGGCGCGCCCCAAGCCGCAGTCCGCCTGCCGCTGAACCGCAGACCGTATGCTCTGGGCTCCTTGCCGGGGCTGGCCCTACTCCTCGTCGTCTTGGGGGCTCTTGCGACCCAAGTGCTGGCGCGAATCATCCTTGCTGCGCACCAATTGCGACTTGGCATGCTGATGGTGGATATTTGGCGTCTCAGTCGCGGCGCTCAGGCCCTCGGCCTTGGAGGAGAGCAATTGCTCTAAGGCGCGGGCACCGGCGCTCTTTTTAGGCTCAGGCACCGCATCGGCGGCGTCTTCGGCCGCTTGGGCGGCCACCATGGCGTGGTCAGGCGAGGCGTCCTTGGCGACCTCATCGTCAAAAGCCGTGGCCGCAGTGGCGGCTAAATGCGAGGTGTAGGCAGCACCCTCGGCATGAGTGTCGTGGGCATCGGCGTTTTGCACGATCTGCTCTGCATGCGGCAGCGGCATGCGCGGTGCCGTAGACACGTGCTGGGCGGCACTGGCCTCATCTTGAAGCTTGTTGAGCACTTGCTTGGCACGGGCCACAGCGGCAGCCTCAGGGTTTTGCAATTGCTCTAGGGCGCGCAGCTTGCGGCGCAAGACCTTGCCGAGCGAAGACTTCGGCAGACTCTCCACGAATTGGATAATGTGTGGCACCTTATAGGGGGTGAGATAGGCGCGGCAGTAGAGTTTGATCTCGTCGGCAGTGAGGGTCGGATCCTTTTTGACCACGAAGAGCTTGACCGCCTCGCCCGTCTTCTCGTCGGGCACACCGATGACGGCGCACTCTAAGACGCGGTCAAAACGGCTGACCACATCTTCGATTTCGTTCGGGAATACGTTAAAGCCCGAGACTAAGATCATGTCCTTTAAACGGTCGATGAGCTTGATATAGCCGCCGGGCAGCCACTTGGCGATATCACCGGTACGGACATAGCCGTCATCGAAGATGATGTCGTTTTGCTCTGGGCACTTGTAGTAGCCGTGCATCACCTGCGGGCCTTTGATCTCAAGCTCACCTTCGTGGTCGAGGTCGTGGATTTCGTTGCCATTAGCATCGATGATACGCGCCACGGTCGACGGTACGATGAGGCCAATCGAGCCGGTGTAATGGTCGACATCAAACGGGCAGACCGCACACAGTGGACTGCACTCGGTTAAGCCATAGCCCTCGAGGATGTGAAAGCCGGTCTTCTCAAAGAAGCGCTGCTCGACGCCCGACTGCACCGCGGCGCCGCCGCCAATCACTAAGTGCAGATGCTCCCACTTGACCTTACTGAAGTCACTGTGAGTGATAAAGAGGTTAAACAAGGTGTTAACGCCGGTTAAGGCCGTCACCTCCGGGTGACGCTCTAAGTCGCGGGCAAAGCTCTTTAAGTCGCGCGGGTCGGTGATGAGCAGGTTCTTGCCACCTAAGTGGATGAAGAGCAAGAAGTTAACGGTGAGGGCAAAGATGTGATAGAGCGGGATCACGGTGAGGATGCACTCTTCGCCCCGCTTTAAGACCGAGCCGTACATGCCAACAGCTTGGGCGATATTGGCGATGATATTGCCATGTGAGATCATGGCTCCCTTGGAACGGCCGGTGGTACCTCCGGTGTACTGGAGCAGAGCGATGTCATCGTAATGCATCTCCGGGCGCACGAAGGTCGCACCATCAGAGCCCGCAAGCAGCGCCTTGCCGCGTTTTAACGCCTGCAGCCACGTATAGTTGCGCGGGCAGATGCTAAAGTCGACCTCGGGCACGAGGCCGCGCTTCTTGACCACGCTGTTGACCACGAGGCGCTTTAAGCCGAAGTAGCCCTTCAGGCCATCACCGACTTCGGTGACGATGACGCTTTCAATCTGAGTAGCTGCGATGATCTCTACCAAGTGGTGGGCATAGTTGGCGATCACCACAATGGCCTTGGCATCGGAGTTTTCAAGCTGATTCTTAAGCTCGCGCGGGGTATAGAGTGGGTTGACGTTAGTGACGGTCAAGCCTGCCTTCAAGGCGCCAAAGAAGGCCACCGGAAACTGCATCAAGTTCGGCATCATGATCGCGAACTTATCACCGGGCTTAAGCCCGAGCTCAAGCTGCAAGAAGGCAGCAAAGGCCTCGCTTTGGGCCCCGAGTTCGGCGAAGGTCAGCTCACTGCCCATATTGACAAAGGCAGGCTGCGGGCCAAACGTGGCCACCGCCTCATCGAGCATCTCTGGCAGATTCTCACAAGGATGGGTATCGACAAACTCCGGCACCACCTGCGGATACGAGGCCACCCACGGCTTGTAGTAGTGCGCCGCCGGGTCGAGCTTTTGCGCTTCGCTGGCCTTAGCAGCACGACCGTAGTTGCCGTGCACCAAATCGTGGGCACTAACTTGCGCGTGGGCGGAGTCGGCGGCACCGTGGTCGAAGTCGGCGCCACCGTGGGCGGAGTCAGGCGTAGTCACGGTGGCAAACTCAGGCTGAGCTGCTTTGTCGTCTTGCAGTATCGTGTTCTGAAGATGCTCTGACATAACGCTACCTCCACACATTGCACAGGCCCCCGACTCGGCGCGTCGCTTACCATACGACTACATCTCACCGATCCGAATCGCTCCACTTTTGATTTTAGCAAACAAGTTAGCGTGGGCGTGCACACAGGGTTCAAGTGCACAAACAAAGTGTGATCCTCGAAACAGTGCGCCCGGGCCACCCCCTCTGTCTTTGGGGAGCGGCACCGTGCATTAGCGCACTGCCTGCGCCCGCCTTCGTGGCGTAACAAGTGCGCAGGCGGCCGGGTCGAGGACAACGCCACCGCAGAGAGTCGGCGCGCCTATCTTGGGGCGGCGCGCCCGTAGGAAACAGGACGTGCGGGCCTTACGTGGCCCTTTGGGCTGAAGGCCAAGACCGCCCTTAAGACAGATGAGCCCGCGATAAGCTCTCTTCACCGTCTCCGCTGCCGTGGGCCGACGCAAGCTTGGCGCGTTAGCACACGGGCCAAAACGC
>CALXNA010000062.1 GCA_944389615.1 uncultured Anaerobiospirillum sp. | reverse complement strand
GGACGAGGGGGACGGGGGAGAAGTATGGCAGCTTGCGTGCGTTGGTGCAAAAAAAAAAAAGAGCGACGTATTATTGGACTTAGGCGCGCTTTAGCGCGCCAGTAGACGCTTAATTTGGAAGCCGCGGCAAGTCACCAAAAGCACGGGGGATGCGCACCGCGGCTTTACGGCTCACCGAGGGTTTGCAGGCGCGCGAGGTTGGGCGCGGCCATGATGCGCATCTCGGTGACTTCGAGGCTGTTTTGGCCCGGGTCGGGCAGGTACTGATAGCACAGGTAGAGCACGACGGCGGTGATGAGGGCGCAGATGGCGATGAAGCCCGTGACTCCGAAGTTGTGGATGAGGGGCATGCAGCTTTGCAGCCCTAAGAGGATGCCAAAGCTGTGGGCTAGGACAATGGCGGCGATGCCAAACTCGCGCCCGCGAATCGGCATCAGGTCGCAGCAGATGCCGAGGTAGCAGACAAAGGCACCGATCGCGGCGACGAGGTAGATCAAGGTGCTACCGGTGATGATCCAGCGCTGCAAGAAGCCGTCAGGGAGCAAGGTGAGGATGGCCGTTACGGTCAGACAGATGAGACTGAGACTAAAGGAGTAGAGCACAAGGCGGCGCCGGGCGATCACCTGCACTAAGCAGGCATGCAGGACAAGGCTGATGAGGCTGGCGGAGTAGGTGCAATAGACCACGATGTTGTTGTCGAGGATGTAGCTCGGCTCCGGGCCCGAGCTTATCACCACAATCGACATGCTGCCTAAGAGCAGGCTCGGGATCACAGTGACCCCGCCGATATTGCATAAGAAGGTGATGAGGCAGATGAAAAAGAGCAAGCGCCGGTAGGTGGTGTTCTGTAAAAAAAACTCCATGCCGCGCGTCTCGCCGCGACAGCACTCGTTGATCTCCGCGAGCTCCCGGGCGGCTACGCCCATGTCGTGGCGCAGCTTAAAGAGCACCGCTAAGGCCGCATCGGTCGAGCCCGAGAGCGCAAGGTAGCGCGGCGACTCCGGCAGCTTGACCAAGACAATCGAGATGCCAATGATGGTGCAGGTAAAGAGCGTCGAGAAGATGATGAGGGGCAGACGGTCGACGTCGAGCAGGGAGAGGAGCGCGATGAGCGCCCCAGCGCAGGCGCTGGTCGGGAGCGCGGCAAAGGCCAAGGGCCGCTGGCGTGGCAGCGTGATCTCGTTGATGTAGAGTACTGCCGCAATAAAGTAGAGGCCAAAGGAAAAGCCGATGGCAAGCTCGGAGCTTAAGAGGACAGAAAAGTTTGGTGCGACCAAGCTCGCCAATGCTGCGAGCGCCCCCACCGTGACGCTTGCGACCAAGGTGATCTTGCGTCCTGAGCCATAGGTGACATAGCCTGCGACAAAGACCCCGAAGATGAAGCCTAGGATGTAGGTGCCCACCAAGATATCGCTCTTGGTCTCGGCGAGGATCAAAAACTCAGTGCGGTGGTCGACGCTGATGAAGATCGAGCCCAAGTCATAGCCGAAGATCAAACCCAAGGCGGCCACTAAGAGCGCATAGCTTAAGGGCCAGAGGGAAGTATCACCACTTGAGGCAGAACGCTGTTGGGGCATATCTTGTGATCCCTTGCTCGTTGGCGCAACGACTGAGTCGATCTGATCGGTGGCCGCTGCGTGCTTGCGGCGGGCGGCGGCGCTGATCAGGCGTGGGGATATCTTAGGCCAAAGCCGGTGAAATTACAAAGCCGGGGGCTGCGTCAGATCTGATATCATGAGTTCATGATTGGCTGTCTGCGCCGGGCTTGGTGCGGCCTGTGAGGTATGTATGGAAGAGCTGAAGTTGCCTGATTTTAAGGGACGAGTTACGGTCATTGGCGATGTCATGTTGGATCGCTATTGGTACGGCTCCTCAAGCCGCATCTCCCCAGAGGCTCCGGTGCCGGTGGTCAATGTCGAGCGCTATGAGTCGCGCGCCGGTGGTGCCGCTAACGTCGCCTTGAACCTCGCTTCGCTCGGTATATCGAGCGACATCATCGGCATCGTGGGCCAAGATGAGTCCGCCGAGGCACTGAGCTCCATTCTCGCCGCGCGCAACATCGAGACGCGCTTTATCGAGAGCCCCGATGTCCCGACCATCACCAAGCTGCGCGTCTTAAGCCGCCATCAGCAGCTGTTGCGCCTGGACTTTGAAAAGGGCTATGCCGATGTCGACCAAGGGCGCATGCTCCTCGCTCTGCGTCAAGCGCTGCGCGACACCAAGGTCGTGATTTGCTCCGACTATGGCAAGGGCGCCTTATCCTCGGTTGCGGCCATGATCCACGAGTGCCGCCTGCACCAGATTCCGGTCTTGATCGACCCGAAGGGCACCGACTTTAGCAAGTACCGTGGCGCGACCTTGCTCACCCCCAATATGTCCGAGTTTGAGGCGGTGGTTGGTAAGGTCAAGTCCAACGAGGACTTGGTGCAAAAGGCCTTGGGCCTGATCAAAGACATCGAGCTCGATGCCCTCTTGGTCACGCGCTCAGAGGATGGCATGTCGCTGATTGTGCCGGGCAAGGAGCCGCTGCACATCCCGACCTACGCGCGCGAAGTCTACGATGTCACCGGTGCCGGTGATACCGTGATTGCGACCTTGGGTGCCTGCCTCGCGAGCGGCTGCTCGCTGCCGGAGTCATGCATGATCGCCAACCGCGCCGCGGGCATCGTGGTCGGTAAGCTCGGTACCTCGACCGTCACTCCCGAGGAGTTAAGCCGCGAGGTCGTGGGCACCATTGTCGAGCCTAAGCACTTAGGCGTGATGTCGCGCGAGGAAGTGCTGCGCGAGGTCAGCCGCTTAAAGGCGCAGGGCAAGCGTATTGTCATGACCAATGGCTGCTTTGACCTGCTCCATAAGGGCCATGTCGATTACTTAAAGCAGGCCAAGTCCTTAGGCGACATCCTGATCGTCGCGGTCAATTCCGACGAGTCGGTGCAGCGCTTAAAGGGCCCAACTCGCCCGATCGTGCCGCTTGAAAACCGTATGGCGGTGCTCGCCGCCTTAGGCTGCGTCGATATCGTGGTGCCTTTCTCTGAGGATACGCCGCAGGCCTTAATCGCAGCTGTCCTGCCGGACATCTTGGTCAAAGGCGGCGACTACCAAGTCGAGCAGATCGCAGGCCATAAGGAAGTGCTCGCTAACGGCGGCGCGGTCAAGATTCTCTCCTTTACCGACAACTGCTCGACCAGCAGCATCGTCGCTAAGATCAAGAGTCAGGGCTAAGCGTAGCCCATCAACAACAAGGCCCCGACGTGACCGTTGGGGCCTTGCTGTAGGCGAGCTACGCTCGGGGCTACATGCCTGCAGCGGCTTGCCCGGCCTGCTGGGCTTGGTTTTGCTGTGCCGCGTGGGTTGTGGTGGCTTGCGGAGCGGCGGTGGCCTGCTTCTTTAAGCCGTTGTTGATTTGCTCAATCTGGCTGACGTCGAGCTGGCCTTGGGTGTAGAGCAGCTGCAGGCGCGACATGATGTAGTTAAAGCGTGCGGCCGACAGGCTCTGTTTGGCCGAGTAGAGGCGCTGGGTCGCGTCTAAGACGTCGGAGATGGTGCGGGTACCAACCTCGTAGCCCGCTTGGGTCGCCTCTAAGGCGCTTTGCGCCGAGCGCTCGGTTTGCTGGTAGGCAATGACCGAGGAGATCGCGGCTTGGACATTGTTGTAGTTGTTGTTGGCATCGGACACCATGGTGCGGTGGGTCAGCTCTAAGGCCTCCGAGGCGGAGACATAGCTGTGCTCAGCTTGCTCAACCTGCGAGGAGGTGGCGCCGCCGCTAAAGAGCGGTAAGTTGAGGTTGACGCCCACCGAAGCGTTGTTGCTGGTGCCATCGGTCAGCTGCGGGCTGTCGAGGCTGTAGTCGTTGTTGACAACTCCCACGCTGCCCACCAAGTCTAAGGTCGGCTCATGGCCGGTCATGGCTAAGGTGATATTGTCCTTGGCGATGTCGCGCGCAATGATGCTGGCCTGCAGCCCTAAGTTGTTTTGCTCGGCGTCCTTGACGATCTTAGTGATGCTCTCTAAGACCGGCATTGGGCTAAAGCGCGCTTCGTCGAGCGGGTTTAAGCTCGTGACTTGGCGTCCGATGAGTTTTCGGATCTCTTCGTAGGAGTTGATCAGGGTGTTCTCAGCCGTGATCACTTGGGCCGTGGCGAGGTCGTAGGCTGCCTGCGCCTCCAATTGGTCAGTCTCGGCGATCAAGCCCACGTGGAAGCGACGCGTGGCCTCGTCGAGCTGACGCTTTAAGGCCGCTTGGTTGGCCTTAGCGAAGGTCACCGTGTCTAAGGCATTGAGCACCGAGAAGTAGGCCTGCGAGGTGCGCAAGATCAGTTGCTGTAGGGCGTCGGCATAGACCAGCTCTTGCTGGGCCGCGCTCTTGGTCGCAATGCTGCGGTTGACCCACGAGCTGTGGCGCCAAATGGCCTGCGATAAGTCGATGCCGCCTTGGGCGCTGCGGTTGTTGTACGATTCACTGTCACCGGCGGGGCTAGTGTGGGTGTAGCTTAAGCCTGCGGTTAAGTTGAGCTGAGGCAGAAGCGCAGCCGTCGCTTCGTCGATGGCCGCGACCGCGCGATCACGCTCGGCCTTCGCTTGCAGCACGATCGGGTCGCGTTGATAGGCCTCGTTGTAGATGTCTAATAGATCTTCAGCTTGGGCGCTGCTGGTGCCTAAGATGCCAGTCAGTGCCAGAGCTAACATTCCATAAGTGAAACGCATTGAGCAACCTCAATCTCATCAAAACATATGCGGCGTCGTGCCCACACATTGTTACTGCATTTTAGCCTAGCTTGAGCCGGGCAAAAATTGCGCGCCGCGAAAAAGGCCACCTTGGACACAAAACGTGGCGGGGCTGCCGTCGGTTGGGAGCCCATAATTTAGCCCAAGCCGGGCTTCTTGCCTAATCAAAAAGCGTACTTTTGCATGTATTGGCCCGGCCCCACAAACGCCAAGGGATGGCGTCAGCCATCCCTTGAGGCGCGCGCACCCGGAAGGTGCGCGTCAAGCGCAGCGCGCTGTAAGCGCGAGCTCGTAGAGCGCGCAGCGTCGGCGTTAGCTCAGCTTGAACTGCGCCACCGCTTGGCGCAGCTCATTGATGCGCTGATTGGTCGAGTCGATGTGGCCGGTGACGCTGCCGGTGTCTTGGGCGACATCTTGGAGCAGGTGGGTGATGCTCTGCATGTTCTGCGAGACTTCGCTTGTGGCGGTGGTCTGCTGCTCAGCGGCAGTCGCGATCTGCGTGATTTGGGTGTTGACCTCGTTGACGTGATCCATGATCTCATTGAGGGTTTGCTCAATGGAGTTGGCCTGCGCCACGATACTGTCCATCGAGGAGACCGAGTCGCCCATCGAAGCGGCAGCGACGTCCGCCTCCTTTTGGATCTGGTCGACCATGTTCGAGATCTCTTGGGTGCTCTTGGTGGTGCGCGAAGCGAGAGCCCGTACTTCGTCAGCGACCACGGCAAAGCCGCGGCCGGCCTCACCGGCACGAGCCGCCTCGATTGCGGCGTTTAAGGCGAGAAGGTTGGTTTGGGCGGCGATGTCGTCGATGGTTTGGACGATCGAGCCGATGTTCTGGCTTTGGCCGGCGAGGTTCTTGACCAGCTCAGCATCGTGCTTGGTCTGCTCGGCTTGGTGGTTGATGCCCGAGACGCACTCTTGCACGGCGCTTAAGCCCTGATTGGTGATATCGCGGGTGGTGGTCGAAGCGTTGGCCGCGACCTCGCAATTGCGTGCGATATCTTGGGTGGTCGAGACCATCTCATCGGCCGCGGCGGCCACGGTCAGGGAGTTGGACTCAGCCTGCGAGGCGCTTTGCTGGGTCGTGGTCATCAGGCCGTGGATGTTCTGAGAGTTGCTCGTGACTTGGTCGGTGGCGCCTTGGATGAAGTTCATCTTAGCTTCGATCGCCTGACGCAAGTCCTCAAAGCTGCGCTCTAACTGACCAAACTCGTCTTGGCGTTCGACCTCAACTGAGTGCGAGAAGTCCAAGTGAGCCATCTCTTCGGCACGGGTGACAAGGCGCTGTACGGCGCTCACGATTTCCTTGGTGGTGTACCAGCCAAATAAGGCCAAGAGTAAGATCACAACCACCGAGCCAATACGCATGATATAGAGCGTGGTCGGCGAGGCCAAGGCGCTGGTTTGATCTTCTAAGTCGTGCAGCTGGTCAATCAAGAAGGTCGCGCACAGGCTCGAGACCTTGATCGAAATCGGGGTGTACTCAGCGCGATAGGTGACAAAGGCCTCACGAAACTCCCCTTGCATCAGCAGGGGGCGGATCTTGGCGCTGTAGGTGTTATTGAGGTTGGCGATATAGCCCTTGAGCTCAGCGACGCGGTTTTGATAGCGCGTCGAGGTGACGCGGGCCATCAGATTGTTGATCTTAGTGATGCGCTCGTCTAAGTCATTGAGGTTGAGGTCAGAGGGCTTATCGACTTGGGTTGCGAAGTTGATGGCACGTCCGGCATTCACCACTTCGTCATTGAGCTGCGCCGGTACCACGTAGGAGGTCTCAACCGTGCTATTGAGCTCGCTGGAGATGTTATAGGTACTGGTCAACGCGGTATTGGCAAAGATGGTCATGATGGCCAGCATGATTATGATCAGACCATAGATCGCCAAAAACTTTTTGCCTACAGGCAGGTCCCTAAAAAACGTCATGAGCATCCTTAGGCGCAGCCGCCGCAGCTAAGCGCTACAGACAGGAGCGTCCTCTCCCTCAACAAAAATCGACAGTCAGTTGGTGGGTGCTGCTACCCTGCGGCGCAGCGCGCCTACGGGCCAACCAAGCCGGGTTATTGTAGACAATAATTTCGCAACAGGGATCACTCCGGCACGTGGCCCAGCCCCCGGCGCGCAGACTCTGCGCCAGCCCAAGGGCCGTCGGGCGCCCCTTGCGGCGTGCTGATGGTACGAAGACCAAAGTCATTTTGCCTTGTTTTGGTGCAGCACGATGCGGCCGCCCGAAACGATTCAGGGGAGCCTGCACCGCTGATATTATCGGCGGCGCCGGGCTCCCCTGTAGGGTGCGCAGCTGAAGCTACGCTAAGTTGCGCGCAGCTGCGCTTAAGCTGCGCGTGCGGACGTGAGTCCGTTAGTCCTTAACGTCGTAGCTCTTGAGCTGCCAGATGTTGTGGACGTAGTCCTCAATCGAGCGATCGGACGAGAACTTGCCCATCGAGGCCGAGTTGATGATGGCAGCACGGGCCCAACGAGCCTTGTCTTGGTACATCTGCTCGACGCGCTTGTGGGCCTCGCGGTACGAGGCGAAGTCGGCTAAGACTAAGAATGGATCGCCCTTCTCCAAGAGTGCCTTCTTAATCGAGGACAGAGCACCTGGCTCACCTGGGGTGAAGTAGTCGGTGTCGAGCCAATCTAAGCAGGCCTTGATGGTCTCATTGGCGTTGTAGTAGTCCCATGGGTTGTAGCCCTGGGTCTTTAAGGACTGAACCTCCTCGACCGACAGACCGAAGATGAAGTTATTTTCCTCACCGGCCTCAGCGACAATCTCGATGTTGGCACCGTCCATGGTACCTAAGGTCAGAGCACCGTTCATCGAGAACTTCATGTTGGAAGTGCCCGAAGCCTCGTAACCGGCAGTCGAGATCTGCTCAGAGATGTCGGCGGCAGGAATGATCTTCTCAGCGAGCGACACACGATAGTTCGGCAAGAAGACGACCTTGATCTGGTTGCGGATGCGGTGATCGTTGTTGATGCGATCGGCGACCTTGTTGATGGCGAAGATGATGTCCTTGGCCAAGGTGTAGGCAGGGGCTGCCTTAGCACCGAAGATGAAGACCTGAGGAACGATGGTCTTGGTTGGGTCAGCCAAGAGCTCACGGTAGAGCGACAAGATGTAGAGCAGGTTTAAGTGCTGACGCTTGTACTCGTGTAAGCGCTTGACCTGAACGTCGAAGATGGCGTGTGGGTCAACCTCAACACCGGTGAGCTTCTTGATCTCGACGGCCAAGGCCTGCTTGTTCTTGAACTTAACGTCCATGAAGCGCTGCTGGAACTCAGGCTTGTCGGCGTATGGGCGCATCAGCGCACACGACTCTAAGTGCAGCGGCCAATCTGGGCCCGAGATCTCGTTGTAGAGCTCAGCTAAGCCCGGGTTGCAGGCTAAGAGCCAGCGACGTGGGGTGACACCGTTGGTGACGTTGCAGAAGCGATCCGGCCAAATCTGGGCAAACTCAGGGAAGAGTTGCTCGCGGACTAACTTCGAGTGGATCTCAGCAACACCATTGACGCGGCGCGAGGCGATCACGCACAGGTGGGCCATACGAACCATGCGGCATGGGCCTTCCTCGATGATCGAGAGCTTGGCGCGCATGTCGTTGTTGTTAGGCCACATGTGGGCAACTTCACCATCTAAGAAGCGCTCGTTGATCTCATAGATGATCTCTAAGTGACGAGGCAGCAGGCGCTCGAAGAGGTAAACCGGCCACTTCTCTAAAGCCTCAGGCAAGAGGGTGTGGTTGGTGTAGGCAAAGACCTCGGTGACGATCTTCCAGGCGCTATTCCAGCTTAAGCCTTCCTCATCTAAGAACAGACGCATCAGCTCAGCGACCGCAATGGCTGGGTGCGTGTCGTTTAACTGGATGGCGATCTTGGCGGCAAAGGCCGAGTAATCGTGGTGGTGAGCACGATTGTAGCGGCGCAGGATGTCGCGCAGTGAGCAGGCGCAGAAGAAGTATTGCTGGGTCAGACGCAGCATCTTGCCCGCTTCGGTCGAATCGTTAGGGTAGAGCACCTTGGAGATGGTCTCGGCGTTGGCCTTCTCCTCTTGGGCGTCGACATAACCACCGGCGTTAAAGACGTCCCAGTTGAACTGCTCGGTCGCACGCGACTCCCAAAGACGCAGTACGGTGACCGAAGCGCCGCGGAAACCTACGACCGGGATATCCCACGGTACACCCTTGATGATGTGGTTAGGGTGCCATACCTTGTGGATGGAGCCATCTGGAGCGGTTTGCACCTCGACATAACCGCCGATCGGGATGTTCTGAATGGACTCAGGACGGCAGACTTCCCATGGGCAGCCGTACTCACGCCACGAGTCAGGACGCTCAACCTGACGGCCGCCGCGGATCTCCTGACGGAACAGGCCGTTCTCGTAGTGGATGCCGTAGCCGATCGATGGGTACTTTAAGGTCGCCAAGGAGTCAATATAGCAGGCAGCAAGACGGCCTAAGCCACCGTTACCTAAAGCCATATCAGGCTCTTCATCGCACAGCTCGTTGATGTCGATACCCAAAGAAGCTAAGGCTTCCTTGCAGGTATTGTAGACCTCGAGGTTGCACAGATTGTTAACGGTCAGGCGGCCCATTAAGAACTCAGCGGAGAGGTAGTTGACCGCACGCGTATCGTTGGTGGCGTGGGTTGCTTGCGTCTGAGTTAAGCGCTCAAAGACCAGCTCGTTTACGGCGTAAACAACGGCTTGCCACCAAGCAAGATTCGAGGCCTTCTTCTCGGAGGTACCGATAGTGCGGCGTAAGTGCTTGATGATGCTGTCCTTGAATTGCTCAACGGATGGCTTGAAGAAGTCACCACGTTCTTGCTCTGGGGCTAAAGCAGCGCACTGAGGGGCAGCAGGGGCGACAGCTGAAGCGGCCGCAGCCTTTGCGACCTCAGGGGCGGCCTTAACTGCTAAGCTGCTACCTTTCTTGGAATGCTTGCTTGCCATGTAATCCTCCAGTAAGGAATGATGAAGCAAAAAACAGTGCTACGACCAAGGGGGTACGGCCCATCTGTCGGGCGCCTCCTGAGCTCAGACCTCCTGTCTTAAGCTCAGGCCATCGATCGGCCGCTGCCTCCTGCAGTGGGCCTCAAGGGCTAGATCGATAGCACTTAGGCTAAGGCGAGCAACTAAGTCAGCTGCTAAGTCTTAAGCTGGTGCTCAAACACAGCAGAGGACTTAGCTCTCGGTTAGGCCTTAGCGCTAAGCGGGGCGGCGCCCCCTCAGTCTTAGCTTGGCCGCATGGGTTGCCACTTGACAGATCCGCAGCCCATGGTGGGGTGGCTCAGCACTAGCATACCTGTTGTACTAATCAGGTTAATATAGCAGATATATGGTGCACAAGGCCACGGCAAAATTCTACCACAAAGGCTCCGCAAAAAATGGGACGTGCCCGCGGACAATCGATTTTTTCCTAATTTTGCACCGCCGCGGCAACCCTAAGGCAGGCCCCCATCACCCCTCTTCGGGGGTGGCAGAGCCCACCCGGTGGGGCCTTGCTTTAAGTTAGCGTAAGCTAACTTGGCAGCAATGAAAAGGCCCCAGCGCAGCTGAGGCCCAGTGGGAGTTAGAAACGCAACTCGTCCGGGATTGGGACGTTTGGATCCAAATCGCGCGGCTTGTTCGGGTTGCGGCCTTCGTTGTAGGCCTTGGTGCCGAGTACCCACGCGAGCACCTGCGCCACCGCTTGGAACAGACCACGCGGGATCTCATGGTCAAGGTCGGTGGTGTAGTAGAGCGAGCGCGCCAAAGGCGGCAGCTGCAGCACTGGGATGCCGTACTCGCGGGCGATTTCCTTGATCTTCTCGGCGACCTCATCGACGCCCTTGGCCACCACGATCGGGGCAAGCTCGCCCTCAGGGTCATAGGACAGGGCCACGGCGTAGTGGGTCGGGTTGGTGACCACAACGTCGGCGGTCGGTACCTTGGCCATCATGCGGCGGGCGGCCATCTCATACTGCATGCGGCGCATGCGGCTCTTGATCTGCGGGTTACCTTCGGTCTCCTTCATCTCATCTTTGAGCTCTTGCTTGGTCATGCGCAGCTGCTGGCGGTACTGCCAGATCTGGAAGGGCACATCGAGCATGATGATGGGCACCATAGCGCAGACGATGAAGAGCATGAACCAGAACAGGATGCTAAAGGCATCGCTGACCGCGCTTTGGATGTTGATGTAGGACAGGCGCAGGATGGACGGGAAGCGCCATGTGATCAAGAAGTAGCAGATCGAGCCAATACAGGCGACCTTTAAGATGCTCTTGATGAGCTCAATGATGGAGTTGAGGCTGAAGATGCGTTTGAAGCCATTGAGCGGGTTGAGGCGCTCGGGCTTAGGCGTCATCGCTTCGGTTGAGAAGTTCATGCCGCCGATCATGATATTGCCATAGAAGGCAGCAACCACCACAATGCCGCAGATGACCAAGAGCGGCACCGCGATGGCCAAGATATCTTGGACGAAGATATGGCCCATCTCGTAGAGATCGAAGACCTGATCGCGCTCCAAGGTAAAGGAGTTGCGCATGACGCCCACCATGCCATGGCCAAGGTAAGGGGCCATAAGCCATAGAGACAGGACGCCTGAGATCAGCACAAAGAATGTGCCGGCTTCGCGGGAGCGGGGGAGTTGACCTTTCTTGCGTGCGTCTGATATGCGTTTACCAGTCGGCTCTTCGGTCTTCTCCTGTCCATCGGACGACTCGGCCATTTGCTCTCCTCTGTCAAGGTGACCGCTACCTGAGCTGTAGCCGTCTAGGAAACTTGCACCGCAGTACAAGTCTGGCACTAAGGGTGAAACGAGGGATATCCCCGCAGGGCTTAATCCCGCTCAGTCGCCGCATAAAACAGCGGCATAGACCTTGAGCAAGGCCTATGCCGATTTAAGCGATTTGATAGCCAATGCGCCTAGCAGCGCCCGCAGCGCAGGCCTACGATGACCTACTCGACGAGCTCAGCCTTGTCGCCGTTCTCTTCGAGCCACGTACGGCGGTCGGCGGCGCGCTTCTTAGAGAGCAAGAGGTCAAAGAGGGCGAAGGTTTCGTCCTTGCTCTCATCTTCCAAGGTCAGCTGCATCAAGCGGCGCGACTGCGGCGCCAGCGTGGTCTCGCGCAGCTGCTCAGGATTCATCTCGCCCAAGCCCTTAAAGCGCTGGATGCGGATGTTATCAGGCTTAGCGCCTTTAGCGATGAGCTGCTTTTGCTTGAGCGCAAGCTCGGCATCGTCTAGGGCATAGGTCTTGTCTTTGTTGTAGTCGATGCGATAGAGCGGTGGACAAGCCACATAGACGTGGCCTTGGCGTACCAACTCCGGGAAGTGGCGGACAAAGAGCGCGCACAGCAAGGTACCGATATGCAGGCCGTCGGAGTCAGCATCAGCGAGAATGCAGATTTTGTTATAGCGCAGCCCGGCTAAGCTGGTGCTGTCCGGCTCCAAGCCAATCGCGATCGAAATGGCGCGGATCTCCTCGGAGGCGAGCGCCGTAGCGGCGTTGATCTCCCACGTATTGAGGATCTTACCGCGCAGCGGCAAGATGGCTTGGTACGAGGCATCACGCGCTTGGCGCGCTGAGCCCCCGGCGGAGTCACCCTCGACGATAAAGAGCTCAGAGCGCTCCGGGTCAGTGCTGGTGCAATCGACCAGCTTGCCCGGCAGCTGCGGCCCGCGCACGCTCTTTTTGCGCTCGACCACCTTAGCGGCCGACTCGCGGCGCTTGGCGCTCGCGATAATGAGCTCGGCGAGCTCCTTGGCTAGGTCGACGTTGGCATTGAGGTAGAGCGCGAAGCGATCCTTGACCGCGCTCTCAACCAAGGCCGCGCACTCACGCGAGGACAGACGCTCCTTGGTCTGACCGGCAAATTGCGGGTCGCGCATCTTCACTGACAAGACAAAGGAGCAAGCCGCCCAGACGTCATCGGGTACCAGCTTCAAGCCGCGCGGTAGCAGGTTGTGCAGGTCGCAAAACTCGCGCATCGCCGCCAGCAAGCCTGCGCGCAGACCATTGACGTGAGTGCCACCTTCGGCCGTTGGGATCAAGTTGACAAAGGACTCGCGCACGCGCTCGGAGCCGTCGAGCTCCCATGCCACGGCAAAGGCCACCTCCGAGTCGGGCGCGCTGACCACCTCGCTGTACGGTGGCATGGGCACAATGGCGCGCCCGGCGCATTGGCTTAGCAGATACTGCCCGAGCGAGCCCTCATGCGTCCACGTAAACTCCTCGCCGGTAGCTTCGTTGACGAAGTGCACCGAGAGGTTAGGGCAGAGCACGGCTTTAGCCTTGAGCAGGTGCATCAGCGCCTTTAAGTTGAAGCGCTTGCTGTCAAAGTAGGAGCCGTCCGGCCAGAAGCGGATGGCGGTGCCGGTCGCGCCCTTGGAGCAGGTGCCGATGGTATGGAGATTTTCGACTTTGTTGCCGTTTTCGTAGGCGATTTGGTAGATCTTGCCTCCGCGCTGGATGCGCGCTTCAAGGCGCAGCGACAAGGCGTTGACCACGCTCACGCCCACGCCGTGCAGGCCGCCGGAGAAGCCGTAGTTGTCGGAGTTGAACTTACCGCCCGCGTGCAGCCGCCCGAAGATCAACTCGACCGCCGGTACCTTCTCAGTCGGGTGCAGGTCGACCGGCATACCACGGCCATTGTCGATGACCTCAAGCGAATCATCGCTATGGAGCATGACATCGATATGGGTGGCAAAGCCCGCTAAGGCCTCGTCCACCGAGTTGTCGATGACTTCCATGCCCAAGTGATTAGGGCTTGTGGTATCGGTGTACATGCCCGGACGACGTCGTACCGGCTCTAAACCTTCTAAGACCTCAATTGACGACCCATCGTAGGTGGATGCAGCCTTATTCGCCATAGCGCACAGAGCTCCTCACTGAACCAAAACCCAAATCCCTGTCGCCGCCAACACCTGCCGCGCCACAGCTCTCCTCAAGCTCACGCAGCCGCGCAGGCGCCGCCATCGACAGCGGGCATAAAGATTAGCATAAATTTACCGTCATACCCCAAAAAAGTGGGGTAAAGCCCCTTTGCGGCCCGCGCCGCCCACCACCCGGCCGCTCCTATCCGCCGTCACGCTCAAGCTTCACCCCATTGCGTTGTGCGCCCTCCATCAGCAAGCGGAGCTTTTGAGGCTGCGCTCATGAAGCGACGCTCAGGGCGCCTTCTCCAGCCCAAGGTGTCTGCCGCAGTCTCTTTGCAGGGCGTGCCGCTATCCAGCCTGTACTCAAGCCTGTACTATCTGTGCCTGCGCTGTCTTCAAGTGCGCGGAGGTGAGCGCTGCGGGCAGGCGAGTCCAGAGCAGCGGTGCGGGGGAATGAGGCCGTAGTGCTAAGCCTGCGCCGGGCGGAGGCTGGGGGTAAGGGCGCCTGCGCTGGGGTAGAGACAGGGTATTAGGGTCTTGGGGTAATTGGGGAATAAGGACAAAGTAAAAAGATTGAGGTCTTTGGAAGGTGCGAGAATCCTGTGTTTATCAGGGTTTGCGGCGTTTTGTAAGCTAGATCACATTTGCCTGGCGAAAGATTTTGGTGGGTCGTTGTTGACAGGGTGAAATCCATCCGTATAATGAGCACCGTTTTCAAGACAACGCGGGGCTGTAGCTCAGCTGGTACGAGCACTTGCATGGCATGCAAGGGGTCACGGGTTCGATCCCCGTCAGCTCCACCA
>CALXNA010000061.1 GCA_944389615.1 uncultured Anaerobiospirillum sp. | reverse complement strand
GATAGTGCAACGTACGATTGTGCGAAAGTAGGTCATCGCCAAGCTTGAATTACTCAAGCGACCAAGGCCCGAAGCAGTAGCTTCGGGCCTTGGCGTTTGCGCGCAGATAGCTTACAAAAATTTAACATAACTAAGTGCGCTTCATGCTGCCTATGGCGGGGTTGGCGCAGGTCAGAGATCGAGTTGGCTTCCTCGCGCCTGTGGTCGCCTTTGCTATAATCAGGCGCAGGCTCAGTTGAGCAGTCTTTGGGGAGAGTGGTCGGAATTAAGTATAGTGGCAGCCACTACGCGAATGGTAGCCTACCAGACGGGCAGGCCTACGCGAGTGGCAGCTCACCGTACGGGCAGGCCTGCGCAAGTTAGGCCCATCCAACTCAGGATATAGGCTCATTTGGCTAATTCACGGTGACTCTCCCCAAAGACTGTTGAGGGCTGATCAGGCTTTGTGTGGGCCTGATGTGGTAGGGTGGGCCGAGCTTGGCCCTAAGACAGCGCGGTTGGTGTTATGCGACGGATACACTCTTATGGCTATCAGCATCGCAGCATCTTGTTGCTCTTGCCTTTGATGCTGCTTGCCATCAGTACATGGTGGCTAAACTCCCAAGTGTCGCCGCAGCTGGACGCGAGCACCCGCAGCTACTTGCTGCTCACTGCCCGCATCTTTTTCCCCGGGCTCTTCGTCTTGATGGTGGCCTTCGTGGTGCCTACGATCGATCGCTTCTTGCAGCTGAGCATTGTCGCGGCTGTCTACGTCATCGCGCTCCTATGCTTGCCCGGCAATCCGGTGCATTTCATCTCCAATCCCATTGTTGGCGTGATCACTGCGGTCTCGACCTTGTTTGCCTTGCTGCCCTATCAGGGTAGCCTAGAAGATAGCTTCGTGCCCAAGCCGTGGCGCATCATCTCCACCTGCTTCTTTGTCATCGTGCTGCCGGTCATCACCTTTGTGTGTATGGGCCTCATCATGCGCCAAATCAACACCTTCATCCTCTTTACCTTTGAGGAGTGCTTTGGCAACAGCATGCTCTCGGTCATCTACGTACCGCTCTACTTGCTCTTGCAGACGCTGGGCGCGCAGGATCTGGTCGGAGCCTTGGTGACTCTGCGCTACCAAAACAGCATGGTGACGGCCTTCGTCAACGCGATCTTGGTGACCAATCTCATTGCCTTGCCCACCACGATCTTCGTGCGCTCCTTTTTCACCAAGAAGCATGTGCGCCTATTTTTGACGCTGCTCGTCATCATCTCGATTATGACCGGCTCGCTCGGCGCCTGCGTCTCGCTGACCTTGCTGCTCCTGCTCATCTTTTTCCCCGGCTCCTTTAGCACCTTGCTCTTAACCGGTATGGCGTGCTTTACGCTGTCCTATCTGCTCAATGTCCCCGCCATCACCTTGGTGCAGAACCTGTACTTGCCCGACACCAATTTGGCCTTGACCACGATGGCCGTGGAGCATGCCAACAGCCAGATCGTCAGCCTTGAAGCTTTTGCCCTCATCTTCCCGGCAGGCTTAGTGTTCTGCGCTATGTTTATAAGACGGGAGCGCGTGCGCGATCGCAAGCGCAAGATGCGCTCGTTAAACTTTGGCTACACGATCGGTACGGCGAGCTCCCCGGAGCTCAATGCCTTGGCCTTGCTGCGCGCGCTAGGGGGCCTGAGCAACATCGTGGACATAGCCGTGGATGGCCCGTGGCTGTATCTGCAGGTGGCCAGCAACGAAGGCGTCTCCTTGAGCGCGCTCAACAGCTTAGTGCAAGAGAAGGTGGTAGTGGATCGCACCACCATGCTCTACCTGTGCAATATGGGTGAGCAAAGTCAGTTTTTGCACATGCGCCTGAGCAAGTTATTAGAAAACCCATTGGGGGAGGCCGAGTACGAGGTACAGGTCAGTGTGCCGTTCCATATTCAGCCGATGCCGCATCATCCGGCCGCGGCCCATGCTTAGCGGCCCGCACGCAGGGAGCTGGACGACCCGCGCAGCCTGTCTGCGCGTCGGTTTGTGCAGGTGGTCTGCGCTGGGCGCTCCGCCCTTGGGCCTATTGCCCTGCAATCTAACGAGAGGAATATGTCATGAGTGACCAAGAACAGGCTTGGAAAGAGGTGTCTGTCGTCTGCGAGGGCGCCAAGGCCGATGAGCTGTCGGAAATCATGTTTGGGCTGGGGGCCTTGTCGGTTACCTTGGTCGATGCGAAGGATGATCCGATCTTAGAGCCACGCCCGGGCGAGGAGCGCGTCTGGCCGACCACGGTGGTCGTGGGCTTGTTTGAGCAGGGCGCCAACACTGATCCCGTGGTCTCATATCTGCAGCACGTCTATGGCGATCACTACCCGATTGCGGCGCATGACCTCGCCGATCGCGATTGGGTGCGCGTCTGGATGGAGAATTTCAAGCCCATCAAGTGCGGTGAGCGCCTGTGGATTTGCCCGTCATGGAGCAAGATCGAGGCGCCTAACGCCGTGACCGTGATGTTAGACCCGGGCCTTGCCTTTGGTACGGGTACCCATCCGACGACCTTCTTATGCCTCAACTTCTTAGATAGCCTCTCAAACATCCAAGATCGAGAGATCTTGGACTACGGCTGTGGCTCGGGCATTTTGGCCATTGCCGCCTTAAAGCTCGGCGCTAAGGAAGCCTATGGCGTCGATATCGACCCGCAGGCCATCATCGCCAGCAAGGACAATGCAGAGCGCAACCATGTGGCCGATAAGATCAAGCTCTTTGAAGGGCCAAGTGAAGCGCTGCATCCTTGTGAGATTGTGGTCGCTAACATCTTAGCCGGGCCTTTAGTCGAGCTTGAGCCTAACATCGCCAGCCTCTGCGCGCCGGGCGGTAAGCTTGCCTTATCGGGCCTGTTAGAGTCGCAAGGCGACGAAGTTATCGCCGCCTATCAAAAGGACTTTGACCTTGACTACACCAAGGTCAAGGACGGTTGGATGCTGGTAGTCGCGACGCGCAAATAGGCTGCAGCTGTGCACAGGGCTTGCACTTCCCTCAGTGCTCGTCTGAGCGGACGGGTGCTTGACGGTCAGTGGTGACCGCAAGGCAGGAGAGAAGAAGCAGGCCCATGTCATATGCAGTGTTAGTGCTCACTGACGATAACTTTGCGCCCGTTAACGTCAGTGACGATCGGCTCAGTCATGGCTTTAGTCTCAACGAAGACTTAGCCACGCTCCATGATTGGCGTTTAAGTCCTTACGCCAGTCGTACCATGGCTTTAGGCGTGCTCTTAGGTAAGTTGGTGCGCCTAACGCCTGACGAGATCTATGGCGCCAAACCTAATGCCTCGGCGCGTGAGCCCAAGCTACCAGCGTTGAGCCGTGAGGAGCTCCATGAGCGCGAGCTGTGGGCTGCAGCCCGCTTCTATACCTTAAGTGAGCTCAGCGCGCTCGATAGCTCCTATATCTGTGCCCACTTTGATGCCATCTGCTTCTTCTTTAACCATCCGCTAACAGCGCAGAGCACCATTGCCGCTAACCTCAATTCCTTATTGTTAAGCGCGTCTTGCCCGCCCACCTTTATCTTCAATCTGTGCCTGCGCTCTGAGGAGCTTACGCCTAGCGTGCAGCTCTTCTTAGCCAAGGTCGTGCGCAATGCGCAGTTGGTGCATGCCTTGGAACCCAGCCGCGCCTTGCCGGTTGCGCCTCGCCATTACTTAGCTTGTTCGCACAACGCCTTTTTCATGTTCCAAACGCCTGCAACCAAGACGGCGTTAGTACGCCTGAGCTCTTGGCTTCAGGCGCCGGAGCGCACGGCTGGGGCCGACCAAACTCCTGTGATTGCGCTGAGCTCATCGCTCTTCACGCGCCATGCGCATTTGGGTTTGGCTCCAGCCAGCCTCCAGCTTCTCACGGCCCTGACCTCCGCTTGGCCTCAGGCGCGCATCATTGTGGTCATGGGCAAGAGCATCTTCTCCTATGCGCCGCTGCTAAGTGACGCCACCTATCTTGGCTCTGAGCAGGGGCATCTGGCCGAGCATTGGTGCCAGCAGCTCAATGCGGTGTTACAGCGCCATGCGCTCACGCAGGCGCAGCTCTCTGGGCAGCCTGCACCGAGCGTAGCGCTCTCTGGGGTGTTTTTAGGCCACAGCTATGAGGAGTACCGTAACTTCTTTGCGCAAGTTGATCTGGTGATAACCGAGTTTACCTGCGAGCAGATCTTGGCAGCCAGCTGTGGCACTGCGACGCTGGGCTTGACGCTTGATTTCAATTTAGAGGAGCCCGTAGCGCAGGACTATTACGCTACCTATAGCGCTTTACAAGGCGCTGAGGTGGATGCAGCTGCCTATCAGGCTGCGGCTCAAGCCTATGAGGCACTGGCGCTTTCGGGCCTGCTCAGCTCCGGGGCTAAGGTCGGCAGTTACCAAGAGCTCAGCCCGGTCAGCTTTGGTTGTAGCAGCATCTTCCCCTGCCTTAAGTTCAGCACGCTGACCCAAGACCTGCAAGCGGCGCTTGATCAGGCACGCTCTCAGCTGACGCCGGAGCTTTTACTTGGGCGCCCCGATGAGCTTAAACAAGCATGGCGTGAGGCCTTGGGAGCGCACGTCACGGCGCTGCATCCGCAAGAGCAGCTCATGGCGCTGCGTCATGCCATGGGACTGCACCCGAGCCCCCATCAGGGCAGCGTGCTGCAAGTGGCCCAGCACGCCAATTTCACCAGTACCGGGCGCTACGAGGTGCAGTGGCAAGCGCTCAAGGCCTTGGTCGCAAGTCAGGCCTTGCCATCGGAGCTGACCATTATGAGCTTTGGCTGCTCGACCGGCCAAGAGCTCTGCGAGCTGCGTACCTTGCTCGGCTCACACCACTATATCGGAGTCGATCTCAACGAAGATGCCTTAGTGCAGGCCCGTCTGCTCTGGCAGAGTTTAGAGCAGCTACCTTATGTGCCTCAGGCACCAAGCTGCCGCTTTATGACCACCGCCGAGCTGCTCACCGCGCTTGAGCAGGTTAAGTGCGATGTTATCTGCGCAATGACCGTGCTGTGCCGCCATCCGGATACCGTGCTGGTCGCTAATGCCAAGGAGATCTATGACAGCGCTGACTTTAGCGCGAGCTTAGAGCTGCTTGACCAAGCCTTAAATCCGGGCGGCCTACTGTGCCTCTTTAATACCAACTATTGTCTTGAGGACACAGCTTTGGGGCCACGCTATCAGCGCCTGTTCCCGGTATCAGAGCGCCTTGAGCTGGTCAAACTGTTGGCCTGCTCACCGGCGCTGGCGACGGCCTTGGATCAAGTTGCGCAGCAAGGCCCGCAGAGCCTGACCGCCGCACTCTTTGGCTATGTGCCGACCTTTAAGTTAAGCGGGGAGCGCATGGCGCAGGTGAACAAGGGCACCATCTTTCGCAAGCTGCGGTAATGATGTGAGTAAGGTAACGTGGGGGCTTGATGCTGCAAGCGTGCGCCCAAAAAGCGCATATTGCTTGCGTTATAATGGGGATCCCCCGCATATACTGGGGTGGCGATGGCTTACCGTGCTCTAAGTTGGTCTGATGGAGTGCGGGCCCTCGGGATTGCTTAGGCTTAGGGAGTGCTGACTATGGCTAAGATCAGGCCGCGCGAGCGCGCTGCTATCATTCAATCATTACGGGCCGGCGTGACTCCACGCGTGGGCTTGGAGCATATCCAAGTGGGACGCGTCAACGAAGTTAAGGCCATGATTGAGGAGCTCGATCGTATTTGCCAAGGGGGCAGCACCTTTAAGGTCGTGGTCGGTGACTTCGGTGCCGGTAAGAGCTTCTTTTTACAGCTGATTCGCTATCTGGCCTTAGAAAAAGGCCTCGTCGTGGTCAATGCTGACCTCGCTCCTGACCGCAGATTGCAGGCCTCCGGTGGTCAAGCCCGCTCGCTCTATCAAGAGCTGATGCGCAATATGGCCACGCGCGCTCACCCTGAAGGCAATGCCATGATCCCGGTGGTCGAGAAGTTCATTACGACCCAGATTGGCGTGGCCCAAGAGCAGAGGCTGCCGGTGGAGACGGTGATCAAGTCCAAGCTCAAGTCGCTCTCGGAGCTGGTCGACGGCTATGACTTTGCCGAGGTCATCGCCAAGTACTACCAAGGCTATGAGCAAGGCCGCGATGAGCTCAAGGATGCCGCCATTCGCTATCTGCGCGGCGAGTACGCCACCAAGACCGAAGCGCGCGCCGACTTAGGGGTACGCTCGATCGTCTCGGACAGCTCCATCTACGACCACTTAAAGCTGCTGGCCCGCTTTGTATGCCAAGCAGGTTACAAGGGCCTGCTCGTCAACTTAGATGAGATGGTCAATCTCTACAAGTTGCCTTCGCCACGCTCGCGTAGTGCCAACTACGAGCAGATCCTGCGCATCTTAAACGACTGCTTGCAGGGCAGCGCCGAGAACATCGGCTTTATGTTAGGCGGCACCACCGACTTCTTGTGCGATACGCGCAAGGGCCTTTACAGCTACGAGGCGTTACGCTCGCGCCTTGCCGAGAACACCTTCGCGCAGGTAGCCAATGTGGTCGACTACCACGGCCCAGTGCTCAAGCTTGAGAACCTGTCGCCGGAGGAGCTCTACGTCCTCCTTGCCAACATCCGCAATGTCTTCGCCAACGGCGACCCGAGCAAGTACCTCGTCCCTGACGAGGCCTTAACCGCCTTCTTGCGCCACTGCTCGCAGAACATCGGCGAGGCCTACTTCAGAACGCCGCGCAACACCATCAAGGCCTTTGTGGACTTGCTCTCGGTCTTAGAGCAAAACCCGGAGATCAAGTGGCAATCGCTCATTGCCAACGTCCACGTTGAAAACGAGCATGACCCGTCCTTGGTCACCACCGGGGCAGATGCGCCTGCCACCGATGACGACGACCTCGTCACCTTCAAGCTCTAACGCGCCGGAACGCGTAAGCGGCTGCCCGCCCTGCAGCGGCGGGCGCGGCCAGAGGAGAAGCATGCATGTCCCCAGAGTCTTTGTCCCAACAAGATTACCTGAAGTTGCTCGATCCCTCGGTGTGCCGCTGGATCGGACGCCAGGGCTGGCGCGACCTGCACTCCATCCAGAAAAAGGCGATCGTCCCGATCTTAGAGCACCAGGACGATGTCATCATCTCGGCTTCCACCGCCTCGGGCAAGACCGAGGCAGCCTTTTTGCCGGTGCTCACCTACATCAAGCAGCACCAAGCGCAGCTCTCAGGCGTCTCGGTGCTCTATATCAGTCCGCTTAAAGCCCTGATCAACGACCAAGCGCGCCGTTTGCTCGATATGGCCGAGCCTGTGGGAGTGAAGATCACACCATGGCACGGTGATGTCGCCATCAACAAGAAGGCCAAGCTGCTCAAAGATCCTTCGGGTATTGTGCTCATTACCCCCGAGTCGCTCGAGTCGCTGCTTATTAACCAAGTGACGATCTTCAAGCAGGCCTTCAAAGATCTCGCATATATCGTGATCGATGAGTTCCATGCCTTAATGGGCGAAGAGCGCGGCTACCAGTTGCAATCACAGCTCCATCGCATCGAGAACTTGATCGGCAAGGTGCCAGTACGCATCGCGATCTCTGCGACCTTCTCTAATGACATCGGCTCGGTGGCCTCCTATCTGCGCGCTAACAACTCGCGCATCAAGTGTCAGATCATCACTTCAGATGAGCACACTACTGCCGCTTTAGCGGTCAAGATCTTAGGTTATGACATCACCAAGATCGAAGGTGAAGATCCCCGCACCAGTACCTTGATGATGCACGATGCGGCGATTGCGCTGGTGGCGCGCGATATCTATCGGCTGCTGCGTGGCAAGAACAATTTGGTCTTTACCAACTCGCGCGCGGACACGGAGAAGCTCGCCAATGACCTGCGCGAGCTCTGTCATCAGGCGCGCGTGCCTGAGGAATTTTTCCCGCACCATGGTTCCTTATCTAAGGAGCTGCGCGAGACCTTAGAGCAGCGCTTGATCGATGGCCGTCTGCCGACCACCGCGATCTGCACCTCGACCTTGGAGCTGGGCATCGATATCTCCGATGTCCAATCGATCGCCCAATTTGCACCGCCGTCTTCGGTCGCCTCCTTGCGCCAGCGCCTTGGGCGCTCGGGGCGCCGCGATGGCCGTGCGGTATTGCGCCTCTTTATCCCGGAGTTTGACCGCAGCACCAATCGCCTCTCCTCGCTCTTATGCGAGGACACGGTGTTAAGCTGCGCCATCATCAACCTCTTGCTCAAACGCTGGTATGAGCCGCCCTTGGCGCAAGAGTATGCCTTCTCGACGCTGATTCAGCAGACCTTGTCGGTGATTGCGGCCCATGGCGCGGTGAGCGCGCGCAACCTCTATCAGCTCTTATGTCAGACCGGGCCCTTTAACCTGACCACGCCGCAGCATTATGCTCAACTCCTGCGCGGCCTCGGCGCCCACGATCTCATCATTCAGATGCAAGATGGCACCTTAACCCTTGGGGTCGAAGGCGAGCACTTGGTCTCCAACTACGAGTTCTTTGCCGCCTTCAACAACAATCGCGACTATCGCGTCGACCACGATGGCCGTACCATCGGGCGTCTGCCGCTGCTGACTTCGCTTAAAGAAGACGATACCTTCCTCTTTGCCGGCAAGGCGTGGCGTGTGGTCTATTTCAACGAGCAAAAGCGCGTCATCGGGGTCAAGCCGAGCCAAAACAAGGCGATGGGCCTGCCGCTGTCAGGCGTAGGCAGCCTCGTGCACGATGCAGTGCGCGCTGAGATGCTGCGCATCTACCTCACCGGCGAAGTGCCGCCGTGCTTAAATCAGCAGGCGCAGGCCAACTTTGAGCGCGGCCAAGAGACCTTTAGAGACTATGGCCTAGACCACAAGGTGATGATCAACGGCCCGATGGGACTTGCCTTATTCCCATGGCGTGGTGACCGTGTGCTCGATACCGTGGTCTTGATGCTCAACAAGGCCTCGATTGCCGCCTCCCGTGTCGGCTGTCACATTGAGCTTGAGTACGCAAGCTTAGACAACCTCAAGACCGCGGTGGCCTCGATCTTACTTGAGGGCAAGAAGGGCGACTACGACGTCAACAGCCTGCTCAAGCGTGTCAAAGATCTCGATTGGGAAAAGTTTAACTGCTACTTGCCCCTTGAGCTCAAGTACCTCACCTACGCCCACACCCACCTCGATCTCAGCGGTGCCTTGGACTTCTTCAAGCAGCTCAGCCACGAGCTCTAACGCGCTCAACGGCCCCCAAGACCGCGAACCAGCGCGCCGCCACATGGTACGGCGCCCCAGCCACGCGCTCAGGTTTTGCAAGGAATTTTCACGCGCAGCGGAGGCAAATAAGCTAGACTGTAGTGATGCCCCACGTCGGGGTGAGGCGGGATTGGCGCCCGAAGTGCACGCGCAGTGGAGGATATAGTGAAAATCGTACATCGCCCTAAGGTAGCTGACGGCCACTTAAATCAGGTCATACCAGATCCCATCTTGCGCCAGATCTTGGCGGTACGCGGGATCAAGGGCGCCGCCGATCTCGATATCAGTCTTAAAGGCCTGCTCTTGCCCACCAAGCTGCAAGATTGCGCGCGCGCCGCTGACCTGATTGCGCAGGCGATTATGCGCCGCGATCACATCATGATCTCAGGTGACTACGACATCGATGGCATGTCGGGCACGGCCTTGGGCGTGCGCTGCTTGAGCGCCTTTGGGCTGCCTGAGGAGCAAATCAGCTACTATGTGCCATCGCGCTATGACGATGGCTATGGCTTAAACGAGCAGGTGATCGACAATGCGCTCTTAAGCGGGGTCAAGCTCATCATTACGGTCGACAATGGTATCAGCGCCCATGCCGCGGTGGCCTACGCCAAGGACAAGGGACTTACCGTCGTCATCACCGACCACCATGAGATGGGCTACGAACTGCCTCCGGCCGATGCGGTAGTCGACCCCAAACGCAAGGACGATGAGTTTGAATCCAAGCACTTAAGCGGCGTGGGCGTGCTCTTTTATGTCATGGCGGCCACGCGTTCGCGCTTGGTGGAGCTTGGCTACTTCGCCGATAAGAACAAGCCTAATATGACCCAGTTCACCGACTTGGTGGCCTTAGGCACCATCGGTGATGTCATGACCTTAGATAGCAACAACCGTCGCCTCGTTAAGGAAGGCCTGCGCCAGATCCACAAGGGCAAGGCCTGCAAGGGCCTGATGGCCCTCTTGGGCTATCTCAAGCTCGAGCCGACCAAGGTCAAGATTCACAACATTGCCTTTGAGCTGTGCCCGCGCTTTAATGCCGCGACTCGTATCAAGCTCGCGCAGAACCCGGCCATCCTCAACTTATTGAGCGATGATGACAACTTGGCGCTCTTATACGCCAAGCAGCTGGATATGTGCAACAAGCGCCGCATGGATCATGAGAAGGTGATGCTGGCCAAGGCCTTAAACCTCTACGCCGAGGAGCGCGCCTTAATCGACCTCGTCAATGGCAAGAGCTCCGTGCCGCTCCCTGACGAGCAGGCGGTACTGACCACGGTCGATGACCCGAGTATCGTGCCTAAGGTCGAGTCCAATGACCAAACAGGCAATCCCAACGACCTTACCTGCAATCTCACCAGCGACCTTACCAGCAGCCTGATGCAGCTGAAGTTTCACGCCAATGCCTTGGCGCCGCAAGATGCGCCCCAGGCGGCTCTGATTCACCAGATGCTGGGTAAGAGCCAAGAAGGGGAAAGCGAGCTTGACGCCATTGAGGCTGCCTACAACGACTTCGATGGCGCCGAAGGCGAGAGCAACGACCTCACGGCGGGGATCGTGCTCTATGACCCCAGCTTCTTAAAGGGCCTTGTCGGCCTTGTGGCCAATCGCTTGCGCGAGCGCTACCATCGCCCGTGCATGATCTTTGGATCCAATGGCGGCGTGAGCCTCGATGGCGGCGTCAACTTGATGAGCGTCATCGACAACAAAGAACAAGCCCCGAGCGATGCTGTCACGCTGCCGCCTGCGGGCAAGGTGGTTTCTGCAGCCTCGGGCATCATGCCACACATGGCACGGGCCTTAAGCCAAGAGTCCAACCAAAGCAAAGAGCAAGGCAGCGACGATCTGATCGTAGGCTCGGCGCGCTCAGTGCCGGGGGTGGACATGATGGCGGTCTTGGCCTACATAAAGCAGCGCGAGCCTCACATCATCGTGGCCGGAGGCGGTCACGCGATGGCGGCCGGTGCCACGATTCATGCGCGCGATCTCGCCCGCTTTAAGAACTTGTTCAATGACGCCTGCGCTGTCTGTCGGCAGCACACCGCCGATGAGGATGCCTACACCTGCGATGTGACCTTGCCGCACGACTATCTGTGCTTGCCCTTTGCCCAAGACCTCGAGTACTTTGGGCCGTGGGGCAAGGACTTTGAGGAGCCGTGCTTTGACGGGGTCTTCACCGTGGTGCAGGCCACCGTGCTCAAAAACCGCCACCTCAAGGTCAAGCTGCGCACCTCCACCAACCAAGTGGTCGATGCCATTAAATTCCGCGCCAATCTCCAAGAAAAGTCGATTGTCCCGGAGACGAGGGTGCAGCTCGTTTACACGGTTGCGGTCGACCGCTACTTTAAGAACCCGCGCCTGCAGCTACAAATCGAGGCGATCGAGCCCCTCGCCGAAGCGGCCCCAGCGACCGCCGTCGGCTTTTAGCCGCCTGCCCGCGCTGATGCCCAGCGCAGCAGCGCCGCTCGCGGTCGCTGGGGCTGCAGCAGCGCGCAGCAAAAACCCGGGGCTAGCCCGGGTTGATGCAAAGCCAAAGCAAGGTAAGGCTTAGCTGTGTAAACGGCGCTCGCAGTACATGGCTGCACCGATGATACCGGCTAAGTTTAAGGTCTCAGCTGGGATGACGCGGGCTTGCTCGAGCTTGATCTGATCTGAGAACTTCTCAAACTTCTTTGAAGCGCCACCGCCTAAGATGAAGAGATCGGGCTGAATCAAGAACTCGATGCGAGTTAAGTACTCGTTGAAGCGCTTGCCGAACTCCTTCCACTTGAGGTCTAACTTCTCACGAGCAGAATCGGAGCAGTAGCGCTCGGCGTCATCGCCGTGGAGCAGGATGTGGCCCATTTCAAAGTTTGGCAGCAGCTCGCCATTAAAGAACATGGCGGTACCGAGGCCGGTGCCGATGGTGACGATTAAGACCTTACCCTTTTCGTTACGGCCAGCGCCAAAGCACATTTCGGCCAAGCCTGCGACATCGGCGTCGTTAGCGACAAAGACATCGGTGCCTAAGGTCTGGGCCAGCAGCTTCTCAATTGGGACTTGGATCCAGCTCTTGTCGACGTTAGCGGCGGTGAGCACGGTGCCATTGATGACGCGTGCTGGGAAGCCGCAGGCGATAGGACCCTTGTAGCCAATTTGGTTGACTAACTCTTTGATGGTCTCAGCGACCGCATCAGGAGTAGAAGGCTGAGGCGTCTTTAAACGTAAGCGCTCCGTGATGAGCTTACCCGTCACGGTATCTACAATCGCGCCCTTAATGCCGCTGCCACCGATGTCTACACCTAAAAGTTCCATACAACAATCCTTGAATCAGGCGCCTGAGGCCACTAACAATCTTTTGCCCCACCTTAGCGGGTGGGCACCTCTGTCATTATATGTATTGGCCGGGAGCCTCACGGCGCCTAGGCGCGCCAATCGTGCACCAAGTCACAAAGAAAGGCGGGGCGCCCGGCACCGTCCCGCCGCCGCAGGAGCGCCGCCAAGGCGCCTCAAGAGTACCGCCAAGGCGCCTCAAGAGTACCGCCAAGGCGCCCGCAGTCAGCAATGGGCCCAGCCTTAGGCCGGATTGGTGAGCATGGCGTTGACTTGGGCTTCATAGCGCGCGAGCGAAAACTCGGTCTCGCCCGAAGTGCGGCGCTGGGTGGCAAGGCCCGGACGCTTGTTGACCAAGTAGCGCACGTAGGGCAGAAGGTCGAGCGCGAGGGTGCCCATGATGCCGAAATCTTCGCCCGAAAGCTCACCGGCGCGGCCATGGATGCAGGCTCCGGCGAGCGTCGCTTGCATCTGTGATAGACCCTGCGCGCGCAAGGCAGCGATGATGCCCGAGAGCAGATCGCCCATGCCCCCTGAGGCCATGGCTGGGGAGCCCTCGTGCACGATGACAATCGATTTACCATCGCAGATCAAGGTGCCCGCGCCCTTTAAGAGCACCACGCCACCGCTGTGCTGCTGGAGCTCATAGACCGCCTTATAGCGGTCGGCGTTGATCTTATCGACCGTAGTGCCCAAGAGGCGTGCCGCCTCGCCCGGGTGCGGGGTGAGGATGGTGCGTTTGTTAAAGCTCATGCCGTGGTGGCTGATGATGTTTAAAGCGTCAGCGTCCAAGATGGTGGGCTTATCAGCGCCCAAGGCCTGCTCGACCAAGCTCTCGGCGCGGGCGCTTTGGCCGAGGCCCGGGCCAATGGTGATGACGTCAGCCCACGAGAAGGCCTGCGCCATGGCTTCATCATCGGCCATATCCACGGTCATAAGCTCAGGACGGGCGGCATTTAAGGCGCCAATATTGGCTTGATCCGTGGCGACCTTAACCAAACCGGCACCGGAGCGCAGCGCGCCTTGTCCGGCTAAGGCAATGGCCCCAGCAAAGCCCAAGCTGCCGCCAATGAGCAGGACGCGGCCGCAGTCGCCCTTATGGGCGGACTTAGTGCGCACCGGCAAGTCAGCAAGGATGTCTTCGTAGGTGGACAAATAGAGCGGGAAGTAGGGGGCGCCATCGACTTCGGAGGCGGAGATCTTACCGTGGTAGCTGTTGACGTCGAGCCCCAAGTGGGCGACCTTGATATCACCGACATAGTCGACGGCATCGCCGGTGACAAGGCCCGGCTTTAAGCCCAGCATGCACACGGTCTTATTGGCCATGACGCTATCGCTATAGACGCAGCCGGTATCGGCATTGATGCCCGAGGGCACATCGACCGCGATGACGTAGGCCTTAGTGCTATTGATAAAGTCGATCCATGCGCCTACCGGGTCGCGTGGCGCGCTCTCAAGGCCCGTGCCGAGCAGGGCATCGATGACGATATCCGGGCTATTGCCCTGCGCCGCTTCGGCCGCTAAGTCGGGCAGTTCATATTCAACCACGCCGCCCACTTGGGTAAAGTAGGAGAAGGCGGTATGGGCCTCGGAGTCCGCATGTGGCTCGCCTAAGGCAAAGAGGCGAAACGGGATGCGGTGCTTTAAGAGCATGGCCGCGACGATATAGCCATCGCCGCCATTGTTGCCCTTGCCCGTGAGCACGTAGACCATATTGGGATGGGCATTGACTTGGCGCATCTCCTCAAAGACCGCGCGCCCGGCCTTTTCCATCAGGTCGTAGCAATGGCCATTGTTCACCTGCGCATGCTCTTGCTCGATCATGCGGATTTCTTGCGTAGTAAAGACGTGATGCGGCAGCGCTGTTGCCATGGTGCCTCCTTAAGCTCTGGTGACCACCCCACGGCTCTGATTGTAGCGCAAAGGCCATGCGCGGCGGACGCCTTACCTCAAGCAAGCTGCGCGCCTTGCTTGAGGCAAGGCGTCAACTGCTACCCCGCCCCAGCCGGGCTGTACGGCAGGCCGGAACCCCGGTTGCGAGCTGGCATCTGGTTGCGCCTTCGGCCACTGCGGCAGCGGCTGTGTTCGCCGCTTGCCGGTTCATGCTCCGGGCAGACGGTATTGGTCTTTAAGGAGAAAGGGGGTAGGGCCAATCGGGCGTTCAATCAGATTGCGTAGATTCCAACTGCGACGGCCCGCCCAACCCACCCCAGCCACGGCCGGGCCGTCCGGCAGGCCGGAACCCCGGTTGCGAGCTGGCATCTGGTTGCACCTTCGGCCACTGCGGCCGCGGCTGCGCTCGCCGCTTGCCGGTTCACGCTCCGGGCAGGCGGTATTGGTCTTTAAGGAGAAAGGGGGGAGGGCCAATCGGGCGTTCAATCAGATTGCGTAGATTCCAACTGCGACGGCCCGCCCAACCCACCCCAGCCACGGCCG
>CALXNA010000060.1 GCA_944389615.1 uncultured Anaerobiospirillum sp. | reverse complement strand
GACGCTCTGTATCAGCGTCATCTGCTTTAGGTATGGGGCAAGGAGTGCGCAGCTGCATCGCGCCGAGGTAATTGGGGCCCAAGGCTGATAAAAAATTACAAAGTTGGACGGAGCTAGATAAATAGTTGGCACACAATTTGCTCTATCTATCTATCTATCTATCTATCTATCTATCACACCGCCTCAAAGGCTTTAATACAGTTTAGCGCAAGCCCGCGCCAAAAGCAAGGTGCGCGGCAGGCGCAGGCCCCCAAGTTCTGCTCTATCCCGTGCTGCGCGGGAGTTGAGCTGGGCACCGAAGGCGCATAGCGCGGAGCAGGTCGCGGCACATCGGCGGGTGCCTTTGGAAGCTGCTGCAGTGCAGAGCGTTTGACCTTGGTTGGGTTGGCTTGGCTTTGGTTGGGGGTGATTGGGTTGATCCTTTCCAGTATCTATATCTTACTCTGAGGACTTGGGGTGGGGCTCGGTTGATAGTGGATAAATTGGGGGCTAGATCAAAAATTTTGATCTGCGTGGTGCGGCGGAGACAAACAAGCCCGCGCGGGGGAGCCGAGCGGGCTTGAGCTGATGATAGGTATTGGTTGCTTACGCTGATTAGGCGGTGGGAGCCCAAGGAATGGCGTTGTAGAGGGCTACGGCTAAGATGCCGCCTATGTATGGGGCAAAGAATGGCACCATAGCGTACTTGAAGTTGGAGCTGCCCTTGCCCTTGATCGGGAGCAGGAAGTGCGCAAGGCGCGGGCCCATGTCACGGGCGGGGTTGATGGCGTAACCGGTGAGACCGCCTAAGGACATACCGATCGAGACGATGATGCCCCAGACGAAGACGTAGTTTAAGCCGGTGGCAATGCCGGTGACTTGGTTGATGCCTAAGATCGTGAAGACTAAGACAAAGGTACCGACAATCTCCGAGCAGCAGTTGCGGAAGTAGTTCGGAATCGAAGGGCTGGTGCAGAAGACACCTAACTTAGTGGCGGCACTCTCCTCAGCATCCAAGTGGTCTTTGAATAAGAGCCACGTGAGGGCGCCACCGACTACGCCGCCTGCAATCTGGCAGATGATGTAGCCTGGTACCATCGCCCATGGGAAGGTGCCGTTGACCGCCATTGCCACCGTGAGCGCTGGGTTGAAGTGCGCGCCCGAGGCGGCGCCAAACATAAAGGCCGGGAGCATAACCGCAAAGCCCCACGCAATGGTGATGACCACGACGCCACCGCCATGCATGCCGGACTTAGAGAGGTTGACGTTTGCGACCACACCGGTACCTAAGAGCAGCAGTAAGGCCGTACCAACAAATTCCGCAATATATGGAAGCATAGGACTTCTCCTTCCACAGAGCTCAGCTCAAGTAAGTGAGCCGTGCTCGTGTTATGGGATACAGTCCCGCCTGCGCGCAGACGGGACTGTTCTGACCTAATGATCTAGCTTGGAGCTGGATGAGGACGAGGGCGGCGCCGCACGCCTAAGCGGCCACGCTGGGCGCCGAGAGGTTCGTCTCTTAGGCTGGCGCAGACGGGCGCCTGCTCATACGGTGCGTGGGGCTTGGCTCAGAGAGCCGCCCCCTTAGAGACCACCGACCAAGCGCTGAGGAAGCGTTTGAGCGGTTGGGTGCTCAGAGCCTGTGGGCGCGGCGCTTTCGTCCGGGAGTGGGTTAATCCTCGTCCTTGGCCCAGCCGTGGGCGTAGGTTAAGGCCTTGTTCCAGCCCTTGATGCGGCGGGCGCGATCCTCCGCGCTGATTTGCGGCTCAAAGGTGCGGTCGACCGACCAGTTGTGGATTACATCTTCCTTGTTCTGCCAGTAGCCGACGGCAAGGCCGGCAAGGTAGGCTGCGCCCATCGCGGTGGTCTCAACGCACTTTGGTCTTAAGACTGGGGCGCCGATGATGTCGGATTGAATCTGCATCAGTAGATTGTTGGCGCTGGCGCCGCCGTCAACCTTTAAGGCCTTGAGGTCAATGCCGGAGTCGGCACGCATGGCGTTTAAGACGTCGTTGGTCTGGTAGGCTAACGACTCTAAGGTGGCGCGGATGATGTGCGACTTGTTGACACCACGGGTGATGCCCACAATGGTGCCGCGAGCGTATTGATCCCAGTGCGGAGCGCCAAGGCCCGTAAAGGCTGGTACCACATAGCAGCCATTGGTGTCCTTGACCTTGCCTGCCATGTACTCAGAGTCCATCGCCGAGTCGATGAGCTTCATCTCATCGCGCAGCCATTGAATAGCGGCGCCAGCCACGAAGATCGAGCCCTCTAAGGCGTAGTTGACCTTGCCATCAATGCCCCAAGCAATGGTGGTGACTAAGCCGTTCTTGGAGAAGACTGGGGTCTCACCGGTGTTCATCAAGAGGAAGCAGCCTGTGCCATAGGTGTTCTTGGCTTCGCCCGATTGGAAGCAGGTCTGGCCAAACAGGGCCGATTGCTGATCACCGGCGGCACCTGCGATCTTTACTGGAGCGCCGAAGTAGTCGGTGGTGCCATAGACGCAGCTCGATGGCTTAACCTCCGGGAGCATGCACTTAGGAATGCCCAGCTCCTTTAAGATGTCCTCGTCCCACTTTAACTCCTTGATGTTGTAGAGCATTGTGCGCGAGGCATTGGAGTAGTCGGTGACGTGGACGGCACCCTTGGTCAGCTTCCAGATAAGCCAAGTGTCGACCGTACCAAAGAGCAGGTCGCCCTTCTCAGCCTTCTCGCGGGCGCCCGGGACATTGTCTAAGATCCACTTGATCTTGGTGCCCGAGAAGTAGGCGTCGATGACTAAGCCCGTCTTCTCACGGAAGATGTCGGTTAAGCCCTTCTCCTTTAAGGTGTCGCAGTAGGCGGACGTACGGCGGCACTGCCAAACAATGGCGTTGTAAACCGGCTTGCCGGTGTTCTTATCCCAGACAATGGCGGTTTCACGTTGGTTGGTGATACCGATCGCGGCGATGTCCTCGGCCTTGGCGTCGATCTTGTTTAAGGCTTCGACTGCGACACCTAATTGCGAGGCCCAGATCTCGTCGGCATCATGCTCGACCCAGCCCGGCTTTGGGAAGTATTGGGTAAAGGTGCGCTGGGCCACCGAGCAGATCTCACCCTTTTGGTTGAACAGAATGCAACGGTTGCTGGTGGTACCGGCATCTAACGCCATGACATACTTGGCCATAGTTAATTTTTTCCTCCAACACAGACAATACAATCACAGAGCAAGGACGGCGTGGGATGCGCTTTGGGGGCGCTGACGCGTCCTGTGCGCTTAACTGCAAGCGCAGGCGTGCCGCAGCACGGGGCGCGGCTGATCTTTTGAGGTGGGGGCTGCCCCCAAGGGAGTGCGTCGTGGACGGGGTCTTGCGCCCCGGCGCGGCTTGGCGCCGCCATGGCGGCATTGTGCCGCCTAGCTCTGACGCTGTACTCAAGATAGTTTTAGCGCGGCCCTCCTGCAAGGGGATAGGCCTTTGGCCTGTGCATTGTGCGAGGCAACTCGCAAGTACGAAATTTGTTCCGCAATGCTTGTGTGACAAGTGTGTTGAGCCGATAGCTATCGGCTTGGTGCCGTGCCAAGTGATGGTAGGGGAAATGGAGTGGGAATTTGGGAGGGAAAAAGGCCGCGCCTTGCGGCACGGCCTGGAAGGTCGATGTTTTGTCGATTGAGTTTATTGGAAGGGGTTAGGCTTGCCTCTCAGAGGTAGGCTGCGGCCTGCCCCTGCGGGCGGGTTTAGCCTGCCCCTACGGGCGCGCTTGTGCGTGCCCTGCGGCTGGCCTTTAGGCCTGCTCTTGCGCGGCGAGCTTGCGCTTGTGGGCGCGCTCGGTGATGGTGACGATGAAGAGCAAGACTACGGCGGCGGCCGAGCTGCCGACTAATAAGGTGAAGACCGCATTCCAGCCTAAGTGCTCAGCGGTCCAGCCGATGATGGCCGAAGCGGCTACCGAGCCACCTAAGTAGCCGAAGAGACCGGTGAAGCCTGCGGCGGTACCGGCAGCCTTCTTGTGGGCCAGCTCTAAGGCGTGCAGGCCGATCAACATAACTGGGCCATAGACTAAGAAGCCGATGACGATCATGCAGATCATGTCGACGGTTGGGTTACCGGCTGGGTTGACCCAGTAAATGAAGGTGGCGATGGTGACTAAGATCATGAAGAAGACACCAGTGGCGCCACGGTTGCCCTTGAAGACCTTATCGGACATCCAGCCGCAGAATAAGGTGCCTGGGATACCGGCGTACTCATAGAGGAAGTAGGCCCAAGACGAGGTGTCTAAGGTTAAGTTCTTGACTTCGCGTAAGTAGGCCGGCGACCAGTCTAAGACACCGTAACGTAACAGGTAGACGAAGACGTTGGCGATCGCGATGAGCCACAGAGCCTTGTTTGGGAAGATGTACTTCATGAAGATGTCTTTGGCCGACAACTCAACCTCATTCTTCTCCGAATAGTCGGCTGGGTAGTCGTTTTTGTACTCCTCAATCGGTGGTAGGCCGCACGATTGTGGGGTATCGCGCATCATGATGTAGGCGAAGACGGCGACGATGAAGGTACCAAAGGCAGGCATGTAGAAGGCCGAGTGCCAGTCACCAAAGAGGTACATACCTAGCAAGAAGAGGAGTGGAGGCAGACCACCGCCGACATTGTGGGCACAGTTCCAGACCGAAACGATCGAGCCACGCTCCTTTTGGCTCCACCAGTGCACCATGGTGCGACCGCATGGAGGCCAGCCCATACCTTGGAACCAGCCGCAGAAGAAGAGCAGCACGAACATGATGGCAATCGAAGAGGTCGCCCATGGCATAAAGCCCATGATGAGCATGATCGTGCCTGAGAGGATCAGGCCTAAAGGCAAGAACTTGCGTGGGTTGGCGCGATCTGAGAACGAGCCGGAGATGAACTTCGAGAAGCCGTAGGCAATGGAAATGGCCGATAAGGCAAAGCCTAAGTCAGCCTTGATGAAGCCTTCCTCTTGCAGATAAGGAATGGCCAGTGCAAAGTTCTTGCGTACTAAGTAGTAGGCGGCATAGCCAAAGAAGATGCCAAAGAAGATTTGCCACCGCAGGCGTTTGTAGGTGGCGTCGATTTGATCGTCGGGCAGACGAGCAATGTGAGGTGCTGGCTTTAACTAATGCCGCGTAATTCCCCATGCGTGAGCGTGGGGATGAAAGCGGCTGGTGTCGCACATTTTGATCATGTATAATACCCTCTAAGAACTCAGGAACGAGCTTTTTGCTCCTACCTGATGGGGGCATTGTGGACATGCCCGTAGTGATCCGTAACCTGCATCAAAAAGCTGATTGCGGAGCATTACTAAAAGCAGTTGCGACGCTGCGAAACCGCTGACGTAAGTCAGTCGGTAGTTCATAAAGGACAGCATAGTGCACTCCTCACCTTACTGCTGCAGGGGGTGCGGCGCGCTTTGGGCACTCTGAGCGCTTTGGGCACTCTGGGCGCGTGGGGCCACGCAGGTGGCCCGCTGTGGCGTAGCTGCGGGCAGGGGATTGCTCTTGCACAGTTTTAGGGCAAATTGTTAAGCCTTTGTTAACTTGTGACCTTGAGCAATTATGAAAAAAGATCCCTTGCTATAGTGAGAGCTAAGCCATCGTCACATGGCTTATATCTCACGCAGGATGCGCCTTACTGTGCAGCAGATAGGCTGTAGTAAAGTCAATCAGTATTGGTCATTGATTGGTGCGCAGACCAGCAAACGTCACTTCGCTGGTGCGCATCTTGCGCTTTTAGAGCTTGCGTGGTTCACACTGGTGCGGTTCACGCTCAGGCTTGCAAGCGCCAAGGGACGCGTTGGTGCGCGCCGCGGGCAGATCGCCCCCTTCTCTTTTTTGGTGTTATGGCGCTAAGTCCCTCCTTGAGTCCTGTTAGTCTCTGCTAAATTCTTGGGCGCGCGCGCTCCTGCGGCGCGCGTGGTAAATTGGTTGGCTTGCGCGTTAGCGCCCGGCGAGCTTGTCGTAGGACATGCGCATCAAGGTCAGCGGATGCACCGCCTTCTTGTTGGTGCCGTTTTGCATCTGCAAACGGCAGATGTTGCACTCGCAGATGCCGAGGTCGGCCTCGGAGGCGGTGAGCTTTTGGCGTAAGGTGGAGCCGATGATCTTGCCGATCGGGGCGGTGTCCTTTTTGTAGCCGTAGACGCCTGAGAGGCCGCAGCACCCGGCTTGTAAGTCCTCAAACTCAAGGCCCGGGATGTAATGTAAGAGCTCAAAGCCCGGACGGCCGATGCCTTGGACTTTGAGGTGGCATGGGGTGTGGTAGGCCAGCTTCTTGGGCAGCGCACCAAAGCTCTTGACCATGAGGCCACGCTCAGCGCGCAGCTTTAAGTACTCTAAGGCATCGTAGACCTTGTGCTGGAAGGCGGCGATCTCCTTGAAGTTAAAGAGCTCGGCGTACTCCTGCTTTAAGAATAAGGAGCAGGTGGTGCAGGTCGAGACGATGTCGATGCCTTTGTCCGCGTACTCCTTTAAGATGGCGCAATTACGCTGAGCATGCTGCTCGACTTGATCTAAGTAGCCGGTTGATAAGATCGGAGAGCCGCAGCAGGTCAGGCGCGGGTCGACGATGACCTCGATGTTGTTGCGGTTGAAGACCTTGACCATGTCCATGCCGATCTCCGGGGCGTTGTAGTTGACATAGCAGCCCGGGAAAAAGAGCACCTTGGTGGTCGAGCTTGGTTGCTTATAGGCCTTAAAGCGCAGCGAGAACGGCACCGGGGCGTAGCTCGGCAGCGGCGCTTCGTTAGCGATGCCGCACTTATCTAAGATGCCGGTGATGGCGGCGATCTTCATGCCGACGTTGGCGCCTACGGCACTGACGAAGGGCACGCTGGTCATGAGCTTGCCCAAGGTCTCATTGCGGCTCAAGATGAGGTCGGCAAGGTCGTGCTTATGGCCTTCCTTGCTGTTGTGTCCAACCGTGTCGTTAAGACCGGTCGGGCGGCGTGTGCCTTGGAAGTATTCGGCGCGTGCCTTCATATTGAAGGCCGAAATCGAGGTGCCTGACGGGCAGACGCGATCGCAGTTCTTGCAGTTTGAGCAATACTTGATCATCGGATCGCTGTCATTGACGAGCAGGCGCAGACGCGTCAAGGCTGGGCCATTGAGCTTGGGGCCGCGGTAGAGGCGCGAGGCCTGCGCGACAGGGCAGGCGGTCAGGCAGATGTTGCAGCTGATGCAGGCGTCGGGATTGTCGTGCTTGATGCCTACGACCGTGTGGCCTTGAACGTTGCTTTTGCTGTCAACGATTTTGACTTGAGGTGCTGACATGTTTTACCTCCTTATCTCTAAAACAACGAGGCGTTGAGTGCGGCGGTGGCACTTAACACGGAGTCAAGCTGCTTGACGGCATGGTAGGCCGTGGTGATGGCCACGCCATTGCCTGACTTTTCAAAGCAGAAGTCGTAGCCTTGCAGACTGCGTCCAATGAATTGGACATTGCTCAAGAGTACCTCCCCAGTGGGGTCAACTGGTTGCAGGTTCTCATTGACCGCGACGCCATAGGCGGCAAAAGGCTGCGGTTTACCACAGAACAGGTATTGGTGCGACCACTCTTGCTGGTCGGCAGGAACTAGAATCTCAAGGCCGAAGATCGGTTCGTACATGCGGCCCATCTGCGTGACCAAGCCGCCGCTGAAGGCACCGCCCGTGGCCACAATCACAGCATCGACGTTATATTCATGGTTGGCGCCATAGCCACCCGTGACCAAGGTTTTGCAGATCTTGGCCGCCTTGGCCTTGCTCTCAGGCTTGCGGATATAGTCGCCGGAGGCATCTAAGGCGCTGGTAAAGCCGATGACATGGGCCTTCTCGACGATGGTGACGCCGAGCTTTAGGCAGGCTTGGCGCAACAGCTTGTCAAGGCGCAGGCCGGTGACCGAAGGTGGAATAGTCGAGACTTCGACCAGCTTGGTGTTGAGCTCGCGCTCAAGCTCTTTTTGGATACCGGCCGAGAGCTCCGGACGCTCGCCTAAGATCGGTGGGATCACTAAGGCGCAGTCGGGGCCACACTTGCCCTTTAACTGGGTGATAAAATTGAGGCGGCCGAGCGGAGTCTCCAGCTCGCGCGCTATGTCCAAGGCGCTGACGTCGCGGTACTCGCGGCCGGTCGGCCAATTGAGGTTGACCTCGACCGTGCTGACTTCCTTTTTGTCCCCAAAGTAGTGGCGCAGGTTCTTGGCGATGAGCTTGGGGTAGTAGTCCTTAAGCAGCGGGAAGCCCACGACGATGAGCTTGTTGCGCTCAAAGAGCGCGCTTGACTCAATGCTCGGCGGAATCAAGCACGACGGCTTAAACGAGCCGATGGCGGTTGGCACCTTTTGGTTGCAATGGCCATCGCCTAAGTAAAGGTAGCCTTGCTCGGAGGTCAGCTCCTTAAACGCCGTTAAGGCCTCCGCGACGCGCTCTGCGCCCAAGAGGGCATAAGGGTGCGGCTTCTTTAAGGTAGCGATGTGTGCGAGCGGATCGGTCACAAGCTTGCCTTCGGTATCGTAGCCGAAGAGGTCGATGATGCCGCCTGCGACGGTTAAGGCGCCTTGACCGTAGGAGAGCACCTTGACTTGGTGGCCCGCCTTGGCCGCATAGCACGCTGCTAACAGGCCGGAGATACCGGCGCCAACAATTGCAATCTTAGCCATGGCGCACCTCCTTTGCGGCCTTAGCTGCTACGCTCTTCTTTGCTCCCTTGCGCTTCTCCGCGCTGCCCTTGGGGGCAGGCTCGGCCTTGCTGTCGGCCTTCACCGGCTCGCAGGGGGCGGCCTGCTGGGTGCTGGCCCCGTAGAGGGTGTCATCTTCGTGGTTGATGTTGAGCGAGACCTCGTAGATGCCACGCGTCAGCTCCACATCCTTTAATTGATTGCCCCACATGACTGGGCGAATGCCCTTCCAGCGTGCCTCCAAGAACTCCTTGAACAGCTCCTTGGTATTGGCGCTCCAGCGGTCGGTTAAGCCCTGTACCGTGCCCACGGCGCGGTAGGTACAGAAGGTGCCTTGGCAGGTACCCATGCCCAGACGTGTTCTGCGGCGCAGGTCGGAGATGGAGTGGGTGGTCTCTTCGTTGGCCACCATCTCAATCTCGGCACGCGTGACGTTTTCGCATTCGCAGATGATCTCGCCTTGGTCTTCATCGTGCTCGATCTTCGAGACGATGGCATTGAAGCGCTCGGCGCCTTGGCGGTTTAAGGCAAGCTGCAAGCCGTACGAAGGGAATACCTTGGTGGCGCGCTCTAAGAGCTCCTTGCTTGGTTCTGGGGTGAGCGGCACCTTATGGGTGGTGCACGGCTGGTGGTTGCCTAAGATTGGGGCCACGATGTCGCAGACCTTTTGGGCCATCTGGCGGTGGGTGGTGAACTTGCCGCCGCAGACGGACATGAAGTTATCAAGGCCATCGCGTGGGCCATGCTCTAAGGCGACGAAGTCGCGGCTGACGGCACGGCCGGAGGCATTGGCATTGTCACCGGCATAGAGTGGACGGCATCCGGCAAAGACGCGCAGGATACGATACTTCTCTAAGTCCTCGAAGGTGGCCTTGCCGATCTCCATCATGGAACGGACTTCTTCTTGGGTCGTGGAGTTGTCGTCAGGATCGGCGTCCATCGAGGTGGTGCCCAAGATGGTGACGGTGCCATGCGGCACGAAGATGTCTGCGTCAGCAGGCTTGTGCAAGCGGTGGATGACGTTGGTGCTCAAGCGGTGGTTAAAGGCAATCAGGGTGCCCTTGGACGGCTTGATGTTGATGTCGATGCCCGCAAGGCCTGCGACCCGGGCGCACCATGGGCCTGCGGCGTTGATCAAGTACTTGCAGGCGATGTCGTACCTAGCCTTCTTGAACTTGTCCTCGACCGTGACGCTTTCGACTGCGCCGTTACGGGTATTGATGGCGACGACGTTGGTGTAGGTGAGCACTTGCCCGCCTAACTTCTTGGCGCTATCGAAGATGTGCCAGAGTAGGCGGAAGCCGTCGATAGCTGCACCCGGGCACAGATAGGCCGATTGAATCTTAGGCGAGAGGTTGGGCTCGAGGGCTAAAGCCTCTGCGACGGTCATCGGCATGGCGCTGATGCCCGCGCGCTGACAGGCGCTGACCCATTGGCCTTCGTAGCTGGGATCATCCTCGGGCGTTCTGATGAAAATCGAGTTGATCGGCTCCACGCAGCTCGGCGCAATCTTGCGCAGAATTTGGTTCTCTTCGATGCACTCAATGGCGGCATTCTGGTCTTTAACCGCATAGCGTGCGCCTGAGTGTAGCAGACCGTGGAAGCGCGAGCTGGTGCCGCAGCCCAGATCGCCGCGCTCGACCAAGATGGCCTTGATGCCACGCAAACACAGGTCGCGCAAAATGCCGGCACCGGTGGCACCGCCACCGATGATCACAACGTCGCTTTCCATAAAACAGATCCTCCCGCAAAGTGCTTTTTATGCTATCGGGGAGTCTCGCTTTTTAATAGCCTGTGGTGAAAACGGGGCGACGCTTTATGATTGACTTCACACTTTTGCATCAAGTCTGCGCCTTCGTACAAAGTTGGCACGGTACCGAAATGCGATAGATAAGCGCTGCAGTCGCCTGTCAGACAACTTGACGTCGCAGCGGTAGTCTCCGCCGCAGTCGCCGCCCGTGGCGACCGGGGTCAAGGTCGTCAAGCAATTATGTTAAGTGAGCGCAAAGAGCTCTGCCCGGTTAAGGCGACCCTTAGCCGACGAGCTGATGACGAATGAAGAGAGGGAGGTGGGTTAGTAGGTGCCCTTGATCGCCGTGGCGTTGTGGATCAAGTGGGCGAGGGTATGGGTATCGATGATGGTGCCCGTGAGCTCCTTGGAGCTGTGGTTGAGGTACTTGACTGTGTCAACGAGCAGGATGTGCTGCTTGGACAGCTGTACGACCTGATCGGTGGGCCGCAGCACGTCCTTGATGCGCTCGATGCCATTGTCGCTGAAGATGAGATGAAGCATATACTTTCCTTAAGACTGATTAGGACAAGTTTAGCAAACTGTGGAGCTATGTGGAGCAAATTTTGGTTCCAAGGCCAACTTGATTGAGCGCAAGATAGCGCAAGTTAGCCCCGCAGCCCGCTTGCCCCGCCGCCTAGCCTGCGCCGCGTTTCGCGGCTGGTGCACCCCGAGCGACCCTCAGTCCCGGCCTGGGAAGCAGGGGCGCGCAGCGCTCGCTCAGCAGCGCGCTCCGTTCCACGCCACCAGCCTGCGCTACCACCATTCCCGCGCACCAACATTCCGCGCACTGCCGCGCTAGCGCAGGCGGACGGCCGTGGGGCACAAAGCCCGTGAAATGGCGCTTGGCGCGGGGGAAAAATCTTGAATTTCTGCTTGATCTACTCGCTTTTCGGTATTAGAATGCATGGATCTTGTTTCGCGGCAGTTAACTGTGATATGGCTCCCATTCTCCACGGGGTGGTGGCCGCCGTAGCGGCGCTTGCGCTGCGCTGCATGGCGCTGCTCTGCGCTTTGCTGCTCTGCGCTGGGCGCAGTCGGCCGCAGGCCGCACAAGAAACGTAAAGTCTGTCCGCGGTGTTGATTGAAACCTCGGACTAACAGGAGATTTTATTTCATGGCTACTATCAATCAGTTAGTACGTAAGCCACGTGTCAAGTCGGTTCCTAAGAACAAGGTTCCGGCTCTGGAAGCTTGCCCACAAAAGCGCGGCGTATGTACTCGTGTTTACGCCACCAAGCCTAAGAAGCCAAACTCGGCTATGCGTAAGGTTTGCCGTGTGCGCTTAACCAATGGTTACGAAGTTACCTCGTACATTGGTGGCGAAGGCCACAACCTCCAAGAGCACAGCGTCGTCATGATCCGTGGCGGTCGTGTTCGTGACCTGCCAGGTGTCCGTTACCACGTACTGCGTGGTCGCTTAGACTGCGCCGGTGTTAAGGACCGTAAGCAGCGCCGCTCCAAGTATGGTGTCAAGAAGCCTAAGGCTTAAGAGACATCCCCGCTCGAGTAAGGCCAAACGCCCCGCCCAAGGGCCTGCTTTAGGTACCGTGGGCTTAGCCTCCTTGGGGCTCTAAACCAAGGTTTATTTTCGTTTTTGTTGTTGTTTTGGATACCCCTGAAGTAACGAGGATTTATCATGCCAAGACGTCGTGTTGTCGGTCAGCGCAAGATCTTACCTGATCCAAAGTTCGGTTCTGAGCTGCTCGCAAAGTTCATCAATGTTGTCATGTTAGACGGCAAGAAGTCGATCGCTGAGAGCATTGTGTACGGCGCTTTAGACACCATTTCTCAGAAGAGTGGCAAGGAGCACCTCGCCCTGTTCGAGGAAGCTCTTGATCACATCCGTCCAGCTGTTGAGGTTAAGTCCCGCCGTGTTGGTGGTGCTACCTACCAGGTTCCAGTTGAAGTCCGTCCTGCCCGTGGCAACGCTTTAGCTATGCGTTGGTTAGTCGAAGCCGCTCGTAAGCGTCATGAGAAGACCATGGCCTTGCGCTTAGCCGGTGAGATGTTGGACGCCGCCGAGAACAAGGGCTCTGCTGTTAAGAAGCGTGAAGATGTTCACCGCATGGCAGAAGCTAACAAGGCCTTTGCTCACTTCCGCTGGTAATATCGAGGTTTTTGACATAAATGGCACGTACTACTGCTATTAACTACTACCGTAACATCGGTATTAGTGCCCACATTGACGCAGGTAAGACCACCACTACCGAGCGTATTCTGTTCTACACCGGCAAGAGCCACAAGATCGGTGAGGTTCACGACGGTGCTGCTACCATGGACTGGATGGAGCAGGAACAGGAGCGTGGTATTACCATTACCTCCGCAGCTACCACCTGCTTCTGGAAGGGTATGGCCGGTCAGTTCGACAAGCCTTACCGCTTCAACATCATCGACACCCCAGGCCACGTTGACTTCACGATCGAAGTTGAGCGTTCCATGCGTGTGCTCGACGGTGCCGTCATGGTTTACTGCGCTGTTGGCGGTGTACAGCCACAGTCTGAGACCGTATGGCGTCAGGCTAACAAGTACCACGTTCCACGTATTGCCTTCGTCAATAAGATGGACCGTACCGGTGCTAACTTCTTACGTGTCGTTGAACAGATCAAGACCCGCTTAAAGGGCAACCCGGTTCCTCTGCAGTTACCAATCGGTAAAGAGGACTCCTTCATCGGTGTCGTTGACCTCATCAAGCGTCGTGCTATCGACTGGAACGAGAAGGATCAAGGTGTTACCTTCGAGTACACCGACATCCCAGCCGAGATGGTCGACGAGGTCGAAGAGTGGCGCGCTAAGTTAGTTGAGGCTGCTGCCGAGGCTGATGAGGCCTTAATGGAGAAGTTCTTTGGCGGTGAGGAACTGACCGAGGAAGAGATCGTTAAGGGCTTACGTGATCGTACCTTACGTAACGAAATCATCCCAATGTGCTGCGGCTCGGCCTTCAAGAACAAGGGTGTGCAAGCCCTGTTAGACGCCGTCGTCATGTACTTGCCATCCCCTGCTGACGTCCCACCGGTTAAGGGCGAGACCTTAACGGGCGAGGAAGCTGAGCGCAAGACCGATGACAAGGAGCCATTTGCCGCTTTAGCCTTCAAGATCGCGACCGACCCATTCGTTGGTAACTTAACCTTCTTACGTTGCTACTCGGGTGTGGCCAACTCCGGCGACACCGTGCTCAACTCGGTTAAGCAAAAGCGCGAGCGTTTTGGCCGTCTGGTTCAGATGCACGCCAACAACCGTAACGAGATCAAGGAGATTCTCTCCGGTGATATCGTGGCTGCGATCGGCTTAAAGGAGACCACCACCGGTGATACCCTGTGCGCCGAGAACGCTCCAATCATCTTAGAGCGCATGGAGTTCCCAGATCCTGTGATCTCGGTTGCCGTTGAGCCTAAGACCAAGTCTGACCAAGAGAAGATGGCCTTAGCCTTAAACCGCTTGGCCCAAGAAGATCCTTCGTTCAAGGTTCACACCGACGAAGAGTCCGGCCAGACCATCATCTCGGGCATGGGTGAGTTACACCTCGACATCATCGTTGACCGTATGCGTCGCGAGTTCAAGGTTGACTGCAACGTCGGCAAGCCTCAGGTTGCTTACCGCGAGACCATCCGTGGCAAGGTCGAGCAAGAAGGCAAGTTCGTCCGTCAGTCCGGTGGTCGTGGCCAATACGGTCACTGCTGGCTGCGCATCGAGCCACTCGAGGCCGGCAAGGGCTACGAGTTTGCCAACGAGGTTGTGGGTGGCGTAATTCCTAAGGAATACATCCCAGCCGTGGATAAGGGCGTCCAAGAGCAGATCGCCAACGGTGTGCTCGCCGGCTACCCAGTAGTTGACGTCAAGGTCACCGTTTACGACGGTTCCTACCACGAAGTTGACTCCTCGGAAATGGCCTTCAAGATCGCTGGTTCCATGGCCTTCAAGGCAGGCTTCATGAAGGCTAACCCAGTCCTGCTCGAGCCTTTAATGAAGGTTGAGGTTGACACCCCAGAGGAGTACATGGGTGACGTCATCGGCGACTTAAACCGTCGTCGTGGCATGGTTGAGGGCATGGAAGATGGCCCAACCGGCAAGATCGTCCGCGCTATGGTGCCATTAGCTGAGATGTTCGGCTACGCCACCGACCTGCGTTCGCAGACCCAAGGTCGTGCCTCCTATGTCATGGAGTTCGGCCACTACGCTGAGGCTCCAAAGAACATCGCTGACGCTGTGATCGCTGCTCGTCAGACCAAGTAGTCTGACTTCGCCTCACGGCGCAGACCTAGGCCGCGCGGCGGCGCAGCGCGCTGTGCGTGCGGCCTAGGGCTTTACCAGATTAGTCGTCAAAGCGCAGCTGATGCCTCAGGTGACGCCTTCAGTGTCGCCTTGCAAGTTAGTGACTTGCAAAAAGCATAAATATGGGCGTCAAGTGCGTTATAATTTGACGTTTAGGGTCTGCGCTCTTTGCTGCCGCTGCCCTGAAACTAAGATTAATGAGATGAGCGCCTCAAGGCGCTCAATGTAAAGGTAGATCAAAATGGCAAAAGAGAAGTTTGTCCGTACTAAGCCACACGTAAACGTAGGCACCATCGGTCACGTTGACCACGGCAAGACCACCTTAACCGCTGCTTTAACCAAGGTTCTCGCTGAGAAGTTCGGTGGCTCAGCTATGGCTTTCGATCAGATCGACAACGCTCCTGAAGAGAAGGCTCGTGGTATTACCATTAACTCCGCCCACGTTGAGTACGACACTGAAGCTCGCCACTATGCTCACGTAGACTGCCCAGGCCACGCCGACTACGTTAAGAACATGATTACCGGTGCTGCCCAGATGGACGGCGCTATCTTAGTTGTTGCCGCTACCGACGGCCCTATGCCACAGACCCGTGAGCACATCCTGCTGGCCCGTCAGGTTGGCGTACCTTACATCATCGTCTTCTTGAACAAGTGCGACGCTGTTGACGACGAGGAGTTATTAGACCTCGTTGAGATGGACGTTCGTGAGTTACTCAATGAGTACAAGTTCCCAGGCGACGACACCCCAGTCATCCGTGGTTCCGCTTTAGGTGCCTTAAACGGCGAGCCACAATGGGAAGAGAAGATCCTTGAGCTGGCCCACGCTTTAGACACCTACATCCCAGAGCCAAAGCGTGACATCGACCACCCATTCTTATTACCAATCGA
>CALXNA010000059.1 GCA_944389615.1 uncultured Anaerobiospirillum sp. | reverse complement strand
GCGGTAGTTCAGCCGGTTAGAATGCCTGCCTGTCACGCAGGAGGTCGCGGGTTCGATTCCCGTCCGTTCCGCCATTTTCTTGCTCTGCGCGCAGCGCGAGCAGCAGAAGGCCACCTTGCGGTGGTTTTTTTTTGTACCTGCATCATAAATTTAACATAATTTTGTACCCAGTGGCGGGGCTCAGAGCGCGGCAGGGACTGGGGTAGGGAGCTCGAGTTTGCGGCAGTGTGGGGCGTTGCGGCAGGGCACCGTATAAGCCACCAGCGCCTAGCTCGTCATCAGAAGCTGACTCTGCGCTGAACAGCACCTAGTCTTCATGGGATGCTGGCTCGAAAGTTGGGTACTATCAGAGCTTGAGGCTCAGCCGTTGATAAGTGCCCAGCTGAAGCTGCCTGATGGGCTGCCAGATGGGCTGCTTGCTGCTCAACTTGAGTCTGATGTGGTGTACCGACCGCCGCGGTCTCGTTTTGGGCCTGCCGCTTCTGCGCAGCACACTTGAAGAGGCGCCTAACCTTCTCGCTTTGTCGACGATTCCTGTCGAATTGCTTGCTGAAAGCGCTTAGAGAAGCGGTTTCATCAAAGGGCGGGACTTGGTCAAAGGTTGCTTGGTTCGATGGTGGTGGGCTCATGGTAAAATCTCTCCCGGCGTTGAGGTGTTTGTATTGGTGTGGATAGTTCCACATTTTTGTTTGGTTCTCAGCGCTTTTGATGGCGCCAAGGCCACGAGCTCATCCTAAACGAAAAAGGGGCGGCCTCGAAAAGTACACGACAGATCTTACCTCTCGCTGCGCTGGGACATGCTGTATTTGCACCGGACTTGGCTTTAGAATGGGGGCTTAAGACCGGTAAGGCACGGGCCTTACGTGAGCGGGGAGCTGCGCCATGGATCAGATATACGCCACCCTCTTAAGCGATGTGATTGGTGCCGATGTCATTAATAGCACTCTGCAGGAGCTCGAGCAGGGCTATTCGAAGCTCTACGCGCAGCTCAGCGAGCTGGTGCAGCCTGACGGCTCCAATGCCGCGGAGATCAAGGACTATTCCTTACACCTCGTCGATGCCTACCTCAAGCTCAAGCAGTCCGAGCTCTACCGCAATCCCATTCTGCTGCGTGTCCTGCGCTCCTTGGGCCCTGTGGCCAAGAGCTATCTGCTCAAAGGCCAAGAAGACTACGTGCTGCACTTTGATACGGCCCTGACCGTGACCATCATGGCCTTGATGTGCGGTCTTAAGGATTTGGGCCATGTCGCTGCTTACTCTAACTACGCCAATCAGTATCTGCAGCTATTGCTGCCAAACATGGTGCATCCGCGCTATCGCATTGCACTGGCCAACTGCCGCAGCGTCATGCGCCTCGTCAACTACGACTTGATGGAGCGCTTCTACACCAACTTCTTTACCCGCGCCAAGGTTGCCACCAAGCTTGCCGCCCCGGCGGTGTTAAAGGAGGTGCAGCCTAAGCTTATGGGAGTCGGGCTCAAAGCTCAGCTCCACGGCCTCACGCGTGAGGATTTAGCGGCGTTCTTGCCTTGCTTGGGACTTGCGCATGGTTTGATTTTGGGGCCGCGCAGCTTACTCTTCTTATGTGCCGACCAGTTGGTGGTCAATGGCTACCACTATCTGCTCTCGCTCAATCACCTGCCGATGGAGCGCCAGGCTCAGCTGCAAACGCGTCTTGCCGCGACCTCCAATTCAAAGATCCTGATCGACCGCATCGATCACTACTATGATCTCCTAGATGAGATCTCCGAGGATATGCAAACCGTGGTCTGCATCAAGCGCCTTGACCCAGTTAGCCACAGCGTCGAGTGCTATTTCTTTTTGTCGACCTTGCCTCAAGTCGAGGAGAGCCTGTATCTCATCAAGGCTGCCAACGATGAGAGCGAGCTAGGCTTAAAGCAAGCAGGCTCCTACCTCATGACCATTGCGCGGAGCTCCGAGCGCGCAGGCAAGGAGGCCGATCCACTCTATCTGCCCCTGCGCGCCGATTACAATCGCTTCATTGTCAACGTCCTCTCCTACGAGCGTGAGCTGGAAGTCAAGCTCAAGGGCAACGGTGCGCTCAAGCCATGGGACGAGGTGCTCTACCGTAACGGTAACAATCCGATCTGCGCCATGACCAGCCTCTTCTACTACTTCCTATCTGACGTCATCGATAAGGAGCAAATGGTCGCGCTCCAACGCCGTCGCATGTTCGATTTGCTCGGTGCCAATCCGTAGCGTTCAGCGCCATAGCTCATAGTGCAGAGCCGACTCCTGTCCGCAGCGGATGGTGTGCCTCATTTTTATGGTTGGTGACGAACTTTTGCAACTTTAGATGATCAGAGGCGTCCCTTCGCGCTATTGAATCCGAAGATGAATGCCTCTTCTGCTCTAAGTCAGGGGCGCCGCATCTTAATTTCCGGCTTAAGTATAAGCTTTACCTGCCTTTTTGACTGGCGCAGTAAGCGCCAATCTAGAGTATGTTTCACGACAAAAGCCTGATTTATCCGCGAAATAAGATGCGGGAGCCCTGTGCTCTAAGTTGGTCGTCCCTTGTTTTGCGGTTATAATTAAGACATCGTTGGCCTATCCCTTGGCGACAGAGTCTGACATTACGTCGGGTCGTATGAGCAGTCGTGGATATATTTGGCCTACTCTGCTTGAGGGAACGCGCGGTTCTACGCGATTATCTAGCTGCGGTGCTGCCGAAGGCTAGAGGCGCCTGCAGTCGGGGCAAGTTGAGGTGCAAGTGGTTTTGCTCGACACAGGTAGCTCGGCATAGGTAGTTGAGCCTTGGATGTGCTGCAGGCGCCTTGGCGCTGTACTCAGGCCGTTCTGCGGACGGCATCCCTGATGTTATCAAGCACGGGGTCAATGGCCTGTTGGTCAAGCTAGGCGATGCCACGGCTATCGCCAATGACATCATTGCGCTCAAGCGCGATCCAGCCCTGCGCAGCCACCTGATCCGCAATGGCTTGGCCACGCTCAAGAACCATGCGATTAACTCGATGGCCGCCGACTATTACCGTATCTACACGGAAGCGGCCAATAAGCGCAAGTAGGGTGCTGCCGGGCACTATCTCTACGCAGGCCACTTCCTACGCAGTGCGCTTTCTGCGCTGGACGCTGCCCGCGTTAGGAGCTCTCTGCGCCTCGTATTAGTGGCTGCGGCTATCGTGCACGGCGAGCGCCTTGAGCGCGCAGTCCTCAGGGATGATGAAGTTCTCGCGCACCAAGGCCTTGTAGATCTCAATGGTGCACAGATAGGCCAAGAAGTCGCGATTGCGGGTGTAGGCTCCGCTCTGGTAAATGCTCTCCTTAAAGCCAAATAAGAGTTGGCCCGACAGGTTGTGGGCTTGCTCGTGCTCGGTGAAGTCGAGGTTGAACTGCAAGAGGTAGTAGTGCCAATCAGGCGGCAGCTCACTGAGGGCTGCGCTTAAGGTGGCATCCGGCGTAGCAAAGTGCACCGGGAGCAGGGAGATCTCATTGCGTGGTGGAATTTGCGCTAAGAGCTGGTGCCCTAATGCTTGCTCGGCGGGTGGGAGCAAGGTCGTGTCGGTGTTGAGCACGGTGCAGGTGATGAAGTTGGTGCACAGCTCCTGCAGATGAATCAAAAACCAGCCGCGGCAGAGACCGTCCACGGCATTGCACGGGGCGAGCTTGATATCTTGGGCGTTTAAGATCTCCAGCAGGCTATAGCTTTCCTTACAGACGTAGAAGGGCGCGACCAAGGTCATGATCTGATTTAAGGTGGCGATGAGGTCGCTGTCGGAGGCGTCGTGCCCGATCACCTTGAGCTCAATCAAGGGGTAGATGGCGCGATCGCCGATGGTGATGCCTGCAGGGAGCTTGAGGGCGGCAAGGCGCTCGGCTAAGTTGGACTCGCCGATGCCCATGAGGAAGAGACGGATTAAATGGGTGCGCGGGACATGATCTTGGGTAAAGGACAGTACCAGCTCCTTTAAGGAGAGATCCCACATAGCTTTGAGCTCGCGTGGAACGCCCGGGGCAAAGATGAAGATCGCAGCGTTGATCTTAAGGACGAAGCCGCAGGCCGTGCCCACCGGATTGTTGACGAACAAGGCGCCCTGCGGCAGCATGGCCTGTTTGATATTGCTCTGCGCCATGGTGCGCCCGCGTTGGGCAAACCACAAGCGCATCCGCTCGAGCCATTGCTCGTTGAGCTCCAAGGGCACTTGAGCCACGCGGGCCGCCGCTTCCGTAGTGAGGTCGTCGTTAGTTGGTCCTAAGCCCCCGGTGACGATGACCACCGCCTTGCGCGCGGCAACCTCGGTAAACAGCGCCATGAGCTCTTCTAAGTTATCGCCCGTAGTGTGACGGCGGTTAACCTGCAAACCCGCGGCAATCAGCTCCCGTGATAGAAAGCTTGCATTGGTATCATCGATGCTGCCGGTTATGACTTCATCACCCGTCGAAATCAGCTCAATTCGCATAGCCCGCTCCTCACCTTATGTCCGTCTGGGTTCACCGTGGCTCAGGGAGCCGAATCTCCCATCGAGCGCATCAGCATTTATTATAAGCCCGAGACCATCCTAGGTGAGGACGGCAGGTCAAGCTTGTGTCTGGGGCTGCGCGCTGCGTGCAGCCTTCGCGGCATCCTTGTGTTTTTGCTGCTGCCATTGCTTGAGAATGTTCTCAGCCACGGCGTTGGGCTCATTGCCCTGCTGGGCACTGCGTCTAACCTCATTTTGGGCGTAGTTTAGGCGTTTGAAGCGCAGGGCGGAGACCCAGTACTCCACAGTGGGCTCGTAGGGATCCTGCTGGGCCTCTTCGGCCTGATGCTGGGCGCGCCATTCCTGAGCTTGATCAAAGAGCTCATAGTGGGGTGCTTGCAGAAGCTGCTGATACTTGTTAAAAGAGCACGGATGGCACTGTTGCAGCAAGGCTTGCAGCAACGGGGGCCGGGGCGAGTCGGGGTGGAGGTGCTCAAAAGCACGGTGATACTTGAGGGCGGTGGGCTTGGTCAGCGTAAAGCGCTGGTAGAAGTCGACCACCTTGCACGGCAGCGCCCCTTTGAGCGCAAAGACCTCTTTTAAGGCGGCGATGAGGTAGGGGATCTGTTCTAAGGTCTCCGCCGTAAAGGGGGTGCCGTTATCGGCACGCGCTGGGTGTAAGGTGTAGCCCTGCGGGGTATAACACAGATGAATCTGGGCGCGGTGGATCAAGCAGAACCAGTCAGTCTCAGCCAAGGCTACGGACTCAACCATAAAGGCTGTGGTACGCTCACGCATCAGCGGCTGGGCGGCGATCTTCTGCTGGTCGTTATAGTGGTCATAGCCCACGATAAACTGCTGGACTCCCACTTGCCCGTAGGTGCACACCGGTTGCACTAAACTGCCGGTAATGATGACGTGATGGCCGGTCATAAAGCAGTTTTTAATATGCTGTAGGGTGGCCAAGAAGTTATGGGCGGGCAGCGCAAAGAGCAAGCGCGTGATGTTGGGCTGAACCGCCTGCTGCGCGTAGGACGGTGGCGTGGGGGCGGCCGTAAGGGGTGGGGGCGTGTTGGTCGCGTTTGCTGCGTCAACTGCGTTAATCTTGTCAGCCGCTTCAATCGCGTCAACTGCGCTGACGAGGGTAGGGGCTACGAGAGCCTTGGTGGCATGGCGCCTCGGGCCATAAAGCGGACAACTGTCGAGGTCTGTTTTGAGTTCGGGGAGTTCGGTGATGCGAGCAGTCTTGAGGCTGAATGGGTCGGGGCGCACCTCGGTAATGCCTAGGGCGCTGGGGCCGTCTTCTCTGAGGTAGACGTCGCTTAAGCTGGTGACAAGGCAGAGCTGGCCGTTAGGTAAGATGCCTAAAGCAAAGTCGTGGCCGCAGAGATAGCCATCAAGGCGCAAGCTGGGTATGTTTGGTGGCATGATGCCTCCTAGTCAATAGGTGGCTAACCGCGTAGTGCTCTGCTAGTAAAAGCTCCTTAGTTTGTGGCGCTGGTGGTTAGCCTTAAGCAGATTGTCCTCACAAGGTGAGGGCATGTGATGTAACTATACGCCCGCAAATTGGGCTAATATATGCGGTTCTTTGTAGTTTTAGGTGCACGTCACAAATTGAGGGGGATTTAGAGAATTTGCAGCCGTGGTGCTCTGTGCTAATCTGTGGTGATTAGGGGCTCGCGGTAGCGGGTTCTGTGCGCAGGCAAAGAAAACAGGATCAAGCCCACGGCGGTGCGTGGGCTGGTGACGGAGCTTTGTAACTATGCCTATTAATATTCCCAATGGCTTACCGGCCGCGGATGTCTTAACCTCAGAACATGTCTTCGTGATGACGCAAGATCGCGCGCTTCATCAGGATATTCGACCACTGGAGCTTTTGTTCTTGAACTTGATGCCCAAGAAGATCGTCACGGAGATCCAGTACATGCGCAAGCTCTCCAGCTCGCCGATTCAGGTCAATATTGACTTGCTGCGGGTTGATCACCACATTAGCAAGAACACACCGCAATCGCACCTTGACACCTTCTACAAGGACTTCGACGCGGTCAAGGACTTAAACTACGACGGCATGATCATCACCGGCGCGCCGCTGGATCAAACCAGCTTTGAGGATGTCTCCTACTGGAATAAGCTCAAGGAGATCATCGCGTGGTCGACCACCCATGTCAGCTCGACCTTGTTTTCGTGCTGGGGCGTAGCGGCTGCCTTGCAATACTTCTATGACCTGCCGCTCATGCAGCGCCCCGACAAGCTCTCGGGCGTGTACTGGCACAAGACCACCTCCAGCGTCAATGCCCTCACCCGCGGTTTTGATGATTACTTCCTCGCCCCGCAGTCGCGTTTTATCGAGTTCCCGACTTCGGTCATCGAAGACAACACCAACTTAATGGTGCTCGCCGACTCCGACGAAGCCGGTGTCTTCTACGCCGCCTCCCCGGACTATCGCCAAGTCTACGTGACCGGCCACCCCGAGTACGATGCCACGACGTTAGCCGATGAGTATCGGCGTGATCTCAACGCCGGTAAGCACCCTAAGGTACCTAAGAACTACTTCCCGCACGACGACCCAACCTTAGCCCCGCGCTGCACGTGGCGCTCCCACGGTGCCTTGCTCTTTAGCAACTGGATTAACTACATCTACCAAGCCACGCCATACCAGCACGCGTTGCGCCCCCAGCCTTCCGCGTAACGCCGTCGGCCCGTGCCGAGCCGTGCCGAGCGTCCGGCCCATGCCGCCGACCCGTGCTGACAGCTCGTGCCGAGCGCCCGCCTGCGCAGCACGCGCATAAGACGCCATCCGCGCTGAGCGCTTAAGCGCCACGGGTGCAGACGGCGCTTTGCTTGCAGCGGTAAAGCCGCTAAAATGCATGGTTCGGGACTGAGTTTGAGCTCTAGTGAGCTGGACTTGCCCACGGTGGGACTGAGCTTGGCCTTAGTTCTGCGGGGATCGGTTGCGTAACTTTGAGGCAAGGTTGTGGATAAGTTTAAGATTGTCGGCGGCAGCGCGCTCTCCGGCGAGGTCATGATTTCTGGGGCAAAGAACGCCGCTTTACCGATTTTACTGGCGACGATGCTGACCCAAGAGCCGGTAACTTTGCACAACGTGCCTGACCTGCGTGACGTCCAAACCTGCCTCAAGCTTTTGACCATGATGGGCAAGAGCTATGAGCGCCGCGGCGAGAGCAGCTATGTTATCAGTGGCAAGGTGACCTCCAATGTCGCTCCTTACGAGCTGGTCAAGACCATGCGCGCCTCGATCTTGGCTTTGGGGCCGCTCAATGCCTTCTTAGGCTCGGCCGAAGTTTCGCTGCCGGGGGGCTGCGCCATTGGCGCCCGTCCGGTCGACCTGCATGTCAAAGGCCTGCAGGAGATGGGGGCAAGCTTTGAGCTCACCGACGGCTATATCCGCTCGACGATCCCCAGTGGGCGCCTGCATGGGGCCAGCATCATGATGGATAAGGTCTCGGTCACCGGGACTGAGAACTTGATGATGGCGGCGGCCTTGGCCGAAGGCACTACCGTGATTGAAAACGCTGCGCGCGAGCCAGAGGTGGTCGATTTAGCCCAGTTCCTGCGCGCGATGGGCGCACAGATCACGGGCGATGGCACCGATAAGGTCACCATTGAGGGCGTGTCCACCTTACATGCCTGCGAGCATGCGATTGTGCCCGATCGCATCGAGACGGGCACCTATCTCATCGCGGCGATGGCCACGCACGGGCAGGTGGTATGCCATCAGAGCAAGGCCGACACCTTAGATCCGGTGCTAGCCAAGCTCAAAAAGGCCAATGCCTTAATCGAAATCAACGGCTCGGATATCTACCTTGATATGCGTGGGCGCGACATCCTGCCGGTGGATATCATCACCGCGCCGCATCCGGGCTTCCCGACGGACATGCAAGCGCAGTTTATGGTGCTCAACACCTTAGCTCAAGGCGCAAGCTCCATCACCGAGACCATCTTTGAAAATCGCTTCATGCATGTGCCTGAGCTCATCCGCATGGGCGCCAACTTGTCCATTCAGGGCAATACGGTGCACGGCATCGGTGTTGACCACTTAAAGGGAGCGCAGGTCATGGCCACTGATTTGCGCGCTTCGGCTTCCTTAGTGATCGCCGGTCTCGTCGCTCAAGGCACCACTGTGGTTGACCGGATCTACCATATGGATCGCGGCTACGAGCACATCGAGCGTAAGATTCGTGCCTTAGGCGGCACGATCGAGCGCATCCACGGCTAAAGCTAGGAAGCAAGTCATGTTTGACCTCTCGGCTTACAACACCTTCAACCTCACGGTCTATGCCCAAGAGGGCAGGGTCATTGCGACTCCGGAGGATTTGGCGCAGCCGGTGAGGGGGCCGTTTATTATCCTAGGGGGCGGCTCGGATGTGCTCTTTACGGAAGATTTTGCTGGTACCGTGCTCATCAACCGCATTATGGGGATCGAATACGGCCCCAAGTTAGATGTGCACGGTCAGCCCACGGCAGATGATAATGCTACGCACATCTTGGTGCGGGTGGGTGGCGGGGTGCTGCTCGATGATTTCATTGCGACTATGATCGCAGAAGGCATCTGCGGCCTTGAGAACTTGTCGCTCATTCCGGGTACGGTGGGCGCAGCGCCCATTCAAAATGTCGGGGCCTATGGGGTGGAGATCGGCGAGCTCATCGCCTGCGTGGAAGCGCGCGAAGTCTTAAGCGGCAAGTGCGTGACCCTGACTAAAGAGCAATGTCGCTTTAGCTATCGCTCCTCGATCTTCAAGGAGCAGGGCTGGAGTAATCTCTTTATCACCCACGTCATCTTTAAGCTGCCGCTGCGCTTTACCCCGCAGGTCAACTACGCCGGGCTGCAAAGCTGCGAGTTTAAGAATGCGGCGGCTTTGCGCGCGCGCGTGATTGCGCTGCGCACAGAAAAGTTGCCCAACCCCAAGTACGTGGGCAATGCTGGGAGCTTCTTTAAGAATCCTTATGTTAGCGCCGCCAAGGTGGCCGAGCTTCAGGCCCACTATGGCACGGTGCCGTGCTATCTGCAAAGTGATGGCCGCTATAAGCTGGCCGCAGGCTGGCTCATCGATCAGGCACACTGCCGCGGCATCAAGCATGGCCAAGTGGGCACTTGGGGCAAGCAGGCCTTAGTCATTGTCAATTTAGGTGGGGCCAAGCCGCACGAGGTGGTGGCTTTGGCTAAATACGTCAGCGCCGAAGTGCGCAATCAGTTTGCGCTCGACCTTGTACCGGAAGTTCGTCTCTACGGTAAGCACGGAGAAATATCATGGGATCAGATCTAAGATTGGTGCTGCCTTTACTTCGTACGCTCAACTTAAGTCCGGGCCTTAGGTTAAACTACCAAATCCTGTGCTCAAGCCTGGCGATCTCGGTGCTCGAGCTCCAAGAGACGGCTTCGCTCATCAACGAAATTGAGCCCTTATTGGTGCAAGAAGGCGAGGACTTGGTACTCACCAAGAAGCTCGATCTGCTCGACGGCAAGGAGATCCAAGCGCAGGTCAACGTGCGCGGCCGTTTTGCCTTAAAGAACGTCACGACTTCGACCAACGCTGAGCTCATCGATGAGCTTGGCCAAGAAGAGGGTTTGCTCTCGGGGGATACCTTGGTAGCTGAGATCCAGACCCAAGGGCGCTCGCGCCGTGGCACCAAGTGGCTCACCTCCATTGGCACCAATCTCATGGTGTCCTTAGCTTTTCGCTTCCCAAGCCTACAGCACCTGCTCGGCTTTTCCTTAGCCATCGGCGTCGCCACGGTCACGGCCTTAGAGCAGCTAGGCGTCCGGGACTTAAAGCTCAAGTGGCCCAACGATGTTGAGGGCCAGGGCAAGAAGCTGGCGGGCATCTTAATTGAGACGGTAGCGGTGCCGGCCTCAAGCGAGGTCTTTGCCATTGTCGGCGTGGGCCTCAATGTCCATCACTCCCACAGCATCGAGCAGCAGCTTGACCGCCCTTACATCTGCCTTGATGCGCTGGGCTATGACCTCAAGCGCACCCAAGTGTGCATCAGCCTCATCAACGAGCTGCGCTATGGCGCGCGCACCTTCAAGCGCAGCGGCCTTGCCCCCTTTATCGAGACTTGGCTCAAGCATGACGCCCTGCTCGGACGCATTGTCGAGGTTGAGATCTCCTCGCACCGGCGCGTCATGGGCCGCGTCTCGGGCGTCAACAACCTAGGCGAGCTCATCTTAGAGAGCAACAGCGGCCGCACCGCCATCCGCTCAGGACATATCGTCTCGGTGCGCTCATAGAGCGCTCCTTGCTGCTGTGGCCCGAGCGCCGCGCCGGGCGCGCTACGAGCGCACCAAGCGTACCCGCTACTTCTTGAGGTAGATGCGATCGACGCAGTGATCGGGGCCCTTATGCAAGATGAGATTGGCGCGGTTGCGGCAGGGCAGGATGTTTTCAACCAAGTTGTCGTGGTTGACCGCGCTCCAGATAGTGTTGGCGATATTGACCGCATCCTCAAGGGGCAGCTTGGCGTAGCGGTGGAAGTAGCTGTCCGGGTTATTGAAGGTGCTCTCGCGCAGCTTTAAGAAGCGCTCCAAGTACCACTGGATCAAGCATTCTTCTTCGGCATCGACGTAGATGGAGAAGTCAATGAAGTCCGAGATGAAGACCTTATTGCGGATGTTGGGGTAGTCGGCACCATTTTGCAAGACGTTGACGCCCTCTAAGATCAAGATATCGGGGCGATCGACGATGGTGTACTCCCCGGGGATGACGTCGTAGTACAGGTGCGAGTAGACCGGCACCTTGAGGTTAGGCTCGCCGTTTTTGAGCTTATGCAAGAAGGTCATGATGGCCTTGACGTCATAGGAGATGGGGAAGCCCTTCTTGGCCTCGATATGGCGCTCGTGCAGAATCTGATTGGGGTACAAGAAGCCATCGGTGGTGATGAGGTCAACCTTGGGGTTAGTATCCCAGGACGAGATCAAATGCTTGAGCAAATTGGCGGTAGTGGTTTTGCCGCAAGCGACTGAGCCGGAGATCGAGATGATGAAGGGGGCGCTCTCGATCGACTTGCCCAAAAACTGCTTGATCACGGTCGAGCGGTCATGGCGCGAGTGCACGTAAAGATAGAGCAGGCGCGAGAGCGGCAGGTAGATGTGCGACACCTCCTGCAGCGAGATTTTGTCGTTGAAGGCGAGGCAGCGTTGCAGCTCTTCTTCGGTCAGGTTGACCTTATGCTTGTTATGGGCAAAGGTCGACCAAGTTTTGGCCTCAAACTCAAAAAAAGGGGTAATCGTCTCAGACGGTACCACATTTTCCCCCGACATAAGCGCATTCTCCACCACGGCTTAGATCCTTTGTCCTCGCAGGCGCTAGCGCGCCCGTGCGCGCGCAAAGCGCACCAAGGCGCGCAGGCAGCGCCCTCATCTTACCCCAACGCCCGCAAAAATGGCTATAGGGCGCCCCCGGCGTCGGTCAAAAGGTGAGCTGCACCCCAGTCAGCGGCACGGCGCAAGCAAGCATGGGTGCAGAAATTGTTTACAATGGCGCAAGACTGGGGGCCTCAGCTCCCGGTACAGGACAATCAGCCCCGGGCAGCGCCTAGGGCAGTGGTTTGGGGCGGAGAGCATGACGCAAAGCATTTTTGAGCAGCACGACATCTTAGATCAGCTCTTTGTGGAGCTAAAACGCATTTACCTGACGGGGCAGACCCCGAGCTACGAGCAATTGCGTCACATCGCCGCAGGTCTCACCTACGACGAATACGAGTTAGTGATCGAGCGCTTCGTGGGCTATGTACGCACCCACGAGTGGCAGCAGCTTAAAAACCACGAGGCTAAGCTCAAAGAGCAGGCGCCGACTTGGCCTCAAGATCTGCTTGCTGACGCCTTAAGCTTTGAGCAAGAGTTTACGCGGGCCCTCGGGCGCTTTTTACAGACGCGCGAGCTCAAGCTCGCCCAAGCGATGGAGCAGCGGGTCAAGGAGCTTGATCTCATCACCCAAGATCTGCAAAAGCAGCTCCAAGAGAGCAATGCCCAGCGCCTCAAGCTCCAAGACGAGCTAGAGCGCAGCAATGCCGCCTTAGAGCGGCTCAAGGCCGTGTCCAACACCCAGCGCGCCTTTATGCAGCAAGGTCAGCCTGAGCGCGTGCAGCAAGGTCAGCCTGAGCGCGCGGCCTTGTCCTTACTTGAGCAAGCCTTAAGCGGCGCCCCGGGCGTCAGCCCCGAGCTTTCCGCCCTCAAGGCGCAGCTTGATCCCAAGAGCCTTGCCCTCATACAAGCCATGATGCAGCTGGTGCGCACCCAAGCCGCAGCCGCGCCTGACACCGCCGCTCCTAACCCCGCCCCCGCAAGCGCGAGCGGTGCGGGCAGCGCTCCCGACCAAGTCACCGCAGCGCTGAGCGCCATCGGCACGACCTGCGCCGACTACTTAGTGAACAAGGAAGATTCCGACCTGACCTCGCTAGATGTCGAGCAGATCGGCGCCGAGCTCATTAAGAACCCGACGGTAAGTGTCGCCAAGCTCAATGTGGCGCAGCTGAAGCGGCTCATCATCAAGAGCCTGTTTTTAGGGGTGGGCGCCTTGCAGGTCAGTGACCTCAACGCGAGCGATGAGGAGATTGTGGCGGCGCTCAAGAGCGAGCAAGATCAATTCTTTGCCCGCGCCATGCTCTCCTTTGCCCGGCTGCAAGACAAGCCTGCGCGCCCTGCTACCCCCAAGAATCCAGCTTCCACTAGCCCTGCCACCGCGATCGCAGTCAATGCCCAGCAGCGTGCGGAGCCCACGCACTCGCAGATGGCTGCGGCCCTGATCGATCGCCCAATCAGCGCTGCCACCGCCATTGTGCGCACGCATAGCGCCGATTCCGCGAGCAGCGCCAGTGGCGCACCCATGGTGGATCTGACGCACAGCGAATTGCCGCTTGAGGGGCTAGCTCCGGCTGACGCGCTGCAGCAGCTCCAAGCGCAACAAGCTGCGCGCGTCGCGCCGCAGGCGAGCCTAACTGCCCGCGCGCTATTTGGGGAGCCCGATGAGCTCATCAATAGCGTGACGCCAAAGGCCTTGCCGCGCGAGGAAGGCACAATTTTGCAGGACATTGCCCAAAGCACCAGCGGCGATGACAGCATCGTGGCTTTTGCGGCGGCCTCGGCCAAGATTGAGTCCTTAGCGCCGCTGTTGCATGACGCCAGCCGCGAGCTCAGCCAAGCCAAGGCCGCCTTGGATGCGGCCCTGACCCCCGCTGAACAAAAGCCGCAAACTGAGAGCAAGCCGCAACCTGAGAGCAAGCCGCAAGCTAGCCGCTCGCTGTGGGCCCCGAGCACCAGCGACATCTGGGCGGGCACCGAAGGGGGCGCCAATGTCGGCGCCAAGGAGCTGCATTTGACCGCCGCTCCGGCGCCTGAGGGCGCGGCTACGAGCGAGATCGCCTCAGTGGCCAAGGACGTGCTCAAGGTCGCCGACGAGTTAGATCGAGCCACCGACGAGAAGCTCAAGCAAGAAAAGAAACAGTCGCTCTTTGCCCAATCGGCCTTTACCGGGCACCAAGGCGTCAACGAGCCGGTCGCGCCGCAGAGCGCCGCTGACGACGACAGTTTCATCACGGGCAATGCCGTCGATATCGAGCCTAGCACCAAGGCACAAGAGCCGACCGTCCCATCGGCCCCAGCGTCTACAAAGTCCCCAGCGATACCCACGGCGCCCGCCCCCACCACCCCAGTAAGTCCAGCCGCAGACGCTGCGGTTAAGGAGCATCCCCGAACCGAGTCAGTCCCAGTAACGCCCCGCGCCGTTAAGCAAGAGCTCTCGCAGTACACCTCGATTATCATCAATCATGAGGCGCGGGCGCCGCAGCGCAGCGCAGAGCCGATTGCGCTCAAGTCCCTCTCGGCCAATACCGCGCTGGTGCGCTCCCAAGCCCCACAGCCGCAGCCAAAGACGGTCGCGCCGCGCCCAGCTGCGCCGTCCGGCAGCAGCGAGCACACCACGATTGTGCGCGCGCCCACTCCCGCCGCCCCCGCCGCTGTGGTAGCTGCGCCAGCTCCAGCCGCAGCCGCTCCAGCCGCAGCCGCTCCTGCCTCAGCTGCTGGTGCGGGGGCCTTAAGCCCGGCCGAGCAAGCCTGTCTTCAAGAGCTCACGCTCTTAGTCGACTTGCAGCTTAAGCAGCGCATGGCGAACTTAACTAAGATCTTAGGGACGCAAGCAGGCGCCCCGCCGCTTGACCTGAAGGCCCTGACTCACTTCTATGAGAACTGCCTTGAGAGCATCCAGCGCCAATATAAGTTAAGCCCGCGCTTAATGAAGGTGCTCACGGCGCGCATGCAGCAGGACTTATCTGACCCCAGCCACCGCGGTGAGGCGCGCCTTAAGGCCCTAGCGCCGGTCAGTGCCCAAAGTGTCGTAGCCCGCCTCACGGCGGCGCTTGCGCAGCTGCAGCCTAAAGCCTCCGCGCCCAAAGCCTCTGAGGTTCAGCCTGCCCCAGCCGCGCCGACCGAGGCCAAGGCCCCAGCATCAACCTCAGCCCAGCCTGCAGAGGTCAAGGTTCCTGAGGCAGCGCCCGCCCCTCAGGCACCATTGGCGACCAAGGCGCCGGAGTCTGCCCCACAGGTGGCTGAGCCTGCGGCGGCCAGTGGCGCGCCCACTATGCGCTTGTTGACCCCAGAGGACAGTGGGGCTGAGGAGGCAAGCTCAGAGCAAGGGGGAGAGGACAACGCGGCCGCGCGACCGCAGGGCACTCATAGTCTTAACACCTTTATGATGGTCGATGACTCCATGAGCTATGAGGAGAGCTTAAAGCAGCATCAGGCCATTGATAATAGGGTGAAGGTGCTCACGGCGCGGCTTGAGGCGCTCAGTCGTATGGCGCAGGATAAGGCGCCCACGCCTGAGCCGCCAAGCTCCGGGCCCCAGCCGATGAGCGCGGCGGACTTAAGCAAGCTCATCGCAGGGCAGCTTGAGCGCATGCCGCCGCAAGCGAGCGGCGCTGCGCCTGACGTCCCAGCAGGCAAGGTGTTTTTTGCCCAGCTCAACGATTCCGGCGAAAGCGTCGCCGCTACAGCTGAGCCGCCGCTGAGCAAGGCCACCAGCTTTACGTTGGTCGAGGATGATGACGGCGAGCCGCAATTGACCGCCGCGCCGCAGCCTGCGCCGCCCTCACCTACCCCAATAGTGTCCGCTGAGCCGCCCACGGCGCAACCTCCTGCTCCAGCGCCCGAGATGCCGACGTCAGCTGCACCCAAGGCCCCATGGCCGGAGGTGCCGGTAGTGCCCGAGCATCCTGAACCGCAGGCCCCGGAGCTCGAGGTAAGGGGAGAGCCCGAGAGCGCTGCACTCAAGGAACCTTGGCCTGAGGTGCCGGTGGTACCAGAGCTCGCTGAGCCTAAGACCCCATGGC
>CALXNA010000058.1 GCA_944389615.1 uncultured Anaerobiospirillum sp. | reverse complement strand
ATGTGGGACGGCTATTGATGCAGCTGCTGCTTTTGCAGGAAGCCCACGCCCAAATCAGGGAAGTCGGTGAAGACGCCATCGGCGTCAGCATCAATCAAGACCGCCTGATAGAGCTCATCGACGTTGTGCACATACTCAGGCAGCGCGTCCTTACGGATGGTGTACGGGTGTACCACCATGCCGTGGGCATGCGCTTCTTTGACCAAGTCGTTGACCACGATGTGGCCAAGCTTGGTGTGCTCAAGGTCAAAGAGCATCTTGTAGGCAGGGCTCATACCGTCAGCGTACTGAGCGATCTCAGCAAAGTGAGCCGGGTCTAACAGGTAGTTAAAGTCATAAGGCTGCCACTGACCGTCGACCAGCTCGTAGGTCTCCTTGGAGTCATTGCCCGTAATCAAGATGACGGTCTTAAGCTCCATGCCGAGCTTTGGCATAAGCTCAGTCTTGACGTACTTGAGGTCAGGGTAGTCGAAGGTCTGGAAGATGACGTTGGAGTCCTTGCTGGTATAGCCGTACTGGCGCAGCACTTCCAAGGTCGCCTTGGAAATGTCCTTGCCCTCTTGCTTGTGGAACCATGGGGCCTTGGTCTCAACATAGAGACCGATGTCCTTGCCACGGGTCTTGTTCAGGCCTTGGATGAATTCGATTTCCTCGGCGAAGGTATGGATGCGAAAGTCCGACTTAAACATCGGGAAGCGCTCGGGGTAGACCTGCTCGCGCTGACCGTCAACGAGGTTGAAGCCTTCAGTAAAGTGCAGCGACTTGATCTCATCTAAGGTGAAGTCAATCACGTAGTAGCGGCCATCGGCGCGGGCCCGGTCTGGGAACTTGTCAGCCACATCGGTGACGCGGTCGAGGTAGTGGTCGTGGATTACCACCAGCTGATCGTCCTTGGTCATGGCGAGGTCTTGCTCTAAGTAGTCGACCCCCATCATGTAGGCCAAGGCCTTCGACTCTAAGGTATGCTCGGGCAAATAGCCACTGGCGCCGCGGTGCGCCACCACAATCTTGTCGCCATCCTGCGCCATCGCAGCCCCTCCCATCGCGGCTACAGCCATTAAAGCGGCTAAGGCCGCCCCCGCAAAGTTACGTGCTAAGGACATTACGTCGTACTCCATCACAAACTAAAAACATAGGCGCTATTGTCCTTGGCTTTCGTTAAGACCGCCGCAAGGATAGATGAAATCTGACGCAAAATCTGCGCGCTTGCTTGCACTGTAACACAAAACTTGCGCCCCCATCGCCGCGCAGTGCACGCTCGCCCGCAGCGCCCGCCCCACGCAGGCCCGCAGCGCCTGCCCCACGCAGGCCCGCAGCGCCTGCCCCACGCGCTCGCCCGCAGCGCCCGCCCCACGCGCAGGCCCGCAGCGCCCGCCCACGCGCAGGCCCGCAGCGCCCGCCCCACGCACAGGCCCACTGCGGCCGGGCGCGGGGAGCGGCGGTCGTGATGGTGCCTAAACCATTAATTTGGCCAAATATGTCAGGCACAGGCAGCGCCTAATGGTAAACTGAGAGCGGTGCGCTCATTTGGGGCGTGTGATTGCTCCTAGTTAAAAGTAAGGGGTCAAGTGTAATGTCACATCAGATTCGTCAGTTGAGCTGGGCCGTGGCCGTGGCTATGGCAACGATGGGAGCGAGCACCGTCGCGGTGGCCGCCCCTAACATCACGGTGGGCAAACTATTAGAGCGCAGCCAAGCCACTCCGGCTTTGATGTGCCTGACCTTCTCAGGCTCCGAGCAGGTGGCCTCGAACACCGAGAACTTACAGCAGTTCCTGCGCCTGACCAAGAACAAGGCCGAGCAGCCGCTTGAGGCCTCGGTCAACCAAGGCATGCTGTGCGTGAGCGGTCTTGAGCACGGGCAAAACTATGAGCTTGAGCTCAAGCAGGGCCTGTCCTTTGTCAGCGGCACCACCTTGTCTGAAAACGTCACCGTGCCCTTTACCGTGTCCGATGCCTTAGCGCAGATCAAGCTGCCCTATAACATCGTGCTGCCACGCGTGGGCCAAGACCAGAGCTTTGCCATTGAGACGGTCAACCAAGGCGCCTTTAAGCTGGCCATCTACAAGCTCTCGGCACGCAGCTTAAATCAGCTCAACCTAAGCTCGCTCTTACACGGCGAGCTCTCAGGCTGGCGCTTGACTCAGCTCCTTGACTCCAACGCCCATAAGGTCTACGAGCGCATCTTCAACCTCGCCGACCAGAGCGTCATCGACCTGAGCACCTACAGCTCGGAGGTCTTAGAGCAGGCAGGCATCACCATGCCGTTAGGCCCTGAGCCCCGTGCAGCGACCGTAGGCACTGATGACGCCGACGCTGAGCTTGCGACCTTACAGGCGGCGCTGCGCGCGCAGCTCAGCCCTGAAGCGCGCAATCGGCCGCTCACCACCAAGATTGCGCTTAAGGACTTTGTCTCAGCGCAAGATGATGGCATGTACTTGGTGGTCGCCTCCGATCCGCGCCTTGCCTACGAGCCGGGCAATGCCTTCTACAACAACTCGGCCTTGCCGCTCACCGCCAAGCTCATGATGCTGACCGACTTAGGTCTGAGCACCTACCGCAGCCCCGAGGGCATCTTGGTCAATGTGCGCGCCCTCTCAAGTGCGCAGACCTTGTCTGGCATCAAGCTTGAGCTCATTGCCGCCAACAACGAAGTCTTGGCCACTACTACCACTGATGACCACGGCATCGGCCGCTTTGGCGCCGACGTCATCTCCGGCACCATGGGCCTGACCCCGCGCGCCATCATCGCCTCGGGCGAGCATGACGGCAAGTACGACATCTACAGCTTAGACCTCAACTCAAGCCCGCTCTACCTTAAAGACAATCAAGGCATCAGCGCCGACGATAACTTTGAGACCTTCGCCTACACCGACCGCGGTATCTACCGCGAAAGCGAGACGGTGCACTACACCGCCTTGGTGCGCGACAGTAACTTACAAGCGCAGAACCTGCCTTTGACTTTACAGGTCTTAGGCAAGTACAACAATGAGCTTGCGCGCACCTTACTAACCTCGGGCAAGGACGGCGGCTATGAGTACGACTTTGTGCTACCTGAGGGCACACCGCATGGCACCTATCGCTTCGAGCTCAAATTAGGCTCCAAGGTCATCGCCTCGACCCCATTTACTGTGGGCGTCTTTGTGCCGCAGCAGATCAACAGCACCTTCCTGACCACCGACACCTATCTGCCGCAAGGTAAGGAAGTCACGGTCAAGACCCAAACTAACTTCAACTACGGCGCCGCGGCCTCGAACCTTGCCGGTATGGTCACGGTTACCACCATGCCTGACGCTGCCCCCATTCCGGCGGTGGCCAATGCCGCGAGCAATGCCCACTTAAAGGAATTCCACTTTGGCCCGGACAGCCGCAACTTCGGGGAGCTCACTGCCAATCAGCAGTATCACGACCTCAAGACCAATGTCGAAGGCGTGTTAAGCGCCAATATCACGCTGCCGAACACCGCCTACCCACAAAAGGCCAAGGTCAATGCCACCATCTTCGACAGCAATGGCCAAGCCCTGACCTTAGGCCACGATTACAAGGTCTCCTTTAACCGCCCGGTCATCGGCGTACGCCTGCTCTCCGGCAGCTCAAACAGCAGTGGCCGCACCATCGCGCAAAGCAACGGGCGGCAGAACTTTGCGCTGTGCTCGTACCTGCAAGATGGCAGCACCTACCCGCAGGACGTTAAGTACTATCTGTACAAGGAGTTTGTCGACTACAACTTCGTGTACGAAAACAACCAGTGGCAATTTGTACGCTTCACCAGCCGCAATCTGGTCAACTCGGGCTCAGTCAAGGTCGACAATAAGGACTTAGAGCGCGCCTTGATCAGCGCCGACCTCGCCGATGGCTCCTACGTCTTGGAGCTTGAGTCGGACAAGAGCAAGACTACCTTCTCCTTTGTCAAAGGCTTCTTGAGCTCAGATGATGCCTTCACCCCTGATCGCATCGCGCTCTATGCCGACAAGGAGCAGTATGAGGTAGGCGACACGGTCAAGCTCACCTTTGAGTCCCCATTTGCCGGTTACGCCAACCTCGCCTTAGGCAACCGCGGCATCGCCGACTTCAAGACCTTTAAGGTTAACAAGGGCATCAATGAAGTCGAGTTTAAGCTCGAGCAGAATCTCTACCCGCAAGGCCATGCCTTGCTCTCTATCTTCGCCCCGCTCACTGAGCAGCAAAACGATGCCGTAAGCACGGTGCGCGCAGTGGGCTTAGTTGACCTCAACTTGAACCTTGAGCGCCACAAGCTGGCAGTCACGACCGAAGTCGCTCCAAGCGTCAAGCCTAATAGCACCTTAAGCGTCAACGTTACCGCCCAAGGCATGGCCACCCCAGCCGGTGCCGCCAAGGACAGCGCCGCGGCGGCAGCCCAAGAGGCCTATGTCGAGGCAGTGATGGACGATGATGCCACCGGTGCGGCCAACCTCGCCCCTTATGGTTACGCCAAGATCACCTTGGTCGATAACGGCGTCCTCGCCTTAACCGGCTACCGCGCCCCTGACCCTAATCGCACCTTGATGCAAGATCGCCGCTACAACGTATCGCTCTACGACGCCTACGGCCTCTTAATGCGCGATCCGCTGCAGCAAGGCCAAGGTTATGGCGCCACTATGGAGAAGATGATGGCCGATGCCGCCGCAGGCACTCCGGCCTTGGAGACCTTGCCATTTAAGACCGTGGCTCTCGCCTCCGAGATCGTGCCGCTCAACTCCCAAGGCAAGGCCTCGGTCGAATTCAAGCTGCCGCAATTCTCGGGCAGCCTCAAGGTCATGGCGGTCGCTTGGGATAAGGAGCGCACCGGTGCGGCAAGCCAAGACGTGGTGGTCGCGGACAATGCGGTGGCGACCTTAGGGCTACCGCGCTTCCTCAATGTCGGCGATACGGTCAATGCGCGCTTGAACCTGCACAACCTCAAAGCGCAGAACCCAGACTTTAAGGTCGACATCAGCTGCTCAGGCGCCCTCAAGTGCTCGCAGCAGCTCGTCAGCAGCTTAAAGCCGGGCCAGCGCAGCGATGAGTACTTTACTATCACCAGCGACAAGGGCGCAGGCGTGGGCACCATCAAGCTGACCGTGCTCAACCCAGACTACAACCTGACCCAAGACTACAACCTCACCGTCACCTACCCGCAGCTGCCGATGCTCAAGAACTACCTGAGCCTGCTGCAGCCGGGCAGTGAGACCACGGTCAACCTCGCCTCGGAATTTCGCGACATCAACAGCGTGATGATCGCCAAGTCCTTGCTGCCAAACGTCAACCCGGAGGCCTACGCCGCCCAAATCGACCGCTTTGGCTACTACAGCATCGGCGACCTGCTTGCCTCCCTTGAAAGCAAGCTGCTCTACGGCCACCTGCTCGTCGCTCAAGATGGCACTGACACCGCAGAGGCCACCCAGAGCACGGCCGACACCAAGCATGTGGCCGATACCAAGAACGAGCGACCATATCAAAGCGAGGCCGAGCTCAACACCGCGATCCAAGACTTAATCTTCCGCATCGTGGCGCGCCAAACCGGCTCGGGCAACTTCTTTGGTGCCAGCCCATACTTCAACTGCTATGCTGCCGACATGCTGCTGCAAGCTGAGCAGCAGGGCTTTAGCGTCAATGCCACGGCCTTAGATAGCATCTTGTCGTACTTGCGCAACCTCACCTCGGATTTCAACTCCCACGGCGTGGCCGCCTACGCCAATGAGATCTTGGCGCGCTCGGAGAGTATCAACCAAGCCAATGTCCGCTATGCCGCCGATGAAAAGAAGCTCAAGGCTCCGCTACAGCTAGCGCACCTTGCCAATACCTTAAACCAGATTGGCGATAAGAGCCGCGCTGAGACGGTGCTCGAGCAAGCCATCGCAGGCTTGCTCACGTGGCAGCAGCTGCAGACGGAACTGGAACAGTTGCCAGGCAACGCCCACGACAGCGAGCGCTATCAGCTCTTAAATGAGATCAGCGAGCTGAACACGGTCAATGAGACCGACCTGCGTCACGACGCCTTTATCGTGCTCGACGCTTGCTTGCGCCTAGGCTTAGATGAGCAAGTGGTCGGCCTCATCAACAAGCTCAATTGCCTGCAGGAAGTCCCAGACTACCTATCGCAGCTGACCATGGCCGCGATGCTGCGCGCCAACCACGATGTGGCCGCCCAAGAGAGTGATGACCTCACCACCAGCATGCTCAGCAAAGCCGACCTCAAGCTCTTGACGGAGCAAGGCAGCGTCCAAGGCTCAGGCTATAGCATTGACCACGGGGCGCTCAAGGTCAAAAACAACGGGCAAAGCCCGGTCTTTGTCACGACTTCGGTCTTAGGCCAACACCTGCATGACAGCGTCATTGCTAACAATGGCATCACGGTCAACGTCAACTACTTCAACCGCGAGGGCAAGATCGATCCTAAGACCTATCAATTTGCCCTCAACGAAGAGGTCTTGCTTGAGGTCAACTACAGCCAAGAGCTCAGCACCCGCTCCAATACCTTGGTCAAGGTCAAGCTCCCGGCAGGCTTTGAGTATGTGCGCCGCGCCACCTACACCGACCCAAGCTATGGCAGCTTGATCCCCGAGGAGCTGCGCTACAACAACCCCGACGACCTCACCGTCTCTGATGACATGGTGGTCGCCCGTTACTATGCCTACGATAAGAACTCGCTCTTCTTAGTCTTGCGTGCCGCGCACGAGGGCAGCTTTACCCCGGGCGAGGCCTTAGTGCAGCTGCAAAGTAACCCGCAGACCTACGGCTCCTACACCGGCCAAAACAACCTGACCATCCAAGGCCTCAAGGCCCCGAAGGTCAAGGGCAACAACTAACCAAAAGGCCCCGCTGGGGCCTTATCCCCAACGCTCCGGCCCACCCAGTGGCAGCACGCCACGGCGGTGGGCCTTTGTGACTTATGGCAGTACAGCTTTCCGCCCAACTCAAGCAGGCATGGGCCCGCTACCTCACCTACCGGACGTGGATGCGCCGCCACTTTTGGGCCATCACCGCCGTCATGTGCACCATTTCCATCGGCGGCATGCTCATCGGGGCGCCGCTCTGCGCCCCCGACACAAGCAAGTTTGAGCAGCGCTCCTACGTCCTCTATGACCGGACAGGCAACCTCATCTTTGAGCTGATGCCACCGGACAATGGCGACTATCACCGCATTTTGACTACGCCTGAAGCGGTCGACCCGCTCTACCTTAAGATGCTGCTTGCGGCCGAAGATGAGCGCTTCTACCACCACCTAGGCGTCGATCCCTTTGCGGTGGCGCGCGCCGCTTGGTCAAACCTCAGCTCCGGGGAGATTGTCTCAGGCGCTTCGACCTTGGCGATGCAAGTATGCCGCTTGCTTGAGCCCAAGGAGCGCACCCTCATCGCCAAAGCCCAAGAGGCCTTAGGCGCGCTCTATCTCACCCAAAGCTTTGGCCGCGCGCAGGTGCTCACGATGTACCTGACGCTGGCGCCCTTTGGTGGCAACATCGAGGGCGTCACTGCCGCCTCGTACTACTACTTTGGCCACAGCCCGCGCCACCTGACCCCAGCTGAGGCCGCGCTCTTAGTGGCGTTGCCGCGCGCGCCCGAGGCAATCCGCCCCGACCGCCACCTCAAGGCCGCGCACTACTACCGCAACGCGGTGCTGCAGCGTGCCTACGAGGAAGGCCTGATCGCCCAAGACGTCTATGAGCTCGCGACCCAAGAGCCCATAGCCACTGGCCCCGATGTCCACCACCTGCCCAGAACCGCCTTTCACTTAGGCCAAAGCCTCTTTACCCACAACATCGCAGGCCCTGAAATCACGGGACGCGAGCTCACCACCACCATCGATCCGCGCCTGCAGCAGGTGCTCAATGAAGTGGTCGCACGCTACCGCGAGCAATTAGGCGACCAAATTACTGCTGCAGGCGAGAGCGTCGCGGCCCTCGCACTCGATAACGAGAGCTTCGAGGTCTTAGGCTATGTCGGCTCCCTCGACCCGACCACCCAGTACTACGATGCGGTGCAAGCGCTGCGCTCGCCGGGCTCTGCGCTCAAGCCCTTTGCCTACGCCATGGCATTTGAACAAGGACTGCTTCATCCCAACACCATTCTCCTAGACCAAGAACGTCTCTATCACAGCTATCAGCCGCGCAACTACGATCGCACCTTCCACGGCGAGATCACCGCTGCCTTGGCGCTGCAAGGCTCGCTCAATCTCCCGGCCCTAGAGGTGATGCAAGCTATAGGCGCGGACAATTTCTTAGGCAGACTCAATTATCAGCATCCCCGCCTTGTGCTGCCACCTCACGCCAAACCGAGCCTTGGCATCATCTTGGGCGGTGTCGGCACCACCCTCTATGACCTCACCGCGCTCTACGCCGCCCTCGCCCACGACGGCACCCTGCGCCCAACCCAAATCCTAAAGTCCGACGCCCCCCAGCCCGCGCAAGCACCAGCGCCCGCTCCAGACTCAACAACAGCGTCCGCACTTGCGCCCGCCCCCGATCTGCAGCTGTGGTCGCCCAGTGCTGCGCGCGCCACCTACCAAATCCTGCAAGGCAGCCCTGCCCCCTATGGCTTTGTTAACGACCTCAAGATCTCCTATAAGACCGGCACTTCGTACAAATACCGCGATGCGTGGGCCTTAGGGTCGCTCGGGCGCCTTACCATTGGCATTTGGACGGGGCGCACCGACGGCAGTCCGGCGCTGCCTTTAAGCGGCATCGAGAAGGCCGCGCCATTGCTCTTTGCGGCCTTTGGGCAGCTCGATGACTATCGACACACTAAGCCCCTGCCCGACTTAAGCGGCGATGTGCTCTTGCGCCCAACCCCGCCGCAGGCGCTGACCCAAGTGGCGGTGGCCGCGTTGGGCCGAGTACAGCGCACCAGCGATGCTCCGAGCTCGTATCTGAGCCCCAAGCTGCGCCTTGACTTCCCGCAAAGCGGCAGCACCGTGGCGGTGGGCCGCTCCGGGCGCATCATGGTCAAAGTGGCAGGCAGTGCCACGCCGTACTATCTCTTAGTCAACGATGAGCTGCAAAGCAGCAACGAGTACTTTGAGCCCAAGCGCAATGGCCGACACCATATCACTGTGATCGACCAGAGTGGCGTCAGCGTCACCAGCACCGTCACCATCAAGGGCGTCACGCCCCCCGAGGTCGCCCCAGCGTCCAAGGCCGCCGAGCCTACCCGTAGCGGGGGTAACGACCCAACCGTCCTTGCGCCTTAGAGACCAAGCGAAGTGGCCTACCCCTGAAGCGGCGTGCGGCGCGCGCAGCCGCCCCAGCAGTGGCCACACGCGCAACCTGAGGTCTATCCGCAGCGAGGGTGATAGCCTCAAGGGCTGGTGGTAGTACCACGCGCGTACGCTCCCACGGCGGTGGAAGCCCAGCTGACGCGGGCGCAGCGGGGAGCTGTCGGCTTGCGCGTGTCATCTTCGGCGCGCTGGGGTATCATAGATTTACCTTTTAGCGAGTGGAGCGGTGCGCTCAGCTCAAGATGACAGTAACTTAGAGCACGAGGCTGGGCCCGAGCGGCGCTCGGCGCTGGGAGATCTTCGGAGGGGGTATGCGCAGCGCGCTTTCACATCAGCAATTGCTGGACGCCTTAGGCCAAGTCTACGCGCGCTTGACCTTGGTGAATCGGGACACCAATACGATCCACATCCTGCACAACGCCTCGCAGCCTGAAGAAGTCGGCTGTGACTGCAACTACGATGAGTACTTGGATCAATACGCCGGGATCTTGAGCAAGACCACCGGCGAGTATCGCGAGCAGCTGCGCAGCGATAAGCTCAAGGCTATCTTCATGGCCGGGCGCGACCATTGGGACTTAGTCACGTCTGACACCTCAATTAAGTACATCTTCTACCGCGACGCGCAGAGCAAGCAGCTGATGGCAATCTGCTACCTCTATCTGCCCAAGAAGCAGATGAGCGACATGATGCACCAGATCACGACCAATATGCTCTTCAAGTTCTGCGACTACTTCCTCTTGGTCGACCCGTTCTGCGATTCGTACTACACCTTTGCCGCCAGCAACGCCAATACCCCGCTCCATCCTAAGTTCAGCGACAGCTACAGCGCCGAGATTATCCGCTACACCAAAGAACATGTCGCACCCCCAGACCAAGCCTTAGTGCTGCGCGAGATGAGTCTGCCGCGCGTCATCACCGAGCTCAATCGCCATGGCGTCCACTACTTCTACGCCGGAGTGATGGAGCCGGGCCACGGCTACGCACGCAAGCGCGTCGAGTTCCGCTACTGCGGTCAAGATCGCACCATGATCTTGCTGACGCGCATCGATGTCTCTGACCTCTGGGCTGAGCAAGAAGAGCGCGAGAGCAAGCTACTCAATGCCTTGGAGCTGGCCTATACCGACCACATCACCTTGCTCTACAACGAGCAAGGCTTTGCGGTGCAATGCGCCGAGCGCCTCCAGCACATCAAAAACCTGATGCCGCGCGTCGCCTTAAGCCGCAGCGCCATGAATCAGGCCAGCCGCGCGCTTACGGCCACCGCCCACTCCCTGATGGGCCATGTCCCCAGCCACGAGAGCGCTGAGCCTGCCGTCGCGCACTTTGCCACCTTGATCTTGATCAAGCTCAATGACTTGAGCGCGATCAAGCACCACTACGGCAAGGAGGCGGTGCGCACCTTGCTCAAGCATGTGGCCCAGCTGCTGCGCCAAACCATTGCCGCCAACTACCTGATCGGCCGTATCACCGACGAGGTCTTCGGCATCTTTATGACCTTGGACTGCGACAACAACAACAAGGGTATCGATGACATCGCCCCGTGCCTCAAGCTTGCCCAAGACATCGCTGCCACCATACCGACGCTCGACGTGCCATCCATCTGTGCCGCCGTCGCTGAACCTAAGCCAGCGGCCGAGCCACAGGCGGAGCAGTCGGCTGGGCACTCAGCTGCGGCGGAACGCCTGAGCTGCGCCATCGGCATCGTTAAGGTACCGCAAGATGGCTGTGAGTACCCCGAGCTCTTGGAGATCGGCAAGCGCCGCACGCTCGCGTCCTGCCGCCTTGAGCCCAACAGCATCGTGGCCGCGGACACTGATTAACGTTATTGCTAAAATAGTTTAACAAAAGCGGAACGCAGCGCCGGGGGACGCGGCAGCGCAGCGTAGCGCCTAGATAACCGCCTGCGGCCGCTACTTGTCATAAATTGCTGCCCTGCGGCAGAAGCGGCGCGCAAAAAAAAGCATAGGGATGAGCTCGAGCGCATATTTACCGGAGGCGGCCAAATGCTATAATCGTCTCGAACTATGAGTTAAAACGGAGCAGTTAGCTGGCTGAGCCCGGGCCGCAATCGTAGTGCGACGGTGCGGGCGCGCGAGAAGCTTATGAGCGCTCACAGCAACAACGGGGGTGGTTATGCTATTGGCGGCTGACCATGAGATCCTGCTCAAGGCCTTGAATCATGTGTACATCTGCCTTGGCATGATCGACATCGATGAACAGAAAATCAAGATCTTGCATCAGGTCGAGCACCCGAACGAAGTCGGCTTAGAGTTTGACTACAACCAGTACCTCAACGAGCATGCCGAAGAGTTTGGCCACATCAGCGCGGCCTTCTTAGAGCACTTCTACGCCTGTGAGCTCAAGAACATCTTCTTAGGCGGGCGCGACCACTGGGAGCTGGCCCTACCTGACAGCAGCTTCAAGATCTCCTTTTACACCGATGCCACCACCCAGCATCTGATGGGCTATCTCTACATCGCCCTGACCAGCGACTCAAGCGATGACATCCTGCGGCAGATCACCAACGCCTTCGTCTTCAACAGCTGCGACTACTTCATCTACCTTGATCCATTCAAGGATACCTACTTCATGTTCGCGAGCAGTGAGTCCGGCACCCCACTACCCCCAAGCTATTGCAGCAGCTACAGCACCGAGATCATCAAGTACGCGGACAATTACGTCGTGTCCGAAGACCGCGACATGGTAATCCGCAAGATGAGCCTGCCCCACGTCATCGCCGAGCTCAACCGCAATGGGCGTCATGTCTTCTACTGCGGCGTCAAAGACGCAGTGCGCGGCTATACCCGTAAGCGCATCGAGTACCGCTACTGCGATGAAAATCGCACCATGATTCTGCTCACGCGCACCGACGTCACCGACCTGTGGGAGCAAGAGCAAGCGCGTCTGGCCGAGCTCCAACGCGCCTTGGAGCTTGCTTACACCGACTCTTTGACCTGCTTGCTCAACCACCAAGGCTTTGTCGCCAAGGCCGAAGAGTACCTCGACAACTTAAAGCTCATCGCCCAGAGCACCAATACTGCAGGCGCGGCCTTACTCTTCTTAGATCTCGACAATTTCAAGCCGGTTAACGACACCTACGGCCACCCGGTGGGCGACCTCTTGCTCAAGAAGGTTTCCTCGATGCTCAAGACCGTCACAGATGGCACCGACTTAGTGGGCCGTTATGGCGGTGATGAGTTCATCATCTTGGTCAAGCAGTACCAAGACCAAAGCCAAATCATGGCCTTGGGCGAGCGCATCCTCAAGGGCTTAAACGAGATCAAGTACCACAACAACGCCACGGTCAAGGTCACCGGCTCCGTGGGCATCGCCTTTGCGCCGCAGGACGCCGTCGACTATCACACCTTGGTGCGCATCGCCGACCGCCGCCTCTACAGCGCCAAGCATATGGGCAAGAACAAAGTGGTCGCCATCGACATCAAGCAGCCCGAGTCGAGCAACGAAGACGAGGCCATCTTGCAACCGGCGTTGATGAGCGGCCTGCGCTAACACCTGCGCTCACGCGCTCCGCCGCGTGCCGGGACGCGCCGCGGGTCGCTTGGGCGCGGCCCCATCACAACAGGAAAGGAGAGTTATGCTGGATCTAAGTTCGCATCAAACCTTGCTCAAGGCCTTGAGCAAAACCTTTTCCTGTATTGGGCGCATCAACCTCGACCGCGACGAGCTCCATGTCTTGCATCAAGCCGAGCACCCTGAGGAAGTCGGCAACGACTATTGCTACAGCAGCTACATCCAAGACCATGCTGAAGAATTGGGCCACATCAGCGAGCTCTATTTAGAGCACTTGATGCCCCAAGAGCTCAAAAGCGTCTACCTCTCCGGGCGCGAGAACTTTGAGCTGACCATGCCAGATAGCGCGGTCAAGTACACCTTCTACCACGAGCATGACCCCGTAACCGACGTCGGCTGCGACTGGGCCTATATCTACATCGTGCTCAATGAAGGCAACGATTTAGACCTGCTGCGCATCATCACCAACGAATACCTGTTTAAGTCGTGCGACTACTTCGTCTACATCGACCCCTTCCGCGATTCCTATGTCACCTTTGCCTCAAGCAGCGGCACCCCGGTACCTCCGGCCTCGGGCGATAAATATAGCCAAGAAGTGGTCAAGTACGCCCGGGCCCATGTGCCGGTTGATGAACAAGAAAAGGCCATCCGTGAAATGACTATGCCGCGCGTCATCGCTGAGCTCAACCGCAAAGGCAGCCATGTCTTCTATAGTGGCGTCATTGAGCCTGAGCGCGGCTATACGCGCAAGCGCGTTGAGTACCGCTATTGCGATGCCAACCACACCGCCATTTTGCTCATCAGAACTGACGTCACCGACTTGTGGAACGAAGAGCAAGAGCGCGTCGCCAAGCTTCAGCATGCCCTTGAGATGGCCTATACCGACCTGCTCACCAAGGTCTTAAACAAGCAAGGCTTCCTCTCCAAGGCCGATACCTACTTAACGCAACTAAAGGGCTTAAACCACAGCAAAGCTGACTCAAGCGCCGCAGTCATCTTCCTTGACCTTGATAACTTCAAGCCGGTCAACGACACCTATGGCCACCAAGTCGGTGACTCTCTGCTCCAATCTGTGGCCGCGATCCTGCGCCAGAACGTCAATCCTGACGACTTGATCGGCCGCTACGGGGGCGATGAATTTATCCTGCTCATCAAACAGGTACGCAATGTCAAGGTGGTCTCGGACTTAGCCCAAAAGATCTTAACGGCCATTGCCAGCTTAAACGAGAAGCAAAACCTTGCCATTGACGTCACCGGCTCTATGGGCGCAGCCTTCGCCCCCACCGATGGCTACGACTTAAATCAGCTCATCTACATCGCCGATCAGCGCCTGTACATGGCCAAGCACCGCGGCAAGAATATGGCCGTCTTTGAAGACGAACCGCCCCACGCTACCGCCAACGACCCCGAGGAGCTCAGTACCGAGCCTGCCTAACGGCGGGCAAGCTACGCCTGCGCCCCGCTGAGCGCGGAGCGCCAACGCAGGGCGCGGCTTGGTAGCTGGCGCGTCCAGCAGGATGCGGCCGCGGGAGCGTGCAGGCGCTCCGCGCAGGCGCTCTGAGGTGCCGCCCCGCTCTTTGCGGGCCGAGGCCGCCGGGCCGCGCAGGCGGGCCGAGGCCGCAGGGCCGGACGGCGCTACTACGAGGCCAAGTAAGTGGTCGAGGCGTCGTGGAAGATTGGCTGCAGGTTAGCAAGCTGCAGGGCCCGTACGACCTCTTCGACCGTGCGGTCGTCGTTGATGTGCCACTGCTCTAAGTGCTCACCCTTGTGGGCGTAGCCGCCCGGCTCAGTGGAGCTTTGGGCCGACATCGCAGTGATGCCGTATGGGGCGATCATGTCGCGGAATTGGGCACTCTCACGGGTCGAGATTGTGAGATCGAGCTCGTGATCGAAGATACGCCATGCCGCAATCAGCTGCACTAACTGGGCATCGTTGACCGGCAAGTGCGGCTCGTAGCCACCGGCAGCCGGGCGCAGGCGTGGGAACGAGACCGAGAGGCGGGTTCGCCAATAGTGCTCGCGCATGTACATGACGTGCAGCGCTAAGGCGCAGCAGTCGACGCGCCAGTCATAAAGGCCCAATAAGGCGCCGATGCCGACCTTATCGATGCCCGCTTGGCCTAAGCGCTCCGGGGTCTCCATGCGATAGCGCATGTCCATCTTCTTACCGGCCAAGTGCACGGCCTTGTAGGTGGCTGGGTGATAGGTCTCCTGATAGACCGAGACCGCGTCGAGACCTAAGGTCTTAAGCTCGGCGTAGTCCTCGGTGTCAAGCGGCTGCACTTCCATCTGCAGGTAAGCCGCATACGGCTTGACGATCGGCAGTACCTCACGGAAGTAGGCCATGCCGCCGCGGCGCTCGCTCTCACCGGTGACGAGCAGGATGTTTTGGAAGCCCAGCTTCTGAATGGCCTCGCACTCTTCCTTGATCTCATCTAAGGTCAGCACGGTGCGCGCAAACTTATTCATGGCCGAGAAGCCGCAGTAGGCGCACTTGTTGGTGCACAGGTTGGTGAGGTAGAGCGGCACGTACATATTGATGGTGCGGCCAAAGCGCTTGCGCGTCAGCTGCATCGAGCGCATGACCATCTCTTTGAGATAGTGCTGCTGCGCCGCAGGCGAGATCAAAGCGGCAAAGTCTTCGATGCCGAGGGCCTCGTCCTTGCTCAAAGCGCGCTCGACGTCAGCGTCGGTGCGGCTTTCGACCAAGTCCTTGAACTTATCTAAGTCCAGCTTGATGATTTCATCGTAAAAGCTCATAGGGCCTCCTACTGACCAAGCGAGGCCAAGAACTGCTCCATCGGGGAGGTGGCTTGGGCGGTGTCGTACTTGGTCGCAAGTCCGGCCTCGTAGCCTAAGCGGCCCGCGATGCAGGCGGCCTTAAAAGCTTCGGACATGATGGTGGGGTTACCGGCAGCGGCAATGGCGGTGTTGACCATGACCGCAGCCGCGCCTAACTCTAAGCACTTGGCGGCATCCGATGGGCTGCCAATACCGGCATCGACGATGACTGGGCACGAGCACTCCTTGATGATGCGCTTTAAAAACGGCTCCGTCTCAAGGCCTTGGCCCGAGCCAATCGGGCTGCCGAGCGGCATAACGGCGGCCACGCCGAGCTCCTCTAAGGACTTGCACAGGCACAGGTCAGCTTGGCAATAGGCGAAGACCTTAAAGCCTTGAGCGACCAGCTCCTTGCAGGCCTGATAGGTCTCGATAGTATCAGGCAAAAGATACTTCTGGTCGGGGTGCACCTCGACCTTAATCCAATCGGTGCCTAAGGCCTCGCGCGCCAGCTGCGCGGCAAAGACTGCTTCCTTAGCGTCACGGGCACCGGAGGTGTTCGGCATAAAGGTCACGCCGAGCTCACGCAGCGGGGTCACGATATCGTCAGTTTGATGCACGGTATCGACACGCTTCATCGCCATGGTCGCGATCTGCGCGCCCGAGGCCTTGATCGAGTCGATTAAGGCTTGGGCCGAGGCATACTTGCCGGTACCGACGATCAGGCGCGAATCAAATTCCTGACCTGCTAAAACTAACTTATCCACCTTTAACCTCCTGCCACCAAGCTAAAGACATCAACCGCCATCCCAGCAGTTAAGGTATAGTTTGGCCATTCACTGCGAGGCACAATTGCCCCATTTACGGCCACCGCAGCGCCCTGCAGGGCGCCGTGATGGTGTTGAGTAAGAAGCTGCTCAAGGCTCGTATCAGGCGCAATGCTGAGCGCCGTGCCATTGAGCGTAATATCAATCTGGGCCATCACCTTCTCCTTATGGTGGTCAGGACTTCCCCCGCCCTCCCGCGCTTACGCGCCGGGCGCGCCCCGCAAGGCGCGTGCGCCGCTGCGCGTTCCGCGCCTTACGCGCTGCGCCTAATGGGCGCAGACCGGGCAAGCCGGGTCAGGACGCAGCTTCAGGCGCGTGAGCCGATAGTCCGCTAAGTTCAAGGACAAGAGCTCACCTGCTATCTCCGTGCGCCCTAAGAGCCACTCGAGCACTTGATGCGCCGCAAGGGACGATGCCATTGCGGCAAGGGGCCCGGTAATGCCGACCTTGGTGTTGATCGCAACGCCGCCCGTGAGGCAGCGATAGCAGCCATGCTCGGCCCCAAAGTCAGGCTGGGCATAGTCAAAGAGCGCAAGGAGCATCTGATAGCCTGAGACCGCGGCGCTCAAGAGCGGCAGCTGCGCCTTAAAACACAGCTCTGAGACCACAAGGCGGCTCTGCGCATCATCGCTTGCGTCAATCACAAGGTCTAAGCCCTGCGCCCACGAGGCGAAGTTATCAGGGCCGATCATGCCACTAAAGGCTGTCACCTTAAGCTCAGGGTCGCAATGGGACTGAACTGCGGCCGCAGCCCGCTCAGCTTTGGGCAGGCCGACATCGCTGTTGGTAAAGAGCAGCTGGCGATGCAAATTGTGCAAGGCCACGGTATCGCCATCGGCAAGGCGCAGCTCACCGATGCCGGCGGCGCCCAGCAGCAGCGCACAGAGACCGCCGATGCCGCCGACGCCGACTAAGCCGACCTTGCAGCTTGCCAGTAATGCTTGCTGCCCGTGGTAGCGCGGCAACATCTCTGGGCGCAGATAGCGCTCTGATTGCATAGAAAGTCCTCACGGTTGGTGACCGTGAGCGCTCAGCTCGCATAAGCACGAGCTCAGGGCTCACGATCCTCAGGCCAAGCTGCCGCCGCTGCGCATGCGCCTCAACGCCGCGCATGCCGGGTAAGCGGCGCGCTGCTGGGCATGACGCCTCAACG
>CALXNA010000057.1 GCA_944389615.1 uncultured Anaerobiospirillum sp. | reverse complement strand
GTCGGGGTGGGCGGGCGGGGCGCCGCAGTTGGGGCTGACGCAACCTGAGGGCAGGCCGGACGGGCCCGCTCCCGTGAACGCTGGAAGGTGGCGTGGCCTGCGCTGAGGAGAGCGGAGCCTCTGGTGGTACGGCCTTGTGGTACGTGGGGATTGGCCCGGGACGTGGTCGGGGTGGGCGGGCCGCCGCAGTTAGGGCTGACGCAACCTGAGGGCAGGCCGGACGGGCCCGCTCCCGTGAGTGGTGGAAGGTGGCGTGGCCTGCGCTGAGGAGAGCGGAACAGGCTGCGGGGCGTGGGGCGCGGCGGTGGAGCTGGGGCGGGCGCTGGCCTGCGGGCGCTGGGCGCGGGCTTTGCCCATTGCTCTCATTTCCTTGCCTGATCGTGGCGAAAGGCGGCGGAGCGGCCTTATTGCGCTATGCTGACGTAAGATTTGGGATATTTGGCTGAGCTCTCTGAAGAGAGTGATGAACCGACAATGGTTTCATCGGGAGGCAGCACATGCACAAGCTCAAGCGCACCATCGAAGAGCTCTTAGGACGCTCCTATCAGACGCCACAGCGGGATCAGTTCCTCGGGCGTGCGCAGCGCCCGGAGCGGGCAGCGCGCAGTGAGCCGCATTGGGAGCAGCGCTGGGATGATGCCTCTGCTGCAGTGCCCTTGGTCGCCCCAGATCTGAGTGATAAGGCAGCGCTGTTGAGTCCGCTTGGGGCTGACGCAAACGGAATTGAGCCTTTACCATGGTGGGGCAATGACCTAACTTGCTGTTTTTGTCGGCAGCTGGGCCGCTATACTAGTGATGAGGATTGGCTCAAACAGGGGGTTGCAATGAGTGACATTATCGGTGAGAAAAGCGCCTTGCTGGCACAGTTAAGCGGCATGATCGCTAAGATCCACCCAGACGATGGCATGTACGAAATTACGCCGCAGATTAGACTGCATCGCTCTTCGCAAGAAGAGTCATGCTCGTGCCCGTGCGTCTATCACCCAATGCTTTCCTTTCTGGTGCAAGGCCAAAAGCGCGCCGAAATCGATGACCATGTCATCGAGTATCACTCCGGCGATGTCTTCATCGCCGGGCTTGATATGCCGGCTCAGTACCGCGTCATGCGTGCCACTAAGGAGCAGCCGCTTTTGGGCATCTCCTTTTTGATCGAGCCGATGACGATGCAAGAGGTCATGCTCCAATTACAGCCGCTTGAGCAGCAAAAGCTCTTGGAGTGCGAGTTTAGTGTGCTCTCCGATCACGCCACCTTAGATGAGCTCAAGACCATCCGCCGCGTTATGGAGTTGGTCGAGCGCGGTACCACCAACGAGTACCCGTACAACCTCATGGTGCGCGAGCTCTACTACTACGTCTTAAGCTCGCAGCATGGCCTGAGCCTGCGCAAGCTCTTTACTGCGGGCGCGCAGGACTACAAGATCGCTAAGGTCATCGCCTACCTTAAGGACAACTACCGCCGTAGTGATATCGAGGTCGAGAACTTGGCGCAAATGGTCTATATGGCGGTGCCGACTTTCTACCGGCACTTTAAGGAAGCCACGTCGCTCTCGCCGTTGCAGTACTTAAAGCGCCTGCGTCTGTTAGAGGCCAAGCGCCTGATGATCTCAGAGAGCATGTCGGCCTCGGCCGCGGGCTATGAGGTCGGCTACATCAGCGAGCAGCACTTCTCGCGCGACTATAAGAAGTTCTTTGGCCGTCCACCGATGCAGGACGTATCCCAGTCGATCTCGCTGAACACGCGCAATGAGGAAAGCCTCGTCGCGGCGACACTGCAGGCGTAGCAGGCCGCGCCGCGTGAATGCGGCAGGCCGCGTGCTGGAGCTGGGTAGCTGCGTGCTGGGGCTGGGGCCGCGTGCTGGGCGCAAGGTGAGGCCGGTTAGCTGAGCTGGCCTAATTGCTTGAGGACATTGTCCATGCGCTGGCGCCACGTGTGGATGATCTCACGCAGCTCGGCGTTTTGCTGCTTGCAGCTGTCGAGCTCGCGCTTTAAGGCTGCGATTTCCAAGTCCTTTTGCTCTAAGGAGCGCAGCTTCTCTTCGATGCTTTGATTGAGCGCATCGGTCTTGGCGGCAATTTCGTTGAGCTCTTGCAAGAGCTCAAGCTCCCGCAGACTAAGTTGATCACGATTGGCCATAACGCTGCCTTATCTTGCAGAGGGGAAGGGGTCAGGACAGAGCGCGTGCGGTGTCCTGAGCGCTCGGAGGTGAGAGTGTCCGCTCCCGCGGGGAGCCCCGCGGGAGCGAAGGCGCGGCGCTAAGCCACGCCGGAGCGGCGGGGCTCCCCGCGGGCCCGTGAGGGCTTGCCGACGGCGCTAGAGGATGTAGCGCGAGAGATCCTCGTCTTGGACGATGTCACTTAAGTGCTGGTCGACGTAGGCCGCATCGATGACTAAGGTGCTGCCGGCGCAGTCAGGCGCATCAAAGGAGATTTGCTCAAGGAGCTTCTCCATTAAGGTGTGCAGGCGGCGCGCGCCGATGTTCTCAGTTTTCTCGTTGACGGTGTAGGCGTCGTGAGCAATGCGCTTGATCGCATCGGGGGTGAAGGAGATCTTCACGCCTTCGGTGGCGAGCAGGTACTCATACTGCTTGGTCAAGGACGCATGTGGCTCCAGCAGAATGCGCTCAAAGTCCGCGGCGGTGAGCGCCTTAAGCTCAACGCGAATCGGCAGACGGCCTTGCAGCTCCGGGATTAAGTCCGACGGCTTGGCCATTTGGAAGGCGCCTGAGGCGATAAAGAGGATGTGGTCGGTCTTGACCATGCCGTACTTGGTGCTGATCTGACAGCCCTCAATTAACGGCAGCAGGTCGCGCTGCACGCCTTGGCGCGAGACCTCGCCGCGCGAGGAGGTGCCGCTCTCGCCGCCGCAGATCTTGTCGATCTCGTCGATGAAGACAATGCCTTGGTTCTCGCACAGCTTGATGGCCTCGGCGCGGATATCATCGACTTGGGTCAGCTTCTCGGCTTCCTCTTGAGTCAAGTCCTTTAAGGCATCCTTAATCTTCATCTTGCGCGTGACCTGACGGCCTTGCGAGATGGTGTCAAAGAGCGATTGGATCTGATTTGATACATCCTCCATCGAGGAGCCGCCGCCGATGATGTTAAAGCCTTGGGCTTTCTCGGTGACGCGAATGTCAATCTCGCGGTCGTCTAACTCGCCCTCGCGCAGCTTCTTGCGAAAGATTTGGCGCGTGTGGTTGCTTTGCTTTTCATCGGGCGTGGCCGAAGGCGCAGGCAGCAGCGCATCTAAGATGCGCTCTTCGGCAGCTTCTTCGGCGCGTACCTTGTTGCGCTTGAAGGCATCTTCCTTGACCAATTTGATCGCCACTTCCATCAGCTCACGGATGATGGAATCGACCTCCTTGCCCACATAGCCTACCTCGGTGTACTTGGTGGCCTCGACCTTGATAAAGGGGGCCTTGGCCAAGGTCGCAAGGCGCCTTGCAATTTCGGTCTTGCCGACACCCGTCGGGCCAATCATGAGGATGTTCTTAGGGAAGATCTCTTGGCGCATCTTCGGCTCTAATTGCATGCGCCGCCAGCGATTGCGCATGGCAATCGCCACGGCACGCTTGGCCTCGTTTTGGCCAATGATGTGCCGATCCAGTTCACTTACAATCTCGCGGGGAGTTAATTCTGACATGAGGGACAATCCTGTGGGTGAGAGCAGTTGGGCTGTGGCCTGTCGGCCTCGTGGGGCTTAGTCGGCGCTCCATGCGGCGCCTTGTGGGCTCTCAGGTTGGGGGGCAGCGGTAGCTGCGGCCTCGGGTTGATTGCTGTCGATGGTCTCGATGATGTGGTTTTGGTTGGTGAAGACGCAGATCTCACCTGCGATCTCAAGGGACTTCTTGACGATCTCCTCAGCAGAGAGATCGGTATTGCGCACGAGGGCGCGCGCTGCGGAGAGGGCGTAGTTGCCGCCTGAGCCCGTGGCTAAGATGTCATCGTCCATGCGCACCACATCGCCCGTGCCTGAGATCAAAAAGGAATGCTCCTTATCGGCGACGATGAGGATGGCTTCGAGCTTGCGCAGCATCTTGTCGGTGCGCCAGTCTTTGACTAAGGCGACGCAGGCGCGCTCGAGAATGCCTTGGTGCGCTTCAAGCTTCTTTTCAAAGAGGTCAAGTAAGGTAAAGGCATCGGCGGTGGATCCGGCAAAACCGGCGATGACACGGCCTTTGAACAGGCGGCGTACCTTGCGGGCATTGTCCTTTAAGATCGAGCTCTGCCCCATGGTGACTTGGCCGTCACCACCTACGGCAACGATGCCCTTGCGACGTACAGAAACGATGGTTGTCATATATCAAATCCTAGTTGACCTATGGGGCCAGTGTAGCGCGCTTGAGTGAGCGCAAAATTAGGCCGCGCGTGGGGCGCAGCTTACTTCGTGATGAGCGCGCAGCGCTCTAACAGACCCTTATCACTTAAGTCGCCAAAAATGGTACGCGCCTGCTCCGGCGTCCCGTAGGGGCCGAGCTTTAAGCTAAAGGTGCCGTCAGCGTTTTTGACCACGGTCGAACCCATGCCTTGGAATGCTAAGATCGCCTTCTTGGATTCGGCGCTAACGGCGTCCCCAAAGGTATCGCAGATCAAAATGGTCGAGCTGGGGGCCGGAGCCTGCTCCTCAGGAATAGGAGCCGGGCCCGGGGCTACTTCCGGAGTCATTTCTGGGCTGCTCGGCTCCGTGCCGGTACCGGCCATGCCTGCAAACGGATCGGTCGTGGTTGGATCTTGCGGGGCCGGGCTCTTGAGTAAGTCCTCAAGCGCACCTTGTTGGGCCGAGCTTTGCGCCGATCCTTGCTCAAAGTCGTAGCGCTGCTGGTTGGTTTGCGGCGCAGTTGGGGTAGCTTGCGCGGTGGGGGTAGCTTGCGCGGTGGGGGCTTGCTCTGGGGCCGTGGTGGGTTCGGTGCTGTCTTCGCTTAAGGAAAGCAGGAAGCTGACGAAGACTAAGACGACGAAAGCCACGCCGCCCATGGCCAGCACCCTCTTCTTTTGCGGCGGGAGATCCTTGATGTTTTGCAGCAGATTCACGGTAGCTCCTTGTTGCGGCGGGCGGTGGTGATTACATCTTGGCCATAACGTTGATGCCCAAGAGGCCTAAGCCTTGGCGTAAGACGCGCGCGGTCAGGGCGCACAGCGCAAGGCGCGAGCGGGCGGTGTCCTCGGCGACACCTTCTTTGAGCACTGGGCAGTGCTCATAGAAGCGCATAAAGGTACCGGCCAGCTCGTATAAGTAGGTGCACAGCAGGTGCGGCATCGCCTTTTGGGCCACGGCATTGACCGCCTCGGCAAAGGCCAAGAGCTTGGTGGCTAAGGCCTCTTCGTGCTCACTTGCGATCACAATGGTGCCCGGCTTGAGTTCCGTCTTGCGGAAGATCGAGTTGATGCGGCTGTAGGCATACTGCAGATATGGGGCGGTATTGCCCTCAAAGGCGAGCATCTGATCCCAGTCAAAGACGTAGTCGGTGAGGCGATTCTTCGATAAGTCGGCGTACTTGACCGCGCCAATGGCGATGTCGTGCACAATCTGGGCACGCTCGGAGGCTTCATACGCGCTGCCACGCGCGGTGAGCATGGCGTCGACGCGCTTTTCGGCCTCATCTAGGAGATCCTTGAGCTTGACCGTGCCGCCGGTGCGGGTCTTAAACGGCTTGCCGTCTTTACCCAGCATCATACCAAAGGCTTCGTGCTCAACGGAGACGTCGGCCGGGAGATAGCCTACGAGGCGGGCAATTTGCCATGCGGCCTCTAAGTGCTGGTGCTGGCGCGAGTCTACGAAGTACATCATGCGGTTGGCCTTGAAATGGTCTACACGATACTTAACGCAGGCGATGTCAGTGGTGGTGTACAAATAGCCGCCATCGCTCTTTTGCACGATGATGCCTAATTTATCGCCATCCTTGTTCTTGAACTCATCGAGGTATACCACCAAGGCCCCTTGATCTTCTTGGGCCAAACCCTTGGCCTTGAGGTCGGCGATCACCTGCGGCAGCATGTCGTTGTATAAGCTCTCGCCCATGACATCCTTCGGGCTTAAGGTGACGTTGAGGCGATCGTAGATGCGCTGGTTTTGCTCCATGGTCATGGTCACAAGCTTTTGCCACATGTCATGACAGTATTGATCGCCGCCTTGCAGGCGTACGACATAGGAGCGGGCCTTCTGAGCAAACTGCTCGTCTTCGTCGTAGCAGCGCTTGGCCTCGCGGTAGAAGGCCTCAAAGTCGCTGAGCTCAAGGCCGCTGCCGGACTCGTTTTCGCACTTTTCGAGGTAGGCGATGAGCATACCAAATTGGGTACCCCAGTCACCGACGTGGTTGGCGCGGATGACGTTATGGCCTAAGAACTCTAAGACGCGCGCGGCCGCATCGCCGATCACGGTCGAGCGGATGTGGTGTACCGCCATCTCCTTGGCCACGTTCGGTGCCGAGTAGTCTACGACGATGTTTTGCGGTGTCTCAACCTGCTTGACGCCTAAGCGCTCGTCTTGGAGCATGGCAGCAAGCTGTGTGGCGATGTGATCGGAGTTGACAAAGAAGTTGATAAAGCCTGGGCCTGCGATCTCCGTCTTGGTGATAGCGCTATCTTGCGGTAGCGCCGCTACGATCTTGGTGGCGAGCTCACGTGGGTTTAAGCCCAGAGGTTTGGCTAGCATCAGGGCGACATTAGTGGCGAAATCACCATGAGCCTTGTCCTTAGTGCGATCAATGCGGATCTTGCGTGAGATGTCGCTGGGGAGAGCCCACTCAGCGCTGAGCTGATTGAGACTTTGCAGTACTAACGAGGCAATGTGATTCTTCACTTTAGTAGTCACCACTAACCAAAAAATAAAGGGTATAAGCCCAGCGTCAGGCTAAGCTCTAAATGGCTCATTATAACATAGGGCCTGAGCGCTCCGCCGCTTGCGCGCGCCGTTTGTCAGGCCTTACGGCCGCCGCAGGACTGCGCTGTTAGGCCAATGATTGGGGGCTTTTTGGTGCTCTGACTTTTGAGCGGCTTTTTTGCCATGGTGGCACCGAATTGGGCGTAGCATGGATGCAGTACGGTTATGCGGAGGATGCTATGTTCAAGTTCTTAAAGAGGCTGGGACGCATGTTCTGGGCAGTGGTCTCTATGGATAAGGTCGAGGTGCGCGCTGCGCGCAAGGCGGGCCGCGATGCTGCCCATTCTGCTGCCCATAGCGTGGCTAGGGCTGCGCAGACGGCGGGAGCCCAGTCTGCGGCGCGGCGTGGCTATGGGGTGAGCGCACTGGCCGCAGGGGCGCTGGCCACGGGCGCAGCGGCAGCGGGGGCCATGTACAAGCGCGATTGGGAGGTATACGGGCCGCTCGATGAGGTGAGCGCCGAGCAGCTCTTGGATGCGGGGGCTGATCCCGATCTGCTGGCGTTGCAAGCACGCGACGCGGGCTATGAGGGCGCGCGCAGCTTGGAGGATGAGGACTGCGCTTATGACGCGGCTTATGACGCTCCTTGTGACGTGGCGGGTGAGTATGAGGAGTCAGGCTGGGACAGCGACGGTGATACGTGGTAGAGGCGGCTATAATGGGATGGTCTTGGTTTAGGAGGATTGCATGAGCTTATTGCCCTTAGTGGCTCCCAAGGCCATCATGATTGCCCGTACCGATAAGATCGGTGATTTTGTCGTCTCGATTCCGTCCTATGCGACCGCTAAGGCCATGTTCCCGCAGGCTCAGATCATCGCCTTGGTCAGTAAGGCCAACCGCATCTTAGCCCAGCACGTGCCGGTCATCGACGCCTGCGTCTGCTATGACGACTTTGTCGATGAGGCGGGTAAGCTTGATTTTGCTGCGCTCAGCGCTGAGCTTCAGGCCCTTAAGCTCGATGCCTTTGTCGCCTTGGTCTCCAATGTCACCATTTCGCGCCTTGCCGTCGCCTCCGCGGCGCCGGTGCGGGTGGGGCCACGCTCGAAGCCGTGGTCTTTTGTCCACTACAACTACGGTCTGCGCCAAAAGCGCTCGCAGTGTATCAAGAGCGAAGCGGCCTATAACTTAGAGCTCATTGCGCATTTAAACCAGCAGCGCTTTGCTGAGGTGGGCGAGCAGCTGCAGCGTTTGGAATATGCGCCGAGCGACGCGGCGCCGGTGACGGCCTTCTTGCAGGCTGAGGGCCTGCTGCCGGGCGCACCTTTTGTCTTGATCAATCCGTTTACTGGGGGCAGCGGCGCCAATTTGACCGCAGCGCAGTATGGTAAGGTGATCGAGCAGCTCTTAGCTGGGGGTGCGGAGATTGTGCTGCTGGCTATGCCGACGCAAGCGGAGCGCGTGGCGCAAGTGCTCGCTGGGCTAGATGCTCCGCAGCGTGAACACGTCCATGTCTTCTTAAATGAGGGCAGCTTAATGGTGGCCACCGCGCTGGTGGAGCGTTGCACTTGCTTTATTGGTCCGAGCACCGGGATCACTCAGATTGCCGGTAACCTGCTCAAGCCCGCCATCTGCTTTTACTCTAGCCGCAAGTCCAACAGCCATACCCGCTGGGCGCTCTATGGTGACATGCAGGAGTGTCCAGTGACCTTGCCGCTTGAGGCGCTCGATCCGATCACCAAGGAAATCAAGGTCTTGCCGCCGGAGCTTGAGGCTAAGATTGTATGGCAGACACTGACTTGGTGGGAAGAGGGGAAGGCGGCCGTGGCAAGTATACCGGCCGCGGTGGCGGTCGAAACTCTGGCTTCAGCTCCGGCCACGGCTCCGGAGAGCGAAACTTCGGTAGCTACTCCGGTCGAGGCTCTGGCTTCAGCTCCGGCCACGGCTCCGGAGAGCGAAGCTTCAGTAGCAGCTCCGGCGGCTGCTCCGGAGAGTGCAGCTCCGGCTGCGGTTAAGCCGTTGGCAACGGCGGGTAAGCCGAGCTTGACCGTGGCGATCATTGCGCACAATGAGCAAGATCGGCTGCCCAAGACCTTAGCGCAGATTGCCGACATCGCCGCCGAGATTGTCCTGATTAACTCTTGTTCGACTGATAACACGGTGGAGGTGGCTAAGTCGTTTGGCGCGCGCGTCTTCACTGAGGAGTTTAAGGGCTATGTTGAGCAAAAGAATTCGCTCATTCCTAAGTGCACCCAAGACTGGATCTTGTTCTTAGATGCCGACGAAGTGGTCAACGATGAGCTCAAGGCCGCGATTGTGGCCGCAATTGCCTCAGGTGAGGCCCGGGCCTATGAGATGAATCGCCTGACCTTCTATCTGGGTAAGCTCTTAAAGCATGCGTGGCAGCCGAACTATCGCCTGCGCTTAGTCCGCCGTGCTGCCCACCCTAAGTGGGTCGGGGAGATCGTCCACGAGTCTTTGGAGTGCGCCGATCCGGTCGCGCGCCTGCCCGGCTACATTATCCACTACTCCTATCGTGATGTTAACGACCACTTCACGCGCACCATTCGCTACGCCCAGATGTCAGCGCAGAGCTATATCAAGCGCGGTAAGAAGCCGTCGTTGGCCAAGATCATCTTCAGCCCAATCTTCAGCTTTATTAAGCTCTACTTCATCAAGCTCGGCTGCTTAGATGGGAGAGCCGGTTACATCGCCGCTCAAAGCGCCTTCATCTACACCTTCCTCAAGTATGTGTTCTTGTGGGAGGCAAGCCTTGGGCTCAAAGACCAGTTTGACGAGCGTAAGTAGCGTGCCTTGCGCTGCTACTATGGGTTGTTGATGGGGTCGACGTCGATGGCAAAGCGCAGGTCGCCCGGCCCCGGCAGCGCCTCGTATTGCGCAACGATAAAGTTGAGGAGTTGCGCGCGGCTTTGAGGATCGGCCGCGGTGATGCTGACGTGGAAGTGGAAGCGGTTGAAGCGCTTCTCGATGCGATCGGGCAAGATGGGCGAGATTGAGATGTTGTGGAGCAAGTCTTGACGCTGATCGAGCTCACTGAAGATCTGGCGTAAGCAGTTGAAGGCATGCTCGCGCTGGAGCGAGTTGGCCATGACGTGAGCTTGGTAGGTGAACGGCGGCATCTTGGTCTCGTAGCGCAGCTCGAGCAACTGCTCGGCGAGCTTGACGTAGTTGAAGTTTGGGGCGACCAAGTTGATGAGTAAGGGGTGATCGGGAAAGCGCGTTTGGATGTAGACACAGCCGGCCTTTCCGGCGCGCCCGGCACGTCCGGCCACTTGGGTGATGAGCTGGGCGGTATACTCCCAGCCGCGGAAGTCGTCGCAGAAGAGACCTGAGTCTACATCGAGTATACCCACTAAAGTGACGTCGGGAAAGTCATGGCCCTTGGCGAGCATTTGGGTGCCCACTAAGATCTCGCTCTTGTGGCTGGTGACACGTTCTAAGGCCTCGTCTAAGTCCTTTTTGCTGGTGATGTTGTCGCGATCGATGCGCTCAACGCCGACATCCATAAAGCGGCTGTGCAGATAGCTCTCCACCTGCTCGGTGCCCACGCCAATCTCGACTAGGCTGTCTTCGGCATGGCAGTACGGGCAGCGGTTGGGAATGGGCATGGTGGAGTCGCAGATGTGGCAGCGCAGCTGCCCTAAGGCGCGGTGTACCGTCATCTGGTTGTCGCAGTTGGCGCAGGCGATGATATGGCCGCACTCATGGCACACCATAGAGTGCGAGAAGCCGCGCCGGTTTAAAAACAAGATCGCTTGGTTGTGCATGGCCGTAGCAAGGCCAATGGCGTTCTCAAGCACTGTACCTAAGCCTGCGATGACGCTGGCACTGAGCTGCTCTTGGCGCAGGTCGATTAAGGTGATGTCCGGCAGGCGCGCACTTTGGGCGCGATGCAAGAGGTCAAGGCGCTTGCTTTGACCGATCAGGCATTGGTAGATCGACTCTAAAGACGGGGTCGCTGACCCTAAGATCACCGGGCAGTGGCAGAGCTGCGCGCGCTGTAACGCCAAGGTGCGGGCGTGGTAGCGCAGACCATCGCCTTGCTTAAAGGACGAGTCATGCTCCTCGTCTATGACAATGAGGCCCAAGTCGGGGATGGAGGTGAAGAGGGCCGAGCGCGTACCAATCAAAATCGCAGCATGGTTCCAGTACATGTCCAAGAAGGCGTCGAGGCGCTCGCGATTACTCAGGTTTGAGTGCATAGTAGCAATCGGCACTTTAAAGCGCTGATAGAAGCGCCGGAAGGTCTGCGGCGTGAGCGCGATTTCCGGGACTAAGACGAGCGCCTTTTTGCCGCGGCGCAGCGTCGCCTCGATGGCTTGTAGGTAGACTTCGGTCTTGCCTGAGCCGGTGACGCCGTTTAATAAGAAGACGCCATAGCCTTGCTCTTGGACGATGACATCGAGCACCGCTTGCTGCTCGTCATTGAGCTTAAAGGGCTCATGCGCTAAGAACTCATTACTCTGGGCTAGCGCCTTGAGATCTAAGGGGACGCGCTCTTGGGCAAAGTCATAGCGCTCGGCCATATTGCGGCGCACTAAGGTGGCCTCTTGCTGCGCGCTAAAGCCTTGTTCGCGTAAGGCGCGACTGCGCAATGGGCCTTGTTGCAGCAGGGTGAGCAGGTCGCGCTGGCCCGGCGAGCGCAGCTTCTTTAAGGCCTCCTCCAGCTCCTCTGGTGGTACCTTGCTTTTTAAGCCCGGAATTTCCTTGTAGCTGGCGGCAGCGCCATCGCGCAGCATCTTAGGCAAGGCCAAGGGCATGGTTTGCCCGAGGGGGTAATGGTAGTAGCGCGCCGCAAACTCTAAGGTGGCAAATACATCAGGTAAGATCAACGGCTCGGTATCAAGCAATGTGGCGTTCTTAATACGCTTGTAGGGGTAGGCACTAGCAGCGCCTAGGCCCACGATGATGCCCACGTCCTTGGTGCCGTTACCGCGGCCAAAGCTGATCTCAACGCGACAGCCTAAGATCTCCTGCCCATAGAAGCCCTTCAGCTTATAGTCATAGGTGCGATAGAGGGCGCGATTGATTCCCACTTGGATGATGGTGCATTGGTGGGCCCAAGCCTCGGCATTGAGCGCGTCTACTGCGGCATCCGCATGGTGCGGGCGCTGATAGCCCTCAGGACAGACGGGTGCCGTGTGTTCAGGATCCTGCGTTTTGGGCGCTAGAGTTTCTGTTGGTGCCTCTTCGGCAGGCGCTGGCGGTTCAGCTGGCGCAGCAGGCGCTATGGCTTGCGCCTCTGCGGTGGTGGTCGTAGGTGCTGCTGGGGCTGAACTTGCCGGAGCGGCAGGGTCGGCGCCAAAGGGAATGTCATCGTCAAACTCGGGAGGAAAGTGCAGCGCGCTTTGCTCTTTGGGCACTTTGCGCACTGAGGGCGTGGCCTGTGGCTTGTCTTCGTTGGGATGATAGAAGATGTCCTGCGCTGCCGGATCGGAGAGCTTAACGAGGCGCGTGTTGCGCGGCAGATTGTGGCGATGGTTAATCTCGTCAGGATTGAGCACCAAGCCGGTAAAGCCGGTGAGCGACTGACCTTCGTGGGCCTGATCGCCGCTGCTAAGTGAAGCTGTGCTCTCTGGTTTTGGATCGTGCATAAGACCCCTTGCAGCAAACATGAATGTCATGGGCTTGCTGTCATGCTAGCACAGCGCGGCCTTGCCGTGAGCAAAAGGCCTGTCAGCGCCAGGAAGTAGGCTCGTTAGGGTGTGAGCTCCGCGGCCTGTGCGTGGCCTGCACGCGGCCTGCGCGCGGTGGCGGCGCCAGTGGATGCAGGTTTTTGCAAAAAGTGATTGTGTTTGCGGAGCAAATTATTTATCATTAAGCGCTTTTTTTACAATGGCATGTGGTGTTCGGCGCATCTGTTTCAATCTCTGTGGCTGAATGGCGACATGCACTGAGGTCCAGTATGAAAAAGAATATCCACCCACAATACGAAGAAGTTAACGTACGTTGCTCTTGCGGCAACAAGTTCACCATCCGCTCCACTGCAGGTCACGACATCGATATCGAAGTCTGCTCCTTATGCCACCCATTCTATACCGGCAAGCAGAAGATCGTTGACACCGGTGGTCGCGTTGAGGCCTTCAAGAAGCGCTTCGGCATGCTGGGTGCCCAAAAGCACTAATTGCGGGTGCTACGAATTTTTAGGCGCTGCGGCTGCCTAAGGGGTAGCGCGCAGGGGCGAGCGTGATGTCAGCTCGCCGTTACCGCCATACATCACAAGCTTGATGAGCAAAAAGCGTTGGGGTCACTGATCTCAGCGCTTTTTCGTTTTGGGGCCGCGGTGCCAAGCTGCGCGTTTTGGGGCCGCGGTGCCAAGCTGCGCGTCCTGCGGCGGCTGCGCAGTGGCATGGTGGAGGCAGCAGAGCGGAGACAACAGGGCGGATGGCGGGTAGGAGCCGATGAGAAGGCAGGGCGGTGCTGTATCAGGGACGCGGGATTTTGGTGCAATCGCAAGCGGTTGCGGAAGATAGCACGTGTGGACGAAATTTGATCCTGTGCACCGATAAAAGGCAAAAAACAGGCCTTTTGCGGCACACAATGGGGTAGATGCACTGTGCCCTAAACAAATTTTCAAAATTACGACATGAGCCGCAAAATTTGCTGTTCCGTTGCTAGGGCAATGCTTTAAACTGAGTTGCGATGAAGCGCGCAGCGCCCTTCGCGGTCGCTTGCTGTAAACGTTTTATCGTGCTGCTCGGTGCCTAGCGCAGGCTGGGTGCCTTGAAGCGGCTTAAGTGCGGAGCTTTTGGTATACCTAAAGCTTTGCTATCTCAGCACCATAGGCTGCGCCGCGTTTGCTGCGGCAGGTTGTGATAGGTAGCGCCTGTGGTTGCACAAGCTCGATTGAATGGTCGTATCAATAAGGGGGACACCTTGGATCATCAAGCTCTACATGATGCCGCTCTGAAATATCACGAGGAGCCAACTCCAGGCAAGATTAAGGTTGTGATCACCAAGCCTGCCGAGACTGCTTATGATTTAACTTTGGCTTATAGCCCAGGTGTTGCTGAGCCGGTACGCGAGATCGCCAATAACCCAGCTGATGCTTTCAAGTACACCGGCAAGGGTAACTCCGTTGCCATCATCTCCAACGGTACCGCGATCTTGGGCTTAGGTAACTTAGGCCCATTAGCCTCGAAGCCGGTAATGGAAGGCAAGGCCCTCTTATTCAACCGCTTTGCTAACATCGATGCCATCGACATTGAAGTTAAGAACAAGACGGTAGAAGAATTCATCACCACGGTTGAGTGCATCGCCGACACCTTCGGTGGCATCAACTTAGAGGACATCAAGGCCCCTGAGTGCTTTGAGATCGAGCGCGAGTTGATCAAGCGCTGCAAGGTTCCAGTATTCCATGACGACCAGCACGGTACCGCTATCGTAACCTGCGCCGGTATCATGAATGCTATCGAGCTTCAAGGCAAGAAGCTTGAGGACTGCAAGGTCGTCTGCGTCGGTGCTGGTGCCGCCGGTATCGCCTGCTCGGATCTGTTAGTCGCCGCTGGTGCTAACAAGGCCAACTTCTACATGGTCGACCGCCATGGCGTCATCCGTTCGGATCGTCCGCAGTACAACAACGGCGAGAAGCCACGTTACATCAACGACAATGGCCCTAAGACCTTAGCTGAGGCCTGCGCTGGTGCTGATATCCTGTTAGGCGTTTCGGGCCCAGGCTTAGTCACCGAAGATGAAGTTAAGAGCTTAGCGCCAAAGGCCGTAGTCTTTGCCTGCTCCAACCCAGATCCAGAGGTTGACCCAGAGGTCGTAAAGCGTCTGCGTCCAGACATCATCGTTGGTACGGGCCGCTCGGACTATCCAAACCAGATCAACAACGTCCTCTGCTTCCCATTCTTATTCCGTGGCACTTTAGACGTACGTGCTACGGCCATCAACCTTGAGATGAAGCTCGCCGCGATGCGCGCTATCCGCGACTTAGCCAAGGAGCCAGTCCCAGCTGAGGTCGTTAAGGCTGCGCAGGTTGACCACTTAGAGTTCGGCCCAGACTACGTAATTCCAAAGCCAATGGATCCACGCTTGTTAAAGGTCGTATCCCGTGCCGTAGCTCAGGCTGCCGTGGACTCGGGGGTCGCTCAGATTCCAATGCCAGAGAATTACATGCTCTAGCAACTGCGTTGTAGTGAGCACCAAGGTTCAGTCGCGAGACTGAGCTCTGTTCCACTAAAAGAAACAAAAAGGTCAAAGCCGCGGCTTTGGCCTTTTTTATGGCCGCACCCCAGCGGACAGGTGGGCGGAGCGCTGTCCTAGCGCGGTACCACTCCGCCCTGCGCCGAGCCTTACCTGACCTGCGCTGGGCGGCGCGCCGCCTCTGCGCAGTGTCGAGCTGCGCAGAGGATGGAGCTGGTTAGCGGCGCTCGAGTAAGATGCCACTTTCCAAGTGCTGGGTATACGGGAACTGATCGAAGAAGGCGACCTTGCTGATCTTATGGGTGCGGGTTAAGTACTGCAGATCTTGAGCTAAGGACTCCGGGCCACACGAGATGTAGATGACATGGTCAAAGCGCGCGGTGAAGGCGAGGGCAGCCTCGTCTTGAAGACCGGCGCGTGGAGGATCGATTAGCAAGGTGCTGAAGTGGTAGTCATCAAGGTCGATGTGATTAAGCTCAAGGCGCTTGAAGACACGTTCTTTGTTAAGCGCCTGCGTCACCTCAAGGGCACTTAAGCGCGCCAGCTTGATGTTGGTAGTGTGGTTTAACTCCATATTGAACAAGGCCGTGTCGGTCGGTACACGGGCTACCTCGGTGGCGAAGACCTTGGTAAATAATGGAGCTAAGGCTACGGTAAAGGTGCCTGAGCCGCAGTAGAGTTCGATTAAGTCTTGGCGCGCCTCCGGCGTAGCCCCAATCTTTTGGGCGCAGCTTAAGGCAAAGGAGAGCATCGCTGCACAGGCGGTGGCGTTAGGCTGCGAGAAGGTGCCTTCCACTTGCTTTAACTGGACGGCGCCACTGGTGCCGTCAGGCCGCTTGGTTGGAATAGTCTCGATGACAAAGTCATCGCCCACCGTTAACTTTTGCTTTTTGGCATGGGCCACGATGCTGTAGCGGCAAGCACCGGAGGCGACCTCCGGACAGGCGTCTTTGCGGTGCTCTTGCAGCAGAGTTTGGGCACGCTCGAGCCACGTCTCATCGAGCTTCTTGTGGTAGTTAAGGCTGATGACGACGTCGCCCTTGGTGTTGCACAGGAAGTCAGCGCCAAAGAGCTTGGTCTTGAGCTCAGGATATAACGGCAGGTAGCTTCTGAGCCACGTCATCGCTTGGTTGATAGCCTGCGTGCAGCCGGGGAAGTCTTGGAGCAGGATGATCTTACGCGGCTTGCTGCCGGGCTCATACATACCGAAGTCAAAGCGCTCATGATTGTGGTGGAATACCGCAAACTCCGCGCGCATGCGATAGTGCTCAGGCAAGGAAGCGTAGACCTCAGGCTTAAGAGAGCAGAAGTCATAGTAGCCCTGCTGCGACTGCTCAGTGTTCAAGGTGCTGCCAATGAGGTTGACCACCCGCTCAATCTTCTCGTTGAGGTATGCCTCGTAGTTGTCTTTGTCGGTTGTCGTCAATAAAGTTGGAAGCATGCAAAACACTCCACAATAGCACGGCCCACCGAGGGCGCAGCATCAATCTATCCTATAAGAATGGGCATGGTACCAAAAAACGAGGGGAGCGATAAGCTGCGCGCAGGTGCAGACGCTGCTCAATGGTGTGCTCCTCTGCGCTCCCATTGGCGCGTTAGCGGTGGTGCCAGTGTGCGGGGGAGCGTTGGGGTGAAGGGAAGGTTGCGGCGCAACCACCTCCCTCAGAGCTGAGCTGATACGTGGAAGTTGTGGCAAGGTCTAGGTTTGCGGCTAAACTGAGGGCAGGTGAGCTGTTGTAAGGAGCGAGAATGGCACTCAATAAGATTCCGAAGATCTTGTTCTTTGATTCGGGTATGGGCGGCTTGTCGGTCTTAAGCGAAGTGCGGCGTGCCAACCCTGAGGCAGCCTATTACTATCTGTTCGACCATGAGGGCTTCCCGTACGGGCAAAAGAGCGAGGACTTCTTGGTGGAGCGCGTCACCGCCTTGCTCACGCAGGTCAGCACCCACCTCAATCCCGATCTCATCGTGATCGCCTGCAATACTGCCAGCACGGTGGTGCTCGATAAGATTAGACCGCGCTTTACCCGCATCCCGATCGTGGGGGTAGTCCCTGCCATTAAGACCGCAGGGCAGTTAAGTCACAAGCGCAAGATTGCGCTGCTGGCAACACCCGGCACCGTGCAGCGGGCCTATACCCAGCGTTTGATCGATAACTTTGCCGCAGACTGTGAGGTGCTGCGTATCGGTACGGTGGAGCTCGTACAGCTTGCTGAGCAATGCCTGCTCGAAGAGGTCAATGCCAAGGTATGCGCCTCCGGGCTCACGACCTCTGTGGGGGCCGCCTCAGGGCTTGAGACCTTCGCCCCTGAGACCTTCGGGCCTGAGACTTTTGAGAGCATTGACTCCAGTCTTGAGCTCTATAGGCGCTCAGTGAGCGATGTGCCGGTGCCGCTGCCGCACCTTAAGTTGACGGATAGTCAGCGTCATGAGCTCCAAGCGATCTTGGCGCCGATCACGCGTTTGCCGCCGCCGGAGCAGCCTGACGTGGTGGTGCTGGGGTGCACCCACTTTCCGCTGCTGCGCGACGATATAGCCGCGCTCTTGGGGCCTGCGATTACCTTGGTTGACTCAGGGAGCGCTATCGGCCGACGCGTTAAGCATGTGCTCGCTCAGCTGCAGGAGAGCTTGGAGCTTGAGCCGCGGAGTATGGACATAAGCCATCCTCTCCTCACGGCCTCTCAGGCCGGGGCGTGGGTCGCTTGGTTCACTGGAGCGGTGCCTGCGGACAAACGCGCGCAGTTTGAGGCCACCTTCGCCTACTTTGGCTTCCACCAAATCAAGCCTTTGCCGCAACCTTAGCTTGCGGGTTTACTGTACTAATTTGGGGGCATGATTGACAGTAAAACGTATTACTCGAAGATTGGCTTAAACATCAGCTTTTGCGCTAATCTTGGTAAAAAGTTGGAAAAAAGTTGGTGTCCGGTGTTGACCTGTGGTGAAAAATCTCTAAAATACGTTTCCGCTGTCACGCACTGAGGTGCTGACAAAAACCAAAGCCCAGCGCTTTGGGGTTCTTTGACAAGAGATAAGAATGACAATCTGTGTGGGTTCTTTAA
>CALXNA010000056.1 GCA_944389615.1 uncultured Anaerobiospirillum sp. | reverse complement strand
AAGGCAGCCTTTGTCTCTAAGTGGTTGGGCCGCTCCGGCACTTCCTCAGGCTGCGGCGAATCCAACTGCGGCTGCCCACCCAACCCAGCCACGGCCGGGCCGATCCGCAGGCCGTCACCCCACGCTCAGGCAGCCCCACGTTACGCGCTGGGCCACTTGGGCTGCGGCTGCGCTCGCCGCTTGCCGTTTCACGCTGCGGTAAGGCAGCCTTTGTCTCTAAGTGGTTGGGCCGCTCCGGCACTTCCTCAGGCTGCGGCGAATCCAACTGCGGCTGCCCGCCCAACCCACCCCAGTCACGGCCGGGCCGATCCGCAGGCCGTCACCCCACGCTCAGGCAGCCCCACGTTACGCGCTGTGCCACTTGGGCCGCAGCTGCACTTACCGTTTCACGACCCGTACATGCAGCCTTGGTCTCTAAGGGGCAAGGAGCATGGCCGCTTTGGCGCTGCTACGGGCTGCGGCGAATCTAACTGCGGCGGACCGCCCAACCCACCCTCGCCACGGCCGGGCTGATCCGCAGGCCGTTACTCCACATTAATGCAGCCCCCAAGTTGCGCGTTCGGCCACTGCTGCCGCGGCTGCGCTCGCCGCTTGCCGTTTCACACTCCGGGCAGGTAGCCTTGGTCTCTAAGGGAAAGGGGCCGGGCCGCTTTGGCGCTGCCACGGGCTGCGGCGAATCCAACTGCGGCTGTCCGCCCAACCCACCCTCGCCACGCTATGCCTGATCCGCAGGCCGATACCCCACGTTTTGGCAGTCCCACGGTACGCTCTGGGCCACTATGGCCGCGGCTGCGCTCGCCGCTTGCCGTTTCACGCTCCGGGAAGGTAGCCTTGGTCTCTAAGGGGCAAGGGGCCGGGCCGCTCCGGCGCGCCCTCAGGGACTGTGAGGGCGCCGAGGCTGAGCGGGCTGCAGCCTACTTGAAGCCCAGTGGGTCAAAGAGCGCCTTGAGGCCGACGTACACGTCTGGGTTCATCGCCGACAAGGTCTCCTCGAAGTTGCTAAACGGCAGGCAAAAGCCGATGGCTATGGTTTTTACCAAGCAATAGAGCGCCACGCAGTAGATGATCTGCTGGAACTTGTTGGCGCTGTAGTGCAGGTGCTCGACTATCAGTAAGAAGGCCACAAAGACCAAGACCGACAGCATATCGACTTGGTACCGAAAGCCGATACCAAACTTGACGTACACGACATAGCTGACCAGCAGCACGGCGGCGACGCTGAGGATCAAGGCCCAGTTTTGGTGGACGGTCAAGCGTTCGGGCAAGCCCAACTCTGGGGCTAAGCGCTGAGCGCCGATGCTTTGGCGTACCAAGAGCAAAAGGGCCCAGAAGTAAGGCACGGCCAAGACGCTGACGCGGTTGACCACGTAACGATAGCCGCCATCGTCTCCGTTGTTGAGGTACGGATAGGAGACGAATGGGAAGTTCTTGAGGTAGTTCAGCGGCTCGACGATAAAGTACCACCACCAAGACTTGATGATGTCAAAGGAGAAGCTCAGTCCCTCGCCGCGCACATCGCGCCCTGAGATTTGGTAGTTGTAGCCAAACTCGAAGATGGAATCAAAGCGCGCGTAGTTGTACCACATGACTAAGACTGCACCTAAGCTCACGGGGACGAGAGCGCAGATGGCATTGATGATGAGCGCGCGCTTGTGCTCTAAGTGCGCGCGGAGGTAGCCCCAGCAGAAGGGGGCGGTGAAGGCAAGGACGAGCAGCAGCACCTGCGGCCGGGAGATCACGACCATGACCACTCCAAGGCCTACGAGTGACCAGAGGACATGGGCCTTCCGCGGGCTGAGCTGGTCGTGATAGAGCGCGGCTACGCAGCTGACGATGATGGCCACCCAAAAGATCAAGGTGAAGTAAACCATGAGGTAGTGGCTTGGGTAGACCTGCAGGCTGAAGATGTGCAGCGCGCAGAGGGCCGCGAGCTCGGACAAATAGAACAAGAGGGCGTTGGGCTTGAGCTCAAAGTGCTTAACGAGCAGGTTCATGGCCGCAAACACCGCCACTAGGTCAAGGAGCGCTCCGACCAATGCCGCCAACGCGAGGCTTGGTGCCATGCCCGTCAGGAAGTAGATCGGGGCGTAGATCATGAATAGCGGCGCTAAGCCAAAGGCGACATAGATCTTGCCTTGATAGTAAGGGCGGTCGTAGAGGTAGCGCAGGTCGGGGTATTGGGCTCGCTCAGATTGGTCATAGACGTTGGTGAGCTGATCAAGGCGCGGATCGGGGGTGAAATCAAGATGCAGCTGCCCTTTTAAGAAGGCATCCAAGAGCTGCACATAGGCATCGCTATTGGCAAGCTCCTCTTCGTTGGCGGGCATGGGCCTCAGCAAGGAATGGCTGCTGTCGGTTAGGATCATGACGCCGGGGCCCAAGAAGTCAAAGCCAAACGGCTGCGTATTGCGCGGATTGGTGACGTGGAAGATCACGAGACTCATCAGCACCACCAGCGCTAAGACGCCGTAGTTGAGGGCGCGATGCAGGCGTTGGTTGGCGTCGTAGCGCACCTGATAGAAGCGAAATCTTAAGGTCAGCACGGCGGCGCTTAACACCAAGCTCATCAAAGCCCAGCGGATCCAAGAGAACTCAAGGCTCGGCTGCTCATTGAGCACCAACTTCGTGATGGCGATGCCGCCTGCGATGTCCTGTGGGTCAAAGGCCAAGGTGAGCGTCTGCGCTACCCCTTTGTCCCAGACTCTGACCAAGCGGGCCTGCTGCGAGCCGCCCGGCACCAGCTCAAACTTGGTGACCGGATAAGGGGAGTAGCTTTGGTAGTTGTCGGTCATGACTATGCGCGCCGCTACCTTGTGCTTATTGGGCGCCCATGTCTCCACGTACACATTTGAGACATGGAAGTTGAGGCTGTTCAGCGTCAGCGCCGCATTCTCCGGGGCGACGATCAACGCATTGCGGTTGATGTGTTGCTGCCACGGCAGGTTGACCTCATGGCGCTGGTAGTCGTCGGCCGAGAAGCCAAAGTAGTAGTGGTTGCAGACCAAAAGCTCGAGCACGAAGGCAAGGCCTACGGCCATAAGCACCATGGTGTACCACGGGAGCGCTGTGACGCGCTGTACCGCCCGCGTCAGTTGATCTTTCATTGCTGTGCTCTCTTGACGTTAAAGTGGCCTGTTATCACCTTGATTAAGGTGATGAGGATGTTCAGGTTCCCTTGAATGGTGGAGATCTTGGTTGGCACCGCGCCTACAGGATAGCTGCGCACGGTGGGTAGCTCAACACAGCGGTAATGGAGGCGCGGGGCAATGTAGGAGAGGTAAAAGAGGAGCTCATAGGAGCTGAACTCCTTACGGAATACCCCAACGCGCGGATCGGCGAGCAAGGAGCGGGAGTAGGCGCGATAGCCTTGTGTGGTGTCAGTCCAGTGAAAGCCGGAGGCCAAGGACAGTAACGGGGCATGGATGAGCCGAATGGCCAGCAGTCTGGTGAGCGGCGTGTTGACCCCGCGTCCGCCCTTGATAAATCGGGAGGCCTGCACAAAGTCATAACCCGCTTGCAGCTTAGCGATAAAGTGCGGAATCGTGCTTGGATCGTCTTTGCCGTTGCCGTCAATGGTGACGATGCCGTTGTAGCCTTGGTCTAAGAGGTAGGCGTAGGCGCAGCGCAGTTGCGCGCCCAGCTTGCCGTCACCGGTTTTAAGCAGCAGGCTATGTACGCCATAGGCCTTGAGCTGAGCGGGCTCAAGTGAACCATCACTACTGCCGCCATCCACAATCACAATATCGGCGCTTTGGGCGGTGCCTAAGGCCTGCATCTTTTGCAAAAGCCCATGCAGGCGTGCCCCTTCATTGATGACGGGGACGACGACCGCGTAAGGTTGCTGCGGCGCTTCACTAAACAGCACCTCGTATGCTGGAACTTCACGCTCCATGAGTTGGCGCTCCTTGTAACGCGGCAGTTACGAGTTCAAGCGCCGCGGTAATTTCGTGCGGAGCAGCGGCAGGCGCAGAGGTCAGCATTTCAATGGTAATGGGGCGCGTCCAATCTTTAAGTTGCGCGGCCACGGTGGCGTAGTCTGTCCCAGTTTGTTGGGCGCCCAGCGGCTTGAGTCCGGGCTCACTCAAGTGGATGTGCCCAGCCCATAGTAGTGCAGCGGTGAGTTGCTCGGGCGCCTCATGATTGGCCCAGATGGTGCCGGTATCGATTTGCACCTTGACCGCCGGATGATTCAACGTTTGGACGAAGGCTACAGCCTCGGCGGTCGTGACCAGAAAGTTGGTGCCATATTGCGGCGCGTTCGGCTCAAGGCAGATGATCACCCCGTGCTGGCGTGCGAGCTCCCCTAAGCGGTCAAAGAACTCCAACGCCATGTCCTGCGCTTGCGCGTCACTTAACCCACTGCGATCGCGGTTCCGAGGCGAGCCGAATACCAAGGGTTTGAGCTCCAGCTCTGCGGCTAAGACACAGATCTGCTCTAAGTGCTTGAGCAGACGCGTCTGCACTTGAGAGTCACCGAAGACGTTGAGCTCCGAGGTGCCAAAGAGTAATGATTGCATGCCCGCAAAGCTAAAGCCTCGTTCCCGCCACCATGCGCGTTCCCGTGCAATCGCAGCTTGGTCGGTGAGCGCCGCGCCCTTGAGAAATTTTCCCGGGGCAAGGTCGATCCAATGGATCTCATGGCGGTTTAGGAACTGCGCGATCTCTTCATTATCTTGCGGATCCCAAGCGAGGTTGGAGATTGAGAGCTGGAGTGTAGTCATGGAGCGAGCGCCTCCGAATGCGGCTCAGTGCGCGCGTACTCTTGGATGGCGGCGAGACTGTCCTCTTTGGAGTATTGGTAGTCCGGCCTGCCCCATAAGGTTGCGGCCCAATGAGAGCGCAGATCGTAGCGCACGGCAGGTCGCGCCAACGTTTGGGTAAAAACAAGGTCAAAGCAGTGGTGCGCCACTTCTTGTACCGTGACCGGCGCGGCCGTCAGATGCACAATGCCGCTGATGTCATGCGCTAAGAGCCGCTGCAGATCGGCATGGAGCGAATGCATGGGGTAGAACTGAAAGCAGTCGGTGGCATTGATCGCATCAAGGCAGTTGTGATGGAGCAGGTCGTAGATGACGTTCTTTTTCAGACCGGGGCCGACTAAGCCCGGCAAGCGGACGATGAGCGCATGAGGGAAGGTTTGCTGCACGAAGTGCTCAAGGTACAGACGGTTGGCGCCGTACGGACACAGCGCCTCGGTGCTGGGTTGCGTATCCTCATACACGCCTTGCGGCTGCGCGAAGACATCTACCGTGCTGATTAGCACCATGCGCTGGGCGGTCACCGTTTTAAGGTGCGTTATCAGGTTGTCTATGCCTGCACGGTCTTCTTGGGCATGCTGGTTGGCGTACCACTTAACGGCCTTGGCTCCAGCGCAAATCAGGAGCTCAAAGTGCTGCCCATCGATCTTATTAATATCAGTTGAGTGGTAGCAGGCATCGAAGTCACGCTCACGTAACAGCGTTTGCCCGACAAAGCCGGTGCTACCGATTAATCCGCTCTTGCCTGTCTTGATGGCGGCACTTGTAACTACGTCTGTCATCTTCTTACCCGATACTTTCTTTGAGCACGTTGATCCGGTCAGCGTTGACCATGCGGGAGCTGGTCTTCTCGAAGACCACGGCGTAAGGTTGCTGGCGCTGCTCTTCGAGGATGCGGCCCACGTACTCGGTGATGACGGCCAAAATCAGGAACTCAATCGTAAAGAACAGCGTCAAGAGCAGTATGGTCGAAGTCCAGCCCTCAATCACAGCGTCCTTGAAGAGCTTGATGAGGAGGGAGTAGAGCGCAAAGAGGAAGGCAAGGCCGGAGGCGCCAAAGCCGAGCAAGGATACGGTGCGCAAGGGCGTGAGCGAGTTAAATACCACCAGCCGCCATAGGCCTTGTAAGGATCCCCCAAGGCGTTGCTCAAAGCCTTGTTGCTCGTGGTAATGCAGCGTGCCGATCTCATAGCCTGACTCTTTGAGTCGCACTAAGAAGAGCTGACCTACGGCACTGGTGCTCATGACCGTGTTGACAGCACGGCGCGAGAGGCAAAACAGCGAGGTGGAAACCTTGGGAAGGTCATAGCCTGCGACTTTGAGCAGGGGCTTTAAGGGTAGCGCCAGAGCGCGGCGTGCGAGGCTTTGGGCCTCATCGCCGATCCCAATCATGAGGTCTTTGCCTTGCGTTAAGGCCGCTTCGACCACCTCCACGGCCAAGGCTACGGGGTCTTTGGCCCAATCGAGTATGACCACAAAATCACCAATGGCGTTTTCGATCCCGGCACTGCGCAAGGTGTCGGGGGCGACATTGCCGGAGAGCTGCAGGTAGCGCACACAAGGGATGCGCGATAGCAGCTCGGCGCTGCGGCAATTGAGCTCAGCCTGCGCTGAACGTCCGGCGATAAGCAGGATCTCATAGTCGGCAAAGGCCGCTTCAAGGCGCTGTTGCAGCTCCTGCAAGGGGGCGTCATCGTGCCAATGACGTAAGGGTACGACCACCGAGACAAAGATTTCGCGCTTGTTCATAACTGAAGCTCCCGTTCTACTGCCGCTAAAACGTCGTATACATTGTCGATTTTGCCGCCCATCACGCAGTGCAGGCCTTTCAGGCCCACGTTAGTACGAAAGAGAATGGGGCGGGAGTCGTCGCTCTCGGAGCGGGGCAGCACGGTTTTGATCTCCCAGAGCGAGGAGTGATATTGCGTCTGATCAAGCAGCGGTAGGTAGCGCGCCGCATCGCGCCGGATATAAGGCCAAGCCGTGTGCTTGGGGTCTTGCGCTAAGACCGCATAAGGGTCGACGGGGCAATGATCGCGCTCATACCACTCATAGTGTGGGGTATAGCGGACATGGCTAAAGGAGTGCAGCGGTTGGCCTGCGTGGCGTACGGCCGGGAAAGGCATAACCGAGAAGAAGGGGCCGCACATCACTGTGATACCGATGTGGCGCAGGGGCTCCGGTACGGTGACAAGACAGAGTTCGGTGAACTCGTGCTTGAGTGGGATGAGTTCCAGCTGGCTCTGAGCGAGCAGGTAGTTGAGGCGTGAGTAGGTGCAGTTGAAGACATGGTCAAAGCCGTCAACCATGTCGGGGGATAAAGCAGCCTGATCGGATGTGAGTAGGGCTAATGCATGATCACGATGCTTTGCCCCCCCCCCCCGTACGCGTATAATTTCTGTATTATAGGCTATTTTAGTCGGGAGTTGGGCGAGGCGCTTGAGCATCAGATCGCGCAAGATGGTGGCATCAAAGGCGTACTCATGCACCTTGAAGCTCTCTTCAATGTAGTGCTCATCCACCAACCGCTGGAAGTTCTCAGGCGCACGCTCGAGCGGCGCGCCAATACGCTGACAAAAGGAGGCGAATTGATGGGCCGTGACCTTGCTCAGCTTGCGGCCGACAAGGTAATACTGGTCAAAGGCGCGGTAGACCGCCTCTGGGAACTCTGCGACAAAGCGCGGAAATGATACGCGGGAGCGAAAAGCTGTGAGCACGCTGCGCGGGTAATGATAGCCGTTGTGGACGCGGGCTTGGTTGTGATACGAGGCGTGTGACATGCTCTCCGCCTCCTTTTCGAAGACGGATACCGTATGCCCTTTGAGGGTCAAATACTCCGCGAGGTACAAGCCAAAGAAGCCGCTACCAATGACTGCGATGCGTGCCATGGGACTAACCTTGCCCGAAGGCGGTGCGACTTGGTGGCAGGTACCAAGAGCTCAATGTCACTTGCCTGCTCCTAAAACTGGGGGTTCTGCCGAACTCAAAACTTAGCTGGCAGATCTTACCATGCCTGTTGCAAGGTGGTGCAACTTTCTGCGCGCAAAAAAGGGTGTACGCGGGGTAAACATGGCGTATGCCTGACAAAAAGAGCGTACCGGTCTGGTACGCCCTTGGGAGAGTTACCATGTTGTTGGGTTAGCGGGTGGTCAGCGGTGCTACCTCGTCGCTCAAGATGGGCACTAAGGGCCGCTCATTGGGCTCAGCTGGGGCGTGGGAGTCGCGCAGGCGCAGGGCGCTGAGCTCCTGATAGTTAGGCTGCAGGACGCGCGCTGGTTGGTAGGTGGGCTGCAGCTGGTAGTAGTCGACCCCTTGTAAGGACTCTGGGAGGTAGTAGCGGGCAATCGCGGCGCTGTCAGCCTCAGGTGGGACGACGCCTTGCTGCAGCAGGACGCGCTCGTAGGCCTCAAGCTCCGGATCGCTGCGAGGCTTTACCTGCTGAGGCGTGCCACCTAGGTCTTGCAGGGCGCTCTCTTGGGCTAAGAGCTCCGGGCCCTTGAGCACCATGGTCAGTAGGCTATCACTTAGTGGGGCGTCAGCCCAGATACTGGTGATGGGTTCGTGGGGGCTTAAACCGCTGCTCGGTTGGTCTTGGTAGGCGCTTAAGGCGGTAAGACGAGCGTGCACCGCCTCGTTGATCTTGTTTGTGTCGGTGCTGGTGAGGGCAAGACCTAAGCCGATGAAGAGGCACAGCACGCAGACCGTCCAGAGCAGGGCGACTGCCTGCGCGCTTTTGAGGAAAAAGGCTTGGGCCGAGGCGCGAGCGCATGCGGTGCCGTCCTCAGCTTGCGCCTTGAGCTGCGCATCTTGCTGCGTTACACAGCGCAGGTTGTCAGCTTGGGCTTGGAAGTAAACGGCTGCATCCAAGGATGGGTTGGTGTCGTGGCGGCTGATATGGGCCTGCGCCTGTAACAGCTTGAGGCCGTAAGGCGAGGTGGTACGCTCGGAGAGCTCTGGGAGCGTCGTGGCTTGCGGCTGGGCGTCAAGCTGCGCTAAGACCTCGCGCTTGTAGGGACGGATGATGCTATCGCCAAAGCGCTGCAGGTAGTCAGCTTGCACTTGGGGTGGCAGGTTGGTGATGAGGGGGTTGAGCTCTTCTAGGTCGTAGAGCAGATGGCCGGAACGTTTCATAAAGCCTCCTTAGGCAACTTCAGGGAGCGCGAAGAGTTGGCTGACTAAGCGGCACAGCTCGGCGGTGAGGTTAGAGAAATCGGTTAAGTCGTAGAAGTGCTCGAAGTATTGGTGCCCGGCACTTTCGTTGATGCCTATGCCGTAGATTTCGATGCCACAGTCTTGGGCTTTGCGCACTTCTTTGAGCAAGGCGTCCGGGCGGTTGGGTTGGCCATCGGTGATGATGACCACGATGGAGCGCGTGGCACGGCAGCGCAGCACGCTCTCAGCGGCGTAGTTGAGGGCTTGATCCATCGGGGTGCCGCCGTACGGGGGATGCCACAGGCGTTCGGGATGAGCGCTGACATGCTCACCGGGGGCGATGACGTTGAAGTAAGGTTGATCTTCGAGTGTATGCGGGAAAAAGGTGATCATAAGGGCAAGGCCCGGCAAGCGGTCTAAGGCTAGCCCCAAGGTCAAAGCGGCGCTACAGGCTTGGTAGATACGCGTGTCCTCAAGGCGCGTACTTTCGGCTTCGTTCGCGGCGCTTTGCCCCATGGAGCCTGAGCAATCCACCAAGAGGTGGAGCGCGGTGCTCTCGTCGGCGCAGTAGGAGCGCTGCTTGAAGATATCGGTCTGCCCAACCACGAGCTGGGCGGCACGGCGCACGTCGAGCACGCGGCCACTGCGTCCGTGTTCTTGGCGGCACTCAAGGTAGCTTTGCAGCCGACGGCGCAATTGCTGGCGCAGCGGCGCGTATTGGCGCTTGGTCGTAGCCACAAACTGCTTGAGGTCAAGCTGATAGTAGCTGGGGATGTTCTCTGGGGTCGGATCCTTGCTCTGTTGCGGGCAGACCACCAAGCCCCCGGCGTTTTGCTCGCTCAGGCCTTGCTTATGCGCCATGCGGTCGAGCACGGTGCTGGCCGTAAGTTCCGGCACGCTGCCCGCGCTCCCATCCCAGCGCACATACCAGTACTCGCGCAGGGCATCGGTTAAGGTGCACTCAAGGCGCGGGTCGCGCAGGTGGCTCAGCTGCGGGGCGGGCGCTTGGGCGTTGAGCCAGCGCAGGAATTGATCTTGGGTGGCCCGATCGGTAGGTTCCAGTAGGGCACTGAGCAGCAGCTGTAGCACCTCGACCTTGGTCGGACGTTGCTCTTTGGCCTTGCGCGCCTTGCGTGGGGCGGTAGCGGCAAGGGGGTGGGCGAGGGCGGTAGCTGCTGATGCCTGTGGAGCGGGCGCTGGGATGGTCGCAGCAGCGTTAAAGGCCAGGGGCGCCTGCTCCCACGCTTGCAGCTGCGGGCTCTTGTAGAGCTGGCTCAGCTGGTCGCTGACCTTGGTGTGGTCGATCGAGAGGAGTTTGAGTTGCGCGCTGCGCTCCCACACCATCTCGGGCATGATGGGGCGCGGTGGCGTCGGCAGGTCGGGGCAGTGCTTGGCTTGAGCGGCGATGAAGCCTTGGTAGTGCTCGGGGGGTACTGCTGCGGCGATGGTGGTGGGACAGTTGTGTAGCACGATGCGCTTGGCCACCAAGGAGCGCAAGAACTGGTTGCGCTCATAGCATTGGCCGCTGGCTGAGTCGTAGCAATAGGTGGCAAGGTTCAGGCTCGGGTGAGGGTTGAGGCTGCGCTCATCGTAAAGACCCAGCTCGCGCAAGATCGCCTCGCGGCGCTGGAACTTGGCGGTGCGGCGCTGCTGCAACAACTCTTGCTTAAAGGCCGGACCCACCTGCTCAGCCACTTCCCAGACCAAGGCCGAAGCCGGTTCGGAGTCGGTCAGGCGGCCGCCTTGCTGCGGGTTATTACCCCAGCCTAAGAGCTCAAGCTCAAGCGGGTCTTGGCACAGCTGAATTACCGGCCACAGGCCGCGCTGGGCGCGCAGGGCATTGCTGCTTGAGATAGTGGAGCTTAAGTTGGTGCTGCTTAAGCTGTGCTGGTAGAAGGCGCGGCATTGCTGCAGCGCCTGCGCCGTGTGCTGGGCGCACTCCTGCACCGTGGTGACAAGGCCCGGCACCGGGGCGCGCAAGGCTTTGAGCGCATTAATACGCTCCTCTTGGGCGGTCAGGGCTTGCTGGAGCAGCTCCTTAAACTGCGGCGGCAGATTGCGTAGGTCAAGCCATGGCAAGAGCGGCAGCTCGCGCTGGGGGTAGGCCCACGCCTCTAAAATCAGGCGGGTGCAGAGCTCCAAGGATGGCGTGACCCGGGCAAGGCCCAGTTCGGCGACGTCGCTGCTGGTGATATGCGGCTGCTGTCCCAGCGGCAGGACATCGCGATAGGGCAGGCGCCAATAGCGTTCGTCGCTGCGGTCACGAGCCCATTGCGCCTCTAAGGCGGCTAATTCGGCCGGGAGCTCCGGCTCACTGCGCTGCGGGGTATCATCATAGTGGGCTTGGGCGCAGCTGACGGCTTGAGCCCACGCTTGACGCGTCAGCTCCGGGCCTTGATAGGGGCTCGGTGTTGCAGTGACGCCGTAGAAGGGCACGGTGGTGCTCGGGTCTAAGCCCAGATGGACGTCGTAGCTCTCAGGATTGCAGCTTAAGGCATGGGCAAGGGCGGAGAGCTCCAAAGGTGTGCGTTCAGGCGGCTTGGGTTCGGGCTGGGCCGCGCTGCGGGCGCTGAGCTCTTGGCGTACCGCGAGGCTCTGGGCGTCCTTGGTGCTGAGCACCGGGATGAGCTCGCTTAAGGCGCGCCCTAAGTTGAGGGCACTTTGCTCGCGCTGGGCGCGACTGCGCGCAAAGAGGCGGGCGCTCTCGCGGCTATTTCCGGCACTTTCGTCACTTAAAGCCTTGCTGGCGCTCAAGGCCAGCCTGCCGACGCGTGCGAGCAGCGCGGCACTATTGTTTTGGGGCATGAAGCTCGGCGCGCGCGGGGCGATAAAGTCGGGGATATAATCCGAGAAGAGCTCTGCGACCGTGGCCGAGAGTCCGGCCGCAGATACAAGTTCGGAGGCAGCACGGAGCTTGAGGTCGGGGCTGGGGCAAATCACGGGCGCGCTAAAGTCTTGGCCGTAGCCTGCGGCTAGGCTGCGGCAGTTTTCAAGGTCGTAGTGCGAGCTGAGCTGATAGCGCAGGGCAAAGCGGGTGAAGTTTGGGATAAGGCAGGTCGGGCGCTGCAAGATGGCGTAGATATCGCGCGCGATGGCGATGACATCGCCGGTGTTGCGGCATTGGGGCAGGCGGTAGGTCTGGGCCATGATATCGTTTAAGTCGGCTTCGTTGAACAGGCAGCTGAGTTCGTTTAAGTAGTCGCGCTTGATCAAGGAGACGCCTGGGTAGTTGTTAAAGCGCTCGTGGCTGAGCAGCACCAAGGTCGTGGTGAGCAGGTCAAGCTTCGACCAGATCTGCCCGCTTAAGAGCAGGCGGTGGTTGTCGCGCAGCAGGCACTGGTTGAGCAGCTCCAAGTTCTCGTAGACGCCGACGAAGTTGCGCGCCATCAGGTACTCAATGCGCCCGTCTTCAAGACTGTTGACCAAGCGCAGCAGCACTTCGTTGCCCAGCGCCTCGCATTGCTCAAAGTTGCTAAAGCGCAGATGCCCCGCCTCGTGGGCCAAGAAGCCATAGGTGAGACGGGCGAGGGTTTGATCTTGTAAGTCCAGCTCCGGGATCACAATGCTGTTTGCGGTGCTGTAGGCGTGGGTGCCCTTGACCTCAATGGTGATGCCGAATTTGCGGGAGTAAGTGCGCGCGATAAAGGGAAGTGCGTCGCGGTAAGCTACATCTGACATGACCTGCCTCCTTAAGTTGGTAGTGCCCGGCGGCGCCGAGCTCAGAGCAATCCCGGATATTTGGGCTTTAAGCTCCTACTTCCATCTTGGCGCAAAAAGTCAAGAGGGTGAGCAAAACACCCCCTCAAAAGTCAAGTTTGTTATGCCTCAAAACAGTGCAATTGGAGGTCAACTGCACCGCAGTTCCGCAGCCGGTGGGGCTTAATAGGTGTTACTAGATACAGAGAAATTTTTGAGACGAGGGGACGACCATCGTGAAATCTGTCGCGATCGTAGTCCATCGCGGCTAGTTTTTAAGGAGCGCGCGGACCGGTGCGTAGGCCTGCGTCGGGCCAATGCGGGCCGCAGGCTGACGGCGGGCCCTGTGCGCTGTGCTGTGCCTTGTGCTGTGCGGGGGCGAGCGCCGTGGTATCAGGTGAGGTGTGTTAGAATTTAGCGCGAACCGATGCGGCTTATGAGGCGCAGCAGGCTCGTAAGCGCAACTTGCCTCAGCAGGCGTGAGCGCCGCCTGCCGGGGCAGGGTGAACCCAGCTTGCCGGGGCAGGGTGAGCCCAGCTTGCCGGGGCAGGGTGAGCCCAGCCTGCCGGGGCAGGGTGAGCCCAGCTTGCCGGAGCAGGGTGGGTGCGGCCTGTGCTTGGGCATGAGCCCAGCTTGCGGAGCGCCGCGGGCTCAAAGCTGGTAGGATGGCGCGTGGGGCCTTCGGGCGGAGCGCATGGTAGGCATAGCCTTTTTGGTGGTCAAGGGCTCGCTATGAGCGCAAACTCTCAAACTCGCAAACACTTTTCGTACAAAGAGCAAGTTTCGCGTTCGATTACGTGGGGCCACTACTTCATTTTCATCAACATCCTGCTCTCGTGCCTGCTCGGCTACGGCTACGTCTATGCCGCGCCGCCAACGCACGACTTCCTCTCCTATATCTACCTGCATGTCAGCTGGCTCGGCCACATGAGCTTCCTCACGGTCGTGGCCTATTTGGTGCTCTTTTTCCCGCTCGCCTTCATTGGCAACTACCGCATCTACCGCGTGCTCGCAGTCGCGATCGCTTCGGTGCTGCACTCGATCTTGCTCTTTGACCTCAAGATCTTCCTCATGGTCAAGGTGCACCTGAGCTTTACCGCCTTGAACCTGATCGTGCGCGAACTCGACTTTGACACCGGTCTCAACTACAACTTCCTCTTGATCGCCGTGCCGCTCGTGATCGCGCTCGAGTGCGTCTTTGCCAAGGTCACGACCCACTCCCTTTATCGGGCGCATCACCCGTACTTTGTGCGCACCGTGCTTATCATCGTCGGCAGCTGCTTTGTCAGCTCGCACCTGCTGCACATCTGGGCCGACGCGACCCAGTATGAGCGCATCACGCTGCTGCGCTCGACCTTCCCGCTGCACTACCCGATGACGGCGCAGTCGTTTTTAAACAACCACGGCTGGCTTAGCACCAACGAGACTAGCCCGGCCAATCTGGTGGCCTACCTTGACTACCCATTAAGCCCGATCACGGTGGCCGAGCACAGCCGTGAGCTCAACGTCATCACGATCAATCTCAACCAGTGGTCGTACCAAAACTTCAACGAAGAGGCCACTCCGGCCTTAAGCGCGCTCTCAGAGCAGGGCTATCGCTATGAGCAAAACTACTTGCTCTACCCCGACGAGCTCAGCAACTCCTTTAGCGCCAACTTCGGCCTGCCGATCAAGTACAGCCCAGCCTTCTACAGCGCTAACACCTTACCGGTGATGGTCAACGAGATGTTGCGCCAAGACTATGTGCGCCGCCTCATCGTCAGCGACATCAGCTTGATCCCAAAGCCCAGCAAACCTGAGCAGGTCAGCGCCCCAGAGCAGGTCAACGCGCTGCAGCCGACCGCCGCAGCGGGCGCTACGGTCGCGGCGGGGGCCACAGTCGCGGTGACCCAAGGCAATCGCTATCTCAATCAGCTCCTCACCAGCAACGCCCTGCGGCGCAATCAGGTCGATTTGACCTATCACGCCTCGCAGGCACTAGCGCAAGCCTTAGCCGAAGTGCGCTTCTATCATGACCAAGCGCAGCGCCCGTTTGCGCTGACCGTGGTCATCAACGACCTGCGTCAGGCTCAGGCCTTAAGCAAGCTGCGCCTTGAGACCATGCTGCAGACGCGCATCGCGCAGCTCAAGCGTGAGAACAGCAGTTTAAGCGCGGAGGAGCTCACAGCTCAGGCACGCATGCAGCTCGAGCGCGAGCTCAAATCAAGCGAGAACTCGCTTATGGCCCAGACCGACGTGCAAGTGGCCCAGCGCCTCAACTACGAGCGCACCTTGCACGAGGTCGATGCCGCCTTAGGGCAATTCGTCTCCGAGCTCAAGCGCCAAGGCGTGCTTGATAACACCTTGCTCATCATCACCGCCACCGAGGGCAATCGTGCCCTGCCGCCGACCGGCCAGCGCTATGAGCGCGCCCAGCAGCACGTGCCGTTGCTGCTGTGGTTCCCAGATGACGCTATGCGCGGCCAAAGCAGCACGCTCACCTCGCCGCAGGATATCTACGCCACCATCGCGCGCGAGGTCTTAAACATCACCTCGTCCCTAGGCAACTTCACCTTAGGCCACACGCTGCGCGCTCCGGGGGCGCGCGACTACCTCGTGGCCGACCAAAACGACGCCTTAATTCTGGTACGCAGCCGCGATAACATCGTCTATCTGCAAGATGGCGCCTCCTTTATCGAGCGCAATGGCGAACGCCTCGAAGTGCGCCCAGATCTTGAGAGCTTGATCGAGGCCACGCGCGACCTCAACCGCTTCGTGCAATAGGCTCGCTGCGCTCACGCCTGCCCACGCGTGCCCGCGCCGCAGCGGCGCGCTCAGCCCGCGCTTTTGGCAGGCGTCCGCATTTGGCCTAGAATAGGATCGAAAGATTTTTTGAGGACACAGAACCATGTTGGTAACACAAGACAATCTGGAGCAGGTATTACAGTCGTCGCTGCAAAAGCCCCTCTTTTGCTTCTTTTACGATGACACCGACGCCTGCACTGCCGCCAAGAATGCAGTCACCACGGCGATCTCCGATACCAATGAATACGTCAGCTTAGGCCTCTTTTCACTGACCGATCGCGCCTGCTTGCTGGTCGCAGGGCAAATTGGCATCCAGCAGGTACCAACCTTAGTGGTGGTCGACCAAGGCCAGCCGGTCGCCATGCTTGAGGGCAACGACATCATCTCGGGGCTCCAAGAGCTGCTCAATAAGTTCATGCCTTCGCAGGCTGACCTGATGATGCGCGAGGCGCTGCAAGCAGAGGCCTCAGGAGACGTCAGCGCCGCCTGCGCTAAGGCCGGGCAAGCCTACGCCATGGATGAGTCCAACCTCAAGTTTAAGTTCATCTACGCCCGTCTGCTCATCGCCCAAAAGAACCTCAAGAAGGCCCACGAGCTCTTAGACAATGCTGGGCGCGAGGAAAAGGCCAGCGCCGAGTACCAGCAATTGATTTCGGCCCTCACCATCGCCGAGCAGGCCCAAAACAGTCCAGAGCTGCAAGAGCTCGAGCGCAAGTACCAAGCCGATCCTAGCGATGAGAACGCCGTGGCCTACGCCATCGCCTTGGCCGAGGCCGGGCGCAAGGACGAGGCCTTAGAGCTCTTATTTGCCAAGCTCAAGCAAGACTTAAGCAAGGATGAGGTCAAGAAGACCTTCCTTGATATCCTGAGCACCATGAACGGCGACAAGCTCCAAAGCCAGTACCGCCGCAAGCTCTACACCTTGATGTACTAAGGCCAGAGCCCAAGCTCAGGCCCCAAACGCAAGGCCCAGCCTCTGACGAGACTGGGCCTTGTCGCACCAACGCAGGCTGGGGGCGCTTTAGATGACCGCTAGGGCGTTCATCAGCTGCAAGGTGTGCTCGCGGAAGAGGTCGACCTGCTCGGCTAAGACCGCTTCTTGCTCCTTGCGCTTGGTGATCGGCTTGCCGTCCTTGTTGAGGGTCTTGCCCTCGCCTAAGGCCAGATCGCAGATCTGATGGCACATCTCCTTGCGGCTGATCTTTGGATCCTTGAGGTACATTTGGATCAGCACCTTGAAGATGTCACTCAGGTTCAGGGCGCCTTGCAGCACTGGGCTCACGAGGAACTTAAGCTGCGGGATGTGGGCGCTCTCCAGCAGGGCGTGGTTAAACTTCAGGCAGCGCGCCTTAACCTCAGGGGCAATGGTTTCCGGCTTGATCGCTGGGCTTAAGGTGCCGTTGCTCGATAAGGTCAGGATGGCCTCGAGCAGGTTGCCGCGATTGAAGCTGTCTGACTTCTGGGTGAGGGCGGCGAGCATCTCGGCGAAGGTGCGGACTTGGTAGTCGGACATGAGCTCGACGATTGGGCGATAGATGCTCTCGAGCAGGCGCGCCTCGCCTAAGCGCGAGTCCATGGTGTACTTGATCTCAGATGGCGGCGTCAGCAAGATGAAGCTGAGCTCGTCGATCGCCTTGTCCTGCTGGGCGGCGTTGAGCTTGACCGGACCTTTGATGAAGTAGTCGCGGCGGAACTGACGGTTGACGATGAAGTCGCGCGTGGTCTCGTAGATCTTCTTGCCCTTGAGTGGGGCGAGCAGCTGTTGGTCAGCGGCGCTTAAGTTGACGCTATCGAGCAAGTCCTTTGGCGAAGCCGAGCAGGCGAAACTGACCTTGGCGGCATCAAAGCGCGTGGCGAGGGTGCTGAAGTGCGAGATATCCCAGTAGGTGTTGAGGTACTCGCCGATGAGGTAGTGGGTGTCCTTGGCGCCCGCTCCGGCCTTGCTCTCGGCGCCCGGTGCGCCTAAGACGCCTGCGATGCGTTCTTTGAGGATTGGGACGGCCTTGACGGCATCAGGATTGACTGCCAGCAAGGAGTTGATGAAGTTTGCGATGGTGTGCACGCGCTCATCGGCGCCCGCGCTTGGCGCGACCAGCTCTTGGTCATATTCACGCATCAGCTGGCGTACCGGCTCCATCACCATGAAGCCTGGCGAGACGTTGTAGGAGATGTAGAGTACGCCGCCGACTTTGAGCTTGCGCCGCACAAAGTCGATGATGACGTCTTGGTTCTCAGGGGAGATCCACGACCAGATGCCGTGCAGGGCGATGAGGTCAAAGTCGGGCAGGTCGGAGCGCTGAGCGAAGCTGGCGAAGTCATCGTCGGTGAGCACCGCCGGAACGGCGCCGAGCTGCGCAATCTCACGGGCGAAGTTCACTTGGCTTGGGTTAAAGTCGGTACCGTACCAGTTCACCTTCGAGCCCATGGCGTGCATATTGATCGACACGCCTTGGCCAAAGCCCAGTTCACAGGCGCAGGCGCCCGGCCCAAAGTCAGGGCAGGCATAGCCTTGGCTCGTCAGCACAAACTTAACAAAGAGTGGATTGAGTTCGCGATAGTACCCGTAGGTGTACAGGACATCGGTGCGATAGCCCATCGACCAGTCGCTCATCGAAATCTCCCAAGCAAAAGGTAACAACACATCACTCCCAAGCACGCAGCTGCGGCTTAGGACTTCGCCGCAGGCGCAGCCCGCCAGCTGCGCTGGGCAGGCGCGGCGAAAATTTTAATCAAACAGAAAAATAATCGGTATACTTTGAAAAGTAGGCACAGCTTTTGCCAATCAATCAATCAATCAATCAATCAATCA
>CALXNA010000055.1 GCA_944389615.1 uncultured Anaerobiospirillum sp. | reverse complement strand
ATGGTGGATGCTATAGGACTCGAACCTATGACCCTCTGCTTGTAAGGCAGATGCTCTAACCAAACTGAGCTAAGCATCCGAAGCTGCAAAGCTTTCCAAAATGGTGGGTCGTGAGGGGATCGAACCCGCGACCAACGGATTAAGAGTCCGCTGCTCTACCAGCTGAGCTAACGACCCGTGCAAGAAGAAGGTGACTGTGATTTGGTGGGTCGTGAGGGGATCGAACCCGCGACCAACGGATTAAGAGTCCGCTGCTCTACCAGCTGAGCTAACGACCCACAATCAGAGTCTCTGAAGAAGTGGTGGGTTGTGAGGGATTTGAACCCTCGACCAATGGATTAAAAGTCCACTGCTCTACCCCTGAGCTAACAACCCAGTTGGGATTCATCCTCAGAATCCGTTTTCTTCAGCGTCAGTCTCGCAACTGACGGGGTGCTATTTTACTAAAATCTTGTGCCAGCGCAAGAATTTTTTACAAAATTTTGAAAGTTTTTGACGAAGGCGTTATTTAAGCCGCAGAGCAAAGCGCAGACCACGTCCCCAACCTGCACCAAGCTCCAGCGAGCTTATCACCGACCTGCGCGCAGCCCCGCGCCACTGCTGGGGCGCCGCCGGGCGGAACCTTCAGGCCCAGAGGCGCAGGTGGTGCTCAGGTACTAAGACTAGGGAGCTTCGTGGCCTGCGCGCAAAAGGCGTAACTTTAGCGGATGTGAGCGCTTGGGGCCTAATGATTTTGCTTGCTTTTGTGACAGCTTTCGCTAAAATGCATAAGACTTGGCTGCCGTGTTTTCTGAACTCAGGGACCACACCTAGCTTAAGCCCCCTTGCGAAGGTTTCTGCCAGTGCTACTGCGCAGACTTAAGCGTACCCCGGGTCGCCCTTGGGATAGGTTGGTGCCTACCTCAGGCTGCGCCTCAAGATGCACCCTAAGCCCAAACAGTTTGCTCCCAGCTACGGCCACGCCGAAGCTTACGGTTCCTGTACCTAAACACTTTGTGTCAAGTCAGTTGGATCAGCTCGAACTTTTGGAGGTATTTGTGGCTAGTACCGCAATCCTTGCACTCGCTGATGGCACTGTCTTCAAAGGCAAAGCTTTTGGTGCTTTACGTGTCACGCAAACTGGCGAAGTGGTCTTTAATACGTCTATGACCGGCTATCAGGAGATCTTAACCGATCCTTCGTACACCGGGCAGCTGGTAACGCTCACTTATCCCCACATTGGCAACTACGGTACCAACAGCGAGGACATGGAGTCCGATCGCATCTGCGCCCAAGGCCTCATCGTCCGCGATCTCTCCACTATCGCCTCGAACTTCCGCTCCGATGCCTCCTTAAGCGAATTCTTAGCCCGCTTTGACAAGCCTGGCATCTACGGCATCGATACCCGCATGTTGACCCGTATCCTGCGCGACAAGGGCGCGCAGAACGGCTGCCTCACCACCGATCCGACCATCAGCGCCGAGCAGGCCGTTGAGCTGGCGCGCCAGTGCCCATCGATGAAGGGCCAAGACTTAGCTCAAGTTGCGACCACCAAGGAGCGCTATGAGTGGAGCGAAGGCGAGTGGGTCTTAGGCTCTGGCTATCAGAAGTTTGAGCGCAAGGAGCTCCCATACCACGTCGTGGTCTACGACTTCGGCGTCAAGCGCAACATCCTGCGCATGTTAGTCCAACGCGGCTGCTACTTAACCGTAGTCCCAGCTAAGACCCCAGCCTCTGAGGTCTTAGCCTTAGCCCCTGATGGCGTCTTCATGTCCAATGGCCCGGGCGATCCGGAGCCTTGCACCTACGCCATTGAGGCGATCAAGACCTTCATTGAGCACAAGGTACCTCTGTTTGGTATCTGCTTAGGTCACCAGCTGTTAGGCCTTGCCTCAGGCGCGCAGACCATCAAGATGAAGTTTGGCCACCACGGTGCCAACCACCCAGTACGCGATGTGGCCACCAACAGCGTGCTCATCACCTCGCAAAACCACGGCTTCTGCGTCGATAAGGACACCTTACCAGATACGGTCAAGGCCACTCACTTCTCCTTATTTGACGGCACGCTGCAAGGCATTGAGCGCATCGATGCCCCGGCCTTTAGCTTCCAAGGTCACCCGGAGGCCAGCCCGGGCCCACACGACCCAAGTGGCCTGTTTGATCACTTCATCGATTTGATGAAGCAGAACCGTAAGTAGCAAACTCAGCCCACCGTGCCCTGCCAAGGCATGCAAGCCTGCGCTTGCCTGACGCAGGGCACGGTGGCGCACGCTCCCTCATGCCGACGGAACTTACTGCGGCCTGATCTAGCCAGAGGATAAGGTTTTATGCCAAAGCGTACTGACATCAAGAGCATTTTAATTTTAGGCGCCGGCCCGATCGTCATCGGCCAAGCCTGCGAGTTTGACTACTCGGGCACCCAAGCGTGCCGCGCCTTACGCGAAGAGGGTTATCGCATCATTTTGGTCAACTCCAACCCGGCGACCATTATGACCGACCCGAACATCGCTGACGCGACCTACATCGAGCCGATCGACTATCGCGTAGTCGAACGCATCATTGAAAAGGAGCGTCCAGACGCCATCCTGCCGACCATGGGTGGTCAGACCGCCTTAAACTGCGCCTTAGACTTAGAGCGGCACGGCATCTTAGCTAAGTATGGCGTTGAGATGATCGGCGCTAATGCCGACACCATCGACAAGGCCGAGAACCGCGAGCGCTTCGATGCGGCCATGAAGAAGATTGGCCTGCAATGCCCACGCGCCGGTATCGCCCACTCCTTAGAGGAGGCATGGCAGGTACAAGCCGAGGTTGGCTTCCCTTGCATCATCCGCCCATCCTTTACCATGGGTGGCACCGGTGGTGGTATCGCCTACAACCCAGAAGAGTTCGAGGAGATCTGCACCAAGGGCTTAGAGAGCTCGCCCACCCATGAGCTCTTGATCGATGAGTCGTTAATCGGCTGGAAAGAGTTCGAGATGGAGGTGGTGCGCGACCGCAAGGACAATTGCATCATCGTCTGCTCGATCGAGAACTTTGACCCAATGGGCATCCACACCGGTGACTCCATCACGGTCGCCCCAGCGCAGACCTTAACGGATAAAGAATACCAAATCATGCGTGATGCCTCGATGGCAGTATTACGCGAGATCGGCGTGGAGACCGGTGGCTCCAACGTCCAATTTGGTATCAACCCTAAGGACGGGCGCATGGTCATCATTGAGATGAACCCACGCGTCTCGCGCTCTTCGGCCTTAGCCTCGAAGGCTACCGGCTTCCCAATTGCCAAGGTTGCCGCTAAGCTCGCCGTCGGCTTTACCTTAGATGAGCTGGGCAACGACATCACCGGTGACTTAACCCCAGCCTCGTTTGAGCCGTCGATCGACTACGTGGTCACCAAGGTACCACGCTTCAACTTCGAGAAGTTCCCGAACTCCAATGACCGCCTGACCACTCAGATGAAGTCGGTAGGCGAGGTCATGGCGATCGGCCGTACCTTCCAAGAGTCGCTGCAAAAGGCCTTACGCGGCCTTGAGACCGGCAAGTCGGGCTTTGTCCCACGCCTTGATATGAACAGCAAGGAAGCTCGTACCAAGCTGTTACATGAGTTAGAGGAAGCCGGTGCCCACCGCATTTGGTACATCGCCGATGCCTTCCGCATGAACATGACGGTCGAGGAGCTCTTTGAGTACACCCATATCGACCCATGGTTCTTAGTGCAGATCAAGGAGCTGATCGACATCGAGAAATCCTTAGCCGGGCGTACCTTAAAGTCGATTGACGCCGAGCAAATGCGTGACTTAAAGGCTCGCGGCTTTGCCGATGCCCGCTTAGCCGAGCTCTTAAACGTCACCGAAGATCAAGTGCGGGAGCGTCGCTGGCTCCACGAGGTCTACCCAACCTACAAGCGCGTTGATACCTGCGCCGGTGAGTTTGCCACCCCAACGGCCTATATGTACTCGACCTATGAGCAAGAGTGCGAGGCTCAGCCAAGTAACCGCCGTAAGATCATGATCTTAGGTGGTGGTCCAAACCGCATTGGCCAAGGCATCGAGTTCGACTATTGCTGCGTCCACGCCTCCTTAGCCTTACGCGAGGACGGCTTTGAGACCATCATGGTCAACTGCAACCCAGAGACGGTCTCGACTGACTACGACATCTCCGATCGCCTCTACTTTGAGCCGGTCACCTTAGAGGACGTGCTCGAAATCGCCCGCGTCGAGAAGCCGGAGGGCTGCATCGTCCAATTCGGTGGTCAGACCCCATTGAAGCTGGCCCGCAAGCTTGAGGCGGCTGGCGTCCCGATCATCGGTACCTCGCCTGATGCCATCGACAAGGCCGAAGACCGTCAGCGCTTCCAAGAGGCCATTGATAAGCTCAAGCTGTTACAGCCAAAGAATGGCACCGCCATCTCCTTAAATCAGGCGGTCTCGATCGCCGCTAACATCGGCTATCCATTAGTGGTACGTCCATCCTACGTCTTAGGTGGCCGCGCCATGGAAGTGGTCTATGACGAAGAGGACTTACGCCGCTACTTCAATGAGGCGGTCAAGGTCTCAAATAAGTCGCCGGTGCTGCTCGATAAGTTCTTAGATCACGCCATTGAGATCGACGTCGACGCCGTCTGCGACGGTAAGGACATCGTGATCGGCGGCATCATGGAACATGTCGAGGAGTGCGGTGTGCACTCGGGCGACGCCGCCTGCGTGCTGCCACCTTGGCACTTAAGCGAGGAGATCAAGGAGCGCATCGTCAAGATCAGCGAAGACTTGGCCATTGAGCTCGATGTGAAGGGACTGATGAACGTCCAGCTCGCGGTCAAGGACAATGACATCTACTTAATCGAAGTCAATCCGCGTGCCGCTCGTACCGTGCCGTTCGTCTCCAAGGCCACGAGCCTGCCTTTAGCCAAGATCGCCGCGCGCATCATGACGGGCAAGAGCTTAGCCGAGCAAGGCGTGACCCACCAGGTCGTGCCGCCATACTACTCGGTCAAGGAAGTGGTGCTGCCGTTCCACAAGTTCCCGGGCTCTGACCCAATCTTAGGACCTGAGATGCGCTCGACCGGTGAGGTCATGGGCACCGCCCCATCCTTCCACGAGGCTTATGCTAAGGCCCAGCTCGCCGCAAGCAGCGAGATTGTGCGCTCCGGCCGCGTCCTGCTCTCCATTCGCAACTCCGATAAGGCGCTGCTCCCAGAGCTGGGCCGCAAGTTGATTGCTGCAGGCTTTGCCCTCGATGCCACCGGTGGCACCTTCAAGACCTTAGATGAGGCGGGCATTCCAGTCACCCGCGTCAAGAAGGTCTATGAGGGCCGTCCGAACATCTTAGACGGCATCAAGAGCGGGCACTACAGCTGGATCATCAACACCACCGAAGGCCGTCAGGCAGTCTTAGACTCGCGCTCGCTGCGTCGTGGCGCCCTGCAGTACCATGTCAGCTACTGCACCACGATCAATGCCGCGATCGCCACGGTTGATGCCATCAACGAAAGCGAGTTCCGCAGCGTCAACTCGATCCAAGAGTTGCACCAGCAGATCAAGGAGCGCGAGGCTCAGGCCTAACGGCCCGCGCTACGCGCCCCCGGCGCTACCGCGCCTTGGCTGGGCCCTTCGGCCCAGCCGCTGGCGTCCCGCTGCGCCCGCCCCGCGCGGGCCGGGCGCGGTCGACGCAAGCCGCACCAACATGAGTAGATCGCGCGGAATTTTGTGCGGCCAAGGCTTGCGTCAGGCGCAGAAATCCGTATAATGTGCGCCACAACCTCTGCGGATGGATGGCAGAGCGGTTGAATGCAACGGTCTTGAAAACCGTCGAAGATTTACGTCTTCCGTGAGTTCGAATCTCACTCCATCCGCCATACAAGCACCTTCGGTGCTTTTTTTGTGCCCAAAATCACCACTCATCTTCCCACCTACAGTTTCAGCCCAAACGAACAAGAAAAAGGCGCGCGCCGAAGCCAGCTAAAATTTAGCTGGCCTGAGCTCCCACCGTGCTTTAAAATCGTGCTGTTTGTTTGGAGCTAGGCCGCAGGTTGCAGCTGCGCCGGTTCCTGACACTGAATGTAGGGGAATACGATGAACATCATGATGGCACTCTCGCAGCGCGAGCTGACCGGCGCTGAAGTCTATGCGACCACCATCGCCGATGAGTTGATAGCCCGCGGCCACAAGGTACTGATCGTCTCAGATACCCTCACCGCACCAACCAAGGCTGAGTTCATCTCCATCCCGTTTAACCAGCGCGCTCTGCCTAAGCGCGTAGCGCAAGTGCGTAAGCTGATCCAGCTCATCCGTGAGCACGACATTCACGTCGTCCACTCGCACTCGCGCGCCAGCGCCTATATCAGCGCTCTGGCCTGCACCCTCACCGGCATTCCCCACGTCGCCTCAATTCACGGGCGCCAGCCGGTACATAAGACCCGCGTCTTATTAAAGTGTGCCGGTGAAGTCTCGCTGTGCGTGTGCGAAAGCATCCGCAACCAAGTCATCTCCGACTTAGGCTTTGACCCTGAGCGCACCTTAATCCTGCGCAATCCGGTCAATGCCACAACCTTTAACTTCGCGCCACCGGAAAAGGCCCCAAGCACCGGCCCCATGAAGGTGGCCCTAATCGGACGCCTCTCCGGCCCTAAAGGATGGGTGGCCCAAGAAGTCATCAAGCAAGTGGTACAGCACCCAGAGATTGACCTCGACGTCGTCGGTGGTACCGACATCCCGCCCGCCCTGCAGCCATATTGTGATGCCCCCAACATCCACTTCCGCGGTTATCAAGCGGATGTGGCAGGCCTGATTCATCAGGCCGATGCCATCATTGGCGCCGGGCGCGTCGGCATTGAGAGCTTGCTGTGCGGTCGCCCGCTGATTGCAGTGGGCGAGGCCTGCTACCATGGCTTAGTGACCTGCGCCAATGTCGCGGAGGTCTTAGGCACCAACTTTGGTGACATCACCAGCACCAAGCAAGGTAACTTCAACTTCGAGCACCTGAGCGCTGACCTGCAGCAAGCCCAACAGCTCGGCTCAAACCACCAAGAGCTCGCTCAGCTGCGTGAGCACGCCCTGCAAGAATACGACGCCGTGCCCATCGTCGATCGGGTCGAGCAGCTCTACAGTCAGGTCTACGTCCACAAGCGCAAGCGCGAGCTGCCGGTCATCATGTACCACCGCGTGGTCAAGGACGACAGCGAAAAGGGCATCCACGGCACCTACGTCGATGTCGCGCGCTTCCGTGAGCAGCTGCAGTACCTCAAAGACCATGGCTACACCACGGTGACCTTTGACGATCTGCGCCAAGGCAACTACCGTAAGCGCTTTGACCATGAACATCCTAAGTGGGTCATTTTGACCTTTGACGATGGCTACGTCGACAACTACACCACGGCCTTCCCACTGCTCAAGGAGTTTGGTTTCAAGGCGGTGATCTTCTTACTCTCCCACCGCGACTACAACGCTTGGGATGCCGACGATCCGGTACGCCCCGAGAAGAAGCTGCCCCTTATGACCAAGGAGATGGTCGATGAGATGGCCGCCTACGGCATCGAGTTTGGCGCCCACACCATGACCCACCCGCGTCTAAGCCAGCTCCAGCCTGAGCAAGCACGCGAGGAGATCATGACGAGCAAGGCCACACTCGAGCAGAAGTATGGCCGCCCATTTAAGACCTTTGCCTACCCCTACGGCGATCTCAACGAGGAGATCAAGGCCATGGTCAAGGCGGCCGGGTTTGACTTTGCGGTCGCCACGGACTCAGGCGACGTGGTCTTTGATGCCGACCTGCTGCAAATCCGCCGTATCGCCATCTTCCCAAAGAACAGCATGCACACTTTCAAGCGCAAGGCTTCAGGCTCCTACAACTTCATCAAGCTGCGGCGCGAGGCGCGCCAACGGCGCAAGCAGCGCTAATCCGCGCGGGCGCGCTCTGAGCGCTGCTTGCGGCGCTCCCTCAGGTTGCGTCAGCCCCAACTGCGGCGACCCGCCCACCCCACCCAACCAACGGCCGGGCCACTCAGCGCGTCCGTAGCCCCACGCTTAAGCAGCCCCAAGGTACCGAATTGGGCCACTTGGGCCGCGGCTGCGCTTGCCGTTGCACGCTCCGGGTAGGCAGCATTTGGTCTCTAAGGTGGCGAGCTTTACGGCGCTCCCTCAAGTTGCGTCAAACCCAACTGCGGCGGCCCACCCACCCCACCCTACCAACGTCTGAACCATTCCGCACGCCCGTAACCCCACGCTCGCGCTGTCCCACGGTTGCGCGCGGGGCCACTCGGGCCGCGGCTGCACTTGCCGTTGCACGCTCCGGGTAGGCAGCATTTGGTCTCTAAGGTGGCGGGCTTTACGGCGCTCCCTCAGGTTGCGTCAGCCCCAACTACGGCGACCCGCCCACCACACCCAACCAACGCCCGGGCCACTTAGCGCGTCCATAGCTCCACGCTTAAGCAGCCCCAAGGTACCGAATTGGGCCACTTGGGCCGCGGCTGCGCTTGCCGCTTGCCGTTTCACGCTCCGGGATGTTTGCTTAAGTCTCTAAGGAGAAGGGCTCAGCTGAGCAGCGTCACAGAGTCATGCAGCCCTAAGGTATCGCATTGGGCGCTCACCGTCTGCCCCTTCAAGCTCCGGGCAGACCGCCTTGGAAGGAGATTGGGGCTAACGGGAACTTCGCAGGCGCGGTCGCCCCAACCATAATGGGGCAAAAGCACCGGAGACGGGGCGGGGCGGCTCGTCATTTTGGATCGATTCTTGCGAGCGAGCGCAAGTTTTTGTGTACCATTGATGTGCACTGTTTTTTAAGTCACATTGCATAGCAAAAAGGCACCACGCTTCGCTTTAGCTGATCAAAACCGCTTAAATAGCGCATTTTATGACAAATACAGGCGCTCAGGCCCGGTCTTCGTGCCTGATCTAGAGTTACAAAACAGCGCATCGCAATGGTGCAAAAATACGCAAGTTTAGCGCATTCGCGCTAAATTCATTGCCCCGAGGCTGGGAGCGGCGTAAAGTTACGGCCATCGACTTCAATCTCAATCTTAGTTCAGGAGATTTTTCATGTCTTATTCGCAGCAGGTCTTCGACGAGCTTTCTGCCCGCTATTCCTACCAGCCTGAGTTCTTACAGGCAGTACAAGAGGTGTTGAACACCTTACAGCCAGCCTTAGATAAGAACCCTGCTTACCAAAAGAATAAGATTTTAGAGCGCATCACCGAGCCTGAGCGCGTCATCCACTTCTTAGTCCAATGGGTTGACGACAAGGGTGAAATCCAAGTCAACCGCGGCTACCGCGTTCAGTTCAACTCGGCCATCGGCCCTTACAAGGGTGGCTTACGTTTCCACCCAACCGTTAACGAAGGCGTCTTGAAGTTCTTAGGCTTCGAGCAGATCTTCAAGAACTCCTTAACCGGCACCCCAATCGGCGGCGGCAAGGGCGGCTCGGACTTCGATCCTAAGGGCAAGTCCGACAACGAGATCATGCGCTTCTGCCAAGCCTTCATGACCCAATTATTCCGTTACATCGGCGCTACCGTTGACGTTCCAGCTGGTGACATCGGTGTCGGCGGCCGTGAGATTGGCTACCTGTACGGTGCGTACAAGCGCCTGACCACCTCCTATGAAGGCGTCTTAACCGGTAAGGGCTTGCACTTCGGTGGTTCCTTAGCTCGTACCGAGGCTACCGGTTACGGTACCGTTTACTTCGCCCAAGAGATGTTAAAGGATCGCGGCGAGTCCTTAGAGGGCAAGGTCTGCGCAGTCTCCGGCGCTGGTAACGTAGCGATCTACTGCTGCGAGAAGCTCTATCAGGTTGGTGCTAAGCCTGTTACCGTTTCCGACTCCCGTGGTGCCATCTACGACGAGACCGGCATCAAGGTCGACGTCTTAAAGCAGGTCAAGGAAGTTGAGCGTGCCTCCTTAACCCGTTACGCTGAGCTGGTTCCTACCGCTAAGTACGTCCCAGTTGCTGAGTACCCAGAGGGCAAGCACTTCGTCTGGACCGTCAAGTGCGACGCTGCTTTCCCATGCGCTACCCAAAACGAGCTCTTCTTAGAGGATGCCAAGACCTTATTAGCTAACGGCTGCAAGTGCGTAGCTGAAGGCGCCAACATGCCATCGACCATCGATGCCATCAACTGCTTCTTAGCTTCGGGCATCGCCTACGGCCCAGCCAAGGCTGCCAACGCCGGTGGTGTTGCAACCTCGCAGCTGGAGATGGAGCAAAACGCTTCGATGTGCGCTTGGACCTTTGAGGAGGTTGACAGCAAGCTCCACAACATCATGATCAACATCCACCGCAATGCCGCCGAGACCGCCAAGGAGTACGGCGCTGCAGGCAACTTAGTCTTAGGTGCCAACATCGCAGGCTTCCGCAAGGTTGCTGATGCCATGATTGCTCAGGGTGTAATCTAAGATTACCCTCAGCGCAGCCAGCTAAAGCGCTGACTGCAAGGGGACGGGCCGCTGCCCGTCTCCGAGATTGAAGCAAGAGCCCGGATTCGTTCCAGCGCCAGCTGGAGCTCCGGGCCCTTGATTTTCGAACGTCCCGCCAACCTCTATTCCCCACGCAGCTACTCTGCTGCCACCTTCCCCCTCAAGTTGACCACCCTCATCCTCCTTACGACCATCCGCCCCCTGACTCACTGCGCCCACGCGCCACAGTTTGCCACACCACTCGGCGCCATACAGCGCGTCTGGCAGCAGCACACACCGCTACACGCGCGAGCCTGATACTGAGTCGCTACTGGACAGGCCATTACGGCGCTATCTCAGGTTGCGTCAGCCCCAACTGCGGCGGCCTGCCCAACCCACCCCACCAACGTCCGGACCATCCCAACGCCCGCTCATCAACTCCCGGGCCGCCCCATGGTTATTAGGCCACTTTTGCCGCGGCTGCGCGCGCCTCTTGCCGTTTCACGTCCCGGCTGGAAGCTTGGTCTCTATAGGTAAGGGGCTTACTATGGCCCCGGAGCGGTTAGCCTCATGGTGGTTGGGCCACTCGGGCGGTTGCGCTCGGGCCTGCGGCATGGAGCTGCGGGAGCTGCCGAGAGAATGGCGCTGTGGCGCGCGAAGGCAGGGTTTGAGTGTCGGGGAGATAACGCTTGCGGCAAAAAATTTGGTGCTGGGAAGCAGTGGGCGCGGCTTAGCTGCGGGATGAGCGCGAGCCTGTTGCAGGCGGGGTTGGTGGCGCCGATAGCACCTAAGAGTAAGGCCTTTTAGGGCTGCCTCCTAGCTACAACTTTTATAAAGTCGTCACTTAGGCATACTTCTTGATATGAAAAGGCCGTCGGCATCAGCATGGGCACCTGTGCTCTAATTTGGAGCAAATTATCTGGAAGGTAAAGTTGGACGACTTGGACTTTCGGGAGCGCTCACAGGCCCGCTGATGCACGCAATTATTTGCTCAACAGCAACTACACTTGTGTGTCCGTGCCGCAGCAGGGTAGGCTGCGACCTTGGGGTGTAGGTTTTCGTTGGAGTTCATTATGGGCTGGTATAAGAGTCTGCCAATCAAGACAAAGCTGTTGCTCAGCTTTATGTCCATCATCATCTTGACGTGCGTCATCACCGCAAGCGCGCTGCTCTCCATGCGCGATGCCCAGCAGGTAGCAAGCTATGTTAACTGGACTTTAAACGAGCGCTACGTGCGCATCGATCACGCAATCGTCAGCTCCCGCAACGTCCAAAACGATCTGATCCTCTACATCAACGCCGAGAGCCGCTCGAGCCGCACCAGCGCAGCGAGCACCCTCAATACCCGTATCGGCGAGCTCAAGGGCTACTCTGACGCCCTGCAAATGGGCCGCTTCCCGACCGAGATCACCACGATCAAACAGGCCTTGAACAGCGTCATCGCCGTAGCCCAAAACGAGGTGATGCCGCTGGCACGTACCATCGATGATGCGAGCCCCGCTAACCAAGGCGACATCCACCTGCAGGTCACCCATATCTACACCACCAAGATCTTGCCTGAGCTCAACAAGGCCTTCGACAACTTAAATCAGGTGCGTGACGCCCAAATCCAAGAAGTGGTCGAGCAAGTCAACTCGGTGGCTTCCACCACCCCAATGGTTGTGGTTTCGTCCATTGCCATCTTCTCGATTATCTTAGCCTTGGCCATCGCCTTGCTTTCGGCCGACTACATCAAGCGCGCTCTGCAGATCTCGATTGAGCACATCCAGTACTTTGAGTCCTGCGACTTCTCGCACGAAGTCCGCATGGGCTATCACGATGAGTTTGGGCGTGTCGGCACCGCCTTAGAGCACCTGCGCCAGACCTTGATCGAGGTCATCAACAAGATTCAGCAGATGACCATGCGCATCTCCAAGGACATGAGCGATGCCGAGGAGGCGGTCAACCGCTTAAGCCATAACGCTTCGGAGTCGGAAAGCCGCACCATCACTATTGCGGCCGCAGCCGATGAGATGGTCTCCACCACCCAAGACATCGCCCAAAACTGCGAGCAGGCCTCTAATCTCGCCAACCAGTCGAGCGATATCACCAATCAGGGTATGGCCCAAGCCAAGACCTCGATTCAGGCGATCTTCGATCAGGCTGAGCAGACCAAGACCAACAACAAGCAGATGGAAGCCATGATCAACCAATCGCGCTCCATCACCTCGATGGTCAACACCATCGACGAAATCGCCGCTCAAACCAACCTCTTGGCCTTAAATGCCGCGATTGAGGCCGCCCGCGCCGGTGAGGCGGGCCGTGGCTTTGCCGTGGTCGCCGACGAAGTTCGCGCCTTAGCTCAAAGGACTTCGGACTCGACCGGCGAGATTGCCGAGAAGGTTTCACACATCGAGGCCGACACCAATGTGGTCACCGAATCGATGGAGAAGGCCGTCCAAGGTATGTCGCACTTGGCTGACAACACCACCCAGCTTGAGAACGTGTTAAACGACATCGCCCAGCACGTCCAAAACGTCACCACCCAGATCACGCAGATCGCCACCGCAGCCGAAGAGCAAACCACGGCCACCCACGAGATCTCCTCGAACATGCAAGATCTCACCGCGGCGAGCCGTGAGGTGGCGCAGATTGCGACCGATTGCCAGATGATCGTCACCAACACCAACGCTGAGGTCAGCAAGTTGCAGGCGACGATGCAGCAATTCAAACTCTAAGCTAACTCTCCTGATAGCATAAAGCCCAAGGTCAAACGACCTTGGGCTTTTGTTTGTAGGCTACAGCTCAGGGGCCCCGAGGGCAGCGCTAGATCTTATCTAAGCCTAAAACCTCGTTCATGGTGTACAGGCCCGGCTTCTTGCCCTCAAGCCAGACCGCAGCACGCAGAGCACCGCGGGCGAAGTTTGAGCGCGAGGTCGCAACATGCTCGATCACGACGCGCTCGCCATCGCTTAAGAACATGGCTTGGTGCTCGCCGACAACATCACCGCCGCGAATCGAGCTAAAGCCGATGGTGCCGTAGTTGCGCTCGCCAGTGATGCCATGGCGCCCTGCAACCATCACATCCTTTAAGGCGACGCCGCGGGCCTCAGCGGCGACCTCACCCATGGCTAAGGCCGTGCCCGATGGAGCATCAACCTTATAGCGGTGGTGGGCCTCGACGATCTCTAAATCGGCATCCTGCATCACTGCAGCGGCCTTCTTGATGAGGGCTAACATAACGTTGACGCCAACGGAGAAGTTAGCGGCAAAGACGATCGGGACAGCGCGCGCGGTGGCCACGATCATCGACTTGCCCTCGTCGTCAAAGCCGGTGGTGCCTAAGATGACGCGGCAGCCATGCTCCTTGGCGTAGGCTAAAACCTTGAGCGAGCACTGTGGGCGCGAGAAGTCGATGAACACATCCGGCACTTGGGTCAGCTGTTCCACGGAGTCTACGATCTCGCCATTGAAGCCAATCGGCAATGGGGTATCGTTCTTGGCGACGCCCGAGATGACCTTCACGCCATCCATGCCTTGGCAGCACTCAAAAATAACATGGCCCATACGCCCCGAGAGGCCGACGATGCAGACTTTTAACATGAACTAAGCTCCTTGACCAAGATGTTCAAATGGCGATGCTTTTGGTTTGTGCGGTAGAAGCCCAACTTGTGGTAGAAATTATGCCCCATGCGGTTAAAGGGCTCCACATAGAGCTTGACCCGCGGGCAGCCGCGCTGGCGCATGATCTTCTCTCCCGCCGTCAAGAGCGCCGCACCAAGGCCACGCCGATAAAAGGGCGGGGCCACATAGATGGCTTGGATAAAGGCCTCTTGCCCGCGCGGGGCTTGCAAACCGACAAAACCTAATAGTTGTGTACTCAAGGGCGTCAACTGACCTGAGCCATCGTAGGTGCAATAGCCCAAAGCGCCCCCCGCACCTTGTACCAAGGGCGCCCCCGTGCGCGCAGCGCCTGCCCGACGGGATCCGAGCTGGGCAGCCCCAGCCACTTGGCCTTCGGCCACCAGTACATGGAAATCCCCCGAACTGATACGCTTACGCCACAGCGTGCGCAATTCATCCAGAGTAAAGGTGATCGGGGTCAGGCGCCGCTCAAACTGCGCTGAAGCGAGCTCAAGCTGCGCGATCGGCGCGCAATCATTGAGGGTGGCACGCCTAATCACAAAGCTTTTAATCTCAGGGCCAAAGGGCGCCGCCGGGCCGCGCAGCGTAGCCGCGGTCGGCTGCACCCCCGCAGACTGCGCCGCCTCAGGCTGCACTCCAGCAGACTGCGCTGCCGCAGGCTGCACTCCAGCAGGCAAGTCTGGAGACGGGCCGTCACTGAGCGGACTGACGCTCAGGCTGACCTTACGCGCTACCACCTGATAGGGACGAGCGTCCCCATGACTCCACCAGCTCACCTTAGACCTCACCTCAGCAGGGGCGCAGCTTCTCTCCGCCCTCTTGAGTCACAAACGCGCTTATTTTAGGCATAAGACCCGATTTTGTCTCATTTTGGCACAAAACGGCACGATCCCATGCATCTCTGCCTCGTTGCGGTGCAACTAATCATGCAGCAGCTCGTAGGCGCTCTTGCGCGTGGTCTCGGTAATGATGGTACCACCGATCATACGTGCGATTTCCTCGATGCGGCCGTCGGCGTCGAGCGGCGTAATGGTGGAGTTGACCGAGCCATTTTCATTGAACTTGGCCACCACCAACTGGGTATTGGCCTTGGCCGCCACCTGCGGCAAGTGGGTCACGGTGATCACTTGCACGTAGTGACCGAGCTCCTTGAGCAACGCGCCTACCGCTGAGGCGGTGCGCCCGGAGATACCGGTATCGACCTCATCGAAGATCAAGGTCGGGGTCGACTTGACTGAAGCGGTCAGCACCTCAATGGCAAGAGCCAAACGCGAGAGCTCACCACCTGAGGCCACCGCCGCCAACGGCCGCAGGTCTTGGCCTAAGTTGGCCGAGAACATAAAGCAGAGCTCATCGCGCCCATTTGGCTTAGGCTTGCTGTCATCATCGCGCGTCAGCACGATATCAAAGCGGGCATCAGGCAAGGCCAAGAGCTTGATCTTGTTGGAGATGGCGGAGGCAAGCTGCGCCGCCACGTGGGCGCGCGCGGTACTTAAGCGCTGGGCGCACTCCTCATAGGCTTGGCGCGCGGCACGAACTTCCTCGGTCAGGTCATTGATGCGATCTTTGAGCCCCAAGAAGTCATCGACCTTACGCTGGAGCTGTTCGGCCTTTAAGTAGAGTTCTTGGGGCGAGATGGTCAAGCGGCGCGCCAGCTCGTGCACCTTGCTCATCTTCTGCTCGACCTCAGTAGCGCTAAACTCAAGACTCTGGGTATTGAGATCGGAGGCCTGCGCCGACACATCCTCGAGCAGCATCACCGCCGACTCAAGGTTCTCGATGATCTTATTGATGCCCGGGTCGAAAGTCTTAACACTCTCTAAGGACGAGAACTGGCTGCGCAGCAAGGACAAAACGCAATGCTCACCGCCTTCGATCAAATTGGTCAAAGAGGAGAGCGCGTAGCTGAACTTGCTCTGATTCATGACGCGGTCAAAGAGCGCATCGAGCTCCTCAAAAGAGCCCTCATGAAAGTCAAGGCGCTTGAGCTCTTCTAAGTCATAGCGATCTTGCTTGTACTCGATGGCGCCCTGCTTTTGCTGCTCGGAGAGGTGGGTCAGATCAAGGCGCAGGGAGCTATAGCGCTGATAGGCCCCCTGCACCTCTGCCACCAAGGGCCGCAAATTGCCATAGTTATCGACCACCTCGAGCTGATGGACTTGATCCATCAGCTTGACGCTGGCGTGCTGGCCATGGATCGCGATCAAGTGTTCGCTCAATTGGCGCAGCTGGGTCAAGGTCGCCATATGGCCATTGACGTAGGCCTTGGACTTGCCCTCGGCGGTCACAATGCGCCGCACTACCAATTCGGTGGCAGCCTCAGCCGCGGCCTCCCCCACCGGCATACCGACCGCATGGCCATCGGCCACCACGCCGCAGGCAATCGCGGCGCCCGGCTCCTCTTCTTGGAAGCCATACAAGGCCAATAGGTCTTGTACTTGCGGCAGGTTACCGATCGAGAATAAGGCTGAGACTTCAAGCTGCTTAGCCCCTTGGCGCACCATATTGGCATCGGCCTTGGCGCCCAAGACAAGGCCTAAGGCGTCGACAACCAGCGACTTGCCCGCGCCCGTCTCACCGGTAATGCAGATCATGCCGTCGGTGAAATCAACTTCGGCCTGCACCGACAAGGCGAGGTTACTTAATTTGAGTTGCTCTAACATGACCGCTCCTACCGCCACCGCGCCTTAACGGCCCAGCGCCGGCACCTTGCACTAAACCAAGAAAACATGAGCCAAGGAAGCAGGGTACTACTGCAGGCGTACGCCTCTCTACTTTTTGGCCGCGACAAATTTAGCACAAAGCGCACCATACGACCATATTATGGTCGCGCTCCGGCGGTAGCACTACACCAAGCTCTGGCCCCAGCCCAGCTTCTGGCGCAGCACGCTGTAATAATCGTAACCCTCAGGGTGAATCAGGGTCAGCGGCGTATGGTGCTGGCGGACGCAGACGATACACTTGGTGTCGGCACGAATGGTGGCCTGGCCGTCGCAGTTGACGTTGACCCACTCCGGGACATCGTCATTGACGTCAAACTCAATCTCCACCCGGCTCTTGCCCGGGATCACGATGGGCGAGCAATTGAGCGACTGCGGGAACATCGGCACCAAGGACAATAGGTCAAGATGCGGCTCGATGATCGGGCCGCCGGCCGACAGCGAATAGGCAGTCGAGCCGGTCGGGGTACCGACGATGATGCCATCGCCGCGCAGCGAATACATGAAACGGCCATTGATCAGAACGCGGCAGACGATCATATGGGCCAAGATCCCCGAGTGCACCACAGTCTCGTTCATGGCGAGCGACTGGCCGACGAGCTCTTCGGCCCCATCTTCATCGCGCCGATAGACGCGCACATCGAGCATCATGCGCTCTTCGGTGGTGTACTTACCGGTCACGATCTTATTTAAGGCGTCATCTAAGGTATTCGGGCTGACATCGGTCAGAAGGCCCAAATGGCCACGGTTGACGCCGAGCACCGGTACCTCGAAGTCCACCAAAGAGCGTGCGGCGCTCAAGAGCGAGCCGTCGCCGCCGATGACGATGATGACATCAGTATCACGAATGGAGCGGCGCGCGATGATCGGGATGTCTTCGATGTTAAAGCCCACTGCCGTATTCTGGTCGACAAAGGCCTCCACGCCAAGGCCCGCGAGCATCTTGGCTACGGCGGAAATCGCCCCGCTCAGCGGGCGGTGATAGACCTTCGAGACAATCACGGCACGCTTGATTTTCTTATTGGGCAACTTGCTCTCGGCCATGGCCAACTCCTCACGTACAAGGCGCACACTCAAACTCCCGTTCTGCCCGGGCTCACGCCCAGCGCAGCTTCCGCCTCATTGTACCCCATGGCTCCAAAATGGTGAATCATCTCACACGCTCCCCCCTAACGCCACGCCATGGTGCGCGCCATCCACCGCAAGATACAGCGCAGCCTACCACGCCCGAGCCGCCCCAAGGTTGTTAGGCCACTCTTGCGGCGGCTACGCTCGCCGCTAGCCGCTTCACGTCCCGGGCAAGCCGCTTGGTCTCTAAAGGAATGGCTTTTTGGGCTGAGCCACGAGGATGTGCCGCCTCATGGGCGCGCTGGCGGCGGGCAATTGCGATACTCCATCAAGTTGCATCAGCCCCAACTGCGGCGGCCCACCCACCCCACCCCACCAACGCCCGGGCCATTCCCACGCCCGCTCATCAACTCCCGGGCCGCCCCATGGTTATTAGGCCACTTGGGCAGCGCTACGCTCGCCGCTAGCCGCTTCACGTCCCGGGCAGGCCACTTGGTCTCTATGGGGAAAGGCCTGTCGGGCGGTAC
>CALXNA010000054.1 GCA_944389615.1 uncultured Anaerobiospirillum sp. | reverse complement strand
ATCCTAACTTTTAGGATGTTCACTAAAAGCAGTTGCGACGCTGCGAAACCGCTGACGTAAGTCAGTCGGTAGTTCATGCACGCACAGTGGTGCCAATTCGTCGCAATTGGGACAGATGGGAGCGGGCGATCGGATCGAAGACCGAGGCAATAAAGACGGGCGCGCCACTGTGCTGCGCAACTTCTAAGGCGTTTTTGATCTTCACCGCCATGCCCTCGGTGATGACGCCTTGCTCAATGAGGTCAGCGCACTTGTGGGCATCAATCTCCGGGATCACTTCCTTATTTTGGTCGAGCACACCCTTGACGTCTGAGAAGAAGACTAATGGGCAGTGGAACAGTAAGGCCAAGGCTGCGGCGACCTCGTCGGCATTGACGTTGTAGGCCGTGCCCTGCGGGTCTAAGCCAATGGAGCAGATGACCGGAGTGTAGCCTTGCTCAAGCAAGGTCGAAACGACCGCGCTCTCGCCGCCGTGGCAATGGGCGACATGGCCAAAGCGCTCAGGGTATGGCGTCAGGGTGCACAGACCAAAGTCAGTGCAGAGCATGCCAAAGGCATTGAGCCCGGTAGAGAGCGCCACGCTTTGCAGCTGCTTGTTGCACTGGCCTGCCAGCACGCCCGTAATATAGGGCATATGCTCCGGCGGGCTGACGCGAATACCGTCGATCTTCTCGCTCTTGAAGTCTAAGGCCTGTAACAGCTGGTCGACTTCGACTCCACCCCCGTGCACGATCAGGGCGGAGAGTTCTTGCTCATAGATGGCATTAAACAGCTCTTTGAGAGCCGCCTCATCGGACAAGGCCTTGCCCGATAACTTGATGACAATCATGGCGCAGTTCCTCGGCAAGTGAAACAGGACTATAACAGGCAGCGGGTGCGGGGCAGACCAAAGTGTAGGTTCATCGCTTCAATCGCCTGCGAAGCTGCGCCCTTGAGCAGGTTATCAAGGGCTGAGCTGATGACGATGTACTTGCCGTCGACAACAAAGGAGATATCGCAAAACGGCGTGTTTTGTACATCGCTGAGCTTGACCGTGCCGCTCTTAAGGCGCACTAGGCAATGGCGCTCGCTCTTGCGGCTACTACGCTCAGTATCTTCGCCTAAGGCGTAGCTTAAGACCGCCTGCTGGGTCTCACTTAAGGCCTGCGGATAGGCACGCAGATAGGCGTTTTGCACGTCCTCGGCACGCACGCTCGGCTTGAGACGAGCGGTGATGGTGGCTAAGATGCCGCGCTTAAAGTTGCCCAAGTGCGGGTTGAAGATAACCTTAGTGCCAAGCTGCTCTTCGATCTCGATCAAGTGGCGGTGGTTAAAGAGGCCGTAGGCATTGAGGCTAACCTCACAGAAGCTATTGGAAAGCTTGGCCTTACGCCCGGCGCCGGAGACGCCCGAGACGGCGTTAATGACCGGTGGCATGTCCTCATCTAACAGGCCCTTGATGCCCAGATCTTGGTTGGCGCAGAGCGGCTTTAACGCCAATTGGCTTGCGGTCGGATAGCAGCCGGGCATACTGATGAGCTGCGCCTGCTGCAGCGCTTCGCGCTTGACCCAGTCCACCAAACCGTAGACGCGCGTGGCCATGAGCTCATGCTGCGCTGCGCCCAAGGCAAAGCCGTAGAAGCGCTCGAATTTATCCTCATCCTTGATGCGGAAGGCGCCCGACAGGTCGATCACCACGATGCCGTTCTCAATTAAGACCGGCGCCAAGTCATGGCTGACCTTATGGTCGGTAGCAAGGAAGATGACGTCGCAATCCTCTGAGGTCAAAGCCGCAGCCGTCTCAGTGCTGAGCGGCTCCAAAGGCAGCGCGCACAGGCCCGAGAGCTGGCCATACAAAGCCGAGATCGGCTGCATGCGATCGGCGCTGTTCTCAGAGACAAACAAGTGCGTCAGCACGACGTCGGGATGTCGGCTCAAAAGGCGCACCAACTCCGCACCCGAATAGCCACTAGCTCCCACGATTGCAACGTTAATCATCAGCCAATCCTAGACCCCGCAGCGGGGGCTTCCATCGAAGTCAGAAAGTACGCGCGGCCGCCCGTCAACTACAGCCGCCCAGCAGCCCACTGCCCCGCAGCAGCTGCCGCAGCAGGCCGCGCCCAAGAGCGCCTACCGCGTCAAGTAGGTGCACAGATTAGCGCAAGACGCCCCGGCTCGGCCCCACTTCACCAAGATGAGGCAGCAGGCCAATTTGGCGTTCAGTTATGCGCCGTTTTGATGCAACGCTGCCTCAGCCTTGCGCACGCTATGTGTGCTATGATGATGCGATCCCATGGCGCCCGGCGCCCCAGCTTGTAACAACGGACTTAAGATGACTCAGCTCGCCTCTATCACTGTAACTCGCCATCCGCTCCAGCCTGCGCCTGAGCTGGAAGCGCAGTTTAAAGGTCACTACTACCTGATCAAGGCCGAGCGCAAAAACCAAAAACCGCTGCAATGGCGCCGCGTCCTGCTCCATAGCCGCAACTCCTTTTCCGATCTGCACTGTGAGCTGCTGCAAGCCTTTGATCTCAGCAACGATCACTTAGCCACCTTCTACGGCTACAACCGCAGCAAGACCGACATCATCTGCGGCGCATGGTACGCCTACGGCATCTTTGCCCCGGCCTTATGCCTTGCCGATGTCATCGACGATCATGAAGGCGTCAAGCTCTTCTATAGCTACAACCTCAAGGAGCCCTTTGACCTCCTGCTCACGGTTGAGCGCGTGGTCACCGAGCGCAGTGAGATCTCTAGCCGCGTCGCGTGGGCCAACCGCGTCTAAGCCGCGCCGCCCACCGAGCTGGGCGCAAGGCGCGCCTGCGGGCCGCGCCTGCGGGCGCAAGTGCCCGCACTAGGCGCCCATAAAAAAACGGCTCTGAGCCTGCAGGCCCAGAGCCGTTTTTTATGCGGTAAAGACTCTGACTTAGAGCTCGACCGTGAAGGCGTGAACGTCGCGTGGTGCGACTACGACGCCCTTATCACCCTTGGTGATGGTGGCGTCAGCGGAGGTGGCGGCGCTGACATTGGTGATGGTGACCGTGATATCACGAGCCTCACCGCTGCCGACAAAGGCAATGGTGTTGCCGCAGCGGGCAGCCTTTAAGGTGTAGACCACCTTACCCTTAAGGTCGGTGACTTCGGCCTGACACTCGGCGCCGTCTTGGAGCTCGCAGAGCAAGAACTTGGTGCCGACGTTATACTCGTACTCCGGCTTGTTATCGACCGCACCCAAGGCGAGCAAGGAGTTCTCACGCACATAGAGCGGCAGCGACATGAAGCCGTGGGTCTCGTGGTAGTAGCTGTTGCCGTCCTTGACCTCGTTGGTGATCAGCGAAGTCCACTTGCCGCGTGGCAGATAGACATCGACCGTGCCGTCGGCGCTGAAGATTGGCGCGACCAAGAGGCTATCGCCCATCATGTACTGGCTCTCAAGGTGGTCGCAGCCGCGATCCTCATTGAACTCTAAGGCCATTGGGCGCAGCATTGGGATGCCGGTCTCGTGGGCAAAACGGGCCATATTGTAAAGATATGGCATCAGTGCGCACTTGAGCTTGACGAAGTAGCGCAGGACATCGCAGGCTTCCTCATCGTACGTCCACGGGACGCGGTAGGACTTGGAGCCGTGCAGACGGCTGTGCGAGCTCAAGAGGCCAAAGGCGCACCAGCGCTTGTAGAGGTCGGCCGGAGCCGTGTTCTCAAAGCCGCCGATATCATGGCTCCAATACGAGAAGCCCGACATCGCAAGACTCAAGCCGCCGCGTAAGGTCTCGGCCATCGACTCATAGGTGCCATAGCAGTCACCGCCCCAGTGTGCTGGGAACTTCTGGCCACCCGCAATCGCCGAGCGCGCAAAGAGCACGGCATTGCCCGTGCCGACCTTACCCTCTAACACCTCAAAGACAGCCTTGTTGTAGAGGTAGGTGTAGTAGTTGTGCATGGCTTCGGTGTTGGAGCCATCGTAGTAGACGCAGTCCGTTGGGATGCGCTCGCCGAAGTCGGTCTTAAAGCAATCGACGCCCATATCGACCAAGCGGCTTAAGTGGTCTTGGTACCACTTGACCGCGGCAGGGTTGGTGAAGTCGACAATGCCTTGGCCCGACTGCCACAGATCCCACTGCCAAACATCGCCGTTAGGACGCTTGATGAGATAGCCCTGCTCCATGGCTTCCTTAAACAGCGGCGATTTCTGGCCAATGTATGGGTTAATCCAGACGCAGACCTTGAGCTTCTTGTCCTCGTGCAGGCGCTTGAGCATAGCCTCAGGCTCCGGGAAGCAGGCCTTATCCCACGTGAAGTTGCACCACTCAAAGCCTTCCATCCAGAAGCAGTCGAAGTGGAATACGTGCAACGGGATATCGCGCTGGGCCATACCGTCGATGAAGGAGTTGACGGTGGCCTCATCGTAATTGGTGGTAAAGGAGGTGGTCAGCCACAGGCCAAACGACCAAGCCGGAGGCAGGGCTGGCTTGCCGGTTAAGTCGGTGTACTTTTGTAGCACGTCCTTAGGGCTTGGGCCGTCGATGACGAAGTACTCAAGGCTCTCGCCCTTAACCGAGAACTGTACCTTGGAGACACGCTCCGAGCCCACCTCAAAGGAGACCTTCTCAGGGTGGTTAACGAAGACGCCATAGCCCTTATTGGTGAGGTAGAACGGCACGTTCTTGTAGGCTTGCTCAGTCGAGGTACCGCCATCTAAGTTCCAAGTGTCGACCACTTGGCCGTTCTTAACAAAGGAGGTAAAGCGCTCGCCTAAGCCATAGACCCACTCATTGACCGTGATATCAAGGCGCTCATAGCAGTAGTGTTGGCCATTGAAGATGTCGGTGACATAGCCCGTGCTCTTATACTCCGAGCCAGTGATGCGCTTACCTGCGCGCAGGAAGTCGACCTGCCAAGTGCGCTTACTCAAGCGGCAGGCCAAGTCGCCCGACTTGAACTCGATGTAGTCGTCGCAATCAGTGAACTGAGCGGCACGCTGCGCCTCAGCGCTAATGTTGAGCTCATGGTGCGGGCCGCGGTCGACCACGCCCATATGGTGGTTGAACTTGACGCCAATCACACCGACGTGAGGGGCAGAGATCTCGATGGTAAAGAGGGTGCAGTTGATTTGGTTGGCCCGATCGGAGAGCACCTCCTTAGCCGGAGCGTAGATGGTAAGCTTGCCCGAGCTCTGATCGAAGTGGTACTGATAGACCTGAGCTGGATGCTGTAACGAGAAGTTAGGCTGAACCAGCCAGTTGCCGTCGCTAATCTTCATAACAAGACACAATCCCGAACTGAAATTTTTGTGCACGTGCACATGTTGGGCGCTATTGTACGTCAACTGAAATGGTAGTGTGGGCTTTGCCCTACAGCAAATCACGAAAATTTGCGAAGGATCGCATTTTTTCCCAGCCGCTCCCTGTCCCCACCAGCGTGCCCCGGCACGCTCAGCGCCGCCACGCCATCCCCACTGACTTTGGGCCACTGCTGCGGCGGCTACGCTAGCCGCTCGCCGCTTCACGTGTCGGCCACTGCGTTGGTCTCTAAGGAGCAGGAAGCATCTTGCCCGCGCCCAAGCTCTGAGCCTGCGACAACGGATCGCCGCCTGCTCACGCCTCCGTGACCACGCAGAGGATCAGCCTAGTCAGGGTTGGGTGGGCCACCGCAACTGCAGCCACACAACATAAGGCCCAACCGCAGCTGCCACTCCGAGATTTTCATGCCTCGAATGCCAGCAAGGTCAACCCCAGCCCCTTCCCCATCAAGACCAATACGACCGGCCCAGAGCGTGGGACGGCAAGCGGAAAGCGCAGCCGCAGCCCAGACGGCAAAACTGCGCAGTGACCCGCAACCTGATGCGGCCTAATTGGCCTGCACCTGAGCGTCCCCGGATGCGCACCCGCAGCCTACCCGAAACGCAGTGGCCCGGGCCGTGGGATGGGTATGGGGCGGGTGGGCCGCCGTAGTTGGGGCTGCGCAACCTGAGGAAGTGCCGCAACGCCCTACTCCCCATCAAGACCAATACGACCGGCCCGTAACGTGGGACGGCAAGCGGAAAGCGCAGCCGCAGCCCAGACGGCAGACATGCTCAGTTACCCGCAACCTGATACGGTCTCAGTGGCTCGAACCGGAGCGTTCCCTGACGCGCACCCGCGACCGGCCCAATGCGCAGTGGCCCGTGGCAAGGGTATGTTAGGCAGAACGCCGCAGTTGGAGCGCACGCCACCTGAGGGTGTGCCCAAGCTGCGGGCAGCGCTTTAGGCGGCGCTTTATGGTTGGATTACGCCCAGAAACGAGCAAGGGCCAAGCCCCAATGGACTTGACCCTGCCTCAAAAGCGGTTGCGGCTTGAGCTTACTTAATGAAAGCCTTGGCGTAAGCGACGATGGACTCAGCGATCTCATCGGTGGTGCCCTTGTCGGAGCGTACGACTAAGTCGTAGTTCTCTGGGTCGCCGAACTCTTGAGCGGTGAAGTGCTTGTAGTATAAGGCGCGCTTCTCGTCCTCACGCTTTAAGTCCTCTAAGGTCTTGCCGAGGTAGGCGTGAACGCCACGGTCAGCACGGAACTTGTCGGAGGCGTGGATGAAGACGGAGAGGACATTGCGCTCGTTGTGTAACACGAAGTCAGCGCAGCGACCTAAGATGACGCAGGACTCGTTGCGGGCTAAACGGGCGATAACGCCAGCCTCAGCCTCGAAGATCTGCTGGTTCAATGGCTTCTCACCGCGCATACCGAACGAGAAGAATGGGGTGAAGGATAAGCCTAAAGGTGGAACCTCACGCTCTAACTTTAAGAGCTCTTCCTCGCTTAACTCGTCGATCTGCAACTGTGCAGCAGCGATGTGCACTAACTGACGGTCATAGAGGTGAACGCCCAGCTTCTCAGCGACCTTGGTTGCGATCTCGCGACCGGCTGCACCATATTGACGGGAGATTGTGATAACTACATTAGACATGAATGGACCTTTCTAAACGAAACGGGAAAGTATGTTCTGAGCGCCTAAGAGTCTCCACCGCTCTTATCAATTAGGCACGGCCGTACCAGCCTCAGGTGTGTTTGGCACCACTCCCGAAGGCTCGCCCCAAGCGTTAAGCTGCGTTTCAGCCTTACTGCTGTGCAGCCCGTTTGCTTGCTGCAAGTAGGTACGCCACCTTTGCCTCTTTAGGTCAAAACGTCGCTGTAGCACAGCTTAGTCTTAACTGGCGCACGATAAGAACCAAGCCTTGGCAGGCCAAGCTCCTAGCACGGGTCAAGTCCAAGGTGAAAGATATGGCACACATTCGCCTTGGCTCTACAAGCGTAATGATAGCGCAAAGTATGGCCCTTGTGCCAAACCATTGCACTCCCAGCGCCCCAGCCGCCCCCAAAAGCCCCATTTTGCCCCTTTTGGCTCACACTTTGGCAAAAGTGCGCAGACGGCAGGCGCGGCCCAAGCAGGGCTTGGGCACAGCGCTGATGGCGCGCGGGCCTAGCGCTGATAGCGCATGAGCCGCGCGCTGTCAGGCGCGCTTAGACGTTCTGATAGCTGAAGAAGTCGAAGTCGGCTGGCTTGTGGGTGCCTTGCATGTCGATGCAGGTCATGCCGACAAAGGCACCGGTAAAGAAGGCTAAGCCGCCATTGCGCTCGACGTGATCATCAGAGAGGTCAGCTGAACGGAAGTCGTAGTCGATCGCCGTGTAGTTTGCACCATCAAAGCTGTAGAGATAGCGATAGGTGTCATGGCGTACTTCGACCTTGAAGTAGACCTGCTTGACCTCGGCTGGGACTGGAATTACCTTGCCCTTGAGCGGCGCGTAGTACTTCTTGACCGAACGGCCGATGATGTCGATGCAGCGCCCGACTTCCTCATCCCACGAAACGTGGATGAAGGTGAAGTTATCGCGGTTGTAGAAGCAGGTCAGGCCTGCCAGCTGCTGGAAGGTGTCAGGCTCAAACTCGACGGCGGTCTCAGCGTCGAAGTTAAATGACTCCCAGCGGCGGGCGATCAAGGCTTGGGTGTGATACGAGGCCAGCGACTCATGGCCGTAGATGCGCAGATAGCCCGGACGCTCCTTTAAGGTGACCATTTGTTCGGTGAGCGGGATGCGCAGCCACTGGTAGTTGATGTTCAGCTCGGTGCTGTCAAAGTCGTCCTTGCCCGGCCAAGTTGGTGCCACTGGCACCTCAGGCAGAGCTGGACCTTCGATCTCCAAGGCGCCTTGACGACCACCGACTACGCGTGGCCAGCCGTCAACCCACTCGATCTTTTGCAAGGCCGTCTCACGGCCTAATGGGCAGCAGCCATAGAGGTTGAGGTCAAAGAGCGGACGGCGGCCTAACTCTAATGGACGGCCGGTTAAGTGAGCTAAGTACCACTCGCCGTTTTGGGTCTCGACCAACGAGGCGTGACCGCACTTTTGCAGTGGGTTGGTTGGGTCGTAGAAGGCCGAGAGGAATGGGGTCTCAGGGTCGGCCTCATATGGGCCCCAAATATCGCGGCTACGCGCGATGGTCTCAGAGTGGTGATAATCGGTGCCACCCTCGGCGCACATCAGGTAGTAGTAGCCATCCTTCTTGTAGAGGTGTGGGCCTTCGGTCATGCCGACCGGCGTACCCTTCCAGATGACCTTAGCCGGGCCGACTAGCTTGCCTTCAGCCTCTGAGAACTCCTGCATCACGATGCCATAAGACCAGTGGTGGCCGATGCGGTGATCCCAGATTGGGTTGACCAAGTACTTGCGGCCATCGTCATCGTGGAATAAGGATGGGTCAAAGCCCGACGAGTTCAAGAAGATCGGGTCAGACCATGGGCCGCGCACATCGGTGGCGGTGGTCAGATAGTTGTGGCCATCGCGGAAGGCCGAGCTATCCTCCGTCTTCATGTCGGTGTAGATGAGGTAGAACTTGCCGTCGTGGTAGCTCAAGCAAGGCGCCCAGATACCACCGCCATCACCATTGCCCGTCATATCCAAGAGCTTCTTGGTGTTAAGGGGCAGGGCGACCAGCTCCCAGTGCTTTAAGTCACGTGAGTGGTGGATGCGCACACCCGGGAACCACTCGAAGGTCGAGGTAGCGATGTAGTAATCATCACCTACCCGCAGGATGGACGGATCTGGGTTATAACCCGGCAAAATTGGATTGGTAATCTTCATCAAAGCACCTCGTACGGCAGCATAAACACGTGGCATTGCACCGGCAACGCTCTCTCCCAAAGCCTCACTCTGAGGGGCAAGCGCGAGGCCTTGGGGCAGAACTCTGCTCGGTCGGGGGCAGCGTCGGCTGCCCCCAAGAGGCAGCGGAGCCTGCTCCCGCCAGGGCGGCGGTCGCCGCCCCGGGGTTTGGCTCTGCGCCGGACAGCCCATGCCGTTCGGTCAGAGCCTACGCGCTATTGCGCATGCGCTACTGCGCGTTGTTGTCAGCTTACTTGTCCATGTACGGACGGTCGAGCTCGTCGTGCGAGAACTTACGGGCTTCCTCGGCACGGCGTACCATTAACTCCTTCATGATGGTCGGGTAGACCTTATCTAAGTTGTTGGTAACCGAGATGACCAGACCAATGACCGAGAGGATCAATGGGATAGTGAAGTTGATGGTCAAGATGGCGTCTAAGGTCTCTTGTGGCTGTACCTCTAAGGAGGCGTCGTAGTTGACCATGGATAAGACGGCACCAACGACCGCACCGCCCATGCCTAAGCCAATCTTGAAGCCAAAGGACGAGACCGAGTAAGTAGCACCCTCTAAGCGACGACCGGCCTTCCACTCGCCGTACTCGGCGACATCAGCGATCATGGCGAACATAGCAACTAAGTGAATGCCCCAGCCGATGCCCTTGATGCCGCTGCCGATGAGCAAGGCGTAGAAGTCAAACGAACCGATGGTCATTTCAGTGCCGACAAAGAGGTAGCACATGCCATAGCCGATTACGTAGAGGACATAGCCGAAGATGATGGTATTCCACTTGCCGCGGAACCACTGCATCACCCAAGGGAACATGAAGCAGGCGATGACCTGCGGCAGTACCGAGGCAAAGGTTAAGTGGCCGAAGAAGGCGTCATCTTGGATGATGTAACGCGACAGGTACATGCCCGAGGCACCGGTGATACCGGCGTTGGCGAAGTCTAAAATGAAGAATGCGACCAGATAGTAGAAGAAGGTGTTCTTGGAGAGGACGCGTAAGGACTCCTTGGCCGAAACCTTATCCTCTGGGCGGCGTGGCTGCGGCTTGACGCGCTCCTTGCAGACAAAGAAGCATAACAGCAAGAGGACAAAGGCGACGGCACCATAGACAATGCAGATGATGACATAGCTGCCAAAGGCCTTGGCCGCAACTGGGGTGACGTAGCCTAAGACAATCGAGCCTAAACCGGTCATCACAAAGCGGATGGAGTTCATGCCGGCACGCTCTTGCAGGTCATCGGTGACAAACGAGGTCAGAGCGCAGTACGACAGGTTGCAAGCGGTGTAGATGACTACGGTTAAGAAGAAGTAGGTCAAGAAGGCGTAGATGACCTTCATGGTCTCGCCCAAGAAGTCAGGTACCGCAAAGCACAAGACGAGGAAGATGGCCATGAATGGCGAAGACCATAAGATCCAAGGACGAGCCTTACCCAGCTTCGAGTTGGTGCGGTCAAGGATGTAACCCATGACCAGATCTGAGAAGCCGTCGAAGATACGGACTGACAGCATGATGGCTGCGACCGCGGCGGCGCTAATCTTGACATCGTCGGTGTAGTAAATGGTCAAGAACATACCGACTACGTTCCAGATGATGGTGCAACCCAAGTCACCACTTCCGAAACTTATCTTTTCAAACATTGAGACCTTATGTGAGGCCATTGCTACAACTCCTCCTTAGCACCGAAGGCCCAAGCCACCGAAGCTGACGCTCCTATCCCTCGTGGCTTGACCCTCAGAACAAAACGCCATCAGCGCCACGGCCGCCCGCAAGGCAGCCTCAAGGCGCACCCCAAGGCAGCCTCCCAGCTTGCCCAGCGGCGCACCCTGCGCCCCATGGCAGCAACCGCGTGTCCGTGCACGCAAATTGCGAAAGTAACTCCCCAGAAACCTGAGGTAACACGCGGCACAGAGCAGCTATCCCCAGCTTTCCCTGTGCGCTATCCCCACCATCCGTTGGGACCAAACAAAAATATCGTTTTTGCGGCGGTCTTGCATCATTCTTTGTCGACAAAAGTGATCACGGTCAAGAAAAAATTAAACTGTGCTCGTGCACATCACACCCAAACCAAGGCCCCGAACTAACACGTAAGTCTCGGGCAAATGCACGACAAAGCCCGTCCCAGCATGATCAGCCCTATCCACGCAAGCGCAGACTCCCCACTGACCCGCCACCATAAGCCTCCGACCGCAGGGCGCTGGCACCCAACTTCGTGCACGGGCCCATTATTTGCGCTAGGCTTTGCCTCAGGTTCTCAATCTTTTGCCTGAATCTAGCTTTTGCGCCCCCGGCGCTTGTCTCCGCAATGCAGTGCCCGTAACATAGCTTGCTATGGCCGCCTGCTCTGCGTACTATCGGCACCGCGCGCCGGGCGGGCGGCCTTAACCCCATAAGGAGGTCTGTAATGGCACAAAAGGTTTTGATCATCGATGCAGGCGTGCACCAAGGCTTTGCTCAAGGTAAGCTCAATCACCACTACGCGCAGCTCGCTCAAGAGACCTTAAGCGCAATGGGCTACGAGGTCACCATCTCGCGCGTTGAAGACCAGTACGATGTCGCCACCGAAGCGAGCAAGATCGTTGCAGCCGACTACATCATCGTCCAAACCCCGGGCTTTTGGATGTCGATCCCGTGGCAGCTCAAGAAGTATATCGACGAGGTCTTCTGCGATCCGAGCATTGCCAAAGGTGATGGGCGCCACCGTGCTGATCCCAGCGCCAAATATGGTACCGGCGGTGAGCTCAAGGGCAAACACTATATGCTCGTTTCCACGTGGAATGCGCCTAAGGAGGCCTTTGAGGATCCAGAGCAGTTCTTTGAGGGCAAGGGCATCGATGGCTTGTTTATGCCATTGCGCAAAACCTTCGAGTTCATCGGTATCAAGGATCAGCTCCCCAGCTTCACCTTCAACGACGTCGTCAAGAACCCCGACCACGAAGGCGACAAAGCCCGCTACCTCGCTCACCTCAAGGCCAACTTCTAACCATCAATCAAGCCGGGCCCGTCGGGCCCGCGCTTCCCGCCGCTCCGCTCAGCAACTGAGCGCCTCTCTCCGCTCCAACACCTACGCGTGACCGCGCACAGCAAAAGCGCGCTGCTTGTGCGTTCTGCTAAGTTTTGACCTTCCTCACGCTTTTCACTTTTTGTCGTGTCCGTGCACACTTTTGCGTAATGTTCACGGATAAGATAGCACCCGTTCGGGATAGCTCCCCAAGCTGGGGTAGCCCCAAGTTGGGGCCGAGCCCGCTCAGCCATACACTGTGTGAGGATTGATCAATGGCAGGAATTATCGAAGCTAAGGACGGTAAGCTCTACCGCTATTTTGAGGGGCAGACCACCTGCATCGAGCCGTGGGGTAAGAATGCCCTGCGCGTGCGCTCGGTCATGATGGGCTATGACCTAAACGATGCTGATTACGCCTTGAGCGAAGAGGTTCCTGCGCAGTATGCCGCCGCCGGGGCCGAGGCTGCCGGTAACTGCACCATCAAGACTTGGCTTGAAGAGCAGACGGTCGTCTCCAACTTCCCGGGTGCGCGCGTCATTGAGGTGCCATGCGGCTCCATCACCAATGGCAAGATCCGCGCGGAGATCACCGCAGGCGGCAAGGTCGTCTTCTATGACACGGCCTCGGGCAAGGTGCTGCTCGAGGAGTTTGCGCGCAACCGCTTAGATGGCCACTCCAAGGACTTGAGCGCCTTAGAGATTGTCGGACGCGAGTTTATGCCCCACCGCGGCGGTGACTATCAGCTGACCGCGCGCTTTGAGCCGAACGCTCACGAGCGCATCTACGGCATGGGCCAGTACCAGCAGCCTTATTTGAACCTCAAGGGTTGCACCTTGGAGCTGGCCCAGCGCAACTCGCAGGCCTCGGTGCCGTTCATGATTTCGACCCAAGGCTATGGCTTCTTATGGAATAATCCAGCCGTAGGCAAGGTCACCTTCGCCAAGAACTTAACCGAGTGGGTCGCCTACTCGACCAAGAAGCTCGACTATTGGATCTGCGCCGGTGATAGTCCAGCTGAGATCGAAGAGCAGTATGCTGCGGTCGCCGGTACCGTGCCGATGATGCCGGACTATGCCATGGGCTTTTGGCAGTGTAAGCTGCGCTATGCCACCCAAGAGCAGCTCTTGGAAGTGGCACGCGAGTACAAGCGCCGCGGTCTGCCGCTGGACGTCATCGTGGTCGACTTTTTCCACTGGGAGCATCAGGGCGATTGGAACTTCGACCCAACCTACTGGCCGGATCCTGAGGGCATGATTGCCGAGCTCAAGTCACTGGGTATCGAGCTCATGGTCTCGATTTGGCCGACGGTTGAGACCGCTTCGGTTAACTTCAAGGAGCTCAACGAGCGCGGCTATCTGATCCGCACCGAGCGCGGCGTCCAGTATGGCATGGACTTCATGGCACCAACCATTCACTTTGATGCCACCAACCCGGAGGCGCGCAAGTTCGTCTGGCAGGTCGCCAAAAAGAATTACTTTGACCGCGGCGTCAAGCTCTTCTGGCTTGACGAGGCCGAGCCTGAGTACAAGGTCTATGACTTCGACCACTTCCGCTACTATGCCGGTTCTAACATGCAGATCGGCAATATGTACCCAGTGATGTACGCCAAGACCTTCTTTGATGGCTTGCGCGCTCAAGGCATCGACAAGACCATCAACCTGCTGCGCTGCGCTTGGGCCGGTTCGCAGAAGTACGGCGCCTTAGTCTGGTCGGGCGACATCGGCACCACCTTTGAGAGCATGCGCAACCAAATCGCTGCGGGCCTCAATATGGGCCTTGCGGGCATCACGTGGTGGACGACTGATATCGGCGGCTTCCACGGCGGCAACGCCAACGACGAGGCCTATCGCGAGGTCTTTGCCCGCTGGTTTGAGTGGGGTACCTTCTGCCCGGTTATGCGCGTCCACGGCGACCGCGAGCCCCGCCAAGACCCAGTTGGCACTACCGGTGGCGCCATGTGCTGCTCAGGTGGCCCCAACGAGGTCTACTCCTACGGCGAGCGCGTCTATGAGATCTGCAAGAAGTATATGAACTACCGCGTGCAGCTTAAGCCATACATCCAGCAGATCATGGCCGAGGCCCACACCAAGGGCACCCCAGTGATCCGCCCAATGTTCTACGACTTCCCACACGATCAAGCCACCTACGACTACGAAGACCAACACATGTTCGGCCCAAGCCTCTTGATCGCCCCAATTTACACGGCAGGCCAGAGCGAAAAGCAGGTCTACCTGCCACAAGGCGCCAAGTGGCGCGACATCCACAGTGGCACCTGCTACGAGGGCGGCCAAGTCGTCACGGTAGCTACCCCACTTGAGATCACCCCAGTCTTTGCCCGTGACGGCTTCGACCTGATCTAACCCTATACCCAGGGCGCACGCCCTACCGGGCTCGCGGCTAAGCCGCGGGCCTGTCACCTGCTACAGTGCCAGCGCCCTGCGTACGCACACGTTGCGTGCACGGGCACGCATGCTGCCGCTAACGCGGCACACATAACTGCAGCCAGATTTAGAGGAATTGTCATGACCATCTACCACGTCAACCAAGCCTGCGGTTGCGACTGCCACGTCGGCAGCGCCGAACAGCCTTTTGCCACGATCAACCATGCCGCTCAAGTCGCTCTGCCGGGCGATACGGTGCTTGTCCATGCCGGTACCTACCGCGAGCTGGTACAGCCACGCTGGGGCGGTAAGTCCAACACCAACCGCATCACCTATCAAGCTGCTCCCGGCGAGAAGGTCGTCATCAAGGGCTCAGAAGTCATCACCAATTGGGAGCGCGTAGCGTGCGCTGACGCCTCCGTCCCAGTCTATCGCGCCATCATCCCTAATCGCTTCTTTAAAGAGCACAACCCGACCGGCACCAATCCTTTTGCAACCTTGCTGTGCGGTGATTGGCTCATGGATCCATGGCCTAACTGCCTGCACACCGGCGACGTCTATTTCGATGGCGTCTCGATGTATGAGTGCGTAGATCTCAACGACGTCAAGCACCCTAAGATCAAGACCGCAGGCCCCTGCTCGCCATGGGTGGGCACGGAAGAGGCTATCTACGATACCGCACGCACGCTCTTAGTCTGGCATGCTGAGGTTGATGCCGAGAACACCACCATCTACGCCCACTTCGGCGACTTCACCCCCGAGCAGCTTAAAGAGCACACCATTGAGATCAACGTGCGCGACTGCTGCTGGGCCCCAAGCCAAGTTAACACCAACTATCTCACGCTCGATGGCTTTGAGGTGTGCCAAGCTGCGACCCAATGGGCGCCACCGACCGGAGTCCAGCGCGGCATGATCGACACCTATTGGTCCAAGGGCTGGATCGTGCGCAATTGCGACCTGCACGATGCCAAGTGCTCGGCCCTGTCCTTAGGCAAGGAGATCAGCACCGGCGATAATGAGAGCTGGCGCTTTAACCGCAAGCCGGGCTACCAGCACCAATTAGAGGATGTGTTTAAGGCCGTCAACCGCGGCTGGAGCTTTGACCTCAACGGCAGCCACGAAGTCTATAACAACGTGATGCACGACTGCGGGCAAAACGGCGTGGTCGGCCACTTAGGCTGCATCGGCTCGCACATCCACCACAATCGCTTCTATAACATCGCGATGAAGCATGAGTTCTTTGGCCACGAGATCGCCGGTATCAAGCTGCACGCGGCCTTAGACGTCAAGATCGACCACAACGAGTTCCACGCCTGCACCTTAGGCATTTGGCTCGATTGGGAGGCCCAAGGCACGCAGGTGCTCTCCAATGTCTTCTACGACAACTTCCGCGATCTCATGATCGAAGTGACCCATGGCCCATGCCTCGTCGCCAACAACATCTTTGCCTCGGAGTACAACTTCGACAACGTCGCGCAAGGCACCGCCTTGGTCAACAACTTCTTTAACGGCACCACCCGTCACATCGACGTCTTAGACCGCGCCACCCCATACCATGCCCCGCACTCCACCGCGGTTACCGGCTTTGCCGTGGTCTACAGCGGCGACGATCGCGTCTATGGCAACGTCTTTGTGGGCGAGGGCAAGGCTCGCACTGAGGAGTGCCACTTCGGCACGGCCTTCTACGACCCATTCTCCAATGGCTACGAGGAATTCCAAGAGCTGCAAAAGAAGTATGCCCGCGAGGACATCGACTGCTTTAAGCTGATCAAGGATCCGGTCTACATCCACCACAACGCCTACCTCAAGAACGCCCCGGCCTACCGCGGCGAGGACGATAAGGTCAGCTGTGCCCACGATCCGGCCTTAAAGGTCTACCGCACCGAACAAGGCTTAATGGTCGACCTCAATGTCCCCGCAGAGCTGCTCAGCCTGACCTTCCCGGCCATCACCACCGCGTTCTTAGGCGAGACGCGCCTGAGCGAGTGTGCCTACGAGAACAAGGATGGCAGCCCGCTGACCATCAACTACGACTTGTTAGGCCAAGCCCGTGACGAGGCCGCCTGCCACGTCGGCCCAATCGAAGGCCTCAAGGTCGGCGCCAACACCATCAAGATCTGGGACTAACCCCCCATAACACACCTCTCTAACCCAGAGCCCACCCCCACGGTGGGCTCTTTTACTTGGGGCCAGCGCCCGCCCCAGCAAGTACGCCTACTCCTCATAGGCCTTGGCCCCCCTACCCTTCGTAGAGCAGGCCCCCTAACCCTCGTAGACCTTGGCGTGGAGCTGGCGCCACTGGCGCGGACTGATGTGCTCGCGCGCCTTGAAGGCGGCGCCGAAGTGCGAGCTTGAGGCAAATTGCAACAGCTGCGCGATCTCCCCGATCTTGTGGTTGCTCTCTAAGAGCAGCTCCTTGGCGAGCTTGATGCGCTCAGCGACCAGATAGTCGTGCACCGTTTGATGGTGATAGCGCTTGAAGCTGCGTGCCAAATGCTCGGGCGTGCAGTCAAGCTCCGCGGCAATCTGGGTCAGGGTCAAGGGCTCCATCAGGCGCTGCGCCATCAAGTAACGGGCCTTGAGCACCAAGACCGGCTCAGGGCGCGCGCTGGGCAGCAGGGGCGGCGTCAGCGCCGCCATGGTCTGCTGGCGGGCCTTGAGCTCATCGTGATGGCGCTTGACCTGTTCGGTGAAGGCGCGCCAAATGACCAAGCGCATCTGCTTGGCCAAAAGCGGATCTTGCACCTGCTCGACCACCAAGAAGAGCTTGTCAGAGAGGACATAGGCCTGTTCGGGAGCGATGCCCGCTTCGATAGCAGCGCGGCTGGCGAGGACATTGTTGAGATGGGCGTGGTTTTGCCAATGGCGCAGCGGCGTAAAGCCCAAGATCCCCGCTTGGCCCTTGGTGGGCACAGTGCTGACCCAGCGCATCTTGTCCAAGTTGCCCTCGCGAATGGCCTCCTGCATCAAGACCTCATTGCGCAGCTGATTGTGGTGATGCACCGTGCTGATCTTGCCCAAGTGCAGCGCCTCAATGAAGTCGTCTGCATCCTTGGGATCGAGCACCTGCGCATTGCAATTGCCATCTAAGGGATTGTAGGCCATGCCTTGTGCCGCCCAAATGGCCGAGAGGTCGTAGTTGCGCTCAAGCAGCGCACACAAAGTGCCCTCGGGGGTATGCGGCGGCTCCAGCTCGGCGCTGAGCTTGAGGCCTAAGAGCTGCCCCAACTCTTGCTCAAGCTCGGTAACCTGCAGTCTCGGCCCGCTCTCCGGCGCGACCATCGGCGTACTGTCCAGCGCACTATCCAGTGCACCTTCCAGCGCATGCGCTACATCATGAGGCGCAGGCTCATGCTCCAAGCGACGACACTCGGCGCTGATCTGCGTCAACCACCAGTTGGCCGCCTTGAGCGCCGTGGTATTGGCCAGCTCATGGTGCTGCCCGGCGATAGTGACCTTAAGCGGCGCAATCGGCCCCACGATCACCACGCTCTGATCGGGCAGGCGCATGCCGCCCATAGCCTCGACCGTATCTAGTACCACTGGCGCCCCGATGCTCTCGGGCCAAGCTGCCGCCAACTGCTGGGCCTTGGCCTGCACCGCGCTACGCTGCGGGTAGGCATGTGGGCAGTGGTAGCAGCTGAGCTGCCCGTCCGGGCCGAAGAGCAAGATCGGCGAGGCGATGACCTCAAATAGCCGCAAGGTGTCACTAAACCAATTCCCCAGCATGACGCGCTCCGCAAAAAGTATCAGATGATTGATATTAATAGCATGAGCTTGATGTTGGTTCCACCGCTTCCCGCTAACTTTGTCCTACATCACAAAATGCGCCTGCTCCGGTTTTTTAATATGCAGCCCAGTTCACCGCGCCTTACGGCAGCGGCCCCCGCCTGCGGCGACAAGGCGGGTGCCCCTGCGGCGACAAGGCGGGCGCCCCTGCGGGCGCGCACTCATTAGCGCCCTGCGCCGCCGCAGGGCGCGGTGAACCGGATGATTGTTGCTGTGACGGGCGCTGAGCCCTGAGGAATACCAAATGACTGAGTTAGCAAAGAGCCCGAATGGGGCTACCGGCAAGCTCTCCTTCATGGAGAAGGTGGGCTTTGGCGCCGGTGATGCGGCTTGCAACTTCTTGTTTAACTAAATGCCGCGAAATTCCCTATGCGTAAGCGTAGGGATGAAAGCGGCAATACCGAGATGATGCTTAGATATAGATACATATGTGATGTTTATCACAAAAACAACAACATATAGTTGCTAGATATTGATTACTCGTGATATATGTCTTAGTGTAGGTCACTTGTTACAAAAATAGGTGGTAACAGATGGTAGAGCGAGTTGAGCGACATTTAGTACGTCGAGGCGACGCCAATTACAAGGTGTTCGCTA
>CALXNA010000053.1 GCA_944389615.1 uncultured Anaerobiospirillum sp. | reverse complement strand
GCCGTTGGTGACAATTTGAATATGCTGGAGCTTGCCTTGGGCAATCAGATACTCCATCAGCTGCGGCAGCTGCTTTTGCATTAAGGGCTCACCGCCCATGACGCGGAAGGTCAGGATGTGGTCGACCGACTCTAATAAGGCGTCGATCCAAGACTTGACCACGGGCAAGTCCATGGGCTTGGGCTTGTCATAGTGCTGCATGAAGTTGGCGCAGTCGCGGCAATGTAAGGTGCATTGGGGCGAGATACAGACTTCGACGTAAGGCAGGATGAGAGGTGGATTGACGCGCGCCATCTCGGCGCCCACCATTTGGTAGAGCAGGTCAAACTCAGGGCTGTTGGGATTCTCTAAGGCCTTGGCGATCTTGGCCTTCTTGTAGCAGTACTCGGCGTGGATGGCTGGGGCAATCAGCTCGTGCAGCTTCTTAGGCATGGCGCACCTCTCCGCCTAAGAAACTGCCCGCACCATCGTGGGCGCCATCGTGCGCACGCGCATGCGGTTGTACTAACGCAAGATGCTGAGTAGCGATCTTGTCATAAAAACTAAGATCACTCCTCCCCCTGAGACTAAATAATGTCATAATTCCCATCCGACAAACTCGCTTTACAAACTGGCCGCAGTAAGGCTCAACCGCCTGAAGATATCGCCTGCAGTAGCATGCCATCGCCTTCTGCGCCGCAGGTGCAGGGCACCTCACTCTGCCATGTTCAACTTCAAGGTAACCTGAGATGATAGCAAAACGCATTCATCTTTGCTGGCTCATTGTCCGATCACTCGCGTCGGCCCCCGTGGGGTGCGCTTGGGCCGTATCTTCGCTCATCGTGATGGGTTCAGCTAATCGTGATAGGCAATGAGGACAAATTCGCCGAGGGGCAAGGAGATGCACGAGCGCCGGACGCGGAACTTATAGCCCAAGTTCAGCGACTCAAGGAACGGCTTGAGCTCATAGAACTCGGTGGGATGGTGGTAGAAGGCGATGACCAAGAGCGGCTTTTGCTCCTTGATGGTGGTGAGCGCCCCCTGAATGATGTCCGGCTCAGCGCCTTCGACATCGAGCTTGATCAAGCCCACCTCGAGCTGATGCTGAGCGACCACCTCGTCGAGGCTGACCATCGGCACTTCCTCGTAGTGGCCATGCTGGGCATAGTCGTAATAGCCCGAGGCTCCGGAGTTGTAGACGCCGTTATCAGGGACGCTCAAGCGGAAGGTACCGGACTTAGCACCCAGCGCCTGATGGAACGCCTGCAGCGAGCCGTTAGCAAGGTCAGCTTTAAACAGCTGGCACAGGTAGTCGTAATTGCGCTGGCCCGGCTCGAAGCTGTACTTGACCGAGTGTGGGAAGAGGTCACGGAACAGGCACAGGGTATCTCCGATAAAGCCACCACCATCGATCACGGCCTTGCCATCGACCCGCGCGAGCACCTCAGGGGGCAAATCGTACATGCCGTACTTATTGGTGTAGCTGCTGCTCCACTCGAGGTTCACTTGCTTGAGGAAGGGCGGCTGACCTTGCGCGACCAGCGCGCGGTTGTGCGCTAAGATGCGGCGGTCTTCGTCCGTCCAAAGGGCCTCTTGCGGGAAGAGAATGTCTCCGCCCAAGTAGGCCATCATCATGACGCGCTGGTGCTGCTCGATATAGGAACAGGACAGCTCGTCCATACCCGCCTTAAGCTGGGCGAGCGTATCGGCCATCACATGCTGGCTGTGGTAGGTATGGAAGCTCTGCGCCCATGGGTGCGCGAGCTTGCGATAGTGGTCTTTAACGAAGTGACCAAACTGGGCGGCTGTCACGGGAGTGGCCTGCCCGGAGCCTGAGTGGATCTGCGCGACCACCGCTTCACCATAGGCAAGGCGCTGGGTGACGTCCGCAGGCAGCGCCGGTGGCGCTATATCCGAATTCTGATTAGACTGTCCCAACGGGGGGGGGTATTATTTTTATGTTGTTTTTGGTTGCGACGACTCATAAGAGCACCTAGCAAAACAAAAGGACAGGCCCGGTCGCCCGCATTGATGCGGCTGCCGTGGCCGGGAACTTACGCCCTCCACTACGCAGCAGAGAGCAAACTGGGCCATTCTAACACCAAAGTCCGCGCCCCCACCCGCATCCGGCCGCGCCCCGCAGGCCAAGCCCGGCGCCATTCCACCGCAGGCCAAGCCCGCCGCCATTCCACCGCACGCAACGCCACTGCCACCGCCGCGCACTCGGCGCGCATCTCCCCCTCAGAGACCAACAGCTTGGAGACCCAAGCTGCAGCGCCCGCCCCCCTACTGCCGCCGCGCGCTCAGCGCGCCTCTACTCCTATGAGACCGACGGCCGACGAGCACACTGGCGGTGGACGCACCTATCTCGGTCTAACGCTAAACGAGATCGGGACCAACGCGTATTGGGCCAAAAGCTCCTGACCTGAAATCACTCTGACTTCGCCCGTGCCGATTACAGGATCGAAATCATAAACACGGTAAATAAAAGCGTTGTTTGGGTTGGCACTAAAGAAGTTCAGCTCATTGATACTCATATAGAAAGGGGTATCAGCACCGCCTTGAGTGGTCTTAACTTCAATGTATATGGTCTCACCGCGGCAGTTAACAGACCTGATATCGTAACCGAGGCCGTCCCCTTCTCGTTCGCTTACATGACAAACATACTCTGCGAGCTGTGGAGCAAAGCTCCGTACCTGCTCTACCTCGTACCTCAGGACGAAAGCCTCGCCACTTTTGCCTAACGAAGTACGGCGTTCATTGACCGCATCCCAATCAATCTGTTGGGCTGAATGCGAACCTTGCGCAAGGTGAGGAGCAAAGACTCCACCTGCAGGCGTGACCGGCTGCATGTTGAACCCAACGTATCCCGCTGAAGGCGTGACCGGCTGCATGTTGAACCCAACGTATCCCGCTGAAGGCGTGCCCGGCTGCATGTTGGGATCCACGAATCCAGCCGCAGACGTGCCCGGCTGCAGGTTGGGCTCCACGGCACCCACTGAAGGCGTGCCTTCTTGTTGACGGTTGAAGTTCAAGGTAAAAAGAGCGGGATTCTTACTTTTGTCAACAGCAAAGCCCTCTTCGTAGATGTAAAACTGGTCGCTTTGATGCGAGACGATATTACCGATACGCTGCATGATCTTGCACTCGCCCGGTCGAGACGGAGACGCTCTCTTATCGTCTGCGTCAAAGGTCAAGACCTCGCTGAGTCTAGTCTTGACCTCAGCCGTGTTCAGGTCACCATAACGCTGCAGCAGCGTGCTAATGGCTTGTCTTATCTCTTTTTCACTATGCATAAAACGCCTCTAAAAGTCGTAGTTTCCAATCAGCAAGTGCTGCGTCTTCTTGTCATTGCGGTTCTTAAAGCTCACCTGATATTGGTGCTCAAAGGGCTCGACCATCAAGTGACCGCCGTTAGCGCAGCGACGCCCTAAAGGGTAAAGTTTGCTGATCAAATCAGTGTTCTTGATGACAAGGAGAAATTTGCATGGGCACTGCTCGATGAGGTAAGCAGCAAGGCGGCCCTGATCTTGTGCATCAAAGGCGTTCTGATCATAGGTCGAGAAGTCGCTGTCATAAGGCGGATCTAAGAACATGAAATCGTCCGCCTGCGGAGAGTACTGATGCAAAAAGTCAGCAAAATCAGCGCAGCATAAGGTGGTCACCGCCATCTTAGCTTGTACTGCCGCGCTGGTGTAGAATGGGACGCGCGCATCGAGCTCCTTGTCGTTATAGCTGATGCCGCCGTACGGCACATTAAACCCACCACGATTATTGAAGCGAAACATCGAGGAGTAGCTGGTTTCGCGCAGGAACAGGTAGAGGGCGGTACGCAGCGCGCCCTGCTCTTCTCTCTCCTTATCGTTGTAGCAAGCGCGCAGCATCGTGTAATAGGCCGCCTTGAGCGCGCCTTCGATGTTCTTGACGACGTCGTCTTGCGGCAAGCTGCCCCGTTGCGCTTCAAGGCGCAGCATGCGGCTGAGCTTGCGCGTCAGCACCGTAGGCGCATCATAGGTCAGGCGCAGCTTCTGTGGCAGCACCAGCGCCTGCAAGCTTGGGCGTAGCAGCGCACACATCTGGGCACTGAGCTCCTTGCTCTCACCTTGCCCGGAGCGTGCTTTGGCATAGAGCGCCCCGAGCTCAGCGCTATGCTGCGCCACCGCCGTCCCGAGCGTGAGCCAATCGTGCTGCATCTCATGGAGCAGGTTAAACATCTCGTCGTCTTGCTGCTTAAGGCTGGAGTAGAGCTGCATCAAGTCCCATGACTTGTCGTTGATGAAGTAGTGCTCAGCCTCCATGTCCAAGAAGACCGAGCCGCCGCCGACAAACGGCTCGTAGTAGTTGCGAAAGCGCGGCACGAGCGGCTTGATGTACTTGAGTTCACGCTCTTTGCCGCCGGGATATTTCAAGATGTTCATAACACGCCCATTCTAGATACGAATTATTCTTATGATAGCACAACGCGCGTGCTCATGCGCAAGCGCGGCGCAGCCTTGCTGCGGCGTACGGGGCGTAAGTGCAGGCGGCGTGAGCGGCGCGCGCGGCCAATAACCGCCTGAGTGGCGGCGTGAGCGCAGGGTGCCACGTCCTGCGGCGGCAGTGCGCGGTGGGGAAGCATTTTGGTTTCTGTGCGTTGGCCCTATTGAGCGCGGTCACAAGTTAGAGTAACTTAGAGCTTTGAGCCCGCCACAGAGGGCTCCAGACTTTGTTAGGAGGAGGCCCCGCTGGGGGCGTGGAACAATGAGCGATACTTTTGCACAAAACCCAAAGCTGGTTGAGCTGACCAATGCCCAGAAGATGAGCGTTACCATCATGGACTGGGGTGCTACCATCCACTCCATTAAGGTACCGGTCAATGGTAAGAGCTACGAGATGCTGGTGGGCCCGGCCGCCCCTGAGGACTACAGCCGTCAGCTGTGCTATATGGGTGCCACCATTGGCCGCTACGCCAACCGCATCGACCATGGCGAGTTCAAAGCCAACGGTAAGAGCTATACCGTCGGTGGCGGTAAGGACGTGGTGCTGCACGGCGGTGAAGTCGGCTTCGATAAGAAGCGCTTTACCATTGCCGCCCACAGCGCCAATAGCGTCACTTTGACCTTGCACTCCCCAGATGGCGAGGAAGGCTTCCCGGGCAACTTTGATCTCACTGTCGTGTACACCTTAGGCGATGATGGCACCTTAAAGATCGAGTATGAGGGCAAGTGCGACCAAGAGTGCGCCGCCTGCATCACCAACCACTCCTACTTCAACTTAAACGGCCACCACAGCTCGGTCTTAGGCCACGAGGCCTGCTTTAACTCCAAGGACATCTTGGTGATTGACTCCCGCTCCATCCCAACCGGCGAGGTTTACGACGTCACCGCCCGCACCGATAAGGTCGACAACTTCAACTTCACCCAGTGGAAAAAGTTTGCAAAGTCGCTCGACGATTTCGCCGATGACAAGAACATGGAGTTCACCCACGGCTACGATCACTGCTTTATCGTCCAAGATCGCGATAGCAGCAAGCCGGTCGTTGCCATCAAGGGCGAGCCGATCGACGGCAAGCGCGTCCAGCTTGAGATCTTCAGCGACTACCCTGCCTTCCAGTTCTACTCGGGCAATGCCATCAACGAAGGCGCCCCAGAGGGCATGTGCGCCATTGCCCGTGATGACGGTAAGGTCTACGGTGCCTATGACGGCTTTGCCATTGAGCCTGAGTATTACCCAGATGCTCCACACTTAGAGCAGTTCAAGGACGTCAACCCAATGGTCAGCCCAAGCGCCCCATTAAAGCACTTCATCACCTATAAGTTCACCGTGCTCTAAGCGCGCTTTGCGCCTTGGGGCGCCTTGGGGCGCGCGCAGCCGCGTCTGCGCCTTCTAGCGCTACCAGCCCCACGGACGTAAGTTCGTGGGGCTTTGCGTTTTAGAACTCGTCGTTGCTTTGGGCCGGGTAGAGACTATTGCCCATGACTTCGGCTTGGGCGGTCACGGCCACACCTTGGACGAAAGGGGCGCGCCATGGGCTGAGCATGCCGCGCTCCACAAGGTTATTGGTAAAGGTGCACAGGCTGTCGTAATAGCGCTGCCAGAGGCGATGGAGTTCGCTTAAGCTGCGCGCTTCACGCCGCGAGACCTTGGCGATGGAGGCGATGCTCTTGCGCAGGTCGCTTTGGTAGCTTTCCTTGTTCTTAAAGGTCTCGTAAGCGCAGATGTCGCTGTCGCGGCTCGATATACACTTGCGCAGCAAGTAATAGTCGCCAAAGCCATAGGTCTTGTACAAGGAAAGCAAGGTCAAATCGAGGTTGGCCTCGACATTGCCCACTGCGCTGTCACTTTGGGTATTGTCGGCAAAGGGCGACTTACGCCACGCATTCACGTAGGCGCTCCAGTTGCGCCAGACCGCGCGCAGGTCTTCGTTGTAGTAACCGAGCAGACGCATGTCGGTGGTGACGATGTCATGGCACTCGGGGCTGGAGAAGAAGAATTGGTCGTTGTTGCTGCCCTCAAAGATCGAGCATTTGGCCTCCAGCGACTCGCCCGTGACGATGCGGCCATGGCGGCCTTGGACAAAGGCATACTCCGGGCGCAAATGCAGCGCCTGCGGGTAGCCGGCTTGACGCCACAGCCGCATCAGCATCTGCCGGTAGAGCACCGGCCGTAAGGACTGGGCGCGCACGAGCGGCGGCAGTAGCGCGCAGAGCTCTTGGTAAAACGACCACCATGCAGTGAGCGCCTCTTCGACGTTGCGCCGCGGCGTGATAAAGCCGGTGAGGCGGCGCACTAAGACCGAAGCATACTTGACCGTCTCCAGCTCATAGCGATTGTCCATAGCGTAAAGAAAGGTCGCCGGATCCGAGCCCAAGTGCATCAAGTCATAGTAGCTTTGCGGATACTGCACCAGCTGCTCGTGCCCGGAGCTAAAGAGGGTATAGAGCGCCAAGTAATAGTCATAGTCCGGCAAGGTCTTGCCCACGCGCTCAAGGCGCTCGGTCGCTTCCTTGGGACTTTCAAAGTCCATGCGCGCCGCATCGGCCATCACCGTGCGCCACAGCGTCGCGTAGCGCTGATAGCTCCCGGCAGGCTCGTAGAAAAGCTCGCGCAAATAGGACAGCGCCTCCGCGCCGGTGCGCGCATAGACCTGATCTAAGGCCAGACGGCACTGCTCGCTTAAGACAAAGGAGCGCGGCGTCACCACGTCGTTACTCTCTGCTTCAGGCTGTGCGGCCGCCGCCGCTGCCCGCTGCATCCATTGGGCTGGGGCAAAGTCGCGCGTGCCGCTCGGGCTACGCGTAGTCGCATGCACGTTGCTGTGAGAGGATGCGGCGCTCTGGGAGGTGATATCCTGAGATGAGGCGCTGGGGTCGTGGGCGGCAGCCTGCGTCAGGCGCTCGGGCGCTTGAGTTAAGCGCTCATCGCTTGGCTCGAGCGGGCGCAGGCAGGCGCGCTCCAAGTCAATCGGCGTGAGCACCGGCTGGCCGTTGATATGGGTGATGCGTGCGCTGGTGCTGGTCTTGGCCTCAGCGCTTAAGATCTGCTGGGCGCGCTCAGGGTCTTGCTGCGCGAGGCGCTTGAGGGTGGCGCGGCTGTTAAAGCCTTGGCGTGGCCACAACATGCCGGAGATGAGCTCCGGAGCGCACTCAAAGCCGTGCTCGCGGCTTAAGATTTGGCAAGTGCGTGCCACCTCGCTTAAAACCAGCGGCGCGCGCGCCATGGGCAAGGACAGTAGCGGTGGGATCTTGAGGAAGGCTGCATCTTCCGGACTGAACTCCAGCTCAAAAGTCGGGCTGTCGGGTAAGGTGAGGAGAAAGGCGCTGTCGATTTGAAACTCGAGGGCATTGCCCCGCACTTCGGCGTAGACGTGGGTGACGGTGCCGTCGACATGGAGCTTAACTGGAATGATGCTCGAGTGGGAGCTCGCGTGCGGCAAGAGCACGCTTAAGCGAAATGGACTGGCCTCATTGAGCGCGCACAGCACGATCTGCAGCTGCACCTGCTCCGGCGTATTGACGAAGGCCGCCACTTCGGAGGCGCCGTAGGCATAGTCAAGGCGCCCCGCCTCCCAGCCTAAAAACGATGGACGCTCCTCGGCAGCATGTGCGCTTAAAGGCAGCAGACAAAACGCCAGCACGGCGCCGCAGGCCCAAGCGCGCGCTCTGCCCCTGATGTGCTGTTTTGCCTCAAACGCGCGCTCCGCGCTGCCCCAACCTAACCGCATGACTTACCCGTATGCACCTGACCCCGCACTCAAACCTAGGAGCGGACAAGCCGTTTACGTGCCAAGTTGGCACTTTAGGCCACAGCGCACCGCTGAGCAAGGCAAAAGCCCGCTTTTTGTCGGGCGCCCGCGGGGTGGTACGACCACAGGGGACGGCTTCACGTTCGGCGTGAGCCGTTGGCGGGGTGGTACGGCTGTTAGTCTATCGAGACGGTGCGGCTGAGGGCCTGCAGCGTGATCTGCTTGGTCTTGGTGGCCTTGGTGCGGTTAAAGGAGACCACTAAGGAGTAGAGCAGCTCGCAGATGTGAATCTGCGCGGCAATGGTCGCCGCCGAGTCGCCTTGCAAGATGCCCTCTTCGTTGCCGTTGTAGATCACGTAGTCGGCAAGGTGCACGAGGCGCCCGACCGGATTGTTGGTGATGGCCACCGCCAAGGCGCGGCTGTCCTTGCCAATCTCAAAGGCCTTGAGCGTCTCATAGCTGTTGCCCTTTTGCGACAGGGCAATGACTACGTCGCTCGGGCCTAACATGGCCAAGGCCGTGTACATGAAGTGATCCATCGACTCCGACTGCGCGTCGATGCCGATACGGCAGAGCTTGTTCTTGAAGAAGAGCGCGCTCAAGCACGAATTGCCCACACCGATGATGAAGACCTTGCGCGCCTTGTAGATGGCGTCGGCTACCGCCATGCAGGTCTGCGGGTCGATGTTGTGAATGTTCTCGTTCAAGGAGCGGCTGATCGCCAGCTTGAGCTTCTTGGCGATGACGAGGCAGTCGTCGCCATCGGCGATGTTGGAGTCAAGAATCTGCTCCTCGCCGTTTTGGCTCTTGCCCGCGAGCTCCTTGACCAGCTCGAGCTGAAACTCCTTGAAGCCCGGAAACTTCAAGGTCTTGGCCAAACGCACCACCGTCGCCTCGCCTACGCTCGCGCCGTTAGCGATGTCAGTGACATTCATGGTGGTAACGTCGTTGGGATGCTCCAAGATGTAGTGCGCCAGCCGCTTGAGCGCCAAGGGCAGCTCTGCTTCGATGGCACGCAAGGTGTGTAAAATCCGCCCACTGACACTCTCAGGTAGCTTTAACTCGCGCATGCTCTTCATCCCAAGTCCCGGTGCCCACACCAAACCCTCACGGGCTCAAGCACCGCCTCCAACTTCTAGTGATAGCCTCAGGCCGTACGGCCTACGTAACGACTCCACCAATCAACCAAGCAACAGCCTACGCTCCAGCAAACATGCGCAGACCCCATGAATCCCAGCCACTCAACCACACCTCAGGCTGGGTCGCTCCGCGCACCAAACGACCAAATCTGCCTTGGGCCGCCCTTGCTGTCCTCGTCCACCCTCAGCGCAGCGGAACGCACTGTCCAATGAGCTGCGCTCATCCGAAGTGGGACGCACTGTCCAATGAGCTGCGCTCATCCGAAGCGGGACGCACTATGGGGCCGCCGTGCGAGGCACGGCGAGGGCCCCAGAAGCCTGATGGGCTCTGGCGCGGCGGCGTTTGGTAAAAAATTTTTCCACGGAACGTGTCCATGATAATAGATGACTGGCGCGCGCGGGAAGTTTTTGTGACCCGGCGGCGGGAGCGTTGGTGAAATTTTGTTCCAAATCACACTTTCTAGGCGCCCGCGGGCCCTGCTGGTGCGGCCTAGCACCACTTGGGGTAAGATGCAGGCCACTGGCCTGCAATAATGTGATGTATATGCCGTTTTTGAAATAGTTCTGCGTGGACTTTGAACAAGATCACAAATCCACAAATTGGCGATTGTGAAAAAATTTTCTTCCACTATTATAGGCCATGAAAAATATCTCCAAGCCATGCTTAGGCAGCGCTGGTCAGACTGAGCAGCTACGACAAAGCTCAAGCGCTCGGAGTTAGGTTCGCCCGCGACTTGCACGAACCGCTCCTCCCGCTTATCTATCCCACTATCCCAAAGGAGCGCTTTGACTTTACGGAGCTGAAGACCTCAGGGCTGAAGACCTCAGGGCTGAGGTCGATGATGACCGGCGCTGGGCTTGATGAGTTGTAAAGGAGTTTCGTCTATGAAGATTAAGCAGTTAGCAGCCGCCTTAGCTTTAACCGCTTTTGCCTCCTCGGCTGCTTTAGCCGCTTCCTTACCAGATGTGCCGGTCCCATTTAAGTCCGGCGCAGGTGCCATGAACGATGGCGTCATCTATGTCGGCTTAGGCACTGCCGGTCAAGACTGGTACAAGTTAGACACCAAGAGTGCTCAACCACAATGGCAGAAGATCGCTGCTTTCCCAGCTCCTGCCCGTGACCAAGCTCAAGCCGTGGCCTTAAACGGCAAGATCTACGTCTTCGGTGGTTGCGGCAAGATTGACTCGGAGCTCACTTCGGTCTCCAACGAAGTCTTTGAGTACGACCCTGCCACTGACACTTGGACCAAGCTCTTAACCCGCAGCCCAATCGGCTTAACCGGTCACACTGTAGTGACCGCCGACGGTAAGAATGCCTTGGTGATCGGCTCGGTCAACAAGGAAATCTTCGACGGCTACTTCTCCGACGTTGACTATGCCACCAAGGCCGACAACAAGGCCCTGCTCGACAAGGTTAATGCCGACTACAACGGCAAGTTAGTCAAGGACTACTTCTTCAACAAGGCCATCTTACAGTACGACCCAGCAAACAACCTCTGGACTACCGTCGGTAACTTACCTTACTACGGTACCGCAGGTTCGGCGGTCGCAGTTGACCCTCAAGATCACAGCGTCTTTGTCGTCAACGGCGAGCGCAAGCCAGGTTTACGTACCGCTACCACCGTTAAGTTCACAGTCGAGGACGACTACGCCAAGCTGCAAAACACCCCTGACTTAGTTCCAGCTCAGGGCGACTCCGTCCAAGAAGGTGTGGCCGGTGCCTTCTCAGGCTACTCGCACGGCACCATGGTCGTAATCGGCGGTGCTAACTTCCCGGGCTCCACGGCCAACTACAACAAGGGCCAGAACTTCGCCCACAATGGCTGCACCAAGACTTGGCGCGATGAGATCTACACCTATACTGACGGTGCTTGGACACACGCAGGCGACCTTGCTACCCCATTGGCTTACGGTGTCAGCATCCAAAACGGCGATGAGATCATCTTAGTGGGCGGCGAGACCTCAGGCGGTCAAGCTACCACCGATGTTCAAACGGTTAAGGTTCAAGATGGCAAGGTCGTCGTAGAGTAAGTCCGACGCTTGCCCGACGAAACTGCACAGTTTCACCCGCTGACCTCGGTCAGCATCCTCTAGGCTGCCTGCTGTGCGTGCACAGCTAATCTGGTGTAAATAGGCAGCTTAGCCTTGTTCCCATGATGGAGTAAGAAATGCGCTTTTCAAAGATTGCTTTAGGTGTCGGTTTAGCCGCAGCTATGATCACGGCCGCTCAGGCCGCCACTTTCACCGCCGACTATCGTCACGAGTATCGCGGCGAGTACGGTGAGAACTTCGACCGTATCTGCTTAATCGGTGCGTTCGAGAACGGCATCGGCTTCTACGTTGACTCCTCGTTCAAGTCCGGTTCCGAGCGTCCTAATGCTGGTGATGATACCCTGCCTCAAGGCTACAGCGAAGGCCAAGAAGGTGACTTCGTCACCAACGCCACTGAGATGAGCTTATGGTGGGGCTACAAGATCGCTGATACCGGCTTTACCATCACCCCAGGTATCATCACCGAGTCCACCAGTGAGACCACCGGCTACAAGCCATACCTGCGCTTGCAGTACAACACCGACTTTGGTCTCTGGTTTGCCATTCGCCCACGTTACGACTACTGGCGTTACGACAACGACAAGGCCGACCAGAAGAATGGTCGTATCGATGCTTGGGTCGGCTACTCCTACGGCAACTTTGGTATCAACTACAACTACACCTACATGTGGGCCTTAAACGACAACGCTGATGGTTCCACTCGTTACATGTTCGACAACAAAGAACACAACTACGAGCACAACATTGCCATGAACTACCGCTTCGGCAAGTGGAACCCATACATCGAGATCGGTGATATCTCGGTTGCCTCCAACCGCGACGATCGTCAGCTCCGTCTGCGTCTTGGCATCCAGTACACCTTCGATTAAGCGTGCGCTTCCCGCAGGTTAACGTTTAGCAACCAGCGCGGTGCCTGAGGCGCCGCGCCCGGGAGGCAAGGCCTCTTGCCTCCCACCTTGCACCAGTTCGTAAAAACCTGCTCTTAGGGCCTTGGCCATGAGATCAGCTTTTTACGTGCTGTCTAGCACCAGATCATGCGGGCCTACCAGCTAGCTATCCCACTAGCACACCAGGTTCGAGTGAAAAGCGCCTATCAAGCTGGGGGCAGGCCATCTGCGCGCCCACAGCATTGGTCGATGTAATGCTCAAACAAGCTTACAAAAGTAAGCGACATAAGCTGATGCCAGCTTGGCGGTAATGACCTCATCCCAGCTTTTAAGCACGCTTACCGAACTTGTCCTTGGCTCCACTTTGATTGCACGCGTTACCTAAGCTTTGCAGGCCTCAGCTCTGCGCTTAGCAGGATGCTTCTTTAGGAAGTTTACGCATCAGTTACAACGATCGTTAGCGACCGCACGATACGAGGTTGAATCATGCTGTTTGAACAATTTAAGAATAAGTTAATCATCTCCTGCCAAGCTCTGCCTGACGAGCCATTACACAGCCCATTCATCATGGGTCGTATGGCCTTGGCTGCAAAGCAGGTCGGCGCTGTCGCCATCCGCTGCCAGTCGGTAGACGATATCGTTGAGATCAAGAAGGTCACTGGCCTGCCGGTCATTGGCCTCATCAAGCAGAACTACGATGACAGCGAGATCTACATCACCCCAACCCGCAAGGAGATCCAAGCCTTAATCGACTGCGGCTGCGAGATCATCGCCTTAGACGCCACCTTACGTAAGCGCCCTAACGACGAGAAGTTAGAGGACTTAGTCAAGATGATCAAGGACGCAGGCCGTCTGTCGCTCGCTGACATCTCCAACGACGAGGAAGGCCACAACGCCGAGAAGATTGGCTTTGACGCGGTCTCGACCACCCTCTCGGGTTACACCCCATACACCCCACACTTGAAGGGCCCAGACTTCGGCTTGGTCGCACGCTTAGCTGCCACCTTAAAGATCCCAGTCTTTGCCGAAGGCCGTATCAACACCCCAGATGACCTGCGCATCGCCTACGAGGTCGGCGCCTACGGTGCCATCGTGGGCTCGGCGATCACCCGCCCACAAGTCATCGGCAAGTGGTTCATCGACGCCTTACCAAAGGTCTAACCCCAGATTCACTGCTCGGCGGCCCCCGGCCGCGAGCCCCCCAATTTTGGGCCTGAGCGTTTACAGAAGCTGCATCCACACGGTTCTTTGTGCAAGCTTCCTTGTGATATCAGCCTCGAGCCTAGTTCACTTAAGTGGAGACTTAAAATGGCATATAAGAAGCTTGGCGGTATTTACTCTGCTCTGTTAACCTCCTTTGATAAGGATGGCAATGTTAACGAGAATGGCGTACGCCAGTTAGTTCGTCACAACATCGATGTCTGTAAGGTCGATGGTCTGTATGTGGGCGGTTCCACCGGCGAGAACTTCTTATTAAGCACCGCCGAGAAGAAGAAGATCTTCGAGATCGCCAAGGACGAGGCCAAGGATCAGGTTCAACTCATCGCCCAGGTCGGCTCCTTGAACATCAATGAGTCGATCGAGTTAGCTAAGTTCGTCACCGACTTAGGCTACGACTCCTTATCGGCCGTAACTCCGTTCTACTACAAGTTCTCGTTTGACGAGATCAAGGACTACTACAACACCATCACGGCAGCCGCCGACAACCAGATGGTCGTTTACTTCATCCCATTCTTAACCGGCGTTAACATCTCCGTTGACCAGTTCAAGTCGCTCTTTGAGAACGAGAAGATCACCGGTGTTAAGTTCACCGCAGGCGACTTCTTCTTATTAGAGCGCTTCCGCAAGGCCTTCCCAGAGAAGACCTTATTTGCCGGCTTCGACGAGATGATGTTACCTGCCACCGTCTTAGGTGTTGATGGTGCCATCGGCTCGACCTTCAACGTCAACGGCGTCCGTGCCCGCAAGATCTTCGAGTCAGCCCGTGCCGGTGACATCAAGACCGCTTTAGAGACCCAGCACGTCACCAACGACTTCATCTCCGATGTCTTAGCCAACGGCTTATACGGCACCTTAAAGATCTGCCTGCAAGAGGCTGGTGTCGACGCCGGCTACTGCCGCAAGCCAATGGGCCCTTACACCGAGGAGATGATCACTCGTGCCAAGGAAATCTACCACAAGTACTTTTAGGTAGTACTCCTTGGGTAGTAACCCCATTCCTGTCGCCGAGCGCGCAGTAGCCATAAGGCCACGCCGCGCGGCGGCAGACGCAGCCGGGGCACGGCGCCCGCTCCGGCTGCCAACCCAACCACACACACTCTAGTCCCCTTGAGGCGAGACCCTAAGTTATAAAGCGTACCTTTGTTGCTTTAACTCTCTTCAGGGGGCTATTTAGTCGGTGTTATCACTGAATGAGCGACCGCAGCGCTACCTCCTTCTTGGGGGTTTTGTGCCCTGAGGCGCCCTATTCAGCCTTGCGTTTTACGTTATTGCTGGCCGCTGACGCGCCCACATGCTTATACCCACAAACGCAAACCACAAGGCCCAGAAGGCCCAGCGCTTGCTCTAGTACGCAAGCGTAGGCTCTGCGCAAGCAGCACTGCGTACGCGGTAATGCGTACACGGCAGTGCGGAGCCGGAGGTCGCCTTCGCCTTGGGCGCAAGTTCAAAAGTACTAATCAGAACGCTCCCCTGCATTTCTGCTTACTGCTTTTGGTTCATCCTAGTTTTTGCAAGTGAGTATTTCGAGGTTTCTATGACTGAGGAGCTTCAAGGTTTTACTTGGATTGATACCACAGTGCTGGTGGTCTACATGATCGCCGTGCTCTTAGGTGGTATCTACTTCTCCAAGAAGGAGATGCAAGGTAAGGAATTCTTCAAGAGCGATGGCACGGTACCGTGGTGGGTTACCTGCGTCTCCATCTTCGCCACCTTACTGTCCCCTATCTCCTTCTTAGCCCTGCCTGGTAACTCCTACGGCGGTACTTGGATGCTGTGGTTTGCACAGATCGGTATGATCATCGCCATCCCACTGACCATCCGCTACTTCCTGCCAGTTTACGCCAAGCTCGACATCGATACGGCTTACCACTACTTAGAGCTGCGCTTTAACTCGCGTGCGTTACGTGTCTTAGGCGCCCTCATGTTCGTACTGTTCCAGTTAGGCCGTATGTCGATCGTGATGTACCTGCCATGCTTAGCCTTAGCCAACTTAACCGGCATCAGCGTGGACGTACTGATCATCGCCATGGGCGCTATCGCCATTGTGTACTCTTACACCGGCGGCCTCAAGGCGGTGCTCTGGACTGACTTCATCCAAGGTGTGATCTTAATCGGTGGTATCACCTTAACCCTGTTCTACATCATCTACATGTTAGATGACGGCTTAGGTGATGTTGCTTACTCCTTAACCGAAGGTGGCCGCTTCTTAGCTGATACCGAGAAGTGGATGGATTGGACCAACCTCTTAGGCACCTCGGTCATGGTTACCTTGGTCGGCGGCGGTTTAACCACCTTCTGCTCCTACATCTCCTCGCAGGACGTAGTACAGCGTTTCACCACCACCACTGATATCAAGCAGCTCAACAAGATGACCATCGGCAATGGTATTCTCTCCATCTTCTGCGCCTCGGTCTTCTACTTAGTTGGTACTGCCTTATATCTGTACTATCAACAGAACCCAGACCTCATCACCGATACCTTCAGAAACTCGCAGGATCAAGTCTTCGCTTACTTCATCACCTACGAGCTGCCAGTCGGTGTCACCGGTATCATCTTAGCTGCTCTGTACGCAGCCGCTCAATCCACCCTGTCGACCGGCATCAACTCGGTTGCCACCTCGTGGGTTATGGACATCCAGACCATCATCACTCCTAACATGACCTTCCAGCGTCAGACCAAGATCGCCCAGTACATCTCGCTGGCCATCGGTATCTTCTCCATCTTGGTTGCCATGTGGTTAGCCCGTCTCGATGTTAAGTCGGCTTACGAGCTCTTCAACTCCTTCTTAGGCCAAGCCTTAGGTGCCTTAGCCGGTGTCTTCGTCTTAGGTGTCTTCACCCAAAAGACCACTGCTTTAAGCGCCTTTATTGGCTTCGTCTGCGCCACCGCCTCGGTCTTCTACTTAAAGTACAACGTCCCAAGCATCTCCTTCTGGATGTACGCTTTCATCGCCATCGTTGTTACCTTAATCGTAGGCGTGATCGTATCGAAGATCCAAGCCATGGTTACCGGCCAAGAGTTCGAGGCCCCAGCAGGCTCGACCTTCCGCTCGGCAACCAAGCAGGCCTAAACCCAATAACAACCTCATGCACCCGCGCCCAAGCTGCGGGTGCTCACAGCAAATACCGCGTCTTGGCTCGCCTTAAACTAAGGCCTTGCCCCAAGATGTTACTCACCAAAAGCAGGGCCCGTCCCTGCTTTTTTATTGGACCGCTCCCTGCGCTACACTGAGAAGGCCCATAAGGGCCTACCCCCTCACAGGGAACCTACGCCAGCTCAGGGGCATAGCCCCAGCCGGGGTCAACGCGGCCCAAGCACAGAGGTCAGGATTATGGAACAGCTATTCGTGCTGATCGACATCGGTGGCACCGCCATTAAGCATGGCATCGCCACCTTAGATGGCACCTTACAAGAGCGCGGCGAAATGCCGACCGAGGCCCAAGCCTACGGTGGCCCGGGCATTGTCGCCAAAGTCAAGGATATCTGCCGCAAGGCCCTTGCGCAGTATGGCAAAGAGCGCATTGGCGGCGTCTCGATCTCCACCGCCGGTATGGTCGACCCCGACCAAGGCAAGATTGTCTACGCCCTGCCCGACGCCATTCCCGACTACACCGGCGTCAACTACAAGGAGCTGATCAAAGACGAGTTTGACCTGCCGTGCGAAGTCGAAAACGATGTCAACTGCGCGGCATTAGGCGAGATGTGGTTAGGTGCCGGTAAGGGCTGCCACAGCGTCTTCTGCATGACCATTGGCACCTCCATTGGCGGCGCCATGATCTGCCATGGGCGCCTCATCAGCGGCGCCTCCAACAGCGCCGGTGAAATCGCCTATATGCGCGTCCCCGGTGGCATGCTTCACGAGCTTGCCTCCACCACCCACTTGGTCAAGTACTACGCTAAGCTGCGCGGCTGCGACGTGAGCGCGGTCAACGGCATTCGCATCTTCAACGAAGCCGAAGCCGGTGATAAGATTGCCCAAGACGCCATCGCCGACTTAGTCGAGCATCTCTCCGACGGCATCACCAACGTCGTTGCGGTGCAAAACCCGCAGGCGGTCATCTTAGGCGGCGGCATCATGGCCCGTGAGGAGTATCTGCGCCCGCGCCTTGAGCAGGCGCTTGCAGGCAAGCTGCGCCCTATCGTCCTTGCGGCCACCCGCATCGAGTTTGCGCAGCTGCGCAACGACGCGGGCATGCTCGGCGGCTTCTACCACTTCAAGCAGCGCCAAGGACTATAGCGGCCTGCTGCCGCCCTGAGGCCGCTCCGCGGTCGGCGACAAGCCGCCGCGCATGCGCGCAGGTTCCGCGCCGCGGCCCGCGCCGCAGCTAGGCGCCGCCAGGTGTCGGGCGGCGCGGAGCGCCCAGTAAAAAGGCGTAGCCAGATGTCTGGCTACGCCTTTTTGCTTTCCACACACGAGCCCGGCCACGCATATTGGCACCCGCGTGCCGGGACTTTTCACATTGAGCTTACTTTACAGCAACCTTAACTACGACCTTGACCACGTCAACTGGCTTGCCTTGGTAAGCAATACGTGGTTGGTGGCCTTCCTCAGGTGGCACGATGGCGAACTCACCTGGCTTTAAGGTAACGGAGGTGTAAACCTCAGGAGTGCTTAAGTAAACCATGTCATTAGCTGGGTCTTCTTCGGTTACCTGGCAGTCCTTGCGCAGGCAAACGTTGAAGGTTTCTTGACCTTGGGCTAAGTACTGGATATCTAAGTAGTCGTTGTGAGCCTCGAAGCGAATGGCCTCAAATGGCACGGTGGTGTAGCGCTGAACTAACGCAAAGGCACCCTCGCAGATGTCATAGCGGCCGTTCTCGAGCTTGGTGGCGTCATTGTTCTTGAGCCACTCAAAGCTCTTTTGGAACTTCTCAGCCAGGTAATCGTACTTAGTAGCAAGCTCAAGGGAAGTAGCTAACATGCTTAAATGCTCCTCAATCAGTGTGGTAGGCCTAAGGACGAAGGCGCGGCTTCAGCGAGCCTGCGCCCGCCCTTATGGCAACGGCCCATTGTACCTTACAGCGCCCACCAAATCTCGCGCCTAGCTCACAGAAACTGCCATACCAGCTCCGCGCCGAGGCCCCACACGACCACAGGTTCCGCCCCTTGAGCCCAGTCAGTCTGCCCGATGCCTGCTAATTCTTAGACCATGCGCTGCGTCCAAGGCGCACCGCGCCGTGCGCTGCCCCGTGCGCGCCCAGCTGCCACCGCAATACAAACTTTACCGGCGCAGGCTACGCCTAAGGCCCGTCCGCGGCTGAAGCGCGCGTTGACCGGGGCAAGACGGTCACAAAACAGCGTATTTAAGCCGTTCCGGATGATGCTATAAAATTTCGCCGTTTGCGCAAACATGCAAAAAGGAAAAATGACTATATTTGTATAATATACCATGCGACAATTTTTCGGACTGTTAAGCTAAGGTG
>CALXNA010000052.1 GCA_944389615.1 uncultured Anaerobiospirillum sp. | reverse complement strand
GGTAAGCGGCGCGCTGCTGGGCATGACGCCTCAACGGCGCGGGTGGCAGCTGGGCCCAAGATTAAGGGGTTAACGTTGGGGGCTTACGCCCTCACCTTACTTGGCTTGACCACAGCAGGCGCAGACCTTGGTTAAGTCCTGCTCGTCTTGACGCTCATGCCATGGCTTGGGCTCAGCCCCGTAGAGCTCCGATGGGCCGGTACGGCAGATGGCAATCCACTTTTGGGTCTCGGTGCATGGGTTCTCAGCTTGGGTAATGGCCGTAACCACCGCCAAGGAGTCCACACCATGATCTAAGAGCTCTTGGGCATGGTCAAGCTTAATGCCGCCGATGGCGACCGTCGGTACGACGCCCTTTAACATGTGAGCTTGCAGGCCCATCTTGACAACGCCCTGCGGCTTGGAGGCCATAGCCTTGGTCTTGGTTGGGTAGACGTGGCCTAAGGCGATGTACGAAGGCTGTAAGGTCAAGACCTTGCACAGCTCGTAGATGCCGTGGGTCGAGACGCCGAGGCGCAAGCCCTGCTGACGGATGAACTCGAGGTCGGCCGTCTGCAAGTCCTCTTGACCTAAGTGCACGCCATAGGCGCCATACTTAGCGGCGAGCTTGTAGTGATCGTCGATGAAGACGCGGGCGCGGTAGTTACGCCCTAAGAAGCAGGCGCGCTTGATCTCCGCGACCAAATGCTCGTTGCTCTCATCATCGGCCACTGCCGTCTTGATGCGCAGCTGAATCGTCTTGACGCCTAAGGCTAACAGGCGCTCAACCCAGTCGGCGCTATCGACGACCGGGTATAAGCCCAAGTTAAATGGGCATGGGGCAAACGGTAAGCTGGCGCTTGGGAAGTGCTCTTCGGAGATGGTCGGCATGTACTTTAAGTTGTACTGCATCCCATGGTGGGCAAGAGGTGGACGCTTGTGGTCGAGCTCGACCTCGGGCTCGAAGATGCCCTGCGCTACATAGGCCTTGGCGAGCACCGCCGCATCGTGTAGCTCATAGCCATCGGCAATCAGCGCGGCTAAGGCCGACGATAAGGCGCAGCCGCCGCCATGGGCGCCAAGGCCCTCCTTGCGCTCATGGTGCAGCGCAAAGCAGTGCGTCTTGCTCTGGAAAAAGTCGACCGCATCTAAAGTGCCGATGTTGTGGCCGCCCTTGAGCATCACCGCCTGCGCGCCTTGGGTCATAAAGTATGAGCACAGCTGATAGATGCCGCCCTTAGCAAAGAGCTCGCTCTCATCCCAGCCCGCGAGCTCCAAGGCCTCCGGCAGATTAGGGGTGAAGACCGTGGTGACAGCCAAGATCTGCTTTAAGTTCGCCTTGAGGTCGGCGCTATCGAGCTTGCCTGCGGTCGCGGTGATGACCGGATCCCAGACTACCGGCACGCCCTTGAGCGGGCCGTGCAAGATTTTGAGCACCGCCTCCAAGAGCTTTTGGTCGGTAATGAGGCCGATCTTGACCGCGCTGATCTTCTGATTCCAATCGGTAATGGCCAAGTGCAAGCTCTCAGCAAAGACCTCCGGATCGGTCGCCTGAATCTTGGTGACGCGATTTAAGCTCTGGCAGGTCAAAGCCGTCACAATTGGCAAGCCCCAAGCTCCATGCTCGTGCACCGTGAGGATATCGGCGGTAATGCCCGCACCACCACCGCTATCGAGCCCGGCAATCACCAAGACCAAGGGCCGCTTACTAGCTTCCACCTGCTTTGTGTCAAAATCAGTCATACAAACCCTCACCTATGAGCTTAAAGTTGCGCCCACAAAAGATTAAACAAAATAGTCCAACCTAGATATTACCGGGCGCCCTTGTTGAGTACAAGGGGCACGCTTACACTTACACGCTTACTGCTTACATTTCCGCGATCGATACCACGCGCCGCCTGCGCACCGCCTGCGCGCCGCTTCCGCAGCGCTGGGCCCATTGCGGGCCCGCTCGGCGGGCGTTGGGCCTGCGGCTGCGCGGGCCACGGCCCTAAGCCTTCGGCGCGTACTTAGCCTGCAATCTACGGTTTAAGCGGATGGGGCAGAAGCGCGGACCACACATCGAGCAGTAGGCGGCGCTGTGATTGCAATTCTCCTCGTCCATCTGGGCGCGCCATACTTCGTAGGCATGCGCCTCATCAAAGCTCAGCACGAATTGATCGAGCCAGCGGAAGGTGGCACGGGCGCGGCTCATCGCATGGTCGATATTGATAGCCTGCGGCACCTTCTTGGCAAGGTCAGCGCTGTGAGCGGCGAGCTTATAGCAGATCAGGCCTTGCTTGACGTCCTCAGGGGTCGGCAGCGCTAAGTGCTCAGAGGGAGTAACGTAGCACAGCATCGCAGTACCGTGCATCGCGATATTGGTGCCGCCGATGGCCGAGGTGATGTGGTCAAAACCGGCGCCGACGTCGGAGACTAATGGGCCTAAGGTGTAGAACGGAGCCTCGTGGCAGTACTCGTCCTCAAGGCGCTGATTCTCCTCGACCTTATCAAGCGGCACGTGGCCTGGGCCCTCGATAAAGCATTGGACGCCCTGCTCCTTGCAGCGAGCGGCAAGCTCTCCGATATTCTTGAGCTCACCGTATTGCGCCTCATCGCAGGCATCATAGACGGCGCCCGGACGCAGGCCGTCGCCTAAGGACAAGGCGACGTCGTACTTGCGGCAGATCGCCATCAGCTCATCGAAGTGGGCATAGGCCAGATTCTCGCTGTCGTTGAGCATCATATGGGAGGCCATGATGGCACCACCGCGCGAGACCACGCCCATTAAGCGCTGCGCGGCCGCAGGCAGGAGATCCTTGGTGAAACCGGCGTGAATGGTGAAGTAGTCGACACCCTGCTCGGCTTGGTCGATGATGACCTGACGGAATACCTCCCAAGTCAAGGCCGAGGCATCGCCGTGGACGCGATCTAAGGCCTCATAGACTGGCACGGTGCCGATCGGCACGGCCGAGGCGCGGATGATGGCTGAGCGCAGCCCGGCTAAATCATCAAGACCGGTCGATAAATCCATCACGGTGTCTGCACCAAAGCGCAGCGCCAGCTTGAGCTTGCCAATCTCCTCAGAGAAGTCCGAGGACACGGCCGAAGCGCCAATATTGGCATTGACCTTGGTCAAGAAGCGCTTGCCGATGATCATCGGCTCGCTCTCGGGGTGGTTATGATTGGCCGGGATTACCGCGCGCCCTGCGGCCACTTCTGAGCGCACGAGCTCAGGCGTCACCGCCATCTTATCTGGGGTTAAGGTGATGACTCCGGCAGCGGCGTCATAAGTGCACAGCCCTTGCTCGATGCTGTCTTGGAACTTGCCGCCCATATGGCTATCGTGTACCGCAGCGGCCACCGAGTCCGACTTCGGCGCAAAGAACTCTAAATGCGCGGCTGACTCGCGTAAGGCGACGTACGCCATCTCGGGCGTAATGACGCCTTCTTGGGCGTACTCAAGCTGGGTCTTAGGCGCACTGCCGCGCGCTGCGATAAAGGCCGCGCGTACCGCCGCTTGCGCGCTCGCAGCGGGCTTAACGCCCTGCTGCACAGGGCTCTCCGCCGCGGCGGCTAAGGCACCCTGCGGATCGACGCAATAGCGCAAGATCGCATCACCATTGGTGAGCTCGGTTAAAACATAGGGAATGGCTAAGTCGTAGCCCGCCATCTTGACCGTGACAAGGCGGGTCTTAGGACGCACAATAGTGCTCGGGGCAGGGCTTCCGACGGTGGCTGGGGTGCCCTCAGGGGCTAGGCGGGCCGAGATGATCTGAGCGCTGGTAAACATCGACAATCCTCACACCAGACGTGATTTACGCATTGTGGACTTGTCGCATGACCCTAAAGCGGATGTAGACCTTCGCCCGCAAGACGCTGGGGGAAGGCTAAGCCTGTTTCCTACGCAGAGATTATTCTTTTCAGGTACGACGGATTCTGCTTTCGCAATCTCAGCCTTACGGCACTCCGACAAGCGCAGGCATTATAAGATCAGTCAGCCGACCCTGTCACCACCCTGCCCCAAAGCGGCGCTCCCGCCGGACTCCCCGCGGCCACCGGGCGCAGCCAAAGGGCCGCGCCTTAGTGCGTAGCGCGGCGATGCAGGGCACTGTACGGCCGGAAACGGCCAAGGGCGCAGGCGCTGAGCGGCGCTAGAGCCAGAGCGGGCCCATGTCCTCTTCTTTAATCGGCAAGCCCCACTTCTCATCGTAGGTGACGTGCACTAAGTACAGGCCCTCAGGGAAGGCGGTGGGTCCGGCGAGCTCGCGGTTTTTGGCAGCGAAGACCTGCTTGAACCAAGCAAGGTCGCGCTCGCCTGAGCCTACAAGGAGCAGGCTGCCTACGATATTGCGCACCATATGGTGCAAGAAGGCATTGGCCTCGATATCAAAGATGATGTAGCGGCCACGGCGCATCACCTTGAGGAAGTGCAGGTTGCGCATCGAGTGCGGGTTCTCGTCCTGGGCCGACTTAAACGAGGCGAAGTCGTTTTCGCCCAGCATGATCTGCCCGGCCTCTGCCATTGCGGCGACATCGTAGGTACCGCGGTAGACCGAGACGCCTTGGCGCAAGATTCCGGGACGGAAATCGCCGTTTTGCAGGATGTAGCGATAGCGCCGGGCCTTGGCGCTAAAGCGCGCGTGGAAGTCGTCAGGCACATGCTTAGCCCAAGTCACCACAATGTCATCGGGTAAGTGGGTGTTGGTGCCGAGCTGCCAAGCACGCTCAGGGCGAAACTTCGCGACGTCAAAGTGCACCACCTGCCCCGTGGCGCTGACGCCGGCGTCGGTACGCCCGGCGCATTTGAGCTCGACGGGCGCATCGGCGATGATCGACAGCGCCCGCTCAAGCTCGTTTTGCACCGCAGGTACATGATTTTGGCGCTGAAAACCGGCGTACTTCCAGCCCGAATACTCCACCCCTAAGGCCACGCGCATGACTCAATTCCTCTTTGTAACTAAGACGGCCGATCCTAGCACAAGTGGGCTACTTCGGGGACGGGCGGTTCGTCGTCTCTGTGTCCGCGGCCGTGCTGGCGGCAGCATCAGGCGCAGGGCGCGGCTCAGACGCAGGGCGCGGTGGCTCTTGGTTGAAGTAGATGCCGCTGCTAGCGTGCTGATAGCCCTCAAGCAGGCGGTTGGAAAGCGGGCCTTTGATGGTGGAGACCACATAGACCGGGCGCTTTTTGACCTCTTCGCTCATGCGCCCCAAGTACTCGCCTAAGACGCCAATTGAGATGAGCTGGATGCTGCCTAGGAACAGTACCACGCACATGGTCGAGGCGTAGCCCGGGACGCTCACGCCGTTGACCAAGGTCTCAAGCACGATGTAGCACATGTAAATCAAGGCCAAGACACCGATGCCCGCGCCAATGTACGACCAGATGCGCAAGGGCAGCGAGCTAAAGGAGAAGATGCCATCTAAGGCAAAGTTCCACAGCTTCCAATAGTTCCACTTGGTGGTGCCCGCCGCGCGCTCCGGGCGCACATAGGGCACGCCCTTGGCGCTAAAGCCCGGCCAAGCGTAGAGGCCCTTCATGAAGCGATTGCTCTCGTTTAAGTTGCGCACGGTCATGATGACCTTGCGGTCGATCAGGCGGAAGTCACCGACATTGGCCGGGATCTTGACCTTGCTTGAGAGCTTGTTGAAGACGTAGTAGAAGCCCCCTGAGGTCATGCGCTTGGTGTCCGAATCCGAGGAGCGGTCAGCGCGCACGCCATAGACGGTGTCGACCCCCTCTTCTTGCCAGATGCGCACAAAGTCTAAGACGAGCTCAGGCGGATCTTGCAGATCGACATCGATCGGCACAATGGCATCAGCATCGCACAGGTCGATGGCAGCAGTCATCGCCGCTTCCTTGCCGAAGTTGCGCGAGAGCCGAATGAGGCAGAGCCGTGGATTGGTCGCCATCAGGCCTTCGATAATGGCCACCGACTGATCCTTGGAGCCATCGTCGATGAAGACGATCTCCACATGGTCGATGATGGGCTCAAGCTTGCGCTCGACCACTTCAACGAAGGTCGCAATGGTCTCTTCTTCGTTGTAGACCGGCACAATCAAGGCCACTTTGTAGTTGTCGCTTCGTGCCATAACGCTTCTCTCATGCTAAACAAGGGCCGTCTGCGCTGCACGCCGTCACGGCGCGCTCCGGCGCCCAGCGCCTTAACGGCGCTGCTCGCGCCGCTCCCGGCTGCGCCGGGCCTGCCGGGCCCCGCCCGGAGGCCGGGGCGCCGGGGCTAATCGGTCAGGAACTCATGGCGCGAGGACGGATTGGTCTTGAAGTGGCCGCCTAAGGCCGTGGTGGTGGTGCTGCTGGTCGGATCTTGCACGCCGCGGGCCTTGACGCAGTAGTGCGTAGCGGTGATGGTGACCGCGACGTTCTTAGTCTCCAAGATGGTCTGCAGCGCCACAAAGATCTGCTGCGTCAAGCGCTCTTGCACCTGCGGGCGCCGCCCAAAGAAGCGCACGATGCGGTTGATCTTAGATAGACCAATGATCTTCTTGGCCGGCATATAGGCGACCTTGGCCACGCCATCGATCACCATAAAGTGATGCTCGCAGGTCGAGGTAAAGGAGATGTCCTTGACCTTGATCATCTCATCGACCTGCATCTTGTTTTCGATCACCGTGATGTCGGGGAAGTTGCGGTAATCAAGCCCGGAGAAGAGCTCGTCGACAAACATCTTGCCCACACGCGCAGGGGTCTTGTAAAGGCTATCGTCGCTCAAGTCGAGCCCGAGCGTTTCCATCATCTGCGCCATCAAGGCGCTGATGCGCTCACGCTTCTCGCTGCTGCTTAAGCCATTGTCGACTAGAGGCGTCTCGAGGCCGCGCGCGAGCAAGGCGGCCTTGACCATGCGGGCCGGTTCACTTAAGCCCTCAAGCTCATCGTACTGTGCCATGATTACGCATCCTCATCGACGTCGTCGGCGTCATCGTCTTCGATGGCGTAGATCGGCATGCGCTTCTCGTAGTTAAAGTGCAGGGCACAGTGCTCAAGGCCAAATTCCTTACTCAAGTGGTCGCCTAAGAGGTTGATGGCCAACTGCTCGGAGGCATGATGGCCCACAACGAAGACCACAGTGCCGGTCTCGATGGCCTGATGGTAGGTCTGCTCGTTGACGTCGCCCGTGATCAAGGCCTGAAAGTCCGGGCTGGTGTTCTTATCCAATAAGGAGCTGCCTGAGCCCGAGCAAATGGCGAGGTCATCGATCATCATGTCTTCGGTGATAGGTCCTAAGAGCGCGACCTTGGTATCCAAGTGATGACACAAAATCGCCACGATCTCCTTGACCGTCAACGGCTCAGGCAACTTGGCGCGTACCCCAATGGACTGCTTGTTGCCCGGCTCGATGTAGTCGACCACGTCGCCGCCCAGCAGGTGGGTGAGCACGGCATTGTTGCCATGGGTTAAGTGGGCATCCATCGGCAGATGGTAGGCGACGAGGTTGATGTTGTGCTCGATCAAGGTCTTAACCCGCTGATAGAAGTTGCCGGTCAAGCGCGGATCGGCGCCGCGCCAGAACAGGCCATGGTGCACGATCAGGGTATCGGCTCCGGCCTCGATCGCGGCATCGATCGCCTCAAGCGAAGCGCTGCAGGCCGTGGCAATCTTCTTGACCTCAGCGTTGCCACCTAACTCGGTGGCCACTTGCACACCGTTATAGGAGACATCGGCAAAGTCTCGGGACGCCAAGACATCATCTAAATAAGCACATAACGCAGACAGTTTCATCAGCCAGCCTCACTCAAACCAACAAGATGGCTCATGATAGCACAGGCTATTTGAAGTTGATGATGGTGCCCTTGGTGCCGCAGAGCTTGTTGACGCGCGTTAAGATCGGATTCAAGGAGTTGCGATCATCCGACTGGGCCGCATAGACGCGGTAGAGCTCGCGCCCATTGCTGTTGACCTTGATGGCATAGACCGAGTAACCGGCCTTGGTGATCTTCTTGACCACATTCTCGGCATTGGCGCGCTGCGAGAACACGCCGACTTGGATGACGTAGCGCTGGGTCGGGCGCGTTCCGGCAATCACATTGTCATTGTTGGCAGCAGGCTTCGGCGCAGGCTTGGCGGCAGTCAAGATCTCCGTGCTCGGAGCCGGTTGCGGCTTGGGCTGGGCCTGCGGCTTGGCAGCGGGCTTAGGCGCAGCCGTCAAGATTTCGGTGTGCGCTGCGCTGCCTTGAGCTGTGCTGCTTTGGGCGGTGCTGCTTTGAGCTGCGCTGCTTTGAGCCGCGCTGCCTTGAGCAGGTGCCGTCAAGATCTCAGTTTTAGTGCGGCTTGGCGTCGTGGTTGGCTGCGGTGGTGGCACCGGCGGCTGGCCGGTGGCCGTGCCTTGGGCGGAGTTGACCGCACTTAAGGTCAGCTCGCCGTGCTGGCCAAGGTTCAAAGCCCGCTCGGTGTCGGCGGTGCTTTGGTGCACTAAGTTGCCCTCACTGTCGAGCACCGCGCCTTGCTCATTGACCGCTACGGCGTCGGGATTTGGGCGCTTGATCATCTCCTTGGACAAGAGCACTGGCAAGAAAATCAATAAGGTCGCGGCCACAATGGTAAATCCCACGAGGCGATTGCGTAAAGTGACGCTGATTGCCATGATTTCCTCCTATGGCCGACCGAGTAAATACCAGCAAAAACTAAACAAAATGAGAAGGCGAGTACGCGCCTAGGTGCATACTTTAGGCCGCGCCCGGGCCCGTAGGGTGCGCACTTACGTGCCTGAGGTATTGCCACGCCTTAGCCACAGTCACAAAGGAGCCCACGACCACAATCGTTAGATCTTGGTCGCCGCGCTCTAAGAGCGCTTGCTCAAGCGCCTGCGCCACCGTAGCAGTGGCGACGATATCAGAATCATTGACACCGTCGTGCCGTAAGGCCTCACGCAGGCGCTGCGCCTGCTCACCGCGCGCGGTGTGGAGTGAGGCGACATAGAAGCGCGCAAAGTGCGGCTGTAAGGTCGCAAGGACGCCCTCGATATCCTTATCCTTGAGCATGCCGATCACGACCCATGCCGCGTTGGGCTGAGCCACATGCTCTGGGAGCTCATGGGCCACGAGATGCGCCGCGGCGGGCACGTTATGCGCGACATCAAGGTAAAGCTTGGGCACCTGCGGCGCTAAGGTCATGCGCCCGAGCAGCTTGGTGGTGGCGACCGCGTGATCGAGCGCGGCGTAGGCCTCGTTCAATGGCGGTAAGGGCAAGCGCTCCCAGAGCGTGGTGATGGCCGCTAAGGCCGGGCCCGCGCAGCCAAAGGGCACCTGAGGCAGATTAAAGTGCATGCGGCCATACGGCCCCTTAAACTCCAGCTGGTCTTCTACCAGCTGCGCGCTAAAGTCCACGCCCTCAGCTTGCACCGGAGCCCCGACACTCTGCGCTTGAGCCAAGATCATGGCGCGGGCCTCATCATCGATATTGGCCCCTAAGATCACGGTGGCACCGGGCTTGATAATCCCGGCCTTTTCTCGCGCAATCTCACGCGTGGTGTGGCCCAAGATCTTCATATGATCAAGGCCAATTGAGGTGATGACCGCGATATCGGCAGCGAAGATGTTGGTGGAATCAAGGCGTCCGCCGAGGCCCACTTCTAGCACGATGACTTGACAGCGCGCCGCCACAAAGGCCGTCATGGCCGCTAAGGTCACAATCTCAAAGTAGGTCAGCGGGATGCTCTCCCCTGCATACTGACTGACGTCATGAGCTACAGGCAGCTGCGCCGTCACGACTGCGGTTAGGGCGGCCGTGAGCGCGGTATCGCTGATGGGCTGGCCGCTCAGCTCAATGCGCTCGTTGAACTCAAACAAATGCGGCGAGGTAAAGAGGCCCACCGGCAGGAACTGTCCGAGCGCGCGCGCAATCAAGGTCGCAGTCGAACCTTTGCCATTGGTACCGGCTACAGTCACAATGGTCGGCTGCAGCTCTGTAAGCTGCGTCATCAGGCCCATGCGCTGCGCCACCGCCCGTACTCGCTCAAGGCCCAGCTCCATTTGCTCAGGGCATAAGCTGTCAAGGTAGTGCAGCCAGCGCTCAACCGACCAAGTCGCGCCCGCAGCTTGCGCCTCACGTAATGCCTGCTCGCGTTGCGCCTTAAGCTGCGCACTGACGACAATCGGGTCGCCCCCAATGGTTTGCATCGTACTTCTCTCCACCTCAGATCAAAAAAGCCACGGCACCGTAATACCGTAGCTTTTTTGCCTCAGCCCCCAAGGGGCGTCTTAAGCTGACTTAGTCCTTGGCCTCGCTCTTCACCGCAGGCTTGCGCTTACGCCCGGTCTTGGTGGTTTCGCTCGGCTCTGCCACCTCAGTTGGCACTTCGGCCGGAGCCTCGGGTACGGCAGCTTGCGCGGCGTCTGGGGCGGCGACGGGCTCTGCGGTTTGCTCGGCTACGGGTTCGGCAGCCTTAGCGGCGCGCTTGCGTGGAGTCTTAGGTGCAACTTCGACCTCTTCTTGCTCGACCTTGTCGTGCTTGGCCTTGCTCTTCTTGGCTGGGGCCTTATCGGCGACCTCGGTCACGCCTGCTTTGACGTAGGTGTCGCCCTTGAGCTCAAAGCCTTGGAACTTGGCGATAAGTTCGGCGATTTGGTCGCGCATCTGGTGGCGGGTTAAGATCATGTCGATGGCGCCCTTATCGAGCAAGAACTCGGCGTGCTGGAAGCCCTCCGGGAGCTTCTCGCGCACCGTTTGCTCGATGACGCGCGGGCCAGCAAAGCCGATTAAGGCGTTAGGCTCGGCGATGTTGACATCACCTAACATAGCAAGGGAGGCGGAGACGCCGCCCATGGTCGGATCGGCCATGACCGAGATAAATGGCAGGTGGGCCTCAGCCATCTTGGCGAGCACCGCCGAGGTCTTGGCCATCTGCATCAGTGACATCAGGGACTCTTGCATGCGCGCCCCGCCCGAGGTCGCAAAGCAAACTAAGGCGCGGCCTTCGCGCAGGCACTCATGGGCCGCACGGCAGAAGCGGGCGCCCACGACCGAGCCCATGGAACCGCCCATGAAGCTAAACTCAAAGGCGCAAGCGACCACCGGAATGCCCTTTAAGGTGCCCTTGTACACGACTAAGGCATCCTTTTCCCCGGTGCTCTTTTGGGCGCTGGCCAAGCGATCCTTATAGCGCTTTAAGTCCTTAAAGCGCAGGATGTCCTGCGGCTCTAACTCCGCGCCCAGCTCCACGCGCTCGCCTTGGTCTAAGAAGGCGTCAAGGCGCGTCCGGGCCTTAATACGCATATGGTGGCCGCACTTTGGGCACACATTGAGGTTACGCTCTAATTCGGGCTGATAGAGGGCTTGGTCGCACGCGGCGCACTTCGTCCAGACACCCTCAGGAATCTCGTGCTTGCTTTTGTTATCACTAGTACGAGTAAATTTCTTTGCAATGTCATCAATCCAGCTCATCGCATGCCGCCCTTCGTATCCAAGAAAAAGACCATCTTATCAGCAAAGAGAACCGATCAGCTCGCGCCTGAGGCGCAGGCAGAAGATGGTGCCCGGTCAGATCCGATCTGACAAATGGGGATTATAGCGCATTGCCTCATTGTTCTGCACGCTCGCGCCGGGGTCGCCGCATCTTAATTTCCGGCTTAAGTATAAGCTTTACCTGCCTTTTTGACTGGCGCAGGAAGCGCTAATCTAGAGTAGGTTTCACGACAAAAGCCTGATTTATCTGCGAAATAAGATGCGGGAGCCCTGATGCTCGCGCCGCACAGACAAGTCAGCCCGCCCCCACCCCAAGTTAAGAGCGGCGGCGGGCTGAGCTCTCAGGCCAGCTGTGCGGGCCTGCCCGCGGGCGCGCAGGCACGCACCTGAGCTGCGCTTCGGGCGCTCGGGCCTGCGCTATGACGGGCGCCGTCAGGCGCTCTCAGGCGTTACTGCTCCTTGAGCTGGAGCTTAACTACGATTGGGGTATGGTCGGAGGCGCCGTCCCAGTCGATGTTACGGTCGTTGCCCTGCAGCACTTCTAACGACTTGATGTCCCAGATCTGGCCGCGCGAGGTGAAGATGTGGTCGAGGTCAGCCATCGGGTTGGCAGCAGGCCACGTGCGCATATCGTTAGGGTCGTCGGTAGCGACCAAGTTCCAATAGCGCGAGAGCTCGGCGACATTGGCGCTGTTGTAGGTGTCGTTGAAGTCACCGGCTAAGATCTTGATCTTGGTGGTGAAGTCCTTGATGTTGTTAAGCGAGACGTTGGCGACCGCCAAGTCGTTGATGCGCTGGACTTGGGTCTGTTGGATCGAGTGATCTTCCTTATAGTCAAGGTGCGTGTTCATGAACACGATTGGAGTGTCAAAGCCCGGTACCGCGATTTCGGCGGCGAGCACGATACGCGCCTCATCGACCTTAGGATCGCCCGAAGGCAGTGGCACTACTTCGCTCGCGGCGATCGGGTGGCGCGATAAGATGGCAACGCCATACTGGCCGCCTTCAAAGTCGATGGCGCGGCCGAAGGCATAGTGCAGGCCCAGCTTGTCAGCCAAGTACTTGGCCTGATCGACCTTGCCCGAGCGCTCGGTCTTGTTGTCGACCTCGTCTAAGGCAATTATGTCGGCATCTAAGGCCTTGATTGCCGTGGCAATGGTATCGATGTCCGAAACGCGCGCCGCGCCCATATTGTAGGTGGCGACGGTGACGATTGGGCCATTGTCGTAGACCTTGTTCTCAATGCCGCGCTTGATGGGGTTTAAGACCGAAGCGGCGCTGCTGGCCTCATCACTGGTGGCAGCTTGGGCATTCACGGCCCAGCCTAACGACAAAGCCATAGCTACCGCTACTGCTAACTTCTTCATAAACAAATCCTTCCACTGGTCACATCCGCAGGCCCATGGCCTGAACTAAGGCGGCAAGATACCAGTTTTAGTGCGCAGCGGCTTGCGCGATGATCACACTTTGCGCCAAAAGTTGTAACATGGCGGCCCAAAAGGAGGGCAGGATGGAGCCCATCAGTACGCTGCGCCCTGAGCTGGCACCGAGCTTTACGGCCTTCTGCCGCGAGCTCAATACCGCAGTAGCTGGCCTCGGCCACACTATCGCAGGTCTGCCAAGCCCCGAGCTGCTGCTCGCCACAGATCGTGGCGCCATCGTGGGCGTCGCCCAGCTCAAGGGCGACTTCTTAGCCAAGCTCTTGGTGCTGCCACAGGCGCGCCGTCAGGGCTTTGGGCGCGCCCTTGTGCAGACGGCCGCGCAGCGCTGCCAGCAGGCGGGCTACTCCGCGCTCTACCTTGACACCAGTCCCAGCCTCCGCGCTGCGCTGGCCTTATATCGGAGCATAGGCTTTGCGCCCGCCCCGACCCTCCATCCGCTCAGTGCGCCGGGCGCGCTGCACCTATGGCTGCCACTGCCACCCGCCGTCACGACGCCCGCGCCTGCTGAGAGCGCTTAACGCTGGGGCGCTTAAAGCTGAGTTCGCTGAGCGCTGGGGTGCGGGCGCTAAAGTGCGGGCGCTGCTAGCGCTTAGCGCTGAAGCTGCCCGATAGCTTGGAGCTTGTCGAGCGCGGCGCGGAGTGTCTCCTCCTTCTTGGCAAAGTGGAAGCGGATGTAGTTATTGACGTTTTCACGGAAAAAGGAGGAGCCCGGCACCGCGCCGACCCCGACCTTTTGGGCTAAGTCAAGGCAGAACTGGTAATCGCTCTCATAGCCAAACTTGCCGATGTCGACCAAGACGTAGTAGGCGCCCTGCGGTTCGTAGAAGCTCAAGCCGAGCTCACGCAGCCCGTCGCAGAAGAGCTGGCGCTTGCGGGTATAGGTCGCTTGCAGCTCTTGGTAGTAGCTGTCCGGCAAGGTCAGGCCCGCAATCAAGGCCTCTTGCAGCGGCGCAGCCGCGCCTACGGTCAAGAAGTCGTGTACCTTGCGCACCGCCTCGATGATCTCCGCCGGGCCTTGGACATAACCCAAGCGCCAACCGGTGATGGAGTAAGTCTTAGAGAAGGAGTTACAGGTCAAGGTGCGCTCGCGCATGTTGGGCAAGGTTGCCATCGAGATGTGCTGATACGGCGCATAGAGGATGTGCTCGTAGACCTCGTCGGTAATGACAAAGGCATGATACTTTTGCACCAGCTGCGCGATAGTCTCAAGCTCGTCACGGGTGAATACCTTACCGCACGGATTGGACGGATTGCACAAGATCAAGGCCTTGGCTCCGGCGGCAAAGGCCGCCTCTAAGTCCTCAGGCCTGAAGGTAAAGCTCGGCGGATTGAGCGGTACGTAGATCGGCTCAGCATCGCACAAGATGGTGTCGGCCCCATAGTTCTCGTAAAACGGCGAGAAGATGGCGACCTTCTCGTGGGCGTTGATGGTGGCTAAGACCGAGGCCATCATCGCCTCCGTCGAGCCGCAGGTGATGACCAGCTCACAATTGGGGTCAACCTTGAGCCCCGAGAAGTGCTCGATCTTGGCAGCAAGGGCCTCGCGCGTGTTCTGCGCGCCCCACGTAATGGCATATTGGTGCGGCCCGGTGTGCGCTACCTGCGCTAAACGATCGGTAAGCTCCTTTGGTGGGTCAAAATCAGGGAAGCCCTGCGACAAGTTGATCGCGCCGCACTCAAGGCAGACGCGGGTCATACGTCGGATGATGGAGTCGGTGAAGGTTGCGGTACGCGCCGCCGCTCTCATTGCATGCATATACGCTCCTATTCGGCGTAGCCACAGCCACGGTTAAACTGATTGTAAGGGTCGATACTGTGCTTGATCAGGCGCATCAACTGAAGCTCAGTCGGGTCGACCTGCGCCAAGAAGTATTGGCGCTTATGACGCCCGACGCCATGCTCGGCAGCGACCTTGCCTTGGAGCTCATAGACGCGTGCGTAAAGCTGCGTCAGCACGCGCTCAAGGCGCTGCGGCCACTGAGCAAGAGGAATCTCGTCTTTGAGGATGCACAGGTGGACATTGCCATCACCGGCATGGCCAAAGGCCAAGATGCGTACGCCTTCTTGCGCGCTGAGCGCGGCGATATCGTCGATCAAGGTGACAATCGACTTAAGCGGCACCACGGTATCGACCGGCTCCCAGACGCCCGAGGCTTGTACCGCCTTGGCCAAGGCCGCGCGGATCGTCCACACATTCTGCGCTACTACCGGATCGGTCAGTGGCAAGAAGCCAATCTCATGCTGCGCACTGATCGCTTGGCGGCAGGCCTCCAGCTGAGACGGCAAGCTCTCAGCCTTGCCATCGAAGGTTACCACCAAATAGGCCTGATACTCCGGCAGTGGAAACTCGGCTTTGACAAATTGCTCACCGAAGGCGATGACCTTCTTTTCCACAAACTCAATCGCGGTTGGCGCCAGATTGGCCGCATAGAGGGTGTTGACCGCGCTGATGCCTTCGGCCAGCGACTTAAAGCCAATCAAGGCATGGGCGGTAGCTTCAGGCTTGGCAATCAAGCGCAAAAGGCACTTGGTGATCACGCCCAAGCTGCCCTCCGAGCCGATGAAGAGATGCTTGAGGTTGAGGCCGGTGGCATCCTTAAGGCACGGGCTGCCTAACTCCACGAGGGAGCCATCGGGCAGTACCACTTCTAAGGCCAAGACGAAGTCGCGCGTGACGCCGTACTTGACTGCGCGCATACCTCCGGCATTGGTGGCGATATTGCCGCCGATGGTCGCCTGCTTTTCAGCCGGATCGGGCGGATAGAAGAGGCCGCGGCTTTCGACCAAGGCCTGCAGATCGCACAGCTTCACGCCCGGCTCAACCAAGATGGTACGATTGTCCTCATCGAGGGCCAAGACTCGATTAAGCGCCGAGACGTCCAGCACCAAACCGCCGTGCGGAATGGTCGAGCCGACCAAGTTGGTGCCCGCGCCGCGTACCGTCACTGGGAGCTGGTTAGCATGGGCAAACTTAAGAGCCGCGCTGACCTCAGCGCTGGAGTGCACCTTGATGTAAAGCTCGGCGGTGCCCACTTCGGCACCAAGGAAGTCCGTGCGCACAGCAGCCGGGATCTCAGCGCCGACCAAGACCTCCGCCTCAGGATATGCGCGCTTAAACTCAATGACCCAGTCACTTAGATGTTCCATTCACCCCTCCTCACGCTAATGGGTCAGACGGCGTACCGTCTTGTCGCCCAAGTACTGCACCAGCTGGACAAAAAGCACCAAGAGCACGATGGTAAAGAGCATCACACCCGTCTCGTAGCGGTAGTAGCCATATTGGATGGCGATATTGCCCACACCGCCACCGCCGACCATGCCCGACATAGCCGAGAAGCCAATCAGGCTGATGAAGGTCACGGTAAAGCCGCGGATCAGGCCCGGGGCCGCTTCCTTAAGCAGCACGTCCCGGACAATGAGACCGGTGCCTGCGCCCGCAGCAATCGCCGCCTCGAGCACGCCCGGATCGACCTCGCACAGCGCACCTTCGACCAAACGGGCATAGAAGGCGATAGCGCACAGCGACAGCGGTACCGCCGCGGCCACCGGGCCAATCTTGGTACCGGTGAGCCAGAAGGTCAGCGGCAAAGTGAATACGACTAAGATGATGAAAGGCACCGAGCGCACGAAGTTGATGATGCCCCCCAAGATACGGTTGAAGTTCGGGCTATGCCAAAACTGCGGCTTGGCGCTCAAGTAGAGCATAAAGCCCAGTACTAAGCCCAAGACCAGCCCCAGCACCAAGGAGATGCCGAGCATCACGGCGCTCTCATAGAGGGCCTTGCCCAGCTCGCGCTGCAAAATCGTTAATGTGTTCTGCCACATCTCACACCTCCGCTGCATCCGCCGCCACCGGCGCCTGCTCCGCCGCTGTTTGCAGCGCCCGCCCCGCAGTCGGCGCCACCCCTTGCGGGTTTGTCAGCTGGGTCAAATAGGTACTCTGCGCCAAGAAGGCCAAGACCTCTTGCTTGAGCGCCGGATTGGGGCAGCGTGCAATGCTGATGATGAGTCGGCCCAGCGGCTTGCCCCCGATGTACTCAACGCGTCCGCCCAAGATGTTGATGTCAACATCGAAGCGGTGCATGGCCGCAGCCATGACGCTGTCGAAGGCATGGTCGAGCTTGTAGATGATCTCAAAGAGCTCAGGCTCATTAGTCCAAAGTTCATCGGGCAGCAGGTCGTGCTGGTATTGCGCCACCAGCTGCTGGCCATAGCTGCTTTGCGGCCGGGCAAAGAAGTCGTAGGTGGAGCCACTTTCCACTACCTTGCCGTGCTGCATCAGCGCCACCTTGTTAAAGAGCTTCTTGGCCACTTCCATTTGGTGGGTGATAAAGAGCACGGTGAGGTTACGCTCCTCTTTGAGCTGCTTTAACAAGGCGACAATCTCGGCGGTAGTATCAGGATCCAAGGCCGAAGTCGCCTCATCGCACAACAAGACCTCAGGATCATTGGCCAAGGCCCGCGCAATCGCCACACGCTGCTTTTGGCCGCCCGACAAGGACGGCGGATAGACCTGCTCCTTGCCGGTGAGGCCCACCGCTGCCAAGAGCTTGGGCACCTTGGCCTCAATCGTGGCGCGCTCCGTGCCGCTGGCCTTGAGGTTAAAGGCGACATTGTCAAAGACCGTGGCGTTACGGATCAAGTTAAAGTGCTGGAAGATCATGCCGACCTTAAGGCGCAGCTGCTGCAACTGGCCCTTGCTCAAGGAGCCATCGACCTTTTGTCCATCCAACAGCACATAGCCTGAAGTGGGCACCTGCAGCAAATTAATAGTGCGTACCAAGGTCGACTTGCCCGCGCCCGACTGGCCTAAGATGCCATAGCAGTCGCCGCGCTCCACCTTAAGCGAAACATGGTCGACTGCAGGCGTCGGTTGTCGTGGGAAGTGCACGGTTACATCGTGAAACTCAAGCATGGCAACCCCTATGCGGCATCACCTGTCGCAGCAGCCTCAGCCTCATCTTGCGACAGAGCCTCGGCCGCTTGCGCCGCTGCCTTGGCCGCCTCAGCTGCCGCCTCAGCTGCCGCCTGCTTTAAGGCCGACGCGGCATCATGCGCTGCAGCTGTAGCCTGATCCTTAGCCTCATGAGCTACTGCCTGCGCCGCTTCAGTTACGGCCTGTGCTGCATCCCCAACTGCGGCTGCAGCTTCGCCCTCATGCCACCATGCTGGGCGCGTGAAAGCGGCAAACTCAGGCTCCGCCTCAATTGCCTGCTTAAAGCCCTCGGAGTGCACAACCCTAAAGAAGAGATTGTGCTTGACCTTGTCGCCCTTCTTCACTGCAATCACGTTCTTAATGTCTTCGGCCACCTGCTCAACGCCTAAGGCCTTGGCATAATCAAGGCGTGCGGCGTAGGCGTAGTTGCCCGGAATAAAGCCCATGACGACGCTATCCAAGGAGCGGGAGATCTGCGCCGCTTCCATCGGCACAAACTCGAGCTCATACGGATTGGAGTCAATATCGGCGACGCTGGCCTGATTCTCGTTGTTGACCGTCTTCAAGGTGATAATGCCGAGCTCTTGGGCCAACCGCAGAGCACGGGCGAGGTTGACCGCGTCATTAGGCAAGCCCACTTGGCCACCGCGTACTTGCTCTAATGCGGACAAGTCCGCAATCTTGTCTGAGAACACCCCCATGCCTAAGGTCGGGACGTTGGTGACCGCCTCGATCTTGGCGCCTTGGTTGACCACCAAGTTCTCAAGATAGGCGTAGTGCTGCATCAAGTTGGCGTCCAAGTCGCCGCTCTCCAAGGCCAAGTTGGGCTGGACGTAGTCGGTGAAGTCGACGATGGTGACGGTGTAGCCGTCCTTGGCAAGCTCCGGGGCCAAGGCCTTCTCCACCATGAGGCCATACGGGCCCGGGCAAACGCCCACACGCAGCACCTTAGAAGAAGAATCAGAGGAGGCCGAAGAGGCCGTAGCCGCCTTATCTTCGCCACAGGCCGTCAAAGTCAGAAGCGCCGCACTCACCAGCGCTGCCACACCAAAAGTTGAGAGTTTGAGCATTTCCACATTCCTAACAACGCCCAGCCCAAGGCTGCGCCATCCCATCCTCTCCCACAGCCCCAAAAGGGTAAAAAAGAAGCCCCCACCCACGCACGCGGGCGACAAAAGCACAACGGAAGAGATTACAAGACAGCTGCAGGCACAACAGCGCCGCAAGCTTAGGCGGGATTCATCGAAGTCAACCAGACCAATCTGGACTGGGCACAAAAGAGGTCGTCACCTCGGCGCATTCAAAGATGCGTAGGCACCATTTAAGCGAACTTTGTGAGCGCGCTCAAGCAAAGTACGCGCAGCTCACCAAAGCAAGGCAGCACCTTCGGCCTAAATATGGTCTTTGAACCATAAACGGGCACCCCTGCCCCAAAATGAGCAGCCGCACCCCTGCTCTACCCCAACCCCTGAGTTGCGTTCCGGCAACTCTTACCGCGGCCACGCTCGCCGCTTGCCGCTTCACGTGCGGGCCACTGCGTAGTGGTCTCTAAGGAGAAGGAGACTCTTGCCTACGTTCCAGCTCCGAGCCAGCTCCCATGGGTACTAAGCGGCTGCGGTGAACCGCGAGGACTTACCGGTGAAAGCCTGCAGCAAGGACGCAACTTGAGAGAGTGCCAAATCGGCCCCTCCCCCTTCCCCATAGAGGCCAATCCGGCCTTCCCGCAGCCTGAAGCGGCGCGCGGCGAGCGCAGCCGCTACCAGAGTGGCCTAACCACCATG
>CALXNA010000051.1 GCA_944389615.1 uncultured Anaerobiospirillum sp. | reverse complement strand
GCTGAGACCCCAGCCACCGAGGAAACCACTGAAGTAGCCGAGACCCCAGCCGTCGAAGAGACCACTGAGGTCGCTGAGACCCCAGTTGCCGAGGAGACCACTGAAGTTGCTGCAACCGAGACTCCTGCTGCTGAGACTACTGAAGTAGCCGAGACCCCAGTTGCTGAGGACACCACAGTTGTTGCTGAGGCTGAGACTCCAGCCGCTGAGACCACCGAGGTCGCCGAGACCCCAGCGGCTGAAGAGACCGTCGTAGCTGAAGTTGTCGCCACGGAGACCGCTCCGGTTGCCGCTGAAACCGCCCCAGCTGCCGAAGAGGCGGTCTTAGCTGAGGTCGCCCCAGCTCCAGCCGCCCCAGTTTCGGGCCCAGAGCTGCAAGGCTTAGTTGAGGATGATCCTGCCGTTGCCGGTTTTGCCCCAGTCGTTGAAGACTACGGCACCGTCTCGGGCTTTGCCCCTGTGGTCACCAAGAACATCACCTTATCCGGTGAAGGCCATTCGGGCTTAGTTGAGGACATTCCAGAGGTCTCCGGCTTTGACCCAATCATCGAGGACTATGCTTCGGTTTCGGGCTTCTTACCAGTAGTTGAAGAGACCCCAGCCGTTCAGGGCTTCGGTCCGGTCACCACCGCTCCACGCTACCTCAACGATGATCGCGTCTACAAGCGTCACGCCGTCCAACCACGCGGCTTTAACGAGCCACGTCACGCCCGTGACTACCGCGATTACCGCGATTACCGCGACTATCGCGAGGTACCGCAGAACTACGACTACGGTTATGACTATGGCTACGGCTATGACTACTATGCCGCTCCACGTGGCTTTGATGACGGCTATGGCGCTCCAGCCCCACGTCACATGGCCCCACGTCACATGCCACCACCTCCAGCTCCACGCCCAGTAGATCCAGTCCAGTACCAAGCTATCCCTGAGCAGAGCACCATTCAATACATTGAGGTCGCTCCGGGCAAGTTCCAAATGGTACAGGTAACCCCGCTGCAAGAGGTGACGGTCGCCCCAGTAGCCCCAGCCACGACCCCAGCACCAAAGGCCCCGGCTCCAGCTCCAGTTGCACCAGCACCAGCCCCTGCACCAGTAGCTCCGGCTCCAGCCCCAGCCCCTGTTGCACCAGCCCCAGCCCCTGCTCCTGCACCAGCACCAGCCCCTGCTCCTGCACCAGCACCAGTTGCTGCACCAGCTCCGGTCGCTCCAGTGGCCCCAGCCCCAGTGCCTGAGGTACAGCCAGCAGTGTCCGCTCCAGCCAGCGCCGCTGAAGCTCCAGCTTCGATCACGCAGGAGCCTGCCGCTCCGGCCGTCGAGGCCCCAGCTGCCTAGCTGACAGTAAGCGTTCTATCTGAGAAAAAGTCCCAGAGCCGACGGTTCTGGGACTTTTTTCATGCCCGCAGGGAGTGTGTACCCCACGCTGTAGTGCTTTGCACTCGGGGCAAAGTCTGATAACCTTGAGACAAATTTGGTGTTTGAGGGCAGCCACTCCTGCGCAGCAGGTGACCTGAAGGTTGGTACCTTAAGGTTGGGGCGCTTTCTTGTTGTTGTGTTGCAACTGACACCAAGCTTGCGGGACGTTGCCCTTGACCGGAATCTTGTAGTTATAGGACTTAGTGATGATCTTCTACGTCGAGGACGACAACAGTATCCGCGAAATCGTCTTGTACTCGCTCAACTCCATGGGGCTTGAGGCCCAAGGCTTTGCCGATGGAGCCAGCTTCTTAAAGGCCCTTGAGACGCAGCGTCCGTCGCTCATCATGCTCGATGTCATGCTGCCGGACACCGATGGCGTCACGCTGCTCAAGCAGCTCAAGCGCAATGCCAAGACTGCTGATGTGCCGGTGATTATGGCCACCGCGCGCGGTGCAGAGATCGAGAAGATTCAAGCCTTAGATTTGGGCGCCGATGACTACCTCGCCAAGCCTTTCTCCATGATGGAGATGGTGGCCCGCGTCAAGGCAGTGCTGCGCCGCTACAAGCAAGACGAGCCCAAGATCTTAAGCGCCGGTGACCTCACGCTCGATGAAAACAGCCACGTGGTCAGCGCCCACGGCACCCCAATCGACCTGACCTACAAAGAGTACGAGCTGCTGGCACTGCTGCTCAAGCACCAAGGCCGCGTCTACAGCCGCGAGCAGATCCTCGATATGATCTGGGGCCATGATTACGACGGCGAGAGCCGCACCGTCGATGTCCACATCCGCACCCTACGCGCCAAATTAGGCGAGAACGCCAACCTTATCAAGACCGTACGCGGCGTCGGCTATAAGTTCGAGTGCTAACGGGCCGCGCTGATGCGGGCTCCAATGCCCGCTACGGCGCAGGACTATCTGCGAGCATGGGCCGCGGCCTGCTACTCTATACCTATTCGCTCTAAGCTGAGGTTGCACGGTGCGCCAGAAAATTTTCCGAACCTTCGTGGAGCTGTCCTTGGGACTCTTGCTGGCCCTCGGCACAGCCGCTCTCCTGATTCATCTGTACTTTAAGACCCAAGATGAGGTGAACTACCTCGAGAACTTCGGCACCGTCTTGGCCAGCGCCATCGACCACGGCGGCTGGGAGTTCTTAGAGGAGGCCGCTCCCCAGTGGCTGCGCATCACCATCATCGACCCCGATGGCACGGTGCGTTTTGACTCGAGCGTAGACGCAAGTCAGCTTGAAAACCACAAAGAGCGCATCGAAGTGCAGAGCCTGCTTCAGAGCGCGGTCAGCGAAAGCAATCAAGCGGCGCTCAACGAGCCTCTGAGCATCAACATCAACCGCTTCTCGCAGAGCTTGCAGCGGCAGACCTACTACCATGCCCTGCTCTTAAAGTCAGGCCAGATCTTGCGCTTGTCCTTTGCCAGCAATTCGCTGTTCTTGTACACCCAGCACTTCACCCTCTTCTTGACCTTCCTCTTGCTGGCCTTAATCGGCGGCTGCTACTTTCTTGCGACCAAGCTGGTACGCTCCTTTATGGCGCCGATCAACGCCATTGAGCTCAGCAATGGGGCTGAACCAACGAGCAGGCTCAAGTCGACCTACCCTGAGCTTGAGCCATTCTTATGGCGCATCAGCATGCAGCAGCGCAAGATCGACGAACAGATCGACGAGCTGCGCCTTAAGAACAATGAGTTTCAGGCCATCACCAAGTCGATGTCCGACGGCCTCGTCTTGATCAATGCCAAGGGCAACATCGTCTCAATCAACAAAACCGCGCGCAGCATCTTCGGCGTCACCAAGGAGAATTGTCTCAACCAAAGCTATGTCACCATCGATAACTCCCAGTACCTCAAGGACATGATGGACAATAGTACGCGCGCGCCCAAGCAGACCAAGGCCCTCACCCGCGACGGCCGCGACTACGAGATCCGCTTTAGCAAGATCAGCGACAATGGCACCTGTGTGGGCTATGTCATGATCATCCTCGATGTCACCGAAAAGAAGCGCACCGAGCAGCTGCGCCAAGAGTTTACCGCCAACGTCTCGCACGAGCTCAAGACCCCGCTGCAAGCGATCATCGGCTACTCCGAGCTCATGGCCAATGGTATCGTGTCGCCGAGCGACATCCCGCACTTTGCCTCGCGCATCCACAAACAAAGCACGCGTCTTAAGACCTTGATCGAGGACATCATCTTCCTCTCGCACTTAGACGAAGGGCAAGTGGCGACCTTAGAGCCGATCGACGTCAAGCAGATTTGCTACGAGGTCTTCGACGACCTGCAAGAGAAGGCCACTGAGCGCGAGGTCAAGTTCCAGCTCAAAGGCGCGCCGCTCACCATCACCGCGGTCAAGCGCTACCTCTATGAGCTCATCTACAACCTCGTCGACAACGCCATTCGCTACAACCGCCCGCAGGGCACAGTCACGGTGACGCTGCAAAGCCAAAGTAACAAGTGCACCATTGCCGTAGCAGATAGCGGTATCGGTATTGCCCCCGAGGAGCAGCATCGCATCTTCGAGCGCTTCTATCGCGTCGACAAGTCGCACTCACGCCAAACCGGCGGCACGGGCCTTGGCCTCTCCATCGTCAAGCGCGTCGTGCTCTACCACTACGGCAAGATCAAGGTTGCAAGCAAGCTCGGTGAAGGCACCACCTTTACCGTGACCTTCAACTTCAACAAGCTCCAAGAGCTGGCCGCCACCAACGAGCGCAAGCAGCAGGCGCTGCGCGAGCGCAACCAAACCATGCCGCAGGCGCCCAGCACCACCCGCAGCGCCGCCGAGCTCACCGCTCCCGTCAGCGCGGCTCCCAGCGCCGCGCTTACCGCGCCAACGCCCGCGCCTGCGGCGCAGGGCTGAGCCTGCGCTTAGGATGGAATGATCATGCCCTCTTCGCGCATTTTGGCGATCTTGTAGCGCAAGGTGCGCGGGCTGATGCCGAGCTTCTCAGCGACGGCTTGGCGGTTGCCGCGACAATCGATTAAGGCATCGAGGATGATCTGATATTCCTGCTGCTTGAGCTCGCCGCCTAAGCTGGTCGGGATCTTTTGGTGGCGCACCATGTCCATGGTCGAAGCCACCGACTCGGCGGCGCTGTGGCCGGTCACGCCGCGCACTGGGGTAAAGTTAGGATTAGGCGGCAGACTCTGCGGCATGTTCTGGGACATGGCACCGCCTGCGGCAAGGCCCGGCGCATTAAAGCCATTAGGCGTGAAGCTCTGCGGCTGCGCCATGCTCCCTTGGGGCTGCGCCAGACCGCCCGCTGGTTGGGCGCCACTGTAGCCCGCGGCGGCTGGATTAAAGGCGGCGTTATAGCCCCCAGCGCTGCGCTGCGGCGTCGGCTGAAAAGCGTTAGGCTGGAGGCTGGTGGGAACGGTCGGCTGGGGAGCGGCGGGGGCGGTGAACTGCTGCTCTTGGTAGAGGTGCGGACTGAGGCCGTCGGCGGCGATGGTAGTACGGGTGCCGTAGGCGCCGTCGAAGTCGTCTAAGATCAGGTTCTCGGGCTTGACGCTGACGCCGTCACACAGGATTAGAGCGCGCTGCATCACGTTCTCAAGCTCGCGCACATTGCCCGGCCAGCTGTAGGCATTGAGGGCAGCGAGCGCCTGCGGCGTGAGCTCAGGGATGGCCTTGCTGTTTTCGGTGGCGTGGCGCTGCAGGAAGTAGCGCGCAAGCGGCTCGACGTCCTTGATACGCTCCTTGAGTGGCTTCCAGCGCAGCGGGAATACGTTGAGGCGGTAATAGAGGTCTTCGCGAAACTTGTGCTCGGCCACCGCCTGCTTTAAGTCGCGGTTGGAGGTGGCGATGACGCGCACATCCAGCTCAATGGTCTTGCGTCCACCTAAGCGCTCTACTTCCTTTTCCTGTAGTACGCGCAGCAGCTTGGCCTGCAGGTTCAAGTCCATCTCGGTGATTTCATCGAGCAAGATGGTGCCGCCTTGGGCTTGCTCAAACTTGCCCGGGCAGGCTTGCACTGCGCCGGTAAAGGCGCCCTTCTCATAGCCAAAGAGCGTGGACTCGAGCATGGTGTCGGGGATGGCCGCGCAGTTGATGGCGACAAAGGGCGCCTGCGCGCGTGGGCTCTGGTCGTGGACGTAGCGCGAGAGCACTTCCTTACCTGAGCCCGAGGGGCCCGTGATCATCACGGTGGCATCGCTCGCGGCGACCTTGGCGGCAAGCTGCAAGAGCTCGCCCGTGCTTGGGTCGGCCCAAATGGGCTCACGCTTGGTGACCTTGCTCACCGGCACATAACGCGAGACTTGATTGAGCAGCACCTCCGGGGCAAAGGGCTTGGCCAAGTAGTCGATCGCTCCTTCGCGCATGGCGCGCACCGCCCCATCGATATTGGCGTAGGCGGTCATGAGCAAGACCGGGAGCTGGGGATAGCGTTCGCGGATGCTGCGCAGCAAGGTATGCCCATCCATGCCGTCCATCTGGATATCGGCAATCACCATATCCACCGAGCGCTTGCCCAGCTGATAGAGCGCATCTTCGCCGCTGCTGGCTTCAAGGCAACCATAGCCTGTCAGCATCAGCGTATCGACAATGGCCTCGCGCAGTTGGCTGTCATCATCCACCACTAAGATTCGACTTTGGTTCATCGCTCCCCCCGGCAAATTTTGTTTGTGCGGCGCAAGATTATGTTAGCTCAAAACCAAGGCCCGCCCAAGGCCTTTCAGTGCAAGCCCCGGGCCTAGCTCACCACCGCTCAAAAGCCTATATTTAAGCCATTTGCGCGCCCCATACCCCCTGCAAAACTTTGCCGCTGGAACCTTACCCTTTAGGCCCTGAGACCTTGGCGAGCCACGCCTCAAACTCCTCGGGGCTGACCGCCGCCTCCAAATCCGCAGGCAGCGTCCGCCCGGCTCCGACCGGCTCCGCCGCAGGCGTCTCCGGTGCCACACTCTCAGGCTGCGACTCAGGGCCCTCACTGGGCGCAGAAAGTGGGCCCAGCCCGGTGCCCTTTAAGGCCGCGGCATAGGCTGCCGCGCCGTTCTTTTCTTGCTGGCGCTTGAGGTAAGCGCTAAAGGCGGCTGAGGTGGCGCTATTGGCGTCAGTCGCGGCTTGGGCACTGATCCCCGCCGCAGTCGGCGGCAAAGTGCGGCCGCGCAAAGCAGGCGGCAGGCTCGCCGCGTACTGCTCAGGGGCCGCGCTGAGGCCGGGCTCAGGATTAGCGCTGAGCTCGGTAGAAGCTGCGGGAGCTTCAGCGGGCGGCTGCGCAGTAGTAGATGGAGAGGCAGGCGCGAGGACGTCGGCGGGGGCACGCGGGATAGTGATGGTGAAGACGGTGACAAAGGGCGCGTCCCATGCCCCTAAGGTCAGGGTACCTTGGTGCACCTTGGCCACGGCGCTGACCACGGCAAGGCCGAGGCCGGTGCCCGAGCTTTTGGAGGTAAAGAAGGGCTCAAAGATCTTGGCTTTGAGCTCCTCGGGGATGGCCGGGCCATTGTTGGCTACGGACAAGGTCACTTTATCGGCGTCGGCTGCAAGGCGCAGGATGATGGCGCTTGCGCCTGCTTCGACCGCGTTGGCCACGAGGTTGGAGAGCGCGCCCACTAAGGATGGGCTATTGCCTAAGATCGGAATGGCCTCAGCCGGAGCTTGCAGCTCAAGGTGCGCATCAGCCTTGCTGACCAAGGCCGTAACATTGTTTTCGGTAGCGGTGAGCAGGCTCTGGGCATCGAGCTCGCTTACGGTAACATCGTTGGAGCGGGCAAACATCAGGATGTCACTCACCTGCGCCTCTAAGGCCTCAAGGCGGCTCATCAGCTTCTCTTGGAAGCGCTTGCGCGCAGTGGGCATGAGGTTGGCGTTGCCGAGATTGGCCGCATAGAGGATGGCGGCCGAGAGCGACGTGCGAATTTGGTGGGCCAAGCTTGCGGCCATGCGGCCAAGCGAGGAGAGGCGCTCCATATGCGCGAGCTTATCTTGGAGCAGGCGCGTCTCAGTCTGGTCGGTCATAAGTATGAGCTGACCTGCGCGCAGCTGGCGCGTGGTCACTTGCAGGCGCCGTCCGGTGCGGGTCGAGATCTCGTTGCCATCATCGTTTTGCGGGTGCAGCGCTTGCGTCAGCACCTCAAGCCAGCGCTTGCCCACCAAGGGGGTGCAGTCTAAGAGCTCGGCGGCGCACTGATTGGCACGTACGATGATGCCATGCTCATCGACCACTACCAGCGCAACCGGTAAGGCGGCAAAGACCTCTTGCATCAAGCTGTAATCGTCATCGGCGCGCTCACTCATGGCATGTCCCTATCTCCAGCTGAGGATGCTTGAGATTATGCCACATCTCCCCATAAAAAAGCCCCACCCCGCAGGGTGAGGCAATTGCCCGTGATGGGCCGCAGCCGCCGCGCGGGGCGGCGGCGCGGGAGCGTAGCACACGCTGCGCGGCGGCGTGCACGCTCACTGTACAGCGTGCTAAAATCAACTCATCATGGAGGGGCTAACATGGAATGGCAACACAAATGGGATCTTCAGCCCGGTGAGGATCGTGATCATTACAAAGAGCGTCTCCACCGCGACGCCGAGTATCAGTCTTACCTTGACAGCAAACTGACTGTGAGCTGGAAGGAGGAGTGGAACCTAAAACCGAATGAAGATCCTTACCAAGGACTTTGGCGCATCTGTGATGACCCTGACTACCTCAAATATACGACCGAACAGGCCGAGCGAAAGCTCTTCGCAATTGGCTTGCCTGCACATAAGGGCGACAAAACAGGTATATACGAACTATGGCCTGATGGTCGTAAGGTTTACCTGAAAAAGTACTAGCGCTCGGCCCCTGCGCTCCCACCCCTATCTAACTTTAGATCAGGGGCTTCCTTCTTCATGTCATTGATCAATGCGCCGACCCGTTCTTTAGACCAGCCTGCAAGCTCTGCTGTGGGAGCCACTTGTATCTTGTTTTGATCCTTAGACAGCACAGGCAATCTCTCGTTGGAGTTTTCATATAACTCGGCACGGTCTGCCTTAGCTAAAACAAGAGGCAGAAGCTTCTCCGCCTTATCATATCGACGGACAATAGCATCGTCATCAACCGAGTGGCCACCTTGCTGCCCTAGCGGTCAGCAGGCTTTGAGCGTCGAGCTCGCTCACAGTGACATCGTTGGAGCGGGCAAACATCAGGATGTCGCTGACCTGCGCCTCTAAGGCCTCAAGGCGGCTCATCAGCTTCTCTTGGAAGCGCTTGCGCGCAGTGGGCATGAGGTTGGCGTTGCCGAGATTGGCCGCATAGAGGATGGCGGCCGAGAGCGACGTGCGAATTTGGTGGGCCAAGCTTGCGGCCATGCGGCCAAGCGAGGAGAGGCGCTCCATATGCGCGAGCTTATCTTGGAGCAGGCGCGTCTCAGTCTGGTCGGTCATAAGTATGAGCTGACCTGCGCGCAGCTGGCGCGTGGTCACTTGCAGGCGCCGTCCGGTGCGGGTCGAGATCTCGTTGCCATCATCGTTTTGCGGGTGCAGCGCTTGCGTCAGCACCTCAAGCCAGCGCTTGCCCACCAAGGGGGTGCAGTCTAAGAGCTCGGCGGCGCACTGATTGGCACGTACGATGATGCCATGCTCATCGACCACTACCAGCGCAACCGGTAAGGCGGCAAAGACCTCTTGCATCAAGCTGTAATCGTCATCGGCGCGCTCACTCATGGCATGTCCCTATCTCAAACAGAAGGTTGCAGTCAATGTCATAAGCTTGGAAGCTGCGCATGTAGCAAAGTTGTCAAAAACAGCATGAACTACCTACGCACTTACGTGTGAGGTTTCGTGAGGTCAGTGCCTCACTTTTAGTAAGCATCCATTACTGAGTACTTATGGGCATGTCCACAATGCCCCCATCAGGTAGGAGCAAAAAGCTCGTTCCTGAGTTCTTAGTCAAAATGTGCGACACCAGCCGCTTTCATCCCCACGCTCACGCATGGGGAATTACGCGGCATTAGTTAAAAGTCATAACATAGCTATCTAAAACTAAGGCCGTCTTGTCTTATAGGCAGGACGGCCTTGAGTTTGATGTTACCGTTTGCTTGTGCTTAGGCAGGCAAAGAAGTAAGAAATCCATCTAAGAAGGTAGGCGACAGCTTGTGCTCACTAATCACCTTCTTTTGCCACTGACGATTATGAGTAGCCTGCCAAGCGTCATAATCCGATTGAAGGCCAAGCCACTGTTCCGGAGGCTCAGCTGGGAAGATACCAGCCAGCAAAAGAGCCATCTCTGGGGTAATAGGAGCTTTGCACTCTAAAATATCTGTCAACGCTTGAACAGATACTCCCATCTTACGAGCAGCATCTTCGACGGTAAAGTTATCATCGAAGTTCTCAGCCAGCACAAGCCCGGGATGAGGCGGGTTGTACATGCGCATAACGATCTCCCCGTATACAACTTAATGATAGTCAATATAATCGACTAATACAACATTGCGGTCTTCGGTGAAGTAGTAAGTAAGCCGCCAAGTTCCAGTCACTCGAATCGACCAGTAGCCGTCCACATCTTGACCATTGCTGTCTCTTCCGTGGAGCTTGTGAGCATGCCAACTAGACTTATAGAAAACCGCGGTTTCATCGCACATTCTGTTCAGAAAACCTAGACGTACTAGAAGCCGCTCCCAGTGCTCTTTAGGAATCTTTCTGCACTTACCAGTAAGAAATAAAGTTTCTAGTTCCTTATTTCTAAAGCTTTCGATCACGACGCAGCTCCCAAAGCTTTACTTTCCATTCTAACACCACATTGGGACAAAATTTCAAGTATTTCTACATAAACAAGCCCCACCCCGCTGGGTTAGGCAATTGCCCGTGAGGGGCCGCTGCAAGGCCGCGCAAAGCCGCGGCAGCGGCCGCCGCGCGGGGCGGCGGCGCGGGAGTGCAGCGGAAGCTGCGCGTCAGCACGCAGGGCCCGCATTAACCAATAAAGCGGCGGGCGTTAGCGAACAGACGCATCCATGGGCTGAACTCACCCATATCATCTGGGTGGTAGGAGTTAGCGCAGGTGCGTACTACACGCTCTGGGTGCGGCATCATGATGGTGAAGCGGCCATCTGGCGTGGTAACAGCGGTGATACCGTTCGGCGAACCGTTTGGATTCATCGGGTAGCGTGCCGTGACCTTGCCGTAGTGATCGATGTAGCGTAAGGCGACTAAGCCTGCAGCCTCGAGCTGCTGTAAGTGCGCCTCGTCCTTGAACTCAGCGCGGCCTTCGCCGTGCGAAACCACGATTGGCATCTCCGAGCCTTCCATGCCCGCATAGAAGATCGAAGGGCTCTTTTGCACTTGCACCTCAACAAAGCGGGCCTCAAAGCGCTCAGACTTGTTGGTGACAAAACGTGGCCATAAGGCGGCACCCGGGATCAAGTCGCGCAGAGTCGACATCATCTGGCAGCCGTTGCAAACGCCTAAGGCAAAGGTGTCTGGGCGGTTGAAGAAGGCGGCAAACTCGCTCTTGGCGCGCTCGTTAAAGAGGATCGACTTGGCCCAGCCTTCGCCGGCGCCTAAGACGTCACCATACGAGAAGCCACCGCAGGCGGCAAAGCCCATGAAGTCCTTGAGACTAACGGCGCCGGACAAGATCTCGGACATATGAACATCGATGGCGCTAAAGCCTGCGCGGGTAAAGGCATGGGCCATTTCAGCCTGCGAGTTGACGCCTTGCTCACGCAAGATCGCCACCTTCGGGGCAGCACCGGTGCCGATGTAAGGAGCAGCGATGTTCTCTTCGTTGTTGAAGCTGAGCTGATAGTACAGGCCCGGATCGTTATCGTCGCCCTTGTCTTCAAACTCTTCTTGGGCGCAGCTTGGGTTATCACGCAGAGACTGCATGTGATAGGTGGTCTCAGCCCAGATCAAACGCAAGTGGTTGCGGCTGTCGTTGAAGATCTCCTCACCGTTGCGGGTGATGACGAGGCGGTCATCGCTGCGCAGCGTGCCTAAGACGTAGGAGATGTTGGCAAGGCCGTGGCCGGAGAGGATGTTTAAGACCTTCTCCTTTTGATCGGTTGCGACCTGAATTACCGCGCCTAACTCTTCGGCGAAGAGAGCGGCCAAATTGTTCTCATTGAGCTGGTCGATCGCGACCTCAAGGCCGGTGTGACCAGCAAAGGCCATCTCAGCTAAGGTGGTGAATAAGCCACCGTCGGAGATGTCGTGGTAGGCCAAGATCAGACCGTGCTGATTTAAGAACTGAATGGCGTCAAACAGGCCCTTTAAGCGCTGTGGGTGGTCTAAGTTAGCTGGGACGTTGCCGAGCTTGCGATAGACCTGAGCTAAGGCCGAACCGCCTAAGCGGGCTTGACCTTCGCCTAAGTCGATGTAGATTAAGCTGGTCGGGCCCTTATCGGTGCGCAGTTGTGGGGTTAAGGTCTTGTTGATATTCTCGCAGCGGGCAAAGGAGGAGATGATGAGCGACATCGGGGCGATGACCTCACGCTTTTGGCCATCCTGCTCCCACGAGGTCTTCATCGACATCGAGTCCTTGCCTACCGGTACCGTGATCCCCAGCTGTGGGCATAACTCCATGCCTAAGGTTTCAACCGCGTCGAAGAGACCGGCATCCTCACCGCCGTGGTTGTTAGCAGCCATCCAGTTGGCCGATAACTTGACGCGGTTTAAGTCGCCAATGCAGGCGGCAGCGATATTGGTGATGGCCTCACCGACGGCTAAGCGTACCGAAGCCTTGTGATCGAGCAAGGCCACTGGGGTGCGCTCACCCATGGCGGCCGCTTCACCGTGGATGCTGTCGTAGGAGGCGGCGGTTACCGCCACATCAGAGACTGGTACCTGCCAAGGGCCGACCATTTGGTCACGGGCGACCAAGCCGGTTACCGAGCGGTCACCGATGGTGATGAGGAAGGTCTTCTCGGCGACAGTTGGCAGCGATAAGACGCGCTCGGCGGCCTCTTGCAGCGCAATGTCGGCGCCATCAAAGGCTGGGCTATTTTGGGTAGCGCGCTTGACCTGCTTGAACATGCGTGGTGGCTTGCCCAGCAGAATGTCGAGTGGCAGGTCGATTGGGCAGTTATCAAAGTGGCTATCGTGCAAGACGACACGACGCTCGGCGGTGGCCTCACCGATTACGGCATACTGGGCGCGCTCACGCTTGCAGAAGGCCTCAAAGACTGGGAACTTGTCCGGCATCACTGCTAAGACGTAGCGCTCTTGGGACTCGTTACACCAAATCTGCAGCGGCGACATGCCCGGCTCATCGTTCGGGATAGCGCGCAGCTCAAAGCGGCCACCGACACCACCATCGGCGACTAACTCCGGCATGGCGTTGGATAAGCCACCAGCACCGACGTCATGGATAAACATGATGGGATTGTCCGGGCCGAGCTCCCAGCAGGCGTCGATCACTTCTTGGCAGCGGCGCTGCATCTCTGGGTTACCACGCTGTACCGAGGCAAAGTCGAGCTCTTCGGCCGATTGACCGGAGTTCATCGAGGAGGCGGCACCGCCACCTAAGCCGATGTTCATGGCTGGGCCACCTAAGACGATGAGCTTAGCACCCGGATCGATGTGATCCTTGTGGATGTGCTCACGGCGGATATTACCCCAGCCACCGGCGAGCATAATCGGCTTGTGATAGCCGCGGATCTCGGTGCCATTAAAGCTTGAGACCTGCTCTTCGTAAGTACGGAAGTAGCCGCACAGATTAGGACGGCCAAACTCATTGTTAAACGAAGCGGCGCCTAATGGGCCTTCGATCATGATGTCTAAAGCCGAGGCGATGCGATTAGGCTTGCCGAAGTCATGCTCCCATGGGCGGACATAGCCCGGGATCTTGAGGTTGGAGACGCTAAAGCCGCATAAACCAGCCTTCGGCTTGGAGCCGACACCGGTCGCGCCCTCATCGCGGATTTCACCGCCCGAGCCCGTAGCGGCACCTGGGAACGGCGAGATCGCTGTTGGGTGGTTGTGGGTCTCAACCTTCATCAAGATCGGCAGATCTTCTTGGTGAAAGCTCCACTCGTGGCTATTGGCATCGGCAAAGAAGCGTCCGGCGCTTGAGCCTTCCATCACCGCAGCATTGTCGCGATAGGCCGACAGGACGTAATCTGGGGTCGCCTCAAAGGTATTGCGTACCATGCCAAAGAGCGACTTATCTTGGGCGACGCCGTCGATTTCCCACTTGGCGTTGAAGACCTTGTGGCGGCAGTGCTCGGAGTTCATCTGCGCGAACATATAGAGCTCGATGTCGCTTGGGTCACGGCCTAAGTTCTTAAAGGACTCTAAGAGATAGTCCATCTCCTCAGGTGACAAGGCCAAGCCGAGCTCAACATTGGCCTGCTCTAAGGCGGCACGGCCACCGGTGCTCAAGGCAATGGTCTTAAATGGAGCTGGTTGCTGCTCGCTAAAGAGCGCCGCGGCGGCATCGAAGTCGGAGAGCACGACCTGCATCATGCGATCGTGGATCAAGGCAGCAATGGCAGCGCGCTGCTCCTCCGTAAACGAGCCTGCGGACGGTACCAGATAGTAGGCGATACCGCGCTCGATGCGGTGAATGGAGGTCAGGCCGCAGTTATGGGCGATATCGGTGGCCTTGGTGGCCCATGGCGAGATCGTGCCGACGCGCGGTACCACCAAGAAGAGCTCGCCCTGCTCCCCATGGCCCTCATCGACTGGACCGTAGGTCAAGATCTTGGAGAGCACTTGCTTTTGCTCGTCATTTAATGGCTGGGCGCAGTCGATTAAGTGCACGTAAACGGTACTGAGGCTGTCCACCGGCACCGCTGCTGTGCGTAACGCTGCCATCAATTTATCGATTTTGTAAGCAGAGAGTGCCGAAGAGCCACGCAAAATTTCCATGTCCAGAGTCCTGTGAAGAGGGTCTAACGATGTGAAAAGATGGGCTATTTTATCAGATCTCAGCGCCGACGACGCGTCGGCTGCACCACGGTAACTGCGCTCCGCGCCGCCCCCACGCAGGCCGGCGCTCCCCCAACGGCCATCCCCGAAAGCTCCGCGCCCCTCCCACGCAGCTCAAGCATCCCTTCCACGAAGCCCCAACGCCCGCCCCTAAGCAAGCCCGACGAAGGCCCAGCGCCCGCCCCCAAGCGCAGAAGATGGCGAACCGGTCACAGTCATGCAAATAAGCCAGCTACGCTCTCATTGATCGCATTGAGGGCGTTAATGTGACAAATCCCGCAATTCCAGACATGCAACGTCCGCAGCGCGCCGTTAGCGGCTATATTTGAAAAATCTGGGCGTGCAATCCCATGACCTTTAGGTCGTGGGTCAAGCGCCCCAAAAAATGCTATACGGCTATGTGACCAAGGCCGTTAATATCCTTCACGAAGGATATGCGGCTGTGGCAGAAGGGTGGCGACCTGCGCCCTAGGGGTCGGAACGCTCCGAAGTTAAAGCCTGTGGAGATCTCCAAGAGTTCGCTGAAGCAGGACGAAGCCCATCAGCTTTAGCTGATGGGTAGTTCACTAGGTGAGGTTCGTGTGTAAACGTTAACACCAAGTTAGCACCGACCTTCATCGTTGCTAAACACCTGCGGCTTCGCCGCACCGCGGCAGCCGCCACTACGGCACCTCAAACACGTGTAGGGATGGCGTGCGCGTATGTGGCTGGCGTATTGTACTACCTGATGGGAGATAGTCATGCAGATTAAGAAGATTGCCTTGGCTTTAGGCGCTGTTGCGGCGCTCAGCGTCGCTTCCGCGGCTCAAGCCGCCACCGAGCTTAAGGTCTGGTGCTGGGATGATAACTTCAACGTACCAGCGGCTAAGCTCGCCGGTGAGTACTTTGCTCAGAAGCATCCGGACGTAACCGTCAAGGTGGAGTCGATTGCCCAAGACAACACCATTCAAAAGCTCAACGCCGCCTTAGGCGCCAACAACTTACGGGGCCTGCCTGACATCGTCTTAATCGAAGACTATCGCTCCAAGAACTTCGCCTTAGGCTATCCTGACTTCTTAAAGGACTTAAAGGGCATCGTCGACTACAGCAAGTTCGTCGACTACAAGGTCGCTGCTTCCTCAGTCGGCGACAAGACCTATGGCGTGCCATTTGACTCCGGTGTCACCGCCCTCTTCATCCGCATGGATCTCTTTGAGCAGGCAGGCTACAAGCTCTCGGACTTCGACGACCTCACCTGGAGCCAATTCATTGCCATGGGCAAGAAGGTACAAGACTTAACCGGCGTACCACTCCTGCCTTATGACCCAAGCGACCTGATGGAGCTGCGCACCATGCTGCAGTCGGCCGGTGCTTGGTACACTGACTCCAACGACGTCAACAAGGTCACCTTAAAGGACAATCAGGTACTCAAAGCCGGCTTTGAGGTGTACAAGAAGTTAAACGACGAGGGCTTAGTCCTGCCATATTCCGGCTGGAACCAGTTCCTCGCCAGCTTCCAATCAGGCAAGGTCGCCGCAGTCTTAAGCTCGTGCTGGCTAGTACCTTCCTTTGAGGCCAATGCCGCTGATGCCAGGAAGTGGCGTGTAGTCAAGATCCCACGTTTGGACAATGTCGCCGGTGCCACTAACTACTCCAACCAAGGTGGCTCGCAGTGGTACGTCAACGCCCACTCGGCCAATGCTGACTTAGCCGCCCAGTTCCTCGCCGAGACCTTTGGCTCCGACCAAGCCCTCATCAACGAGCTAGTACCGAAGATTGGCCTCATCTCAACCATGAAGGATGTCGAGAACCTGCCTAACTACCAAAAGCCTAACCCATACTTCGCCAACCAGTTAGTGGCCAAGCACTTCATCGAATGGAACGCCCAGATCCCTCCGGTCAACTATGGTATGCACACCAAGGCCGTTGAGAGCATTGTCCAAGAGGCTCTGCAGCGCTACTTAGCCGGTGAGGACATGGACACGGTCTTGTCTGACGCCCAAGAAATGGCCCAGATGCAGATCCAATAATCCTACGGGATCACACACCCTGAGCAAACCGCAACGCAGTTTGTGGCGCTTCGCTGCAAGCTGCGTTTGAGGATCCAGCACCCCATGGGGTGCACCACCGCCGCCCGCGCAGAAAGTCAGGCCTTCGGAAATGAAGCCTAAGCCAAAGCGCGGCTTACTACGCGGGCCTGCGGCCGCGAGCAGTTGGAGCGCAGAATGTCGGATCAACCAATCAAATACACCCGAGGCGTGCTCGAGAAACGCAATGACATTTGGGGCTGGTGCTTTGTAGGCCTTGCCACCATTCTCATTATCGAGTTCGTCTTCTACCCGATGGTGCAAGCCTTTATCATGTCCCTGTACGGCGGCACCGGCAACAACACCCACTTTGTGGGCCTCTACAACTACCAACGTATGCTGGTGGACTCGACCTTCAAGAAGGCCCTGTTCAACACCTTCATCTACCTCATCATCCAAGTGCCGATCATGCTCTTTATCGCCTTGGTGGTAGCGGTGATGCTCAACAACAACAAGCTCAAGTTCAAGAGCTTCTTTAGAGTCGCGATTTTCCTGCCGTGCGTCACCTCCTTGGTCTCCTACTCCCTGATCATGAAGGCGATCTTCGCCAACCAAGGTATGTTCAACTCGGTGATGATGGAGTGGGGTCTACTCGACAGCCCGATCATGTGGGTTACCGACCAGTTCTGGGCCAAGGTCTTGATCATCATCTCGATCACGTGGCGCTGGATCGGCTACAACATGGTGTTCTACCTTGCAGGTTTGCAAAACATCGAGCCTTCGGTCTATGAGGCCGCGGACATCGATGGCGCAGGCCCGATCAAGCGCTTCTTTACCATCACTGTGCCGCTCCTGAAGCCAATCATCCTCTTTACCACCATCACCTCCACCATCGGCACGCTGCAGCTGTTCGATGAAGTGCAGAACATCACCCAAGGTGGCCCGGCCAACGGCACGGTCACGATCTCGCAGTACATCTACAACCTGTGCTTTAAGTTCACGCCAAACTTTGGCTATGCCTGCGCCGTCGCCTTTGTCGTGGTCGTACTGATCGTGCTCTTGTCGCTGATCCAATTCCGTTTGGCCCGCGATAAGGACTAAGGAGGAGCCATGAAACAGTCGCAAGTTAACGCCTCGATGTCGGTGCTGCGCTACACGATCTTGATCATCGCAGCCTTCGTCTCGCTATTCCCGTTCGTGTGGATGCTGATCGCCGCCACCAACTCCAACGTCGCCATCAACGCCGGTACCATGACCATTGGCGACCAGCTCATGACCAACCTGAGCAATCTGTTCAACCCGGAATTAGGCTTTACCAAGGCCATCGTCAACTCGGCGTGGATTGCTCTGATCACCACGGTCTTAGCCCTGATCGTCTCCAGTGCCGCTGGCTATGGCTTTGAGATCTTCCGCAGCAAGAAGCGCGACCTTGTCTTTGGCATATTATTGGTCTCGATGATGGTGCCATTCTGCGCCCTGATGATCCCGCTCTATCGCCTCTTTGGCACCTTCGGTTCCATGGGCTTTGACGATGCGGGTAATCCGGTGGCGCCATGGAAGTGGTTAGGCCTTGATACCTATTTCTCGGTCATCATGCCGCTCGTCGCCACGGCCTTCTTGATCTTCTTATTCCGCCAGAACACCAAGGCCTTCCCGAAGGATATTCTTGAGGCCGCGCGCATCGACGGCTTATCGGAGATCGCGATCTTCTTTAAGGTCTACTTCCCGGTGATGCGTCCGACCTACGCGGCCGCTGCCATCATCACCTTCATGGGCAGCTGGAATAATTTCTTGTGGCCATTAGTTGCCTTGCAAACCCCCGAGATGCGCACCGTACCGCTGGTGCTCTCGAACATGGGCTCGTCCTACACCCCGGACTACGGCATGATCATGTGCGGCATCGTGATCGCAACCCTGCCAACCGCCGCGATCTTCTTCTTGATGCAGAAGTATTTCGTGGCCGGTATGGTCGGCGCCGTCAAGTAACGCAGCAACTCCCACACCCACCTAGGCGCAAAGCAAGCAACCAAGCAGCTGAGCACCAAAGCAGCAAAGCAGCCTCTGCGCCTAGCCCAGATTTGAGAACTACAACATGGCAAGCATCGTACTCAAGCACATTGCAAAGGTTTACCCGGGCGACATCCGCGTGGTTAAGGACTTTAACCTCGAGATCAAGGACAAGGAGTTTGTGGTCTTCGTCGGCCCGTCCGGCTGCGGCAAGTCGACCACTCTGCGCATGATCGCAGGCTTAGAGGACATCTCCGGGGGCGAGCTTTATATCGGCGATCGCTTAGTCAACGACGTCGCCCCTAAAGACCGCAATATCGCGATGGTATTCCAGAACTATGCGCTCTATCCGCACATGACGGTCTATAAGAACATGGCCTACGGCCTGATTCAGCGCAAGATGCCTAAAGACGAAATTGACCGCCGCATCCGCGAGGCCGCCGAAGTCTTAGGCATCACCCAGTACTTAGAGCGCAAGCCTAAGGCCTTATCCGGTGGTCAGCGTCAGCGTGTCGCGCTTGGCCGTGCCATGGTGCGCGATCCGGACGTCTTCTTGCTTGACGAGCCGCTGTCCAACCTCGACGCCAAGCTGCGCACGACCATGCGCTCGGAGATCTCCAAGCTGCACAAGCGCCTTGGTACCACCTTCATCTACGTCACCCACGACCAGATTGAGGCCATGACCATGGGCGATCGCATTGTAGTCATGAAGGATGGCGACATCATGCAGGTCGACACCCCGCAGATGCTCTATGAGCACCCGAACTCCAAGTTCGTCGCAGGCTTCATCGGCTCGCCGCAGATGAACTTCATGGAGGTCACGATCGAGCGCAATGCCGCCAGCCCGACCGGCTTTACCTGCGTGCTCGATGCTGAGCACCACTTCGATCTGCTCCCGCGCGACAACATGCCGGACTTCACCGCCTATGAGGGCAAGAAGGTCACCTTAGGCATTCGCCCTGAGCACATCTACGCCGGACGCACCATTCCAGGCGAGCACGACACGGCCGACCTGCACGCGGAGATCGACTTAGTCGAGCCAATTGGCGCTGAGGTCTACCTCTTCGTCAACGTCGCCCAGAACAAGCTCTGCGCCAAGTTGCCACCGATCACGGGCTTAGAGGAAGGCCAAAAGACTTCGCTTAAGATCGACCTCAAGCGCATCTTCCTCTTCGACAACGCCACCGAAAAGGCCATCCTGAACTAACCTCGCGCGCTGCGCAGAGCGCGCGCTTACGCGAGCGCCCAGCGCCCGCAACGGCGCCCGCAACGGCGCCCGCATCGCGGGCCGCCCCCCAAAGCCGCCGCAGTCTCAACGCTGCCGCGGCTTTTTGCTGCACTGGACAAACCCGCACGCGCATGCTACAACAGTATTCAAGTCTCTAAGTGGGTGTGATTGATTGATTGATTGATTGATTGATTGATTGATTGATTGATTGCAATTCATATACCATTTTTCACACAATCCAAGCACCGCAATTTTGCCTTGTTTACGCGGATATCCGCGCAATCGATGCGGTCCAGACTCCCCGATTCCCCCCACCCCATTGGGACTGGTAACAGACACGCGCACAGCGTGCACCTTGTTTACCCTTAG
>CALXNA010000050.1 GCA_944389615.1 uncultured Anaerobiospirillum sp. | reverse complement strand
AAGCTGATTGCGGAGCATTACTAAAAGCAGTTGCGACGCTGCGAAACCGCTGACGTAAGTCAGTCGGTAGTTCATGAAGGCACAGCGCGGCCTCCAAAAGGCACGATGTGGCCCTAAGAAGGCAAGGAGCTCCCTACTGCGCCGCTTCGCGCACGCGGCGTTGGGCCAGCTCGGCAGCCAAATCCAAGACCTTGGTCTTGGTCAATGGGTAGAAGATGCCCATGATGATGGCGATCGCGAGGTAAGTGGTGCCAGGCAAGAAGGTGGCGACGTTGTAGATGTTGTTGCAGGTCTCCTCAGACTGCAGTACCTGCTCGCCTACCGAGGAGGAGACGTAGCCGACCCACGTTAAGGCAAAGCCACCTAAGCCTCCGGCTAAGGCTTGGCCAATCTTGCGCGAGAAAGAGTAGACCGCGTAAATGGTGGCATCATCGCGCTTGTGGGTCAGGTACTCTTGGTAGTCGATGACATCGAGCACGATCGCCCAGACGATGGTGTTGAAGTAAGCGGCACCAAAGGTCGCGCACAGGCTCAAGCCAAAGTAGACGTAGACGTTGCTGACGTGCAAAAAGCCAAGGAGGTAGTAGAAAAAGGCCGAACTAAAGGCGGCAACTGCGACCGACTCCTTCTTGCCAAAGCGGCGCACAACCGGGGCGACCAGCGGGGCGACCGCAAAGGTACAGGCGGTCATGAGGAGACCGGCGAAAGCGAGCACCGCCGAGTCTTGGAAGTAGTCCTTATAGACGTAGGTGTTAAGAGAGTTAACCACGGTCTGCGAGGTCAGCAGAATGATGGCCGTTAAGATCAAGAGTAAGAGCGGCTTGTTGTGGGCCACGCCCTTGATGGTGGCGCGTAAACCGCCTAACTGGGCACGCTCAGCCTTGTCCAAATAACGCGGGCGAATGCGCTCGGTGCAGAGCTTAACGCAAAGGACATAGCATATGACTGCGGCTAAGGCAAAAGCGCACAGGATGTAGAAGAAGTTCCAACCATCGGCCTTCAGGCTCTGCGAACCATCAGCTAAGGTCACTGGGACAAAGACCACGATCGGAATCAGGAAGTTAACAAAGGCTGATGAGATCGAGGATCCGACATTGCGGAAGGTCGATAAGCTCGCGCGATCGGCCGGATCGTTGGTCATCACCGATGCCATCGAGCCATAAGGGATGTTCACGGCGGTGTACATCATGCCATAGAGGATGTAGGTGCCTGCCGCATAGGCGATCTTGGTACCCATCGCGACATCGGAGATCGGGTAGAAGCAGATGACGCCCGAGATAGCCAGCGGCACGCACATGCGGCGAATCCAGACCTTGTACTTGCCATCGGCCGCCGGGCGCACGTTGTCGACAATCTGGCCCATCATGACGTCCGTGAAGGCGTCCCAGACGCGCGCCAGCAAAAAAATCAGGCCAATCACGGCACCTTCGATGCCCAGCACATCGGAGTAGAAGACCGTGAGGAAGGTACCAATCGAGACGAAGAAGAAGTCATTGCCGAAGTCACCGAAGAGGTAACCGATCTTATCTTTAAGCGGCAGGCGCGGCAGCACCTGCGGCTTGACACCATCAGCCATAACACAACCATACAAACCAAACAAAGCACAAACAGCGCAGTGCGCTGCCAACCACGCGCTCACTGTATGCGCAGCGCTCGGAGGGCACATGGCAAAAAGTGACTTAGAACATGGCCATAATTGGAACGGTGCCCACCGCGCCGACAAAATTGGATCTGGATCAAAAAACTTGGGCCCAGTGCCCTCAACGGCGTCCCAATGCGCCCCACGTGAACGCATCAGGCCGACGCGGCCGGAGCTGAACCCCATCACTTTAGTCCAGCGCAGGTAGAGTATGATCACGGCGTGGCCTTCGGCCGAACTGTTTACTAAGAGAGGCGGCGCACCGCGCCGGTTTGTGATGAAGACTCCCGCACTCGACTTTTTGAGCAAGAACAAGGCGGTATTCAAGCTCTATGAGTACCAATCATCCGATAACCATGACTTCGGCAAGCATGCGGCCGCCGCCTTGGGACTGCCCGAGGCGCAGGTCTGCAAAACCATCATCCTGCATTGCGACAAGACCTACGTGACCTGCATCGTGCCAGTAAGCGGCCGCATCTCGCTTAAAGCCGCGGCCCGCGCCGCCAAGCTCAAGCACTTGGAGACGGTCGACCCGGCCACCGCCACCCGCGTCACCGGCTATGTCTTGGGAGGCATCAGCCCCTTTGGCCAAAAGCGGCGCATGCCGGTCTTGATTGACCAGTCGGTGTTAAACCAAGAGGAGATCTTGGTCTCGGCCGGACAGCGCGGCATGTCGGTGGGCATGAAACCCCAAGATCTCATCGCGCTCTTGGACGCGCAGGTCGCCGACGTCTTGGAGAAGTAAGCGCGCCACGCGCCTGCCCTGAGTGCGCTCCGCGCGGACGCGGGCACGCTAAGAGTGCCTGAGGTCACAGCGCCTAGATAGCATTCGTGCTATGCTAAGTCCTGTGCCTGCGCCCTTGGGTGCAAGCCATCATTACCATCAGTGCATAAGGAGCTATCTGTGTCGATTGCCGCCATCAACGAGTTTTTTGCCAAGTTAGACGAAAACCCAGACTTAGCCCAAGAGTTAGATCAAGTCGACCTCACCGATAAGGAGCAGTACAAGCAGCGCGTGGTCGCCTTGGCCCGCAAGTACGACTTCGAGTTCACTCTCGATGAGCTCAACGAAGTCATCGCTGCGGCCAAGACTATGCAGCAAGAAGGCGCTGCTGCCGAAGGCACTGCCGACCAAAAGTAGCCCCTACTTGCGCTGCTGCCTCAGCCCTCGGCCCAGCCCCTGCGCTGGGCTGAGTCGCTTCAGAGCACTACCATACGTCACGTACGCTCAGGTGATGGCGATCTGCGACGGCCTGCGGTGGCCAAACGCGCCGTTTTGGGGCAGTGCAGCAGTCACTGGGGAGCAAATTGCGAGATTTTGGGCGCTATCACATTTTGTGAAAACGTTTACACCGTGATTTCTCTCAGAATGGCCCACAAAGCCGATAGGAAGGCCAAAGACACGGGTGCCGCGCCGATGCTACGCGCCTAATTGGTAGGCGCGTGAGCGCAGGTGAGGGTGACGGCGGTGGCGTCAAATTGGCACCTAGGTCAATATTATTAAGTCCGTAGTCGCTACAGTATAGCCCCGGCCAAGACAGGGCCCGGTCTAGGGTGTAAAATAAGCCCAGTTTCGCCCGAGCCCATCGGATCAGCGCGTGGATCGCGCCTATGGGAGCGCCTGCGCAGACTACTGCAGGAGCTCTTGCGTCGCCTCTTTTAAGTTGCTTGCACCGCTGCGGTCAGCTAAGTTGCTTACACCGCTGCGGTCAGCGCAGCTTGCCTGCTTGAGGTCGAGGGCTTGCGGCCTGTTTTTGACTTGGAGATAACTTGATGAGAAAGCCACTTGTAATGGGCAACTGGAAGCTCAACGGCACCAAGGAGTCGGTCACTGCCTTAGTTAACGCTTTAAAGAAGCCTGCTGACGAAGCTGCAGCCAAGGCTGACGTCGCCGTATGCGCTCCTGCTGTCTTCATCGGTATGGTCGAGCAGTTAGCTGCTGGCTCCAAGCTCGCTTATGGCTCTGAGGATTGCGATATCCACACCCAAGGCGCCTACACCGGTGAGAACTCCCCAGTTATGCTCAAGGAGTTCGGCTGCACCTACGCCATCGTTGGTCACTCCGAGCGTCGTGACTACCACAAGGAGTCGAGCGAGTATGTAGCTCAGAAGTATCAGGCTGCTCAAGCAAATGGCTTGATCCCAGTCTTATGCGTGGGCGAGTCCGAGGCTGAGTACGACGCCGGCAAGACCATGGATGTGGTCAAGGCTGAGTTAAAGGCTGTCATCGACCTGTGCGGCATTGACTCCTTTAAGAACGCCGTCATCGCCTACGAGCCAATCTGGGCCATCGGCACCGGCAAGACCGCTACCCCTGAGGTTGCCCAGAAGGTTCACGCTGACATCCGTGCTTACTTAGCTACCTTCTCGCAGGAAGTTGCTGACGGCGTCCGCATCCTCTACGGTGGCTCGTGCAATGCCAAGACCGCCCCAGAGCTCTTTGCCCAAAAGGACATCGACGGCGGCTTAGTCGGCGGCGCTTCCTTAAAGGCTCCAGACTTCACTGCTATCATCGAAGCTGCTGTCGCTAACGCCTAATGCCAGCGCGGCTTGCTTGCCAAGCCGACTCATGGCTCGGGCCTAGCTCAGCTAGCTCAGCCCCAAGCCTGTGTGGGCAGCTTTGCCCCCGCGCGGATGCAAAGCGCCCCGCGCAGGCTTGGCCAAGGCTTCAAGTAGCCTCTATGAGGCTTAACAAGGCCTTCCCGAGGCTTCAAGTAGCCTCTATGAGGCTTAACGAGGCCTTCCCGAGGCTGCAAGTAGCCTCTATGAGGCTTAAACATAGCCTCCAGCTCAGCGCTAACAAAATGTGTGATGGATGGCGTCTGAGTACCCCATAACAGTGCATAGCCGTGCCCCTACTGATGCTAGGCAAGTAGGCCGCAGGCGTGCAGGGCTTGCTCTCCTCGTGGAGCAAGAAATGCACTGGTGCACTAAAGTGACAGCTTAAGCTGTGGTTTGCGCCATTTCGCTTAGTTGCTGAGTTCTGATCACTAAAGCTGCTAAAGTCAATGACTGCGCCCTTTACTCCCGGGCTTGGGGTGAAGGCAACATTACGCCTGAGGGGAGCCTCCCGCGAAGGCCTGCGCGTGTGCTTTAGTTAAGCCAAGGGATACATTCACAATGGCTATTAAAAAGATTGGTATTTTAACCTCTGGTGGTGATGCTCCGGGCATGAACGCAGCTATCCGTGCTGTAGTCCGTACCGGCCTTGATTACGGTTACGAGGTGTGCGGTATTCAAGACGGTTACTTAGGTCTGCACGAGGGCCACATCATCTCTCTCGACCGCAAGAGCGTCTCCGATACCTTAAACCGTGGTGGCACTTTCTTGGGCACCGCACGCTTCCCTCAATTTAAGCAAGAGTCGGTACGCCGCGAGTGCGTTGAGGTCATGAAGCAGCACGGCATTGACGCCTTGGTGGTCGTCGGCGGTGACGGTTCCTACATGGGCGCCAAGCTCATCAGTGAGCTGGGCTTCCCTTGCATCGGCCTGCCAGGCACCATCGATAACGATATCGCCGGTACCGATACCACCATCGGTTTTGATACTGCTTTGAATACCGCTGTCATTTGTATCGACCGTTTACGTGACACCTGCTCCTCGCACAAGCGTATCGCCGTCGTCGAGGTCATGGGCCGTCACTGCGGTGACTTAGCCATTCACGCCGCCATCTCCTGCGGTGTTGAGGCGGTATTAGTCCCAGAGAAGCCATGGGACAAGGAAACCGTTTACCGCTCGATCGAAGATAGTATTGCCGCCGGTAAGCGTCACGCCATCTTAGTCGTCTGCGAGAACCAGACCGATGTCCACCAGATGGCCCACGAGTTAGAGCAGCGCACCGGTCTTGAGACCCGTGCCACCGTTATCGGCCACATCCAGCGTGGCGGTACCCCATCGGCTGCTGACCGCGTCTTAGCCAGCCGTATGGGCGCCTATGCCGTACAGTTACTGCACGAAGGCCACTCCGGCCGCTGCATCGGCATTCAGCGTGGTGAGTTAGTCCACCACGACATCATCGAGTGCATCGAGACCATGAAGCATAAGTTCCGTGAGGATCAGTACGAGTTAGCCATCAAGTTGAGCTAACCTCAGGTGCTGCGGCACCTGCCCCCGGAACAAAAGAGCGACTTAACCGTCGCTCTTTTGTTATGCGCAGACCCTACCGCCCTTGCGCTTTATCGCAGGCCCGGCTCGGCGTTACAGGCCCTGCAGGTACTTGTTGATGCTCTTGCGATCCCAGTTGACGCCGCGCTTGACGATCTTGGCCGGACTGCCCGCGATGATGACGTTCGGCTCATCAAAGCGCTTGGTGACGATGCTACCCCAGCCGACAATGCTGTGATCGCAGATGCGCACATTCTTGCCGATCTTGACGTCCTTGCCCACCCAGACGTGGCGCCCGATCTCGATGCTCTCGGCGTAGTTGAGCACCTTGCCCTCAAGATCGGTGATGGTATGGGCATCGGTGCACCAGACATCCACGCCCCAGCTCAACTGACTGTCATCGCCAATGCTAACCCACGAGTTATCTTCTTGCAGATAGAGGGTAACGCTGTTGATGACGACGCGGTCGCCGATGGTGACGCGACAGCCGCTGGTGGTACGCGACACGCCTGCGCCCAGCCCCGGCAGCTGGCCGATGATGAGCTTAAGCCCGGTCATGCCCAAGATGGCCGAGCAGCGCACGATAACTGTGCCCAGATCCACTTGGTTGTCATCGCCTTTGACGATGAGCATAAAGCCGCCAATTGTCAGCAGCTCCTGCGCGCGCTCCCGCGCCGCAAAGCGCAACCGCACCCGGTTGTGATCACCAATGATGGTGATGTCCGCGCGCTCAAGCAGCGCGCACAGCTCCGCATCTTCTGTGGTGAGGCAGTTCACTTCCCCTCGGGGAAGGCGAGCATCAGCTGGTTGTCTTGTCCTTGAATCTTCATCAAACGCATCCTAACAATTAGTTCAGATGCCATGATATAACGCCCAGCTGCGGCGCGCCATCTGACCGCCTTACTTAGTGCATAGGGCCTTAATGGTGGCGATGGTCTTGCTCAAGGACGTAATCTGCACCGCGTACTCATTGGAGCCGGGCAGGCCCATGAAGACATCAGGATTGCGATAGGTCATCTGCGATGGGATCGTGTCTTTAGCCGAGAAGTGGAACTCCTTGACCCCGGAGATCTGCGCAATCTGCGCGATGTTGTCAGGGCCGACGCCTGCGGCCGCGATCAACTTAATGCGCCCCTTGGCCTGCTGCTGCAAGGCAGCAAGCTCCGCCACGCCCTCAAGCGCTGAGCCCTTGCCCCCGGAGGTGAGCACATGGTCGACCCCCATGGTAATCAAGACCTCGAGCATCGCCATGCGGTCTTCGCACACATCAAAGGCGCGGTGGAAGGTGACGTGCAGGCCTTCAGCGGCCTTGAGCAGCACCTCCATGGAGCGGACATCCAGCCAACCTTCGGGATTTAAGCAGCCGATGACCACGCCATTGGCGCCTTCGTCTTTAGCGCGCAAGATGTCATCGCGCATCACCCGCACCTCCGAGGTGGAGTAGACAAAATCACCGGCGCGCGGGCGAATCAAGACATTGACCTTGCTGTACACGCTCTGGGCACAAGCATAATGGAGCAGTCCCGCCGATGGGGTGAGGCCGCCCTCACTTAAGGCCGAGCACAGCTCGATGCGATCGAGGCGGCACTCTTCGGCCACCTGACAACCCTGCGCCGAAGTCACGCAGAGCTCAAACTTATAATCCATGACCATCCTCCGAAGGCACCGCCCCGCAAGGCGGTGCCGTAGTGCGCCCTGCGAGCGCAACTATGTGGCGCAGCTGGGTTACACAGCAGTGTCGCGCCTGCGTGTAAGCCGCAGGCTGAGCCCGCTGGGCGCCGTTGCGCCGTCAGGCGTACTTAGACGATACGACGTAAGGACTTGCCTTGGGCAAAGGCGTCCAGATTCTCCTTAAACTGACGGCACAGCTCCTCTAAGCAGGCATCCGACATCCAAGCTTGGTGTGGGGTCAGGATGAAGTTATCGTTCTTGAGGAGCTTGACGTATGGATGGTCGGCAGGTAAAGGCTCAACCGAGGCGACGTCGGCGGCCGCACCGCCGATGGAGCCCTGCTCGATGGCGCTAACTAAGTCTTGCTCGTTGACGACGCCACCGCGAGCGTTGTTGACGATGACGACGCTTGGCTTCATCAGCTTGAACTCAGCGGCGCTCAATAAGTTGGTGGTCTCAGCGTTGAGCGGGCAGTTGACCGAGATGAAGTCAGCCTGCGCGATGGCGTCGGCAAAGGCGGTGTAGCCCGGACGTACCGTGGTGGCGGAGCGGTGCTCGGCCTTTAAGACCTTCATGCCGAAGACTTGAGCGAGCTCGCCGATACGCGAGCCAATGGCACCGGAGCCAATCACAGTCAAGGTGTGACCTTGCAGGTCGACGATCGGGTATGGCTTTTGGCAGAAGCAGTCGGCATTGACCCAGAGGCCATCTTCCATGCGCTTTCTGGTCTTGATCATGGAGCGGGCTAACATCAGCATCATGGTCAGGGTGTGCTCGGCCACCGAGTTGGTGCTGTAGCCTTGGATAGTGGCGACGCCGATGCCATGCTCTTTGCAGTAGTCGATGTCGATGTTGTTGTAGCCGGTGGCGAGCTCGGCGATGAACTTAACCTTCGGACACTGGGACAGAACTTCGGCGGTCATGCGGCACTTGTTGGTGACCACAATGGTGGCATCACGGCAGCGCTCGACTAAAGTCTCATAAGGGCTGCTCTCATACGAGATCCACTCATGGGCAAAATCAGGACGAGGTAAAGGAAATTCCTTAGGGATAGCGATAGCATCCAAGTGGACGATCTTTTCCATGGACTTTAAGTCTCCGCGCAGCACCACCGAGGTACCGCTTACAATTAAAACAAAGGTGCGGCGTAACCGCAAACGGCCCAAGTGTAGCTGATCTGCGCGCGCGATTGTGTGCCCCACGGCGCAATCAGCGCGCCTCATGGCCCCAGCCATGCCGTATGGCCTGCGCCGCACGGCCCACGCGTAGGTCGCGCTTAATAGATACGGAAGTTGCCGTCGGCGTCGACCTCATCGAAGTCCGCCGCCTCCAGTTCAGCCTCGGCTTGATCTTCAGGCGCAATGGTACCTGACGGCATCAGCTGCGGCGGCAAGTAATGCGGCGCAGCCGTGGCCATTGCCTTCCGGTAGCAGTGCCACATGGCCTCGAGCTCGCTTAACTCATAGTCTTGGTTGGTAAAGAGCAGCTCCACTTCCTCAGGGGTCAAACGGCGATAGGCGCCGAGCTCCAACTGCACTTTGGTGACATTGAGCGCACCGATAGCCACGCGCGTGAGCTCCTGCACCTGACAGCCCACCATTTCAAACATGCGCTTGACCTGATGGAAGCGCCCTTGGCTCAGCTGTACCGCGGCCCAGTGCTCGGCTGTTGCGCCCACAGCGCCCACAGCGCCATCTGCACCCGCAGCGCCCGCAGCGCCATCTGCACCCGCAGCGTCTTCAGCGAGCTCAGAGAACAGCGGGGTGAGCGGCGTTAAGGTGGCGCCTTGGTAGCGCTTCTCTTCTTCTGGGTGCTTGATGCCTTCGGCAAAGCGGCGCACCGCGTGCTTTGGCAAGGCGCGGTCAAGGCGCGCGATGTAGACCTTATTGACCTCTTTACGTGGCGCGGTGATGTTGTGGATCAGATTGCCGTCATCGGTGACCACCAAGAGCCCGGTAGTGTCGATATCAAGTCGTCCCGCACAATGGAGGTGAGCGCTGTTACGCTCGGCGCGGAATAGCGTGGTGACCACGTTATGGTTCTTATCGCGGTCGGCACAGACGTAGTTGGCGGGCTTATTGAGCAAGAAGACCTGTGCCGCCAGCGCCTCCTGGGCGCTCACGGCGCCCGCCGCGCTCCCCAGTTCCAGCGCGTCATCATCAAACTCGGGAGCATCATTGAAGCCTGCGATCACCAAAGGTACGTTGATGCTGACCTTGGTAGCGCCATCGACGATTACCTCCTCCCCTACCGCCACGCCGCCGTCGCGGATGAGCTTGGTCGCCTGCTGGCGCGACCAGCCGGTAATGTGAGCGACAATCTTGTCTAAGCGCTGCATTTCCTTGGGAGCTGCCTTCTTGGCCACAATCACCTCTCTTGATAAAACTTACGGCCGCAGAGGCCCAAGCCGCACCGGCCTCTGCCGCGGCGGCGCCAGCCGCACCGGCAAAAAAGGCAAGACCTCTCAGCCTTGCCTTCTTGGGGGCGCTCTGCGCCATTGCAACTTGATTAGCCCTGATACTTGCGCAGGATCAGGGTTGCGTTGGTACCACCAAAGCCGAAGCTATTGGACATGACCGTGGTCAATGGCGTCTCACGTGTGGTGGTGACGATGTCCATGCCCGCGCAGTGCTCATCGAGCTCGGTGACATTGATCGAAGGGGCGATGAAGCCCTGCTCCATCATGATGAGGCTGAAAATCGCCTCGTTGACGCCCGCAGCACCTAAGGCGTGGCCGGTCATCGACTTGGTTGAGGACAGTGGTGGGCACTTCTCGCCGAAGACTTCCTTGATCGCCTCGATCTCCTTGATATCACCGATGACGGTCGAGGTACCGTGGGTATTGATGTAATCGATTGGGGTATCGCAGGTGGCTAAGGCCTGACGCATGCAGCGTACGGCGCCTTCGCCCGATGGGGCGACCATATCGGCACCATCGGAGGTGGCACCAAAGCCGACGACTTCGGCGTAGATTTTAGCGCCACGGGCCTTGGCGTGCTCTTCGGACTCAACGACCACGATACCGCCACCGGCACCGATAACAAAGCCATCGCGCTTGGCGTCATATGGACGCGAGGCGGTCTCTGGGTGGTCGTTATAGGAGGTCGAGAGAGCGCCCATGCCGTCAAAGAGGCTGGCAATCGTCCAATCGGCGGCCTCACCGCCACCGGCGAAGATGATGTCGTGACGGCCTAACATGATCTCATCGCATGCGGCCTCAATGCAGTGGGCCGAGGTAGCGCAGGCAGAGCTAATGGAAAAGGACGCACCCTTGATCTTAAATGGGGTGGCCAAGCACGCCGAGGTGGTCGAGCTCATGGTCTTGGTGACCGCATACGGGCCAATGCGCTTGACGCCCTTGCTGCGCAGCGTGTCGGCCGATTCAACCGTAGCCTTGGTCGAGCCGCCGCCCGAGCCTACGATTAAGCCGGTGCGCTCATTGGAGACCTCGCTTTCGGTCAGGCCGGCGTCAGCAATGGCCTCCTGCATGGCGATATAGGAATAGGCAGCAGCCTCGCCCATGAAGCGCAGGTCGCGGCGGTCGATGTAGTCCTTAAAGTCGATCTTGACCATACCGGCCACTTGCGAGCGCATGCCCAGCTGCGCAAACTCTTCTTCTCTTACGATGCCGGAGCGACCCTCACGTAAGGACTGAGCCACCGCCGCCTTACCAATGCCGATACTAGCAACTATTCCTAAGCCGGTAATAACTGCCTTACGCAATGCCATCGTATATCTCCGTAGCAGACAATCCAAAAGATAGGAGCTAACCACTGCTTGTCCTAAGACCATGCATCCCCGTGACGACAAGCAGAGCCAGACGCAGTGCCTGCCCGCCTGCTCACGCAGGTGGAGTGCAAACGAGGGCACGTGCACGTCTATGCCAATGCAAAGCATAATAGCACAAGCTCACCCTTAGACCAGCCCCCAAAGCAACGCAGCATGCTGATTTGGGCCCCACTTTCCATTTTTTGCAGCAAAAGCGCAGGCGCCAGCAGCGCCCCGCACTGCCCCGCGGCAAGTCGCACGGCCGCCGCAAGTGCCACCACTTGCTCCCCAACTTCCTCCTTATCTATGAGTGCCGCAGCTGCGGCGCAGCTGGAACGCACACGGCCGCGGCAAATTTGCCGCGCGGGCATGCACGAAAGCACGTATTTGCTACAATACGCGCGCTTTGTAGCCCCGAGCGCCGCGCAGGCGCAGAAGATGGCTACGCTCTTTTAGTTTGTGACGGCCCTTAGGGTTGGTCTTAGGTTTCATTGCGCGGTGTTGCTATGCACTCAACGTTCTATCAATTCACGGTCAAGTCCCTGCTTGCAGGTGTCCTTATTGGCTTAGGTTGCGTCATCTATGTGGCCAGCCCGATTAAGTACGTCGGCTCCTTTCTCTTCTCCTTGGGCCTGATGACCATCTTAATCAAGGGCTACTACCTCTACACCGGCAAGGTCGGAGACTGGACGCCATCGGCGACCTTCCGCCTCATCTACATGTTCGTGTTAAACGGCTTAGGCTGCGCCGTGACCGCCTACCTCTTTACCTTGACCCGCATTGACTTGAGCGCCATTGAGCACATCACCCACGACAAGCTCAATGACACCATGTACTCCTCCTTTATCTTGGCGATGGGCTGCGGCGCCATGATGCACGTGGCCTACTATAACTTCGCCAAGGAGAAGCATCCGCTCTATGTCATCATGCCGATCATGTTCTTTATGCTGGCAGGCTTTGAGCACTGTGTCGCCAACTGCGGCTTCTTTGCCATGGGCTTAGTCGACATGACCCCACAGCACTGGGCTCGTCTGGCCTTGATCGTCTTAGGCAACGCCTGCGGCTCCTTGATCTTCACCAAGTTCCTACCGGCCGGCCCTGACGCCCACGAAGTGCCACCTTTGTTTGACTACACCACTAAGGTCAAGCCTAGCATCACTACCGACGAGCACGGCAACCCACGCGTCTAAGGCGCAAGGCTGCTGCATGTAGCAGCTGCGCTCTGCCGCTGCGCGCCACCGCGCCCCGCAGCAGCCGCCGCGAGAACGGCCTTTTTATGCGCTCAAACTTGGGCGCACGGTGCTGAATTTGGGCTGCAGTTGTGTATAATAGGCGCGGTTTGAGGCGTCAGACGCCTAGGTACGCCGCTGCAGGCGCACCATCAAGCCGCCGCTCCGTCAGGAAAGCTCACCGACAGGTAAGGTCATAAGCCGGTGCTGCGCAGGCCCGCGACGGGAGTGCGGCGCGTTAATTTTAGGAATTGTTACATCAGGTTATGGCAAAAGAAGAAAGTATCGAGATGCAGGGTGTCGTCCTCGAAACCCTGCCAAATACCACCTTTAGAGTTCAGTTAGACAATGGCCACACGGTCATGGCTCACATCTCCGGTAAGATGCGCAAGAACTACATCCGTATCTTAACTGGCGACAAGGTAACGGTTCAGATCACCCCATACGACTTGACCAAGGGTCGTATCACCTTCCGCGCGCGCTAAGCGCCCAGCCTCAGCTGCCTAAAGGCCGCGCCACCTCTGCGCGCCGCCCGCAGCTGCCTGTTGATCCTTTGCCTTAGCGCGCCTAAGGCAAAGGACAAGGCCCTCGCTTCTCTTCCCTTCACCTCTCCTCAGCAGTGCTGCTGTCGGCGCACCGCTTCGTCACGCCCGATCACGCCATATGCGCCGCAGGCGCACCAACGCGCACTCATGCGCGCTGCCCCTAAACATAGAGCCCGAAGGAGGCTCCCGACGGCCTATCCAAGGGCTTCCACCGCATCTAGCTGCGCTGCTTGGCTCTACAGTTTGCATTTCTTGCGCAGGTCGCGGGCTGCGCAGGTCGCGGGCTGCGCACGTCTGCGCACTGCGCCTGCTCACCTTGTCATACCCAAAGGTAATGGCCCATTAACAGAAGTTTGACATGTCCACTTGCTGATTTGTGCGCTCGGACGCTGCATTTTGTGGCACCGTCATATCGGTTTTTTAGAGCAATCTATTAAATAGATCGGTCATCAAAATATATCTAGGGTTATAGGCCTACCCTAGCCCCCTGCGGGCTCACCCCCTTTGCACCTGAAAGGCGCACAGCTTGACAACAGCGTTCCACGTGACGGAAGCCTTATACATGGGATCGGTACCCGAGCTCCAGCACCAAGGTTAATCTAGGACACTCGCAAGCACGGCCTACTAGATACACACCATAGATACGAAGTCCTTTGTGCACTGTGCGTGTGCGTGCAATTTGCGTAAATTTTACGGAAAATTTTCTAGTTACAGGGAAAGTTGCGCGTATAAAGGCCGTATTTACCGTCTAAACTTATCACTAGGCACACAAAGATCGGCGTGCTCATTTTGCGGCAGCGCACGTGACCTTCGGCTTATCTATCGGGCAAACTTGCATTTTGCGCTTCTTAAACCATTTGGGGCGTGCAACGTTTCAAGCCTTGATCCCGCTCACACGATCTTGTAGATTTTACTTATCAGTTAAGTGCTTTTGCCCCGCTTCGTCGCCCGAAGGCGCGGCTTACGAGGTCAAAATAGGACACTTGCGGTGAGCCTGCCCTGAACCTGCGTTCACGTGCACTCTGCTGGTGCCGCAGCATGGTTTCCACACCATATCTCGCACCAAACCGATGCATTGATGTTCCTGCCTTGAGCAGGGATGTGGTTGTTTGTTAGCAGAAGTAGGCACCTACTTCTTACGAAGCTTGGGTCTCATCCCAAAGGCTATTGCATGTACAAGGTTCTTGCAGGATTGCTGCTTATCATTTCGTTCTTGGTCGCAGCATCCCTGATCATTGCCCACCAGAACGCGGCGGATGTTCCTGAGGCCCAAGCCGAGGACACTCAGGTCTTATTGAACCTTGAAGCCTCTGAGTTCAGCGCCAACCAGCAAGCTCACAGCTAACCCCACCACCTTCCACACTCACCTCCACGCGCCCGCTCCGTGGCGCCACTTATGCTTCAGGCCTCAGCTCAGGCCGCCTTATCCCCCAAGATCCTCGGGAGTGAGATACGAAACTGGCACGCTCGTGGCATTAAGACGACTTGTTGTCACTTCTTGAGCTGGCTCGCAAAATTATCTATAGGCACACATAGCACCTCAGCCGTTAGAGTTGTATTGAGTAGTTGCGATGTGATGGCTTTGCCACCATACAGGCTCGGATGCACCTAACGAACTGATGGGCTACTGTGCTCAGGCTTTACTTTTGTTGAATTGAGGCGAGTAACTTCATTTGGTCACACTTGTGCTGCCCCTAGCACTATTGCGTGCTCACGGATGTAACTTGATGTCCGCCCGACCGAAGCGTTCCAGTGCAGGCACTAACTGCGCTGCGTCCTGCCGCGGCCGCCCGCGCACGCTTCCGCCGAGTTCCAAGCTCTGCTCTAAACTGTTTACTCTATTCTTAGGCTTGTGCGGAGCGCTCAGTGCTTGCGCCGAAGAGAACTATGAGCTCGGCGCCGTCCCCGACCTCGGGACGCCCCAAGAGCTCAGAGAAAGTGTGAACTTCCCGAGCAAGGTCAACACCGAGCTGTTAGCGCCGACCGAAGGCACAGCTCACGGTGCCGCCGTGCCCACCGGTGCGCCCCTGCCCCAAGGCGCTCCAGCAGCCCAAGGCGAGCAAGCAGGCCCAAGCGCCCCCGGAGTTAACGCCCCCGCGGTTTCACCGCAAAGCCTGCTGCAGAACAGTAAGAACCTGAAATATGAGCGCAAGCTGCACTTGCAGCACGCCCAATTGGTCGAGCGCTATCGCGACAACTTCGCCAAACTAGGCAGCGGCAAGCAGCCGGCCAACAAAACCGAGGCCTGCTTGGTCAGCACTGACTTACTCGATGGCATCGGTGACGACAAATCCCTGATCTTTTGGGAAGGCTCCTGTCAAAACGGCTTAGCCGAAGGCTTTGGTCGCGTCTATGTGATCGACTCCGGGCGCAAGACCTTTGAGCTCTTAGGTAACTTCCACTCCGATGAGCCGCAGTTCACCACCATCTACTACGCCAAGAACACCACCGTCCAAAGCCAGACCATCTACTTCTACGGCAAGGCCAACAGCTACCAAAGCTCGGGCATCACCATCAACTCCAACCACGTCAGCAATGACTTAGTGGTCAGCCTGCAATTCGTCGACAAGGTCAACCTCGTAACCTATCAAAAGGAGATCTCCAAGAACTCCAAGTACGTGCTCAACATCGAAGACTTCGGCAACTACGTCCACCTCATCCACGATCTGAGCAATACCCCCTACAGCACCTTGTCCATGTCCTATCGTCTGCGCGATCGCTCCACCAATGCGCAGTTGGGCTACAGCTTCACCGGCCTTGCCAACGGCATGCTCCAAGGGCGCTATCGCGACGAGCAGGGTAACGAGCACCCGGTCGAAGTCTTGCCCGAGGATGTGCTCAGGCACATCAACCGCGTCAACGAATATGTCGACGTCAACATCGAAAGCTGCATCGAGAACGTCATCAAGGCGGTGCCGGTGATCGACGCCTACCTGCAGGTCATCTGCGCCCCGTCCTACAGTGATGCGGTGTGCGAGCGCATGAAGTGCAAGCAGATGTGCGAGGTTGGCAGCACCATTACCCCGGAGGATAGCGCGGTCAAGGCCCTGCTCCTGCGCTTAGTTGAGCACCACAATGCCCATCCGCTGCGCGCCTATCTTGCCCAAGCTATCGATCGCAGCCAGATGTTAGCGCGCAGTCAGCAGCAAGATGCCGAACTCCAAGGCACGCTCAACTTGCAGCAGCAGCCGGATAGCAACGCCTACATCATCGCCACCGAGCCGGTACAAGTCGCCCCTCAGGCGCCAGCTCCGGTACTCTCTTCGCAAGAGGCCCGCGCTAACCTGCTCAATCAGGGCTATACCGCCCCGATTGTGGCCGATCGTTCGTTCCCGGACTTAGAGCAGCCACCGGCCATCGCCACGCAGCCAACTCAGCAGAACACAGCGACTGCTATGGCGCCTAACAGCGCGCAGGCCCCCACGACGCTCCCTGAAGTGCAAGAGCTCAATGCTGCAGCCAGCGATGCCACGGTCGAAAACGAAGTGCTGACCTTAGATGACATTCTGCTCCCGGCTGATGCCGACGCTGACGACATTGCCGCCGCCCAGCAGCGCCTCAATGAGCAACAAGCCGAGCAAGCGGCTGCCCGCAACCCTGGCCCGTACGTGGCCACCGAGCGCACGACGCTGACGCACGAAGAGCAGCGCATTCGCCAAGACATCATCGACGCCAACATCAACCACTCGGTAGATGCCGCACCTGAAGAGCTGCTGCCCAGCGCCAACTAAGCCGCCCCACTACGGGACTTGGGCGCCCCGAGACTTCTGCCGCAAGCCAGTGCCGCTGCATAGCTGTAGCCGCCGCGGGGCTTTTGCCCCAAAATCACGCAACATAGAGGGCTGCAGCCCTATAATGGGGAAATAGCCCCCAGAGAGCGCGCGACGCGCAGCCATGGGCTAGCATTATGTCTTTAGTGCGCTAAGACGCCGTCCACGGCCCGTCTTAGGATGTTTTCTTCTTGCTTTGAGGATGCTCATGAGCTTTGTAAGTAAGGTTGTCGTGCCAGCAGGCGCCAAGATCACGTTAGATGCCTCCGGCAAACTGACAGTACCTGATAACCCAATCATTCCTTACATTCGCGGTGATGGTATCGGTGCTGACATCACTCCGGTGATGCACGAGGTGGTCAATGCTGCTGTAGCTAAAGCTTACGGCGGCAAGAAGGCCATTTCATGGATGGAGATCTTCGCCGGTGGCAGATCATGCGAGGTCTATGGCGAGAACGTCTATCTGCCTGATGAGACCATGGAGCTGATCCGCGACTACCACGTCGCCATCAAGGGCCCGCTCACCACCCCTGTTGGCGGTGGCATTCGCTCCTTAAACGTCGCCATGCGCCAAGGCTTAGACCTCTACATCTGCCTGCGCCCCGTACGCTACTTCAAGGGCACCCCAAGCCCAGTTAAGCACCCAGAGCTGACTGACTCCATCATCTTCCGCGAGAACGCCGAAGACATCTACGCCGGTATCGAGTGGGAAGCGGACAGCCCTGAGGCCCAAAAGGTGGTCGCCTTCTTACAAAACGAAATGGGCGTCAAGAAGCTGCGCTTCACCGAGCACGTCGGCATTGGCGTCAAGCCGATGAGTAAGCCGGGCACCGAGCGCTTGATCCGTGCTGCTATCGAGTACGCCATCGACCACGATCGCAAGTCAGTCACCATTGTCCACAAGGGCAACATCATGAAGTTCACCGAAGGTGGCTTCAAGAAGTGGGGCTATGAGTTAGCTCAGCGCGAGTATGGCGCCACGGCCGATGATAAGGGGGTCGTCTCCTTTACCAACCCTAAGAGCGGCCAGCGCATTGTCATCAAGGACTGCATCGCCGACGCCTTCTTACAGAACATCCTCTTGTATCCACAAGACTACGATGTCGTTGCCGCCATGAACTTAAACGGCGACTACATCTCCGATGCCTTAGCCGCCATCGTCGGTGGTATCGGCATTGCCCCAGGTGCCAACATCGGCGCTGAGGCCGCCATCTTCGAGGCCACCCACGGCACCGCCCCGACCATCGCCGGTAAGGGTATCGCCAACCCGGGCTCGATCATTTTGTCGGCTGAGCTGATGCTGCGCCACTTAGGCTGGGAAGAGGCCGCTGACCTCATCATCAAGGGTATGGAAGGCGCGATCAGCGCAGGTCACGTCACTTCCGACTTTGCCGCCCAAATGGAAGGCGCCAAGGCCCTGAGCACCCAAGAGTTTGGTCAGGCCATCATCGCTGCGATGTAACCAGCCATAAGCGACCACAGCGCCAGCAAACTCGCAGGCGCCCCCAACAAGCCACGACCGTCCCCTCAAGGCGCTCGTGGCTTGCTTGTCCTCAGTACACCCCGAGGTGCATGTGGGCCACTTCGGCCGCGCGGCGCTTGCCGCTTGCCGTTTCACGTGCAGGCCACTCAGCGGGTCTCTAAGGAGAAGAGGGCCACTCTCGCAACACCTCAACTTGCGGCACTCCCCACTGCGCTTGCTGGGAGGTACGCCAAACAAAACATAATCTTGATAATTTGATAGTAAAAAGGCGCTGCATCAGTTAAGACACAGCGCCTTGGTCTAATCAGGGTTAACCTCTACGGGACTTGCCCCTACTTGTCTTGATCCGACTTCGACTGATCGCGCTGGTTAAAGAAGCGGCCGACCAAGCCCGAAACCTTGGAGCTGAGCTCACCCGTCACGTGCTTGACCTTAGTGCTGACCTCGTCGGTCATGTCCTTACCGGAGGCGATCAGATCCTTGATCCGCGCGCTGGCCTCCGGCATGTTCTGGTCGAGGAGATTCATGACCTTGGCCTTCGCCTCCGGCAGGTCTTGGTCGATCAACTGCTTGACCCGAGCTCCGGTCTCCTGCAGCTTGCGCTCAAACTCGCGCTGCATCAGGTCGCTCAGCTCCGGCTCGGCCTTAGGCTTGCTCAGGTAGAGCTCTGCCTCCGTGACTTCCTCGCCGCGAGACTTGGCTTGGGCCTGTGCGATCTGATGGTCTTTAGCGGTGGCCGCCTCAGCCAAGGTGCTCAGTACCATGGCGTCGCTGAGCTCAGTGGCACCGAGCTTCTGCGCCTCATAGCGGTAGCGATTAGCGATAAAGCGGGCGTCATCCTCAGGGCTTAAGCACGGGGGCAGCTTGCCTTGCGGGCATGGCGGCAGCTTGCGCAGATCAAAGGACGTCGCTCCGGCCATCACCTGCTGATGACGGGCGTAGTCGTAGCACAGGCCCACCTCGGCGCGGCGCTCTTCATAAGCGGACGGCCAAGGCAAGTTCTGGCGTGCGACCAACTGCTGCATCAGGTCAAGGCGGTGCAGGATCTCAACTTCAGCCCAGCGGGCTTCCATTAAGAACCAGTACTGGGCCTTGTTCTGCACCCAACGGCACTGATGGTGATCAATGACCACGCTGTGCGTGCCATTGGTCAAATGGCAGCTGGCGCGGAAGTTGAGCACGCGGTCGGCGTACCATTGAGCCAAGGTGCAGGCCTCACGCAACAGCGCTTCGACCTCACCTACCAGCGCCGTGATGCGCGCACGGGTGACATCCGGCAACAGGAGCTCGTTGCGCTTGATCTCGGCCAAGAGCAACGCGTTGATGACGTCCGGGAAGGCAATGCCTGCAAGGACGCTGTATGGGTGCTCTGGCGTAATCCGTGGATCGGCCGTGTAGATGTCCTCTAACCGCAGCTGATCCCAAGCAAGCGGCGTCTTGAGTAGCGGTAACCACGCGAGCGCCGCATGCGGCTCGCGCTGCGCGCGCTCGTGCTCTTGGCTCAGCTGCATCACGCTCAAGCCGAGGTTGAAGTGGGCGTTAGCCTCTTCGGAGACCGATCCGCACTCATCCCAGCCCAAGTAAGCAGAGCTATGGTAGTCAGCGGTGACGGCAAAGCCCTGCCCTTGATTGGTATCGCGCCAATCGGTGGCAAAGGCGACACGCAGTCGCGCGCCGACGTCAGCGGTGACCTGCCGTTCGGCCCAATCCGCCCCGCGCTCCGCCTGCGGCAGCAGCTGCTCTAAGAGCACGTTGGCACCGAGGTGGTAGCTGTTGGCGCCCGCAAC
>CALXNA010000049.1 GCA_944389615.1 uncultured Anaerobiospirillum sp. | reverse complement strand
CGTAGGGGATGATCGGTGCCCAAGCGGCAATAGCAAAGCCTGCGGCCAAGAAGCCCACGCGGTTAGAGCGCATCCACAGTGCTTGCTCGGTTGATGGAGTTTGGTTGTTAGTTGGTTGGGAGGAGGTTGGGTTAGAGTGGGAATTGTTAGTTTGGTGTGTCATAGCCACCAAGCCTCTGCTACCTTGAGATACGCGGCCTCGCTGTACTTTAAGCCCTAGTAGGTATGACCTACTGTACAGTCGGGCTCGCCTTTAGACCGCACCAGAGAATGGTGCCCATGCCTACGGTAGCTTAGGCAGTTTGGTCTGATTTAGAGGGTGCGGCCATTATAGCAACAGGGGCGGGCGCTGCAAGCAGGTGGACTATGACGTAAATCCTTACTCAGGCGCGGTGAGTTTGCCTTGGTCAAAGTAGCGCGTGGTGAGGAGCTGGCCAGCATGGTCATAGCGGCACTCGGGGCCATGGCGTAGGTCATGGCGATAGCTGACGCTGCAGGCGATAGTGCCGTCTTCGTAGTACTCGCAGGCCTCGCCTTCGATCAGGCTGTGGCTAAAGGGGATAGTGCGCTGGACGGCGCCGCTCGGGTAATACCAAGTGGTGGTGCCTTCGGTCAGACCATCGATGACGGTGGTGCAAAGCAGCGGTGCGCCGCTGGGGTAGAACTGCTTGGTGGTGATATGGCCGTGCTGGTGGAGGCTGCTCGAGGCGAGCTTGCCATTGTCGTAGTAGGTGCGCACATAGCCACAGCTGCGCCCATGGTCATCGTAGCTTAGGGCTTGCTCGCATTTGAGCTGGCCTGAGGGGTAGAAGCTGCGCGCAAGGCCCGAGCACAGGTCGTGCTCATAGGGGATCTCGTAGGCCAGCTGCCCGTTTTCGTAAAAGCCGCGGCACAGGCCCATGAGCTGGCCGTGCTCGTAGTGCTCGATCTTCTTGATGCTGCCGGTAGGGTAGTACTCGGTGTGGACGCCGTCCTGCGGTGGCGTAGTGGTGCTGTTCAGCAGCGCTAATTCTGAGAGCGCGGGGGCATTCAGGGCAGGATCGTACGAAGCGAATGATGGCAGCATAACAACACATCTGAGCAAAAGAAGGGAGGGCGGCCGCGCGCAGCGTCTACTGGGCAGCGCCTGCGCACCTGAGCCTGTGCGGCTGAACTTGCGCGGTTGAGCCTGCGCACCTGAGCCTGTGCGGCTGAACTTGCGCGGCTGAGCCTGCGCGCCTGCGGCTCCCTGTCATCTTGACCAAGGTCGGCGCGCAGGTCAAATGCGCGCGGTGCTTTGGGCGCTCTCAGAGCAAATTAAGCGCTTGCGCTAAGTTTCGGTGCACAAGGTGCACTGTTTGGGACGAGGCGAAGCAGGCTTGAGCTTTGTTGCAAAGAATTGCCAAATGTCTTGGAGTGTTGGGGTATTCGTGTCACAATGAAACCTGCTTTGGTGGGGCGTGCCGGGCCGCTGGTTGGCTTTGGCGTTGCATATAGTGCTGGGTGTGGTCAGCGCAGAGATTTGAGGGGGTACCAGATGGCTCGACAGTGGTTAGCTTCACTGAAAGTGCAGCTTCCGCGCAAATTTGAACAGTTTGCCCACAATGATGCCACGGGCGGCGTCATCATGATGTTTTGTACCGTCCTCGCGTTGATCTTGCAAAACGGCTCGTACTCGACGAGTTACCGCCATTGGCTCGAGATGAACGCTGGTGTGGTCTTTGGCAACTTTGAGCTGATCAAGCCTCTGCTGTTGTGGATCAACGACGGCCTCATCACCATCTTCTTCTTCTCGATCGGCCTTGAGCTGAAGGTCGAGTTCATCAAGGGTCACCTCTCGGACAAGCGCAACATCATCTTGCCGAGCCTCGGTGCCTTAGCCGGCATCGTATTCCCGTCCCTCTTCTTTATCGCCTTTAACTACGACAATGCCTACGCCATGCGCGGTTGGGCGATCCCGACGTCGACTGATACCGCCTTTAGCTTAGCCTTATTGCTGCTCTTAGGCGCGCGCGTTCCGGCCTCGCTCAAGATCTTCCTCTTGTCGATGGCGATCTTCGACGATATCGGCGCTATTTTGGTGATCGCGCTCTTCTATACCTCGGAGCTCTCGGGCCCAGCGCTGGTCTTGGCTGCCTTTGCCTTGATCTGCCTTCTGACCCTGAACTACTTCGGGGCTTCGCGCTACATGTTCTATGTCTTCTTTGGCATCATCATGTGGTTTGCCATCTTAAAGAGCGGCGTACACGCGACCTTGGCCGGTATCATCACCGCCTTCTGCATCCCGATGAAGGATGCCGATAATAAACCCATGGTCGAACCCATATTCCACAATCTCAAGATGTGGGTCTCGCTCTTGGTGCTGCCGATCTTTACTATCGCCAATGCCGGTGTCGATCTCTCGATGATCGACTTAGACGGTCTGTTCTCGCCAGTCAGCCTCGGTATCTTCACTGGTCTGTTCTTTGGCAAGCAGATTGGCATCTTCCTTGTCATTTGGCTTTGCATTAGGTTCCATGTGGTCAGGATGCCGGTGGATGCGACCTACGCGCAGATCTACGGCGTGTGCATTCTGACCGGCATCGGCTTTAGTATGTCGATGTTCATTGACACCTTGGCCTACCAAGGTAGCAACGTCTTTGAATATGCCGACTCTTTGGCTATCTTGGTCGCCTCGCTCTGCTCAGGCGTGGTCGGCTACTGCTTCTTGCGCTTCTACGCCTGCCGCACCAAGGCCATTGAGTACCGGCCATGGTTGCCAGCCCCAGAGGGCTATCGTGGCAGCATGATGACCGCCAACCTCTACACCTTAGAGGCCCCAATTCAAGGCCCTGCCAGCGTGGCTCCTACTGCGGCCTTAGTCGCGGAAGCCGCCGCGCGTGCCGCTGCCGCCCGTCAAGCTGCCGAGGCCGCCGAAGAGGCTGCCAACGCTGCTCAAGTCGCCGCTGAGGTCGCCCAAAAGGTTGCCGAAAAGGAAGCGGTTGACGAAAAGACGGTCGCTGAAGTCCAGCTTGCGGCTGCACAAGCTGCGCAGGCTGCCGCCAGTGCTGCCGTGTCTACCTCCAAGCTTGATGTCTCCGAGGAGACCGCGGATACCGCTGAAGCTGCCGCTGCTGCCTTAGAGGCCGCCCAAGCCGTCGCCGATAGCGCCGCCGAGGCCGTCGAAGAGGCAGAAGCAGCTGAAGCTGCTGAAGCCGAGGCAAGCGCGGACAGCGAGCAAGCTGCGGTCAATGAAGCGGTGGACGCCGCCCAAGAGGCCATCGCCGCGGAAACCGACGATGCGGCTGAGAGCCATGCTGAGACGGTAGTGGTCGCAGTCGCCGCTGCTCAAGCCGCCAACGAGGCTAAGGAGCAAGCTCTTGCCGAGAGTGCGTCTGTCCTAGAGACTTCGGAGGCGCCTGAAGCTGCCGCCCGTGCTGAGACTGCTCAGTCTGAAAGCGTTGCCGCTCCGGCCGCTGCGGCCGAGCAAGCGGCTGAAGTTCCTGCTGCGGCCCCTGAGGCAGAGCCTCAAGCCGAGCCTCAGGCTGAGACCAAGGCTGAGGCCGAGAAGAAGGCTGAAGCTCAGGCTGAAGCTGAGAAGAAGGCTGAGCCTAAGGCTGAGACCAAGACCGACGCTAAGGGCGAGCCAAAGGCTAAGGCTGAAGCTAAGTCCGAGGACGAAAAGAATTCTGAGGACGAAAAGAAGTCTGAAGACGAGGATGAAGGTGGCGTCTTAAGCAGCGTGGTCGAAACCACGGTCAAGGTCGCCAAGGCCGTAACTTCCTTAGTCATGCACGACGATGAGGAAGCGGAAGGCGATAAGAGCGACAAGTCCGAGAAGGCCCAGCCTGCGGCTAAGGCTAAGGACAGTGCTGAGAGTGCGGATAAGGAGGCCGAGAGCGAGGAGGATTCCGAAGCGAGTGCCCAAGAGCATTATCTCAAGGACATCGTCGCCAAGGCCCAAGCTCAAGTGCTGCAAGCACCAAAGCAAAAGAAGACCGACGAAGAGCTGGCCGCTATCCGCGCCCGCGCTGAGGCCTTAGCCGCTTCGCTGGCCAAGCCGCAAGCCACCCTAGTCGACCCAGAGGCCGAAAATGATGAGAGCGAGGCCAGTGCTGAGGGCGAGGCTGCCGCCGAACACCCTGCCGCTGAAAGCAGCGCCGCCGAGGCCGGGCTTAAGGTCTCCGAGATCGTACCGGAAGCTGCCGAGCAGCCTACTGCTGAAAGCAGTGCCGCTGAGGCTGGGCTCAAGGTCTCCGAGGTCGTGCCTGAAGCTGCCGAGCAGCCTACTGCTGAAAGCAGTGCCGCTGAGGCTGGGCTCAAGGTCTCCGAGGTCGTGCCTGAAGCTGCCGAGCAGCCTACTGCTGAAAGCAGCGCCGCTGAGGCTGGGCTCAAGGTCTCCGAGGTCGTGCCGGAAGCCGCTGAGCAATCTGCTGCTGAAAGCAGCGCTCCTGAGACGGCTGAGCAGCTAGCTGCTGCGACTGCAGCTGCGGCTGAACCGGCCGCACCGGTTGAGCCTGAGGCTCAGGCCGAGTCTGAGGACAAGCCTGTGGCTTCATCGGAGTCGGCGGGGCTGAAGGTCGCGGAGGTCGTGCCGGAGGCTGCGGCTGCGGAGGCGGCCGAGCAGACGCAGGCGACCGAGCCGACAGCCGAGGTCAGTGCGCTCAAGGTCTCAGAGGTGCTGCCGCGCGAGCCTGAGCATAAGTAGGCGCCTTAGCGCTGACTTCAAGCCCGGAACTGTGTCACCGACATGGCTCCGGGCTTTGTTTTGGCTCTTGGTGCGCATCGTATGCTAGTGCTAAAATAAGCGGTTGATTTGCCACGGGGCAACGTTGTTATTGTTTGGGACAGAGCATGCAAGAGAGTATTTTAAGAAGGTTAGACTCGATTGTTGAGCGCCATCAGGAAGTGGAGCAGCTGCTTGCGCAGCCTGAGGTCATTGCCGATCAGGATAAGTTTCGTGAGCTCAATCGTGAGTACTCGCGCCTGCAAGTGATGGTGGACACCTACAAGGAGTATAAGACCTGCGTTGCCGACTTAGAGGAAATGGAGGCGATGCTCCAAAGCGATGACGCCGATATGCGCGCCATGGCCGAAGATGAAATTGGTCCCACCAAGGAGCGCTCCGAGAAGTTAGACCACGATCTGCAGATCTTGCTCTTGCCCCACGACGAGCGTGACGATTGCAACTGCTTCTTGGAAATCCGCGCCGGTACCGGTGGCGATGAGGCCGCGCTCTTTGCCGGTGAAATGCTGCGTATGTACACCAAGTACTGCGAGGCTAAGGGCTGGTCGCTGGAGATTGTCTCGATGTCCGAAGGCGAAATGGGCGGCTGCAAGGAGGCCATTTGCAAGCTCTCCGGCGAAGGTGCCTACGGCTATATGAAGTTTGAGTCGGGCGGCCACCGCGTTCAGCGCGTGCCTGAGACCGAGTCGCAAGGCCGCGTCCATACCTCAGCTTGCACTGTGATGGTTCTGCCTGAGATTCCACCGTCGAAGGCCCCGGAGATCAATCCGGCTGACCTGAAGATCGATACCTTCCGCGCCTCCGGTGCCGGTGGTCAGCACATCAATAAGACCGACTCGGCGATCCGTATCACCCACATCCCAACCGGGATTGTGGTCGAGTGCCAAGACCAGCGCTCCCAGCACTCCAACCGCGCTCGTGCGATGGAAGTGTTAATCTCGCGCCTTGCTAAGTTAGAAGAGGATAAGCGCAACGCGACCTTAGCCGAGCAGCGCCAAAGCGTCTTTAGCTCCGGCGATCGCTCCGACCGCATCCGCACCTACAACTTCCCGCAAAGCCGCGTTACCGACCACCGCATCAACTTGACTCTGTATCGCTTAGCCGAAATCATGGAAGGCAAGTTAGACCTGATCTTAGAGCCGGTGATCGAAGAGTATCAGTCCGAGCAGCTGGCTGCGATGGCGAGCCAAAGCGGCCTCTAAGCCCCAGCCTTAAGCTGCGGCCTCTCAGTCCAGCGCGGCTGCCGACGGCCTTGACGTTGCCCGCGGCCGATACGCCGCCGCAGCTGTTACGCCATCGGCTCATCTACTCTTTTGCTGCCACTGTGCGGCAGCCTTTGGCCCCGTTCTGGGGCCGCCTTGTTATAGGTAGGGCGCATTGATTCTGACGCGGTGGCGCTTGCAGTAGTACCGCAGCGTGGCCCCTGACACGCCAATGCATTTGGCTAACGACTCGTGATCCCATGCCCGGTATTCTTTGAGGCGGGCGATGAGCTTGTAGTCGGTGCTGCCTTGGGCTTCCAGTTGCAGTGCGGTGGCCATGGTGCCTTGGCGCAGGCACGTATCCAGCTCTTGGCGCTTGGTTGCAGTCATGAGCCTCGGTGGATAGACCTTATGGTGCTTAAAGGCGGCAAGGCCCTTAAGCTCAGTCCTCTCTTCGCCCAAGAAGCGCCTGAGGCACGTGATCGCCTTGTGGCGATCTCCGCTTGCAACAGAGACAGGTCTTGGTGGAAGCGCGCTAAGAGTTGGCTCGGCGGGCTGGGCTTGCGCTGCAGCTATGCAGAGTACATGTTTCCGTTCATAGGCCCATTGTCGCAGAAAACCACCGCGCAAAAAGCCGCAGCAACTTCTGTCACTGCGGCCTGTGTTTGCGATTAGTTAAGCCTTACGGAGGGAGCGGCGCTTAGTTTAAGTGCGGCAGGCGGCGCCCGGCGCTGACCTGTGCTGCAATCAGCTTGCTCTCGCTGACAGTCATGCGCTTGAAGGCGGCGATTAAGCCACGCTGTGGAGCCTTATGTGGCAGGGCGGCGATGGCCTGCGGCGTATCCTCAGTTAAGGCGGCGACAATGCCATCCCAGCGTGCGGCGACGTAAGCGGTGGTCTCAGGCTCCGCCTTGACCTCGTTGTCACTTTGCTGCAGAGCCTGCGCTAAGTGGGCCATCAGCATTGACTGGGTTGGATCGAGCCAAGCAAAGCGCTTGAGGTAGAGCGAGGTTAACTCCTCAGCGCTTAAGGCCGGTTGCTCAGTTAAGGTGGCGACGGCATAGGAGCTCAAGCTCTCGGCCTGAACCTCTGGGGCAGGGGCGGCGACTTGGCTGTCGACCAGCCGCTGGGTTGGGTTCAGTGAGCACTGGGCTAACAGGTCAGCAAGGCGGGCATGTGCCACCGATGGACGGCCGCTCGCAGCAACCAAGGCCGGAGCGATCGCTTGGTCACCTAATTGGGCGCGGACTAAGCGCTCGCTTGGGCTGACCAGATTGAGCCAGACCTTCTGCATTAAGCTGAGCTCACTGTGCGCGGCCGGAGCCTTATCAGCAAATTGCGGCATGCCCACTAAGTGCTCGGCAGGCTCAAGCCACGTCTGGGCTAACAGGCCCGATAAGCGCTCGTGTGACATGGCCGAGGCCTTGACCGCCTCAGCGGCTGGAGCCGTCTGCGCGGCCGGGGCGACGTGCGTCTCTTGAGCAAACTGTGGCATACCAACCAAGTGCTCAGCAGGCTCAAGCCACGTCTGGGCTAACAGACCCGATAAGCGCTCATGCGACATCGAGGCGCTCTCGGCGCGCTCTGCGCTCTGAGCTGGGGCCACTGCGACCTCAGCAACTGGCGCAGCGGCCGGAGCGGCGGCCGGAGCCTTATCAGCAAACTGTGGCATGCCGACTAAGTGCTCAGCAGGCTCAAGCCACGTTTGAGCTAACAGACCCGACAAGCGCTCGTGCGACATGTCGCTGGCCTTGGCCTCTTCAGCTGCCTCAGCGGTAGGCGCCGCCTGAGCGGCTGGTACCGCCTTGGCCTCGGGCAGGCGCACTAAGTATTCGGATGGGTTGAGCCACGACTGAGCTAAGAGGTCAGCTAAGCGCTGGTGCGACATTGGGGCGGCTGCCTGAGCCTCCGCGGCCTTAGCTTCGGCGGCGTGGGCCTCCTCACGAAGCTTGGTGATTACTGGGCTATGGGCGAGCTCGCGCATGGCCACTGGGCTGGTTAAAGCATTAGGGCCGACCATCAGGGCAAAGTTGGCCCATAAGGATGGGCGCTTGGCCTCAGCCTTGGCTGGGGCTGCGGCCTCAGCCAGAGCTTTCTCGGCCGGAGCTTTGGCCTGAGCCTGCGCCTCAGGGGCGCGGGTGATTAAGGAAGTGGCGAGGCTGGTGCGCTCGCTTGGGGCTACCATGTAGCCAAAGGAGTCGAACTTGACCGACTCGGATAAATCGAGGGCGGAGCTTAACTTGGCCCAAATGGACTTGCTCTTACGAGCCTTCTTGGAAACGACGGGGGCAGCAGCGTCTAAGACCTCAGTGACGCCGCGCAGACCTTCAAAAGCGAGGCCCGAAACGGTGCTGGCGAGTTGGCCAGCGTGGAAGCGCTCGCTTGGGGAAATCATCAAGTTACCGGCAAGACGCAGATTAGCGCTTACAAACTTAAAGAACTTCGACATAAGCAGTTGCTCTTCTATTAACAGGGGGCGCACCGAAGTGGCCCAAGGGATGGCTCCTGAACCTGCGTTGGCTTAGAACTTGCGCATGGTGAGGAGACCGTAATCATTTCTCTTGTTGGTTGCTATGTTAGCAAGTTTTGTGAGCCTCGTCACACAAATTTTGGGGATTGAGCAAAATTAATCAAAAGAGGGCGAAGCCTAAAAACAAGCGGATCCTAGGTGGAATGGGTCTGCGCGGCCTCCGGACTTTCTGTGATTTGGCTCACAAAATTTTGGGCGCGGCACGCAAAATTAATTCATTTTATCTTCCCAATTTGCCGAAGGTCACCGCCTGCGCCTAACTGCGGGGACAGCTTGACCTGCGCGGGCCTGCGGCGAGTCTGCGGTGGTGTGCGTCCGAGCTACGATTGGCCTGCGGCGGAGCGCGCGGAACGGCGCTGCGGCTGGTTGGGGCGGGCAGGCGGCACCGCGGCGGCGGGCGACTTGCCAAGCGCGGGCGGGGCTGATTATCATGACGGCAGGTTGTCTAGAAAGGAAGGGGGTGTCACGGTGCAGATTCGGGCCTTACTTAATGAGTCAATTGCCCAGCTCAAGGAACATGGCTCCTCAAGCCCGCGGCTTGATGCGGAGCTTCTGATGATGCATGTCACTAAGCTCAATAAGGTGCAGCTCATCACCGGCGATCTTGAGGAACTCAGTGCTCTCGATGAAACCGTATTTCGCGCCCTGCTCACCGAGCGCCTCAAGGGCGTGCCCATGGCCTATATCTTGGGTGAGCGCGAGTTTTGGGATCTCACCTTGAAGGTCACGCCGGACACCTTGATCCCGCGCCCGGACACAGAGGTCTTGGTGGAGAAGGCCCTGACCTTGATCAATTGCAACCACCTGCGCGACGTGCTCGATCTGGGTACGGGTAGCGGCGCCATTATCCTTGCGCTCAAGCACACCGTGCCTGAGATCCATGCTACCGCGATTGACTCAAGCCGCGCGGCCTTAGAGGTCGCGATGGAGAATGCCGCGCGCTATCACCTCGAGGTCAACTTCCAGCAAGGCTGCTGGTTCACCCCCTTCGTCGAAGAGTGTGTGGCTGCGTCTCAAGAAGGGAGCGATATTCAGTACGGTACAAAGCTCGATGCCTTGGCCCTGAGCGAAGGGGCCTCGGCCCAAGACCAAGCGCGGGCCCAAGCCCAAGCTGAGGCTGGAGGCTTGCCGCAGGCGGCGCGCTTTGACCTCATCGTCTCCAACCCGCCTTATATCGAGGAAAATGACCCGCATCTGAGCGAAGGCGATGTACGCTTTGAGCCACGCTCGGCCTTGGTCTCGGGCAAGGATGGCCTCGATGACATCCGCATCATTGCCCACGAAGCGCGCGCTTTCTTACGCCACAATGGCTATTTGCTCTTAGAGCACGGCTATAATCAGGGGGCGGCCGTGCGCGCGCTCCTAAACGAGCTGGGCTACCACAAGGTGGAGACCATCCGCGACTACGGTCAAAATGAACGCGTGACCTTAGGGTGCTATCGCGCTAAGGTCTAACGCCCCAGAGGGGGCTTGCCTGCGCAGGATTGAGGAGATTGCTATGGCGGCTATGACGGCGGTGTCGGTGGGCACTTTTAAGATCGGCAATGAGTTGCCCTTGACCGTGATCGGTGGGCTTAATGTCTTAGAAGACTATGACTTGGCGGCGCGTACCTGCGAGCGCTTTATGGAGGTGTGCGCTGCGCTCAAGCTCAACTATGTCTTCAAGGCGAGCTTTGATAAGGCCAATCGCTCGAGCTTGCACTCCTTCCGCGGGCCGGGCCTTGAGGCGGGCATGAAGATCTTCGATCAGCTCAAGGCGCAGTTTAACGTCCCGATCATCACCGATGTTCATGAGCCGTATCAATGTGACTTGGTCGCCCCACACGTGGACATCCTGCAGTTGCCGGCCTTCCTTGCCCGCCAAACGGACTTAGTCCATGCTATGGCCAAGACTGGGAAAGTCATCAACGTCAAAAAGCCTCAGTTCATGGCTCCGGCTCAAGTGGCCAACATCATGGAGAAGTTCGCCGAAGGCGGCAACGAGCAGGTCATGATGTGCGAGCGCGGCAGCCAATTTGGCTATGACAATCTGGTGGTCGATATGCTGGGCTTTGGCGTGATGAAGAAGGTCACGGGCAATGCGCCGCTGGTCTTTGACGTCACCCACTCACTGCAATGCCGCACCCCCGATGCTAAGGCCTCAGGCGGGCGCCGCAGCCAATCCTTAGATCTCGCCAAAGCGGGCGTATCCCAGAAGATCGCCGCGATCTTCCTTGAGTGCCATCCTAATCCGGATGCGGCTAAGTGCGATGGGCCAAGTGCCCTGCCTTTGGAGCTCCTTACGCCGTTCTTAACTCAGCTGCGCGACCTCGATGCTTTGATTAAGAGCCAGCCTGACGTCAACATTCCATGACTTTTGGACGCAAGCCAGCTACAATAGTACTTTTAGTTTGCCCGCGGCGGCGCGCTCTCGCTTAATGGTAGCAGGGCCGACGTTGCTTGAGGTGGAGTGAGGGCGTGCAGTAGCTATGTCTGCTCGAGCAGCAGGTACGTCTGCTGTGGAACTAAAACGAGCGCCCTTGGTCTATAGCTGGCGGTTGGAGCTAGAGCCAAGTAGCTTGCCCTAGGTTTAGCCTAAGACTCCTATGCTAAGCTGACCTGATACGGTGAGCCTAAGGCGGAGATCTTGGTTGGTTTTAGTCTTTAGCTTGTTTTGGAAACAGGCAAGTTGGTGCAGCCTGCGCTAACTTGAGCCGTGGTGAGTTGCAGTGAGCTTGTCCTAGGCACCGCAAGCTTGCCGCACTAAAAGGAAATTTTGCGGAGCATTCAATGCTTAGTACTAACAAAACTCTCTTATTATCCTCTTTGTGTGCTGCCCTCATGGTAACGGCCTGCAATGACTCGAACGCCTCCTCGGAGACCAAGAGTGCTGCCGCTCCAGCTGCCACCGCTGCCGCAAGCGATTTAGGGGTTGACTTAGTCACTAGCTCTTCTGATATCAATCAGCGTAACCATGTCTGCTTCACCATGGACGTCAACAACGTCAAGTGCGTCTTGGGTGATACCGTAGCCTATGTGCCACAGCCGATCTTAGACGACAACAAGCCTGCGGCTGACTCGAAGAAGGATAGCAAGAAGAAGGGCGATAAGAGCGAGGAAGCCGAGAAGGAGGCCCAAGCTCAAGCCCAGCTGCTCGCCAACCAAAACGCGTTAAATGAGGCACGCTCCTTAGTCTTCGTCGCCAAGTACTGCGATATGGATCGTCCGGTCGTTTACTCCAAGGAAGGTGTTGCTTGCACCTTCAAGCCACACGCCCTGTATGACGCCGGCGCCGTCGCTGAGGCCACCCAGTATCAGATGAACCTGATGCACTCCGACGACTTCTTCTCGGAGGTCGCTAAGATCCCGGGCGTCGAGAAGTTCACTGATGCCGCCTTTGGCACCCACGGTGGCTACCGCATCTTCTTAGAGCGAGCCGCTAGCCGCGAGGGCATGAAGATTGGCGATGGCACCTCGGCCCGCATCCTGACCAAGCGCATCGACCAAGAAGGCAATGTCTTAGGCTTCTACCATGAGGAGCTCAACTTTGCCAACCTGAACCCACAGATGAAGATCTTAACTTCAGGTTTAGTCGCCGGTGACCACGTCAAGTTAGTCTTCGACACCAGCCTGCAAAACGAGCAGCCATTATGGCGTACCTCGAGCTTAGAGTTCGGCCAGCCATATATCTGGGAAGTTCGTGTCCAGTCGGTTGGCCCAGCGGTCGCCCCTGCTCCAGCGGCCGAAGAGCCTGCCCCAGCTGAGAGCGCTGCTGACACCAAGACTAAGTAAGGTCTAAAACAAGCCCCTCTCTGTCTCAGAGTTGGGGCTTTGTTGTGCCTGCTCGGTAAAGATGGGGAGATGCTTTTGAGTTTTGGCTCTGCGGCAAGTTTATTTTGGGCCGCGTATTGCCGTGGCAATGGCTTTTGTTACAATCGCTCCAGCGCTGCTGGTGCCTTGAGTGTGTGGTACCCCTGAGCGCAGCAATCTTCGTTGCAGATCGTCGGCCGCGAGCTAAGGCCTTGCTCGGCAGAGGGAGTTGGTGTGTGCCTGTGCCGAGGTGACGGGCTGCGTCTACCTATATTCGGAGTCAAACATGCTCATTAGAGGCTTGATTGCGCTGGCTTTTGGCACACTGGGACTAGGCATTGCCGAGTACGTGGCCATGGGCTTGCTCCCTTACTGGGCGGAAGATTTTCACGTCACCATTGCCCAGTCGGGTCACGCCATTTCCGCTTACGCCTTAGGCGTCGCCATTGGCGCCTTCTTCATCATCTTGCTGCGTACCTTAAAGCTCAAGACCATATTGCTCATCTTGATCTTGGTGCACATCGCAGGCAATGTCTTAACCGCCTTTGCCCCCACCTTTGAGACCATGCTGGCCTCACGCTTCATTGCCGGTCTGCCGCACGGCGCTTACTTCGGCGTCGGTTCGATCATCGCGCAGCGCTTGGCGGCCAAGGGTAAGGGCACCTCGGCGGTGGCCATCATGATTGCCGGTATGACCGTGTCCAACATCTTCGGCGTACCGCTGGGCACCGCCTTAGCCCACAGTATGTCGTGGCGTACCATCTTCTACATCGTGATCTGCTGGGGCATCTTGGTCTTGTTGGCCGCGCTCTTTTGGATCCGCGACGTCGGCAAGATCAAGGATACCGGCTTTAAGGGCCAGTTTGTCTTCTTGCGCAACCCTGCGCCATGGTGGGTCTTGGCCGCCACCATGTTCGGCAACGCCGGTATCTTCTGCATGCACTCCTACATCAGCCCAATTCTGACTGATTTTGCGGGCATTCCTTTGGCTGCCGTCTCGGCGGTCATGGCCGCCATGGGCGTGTGCATGGTCATCGCCAACTTGGTCTCAGGTCGTCTGTGCGACCGCTATACCCCAGGCAAGGTGGCCTTCTACTGCCAACTCACCGCGATTGTGGTGCTCTTAGGCATCTCGGCCTTAGGCAACAACCCGTACATCTGCGTGGTCTTAGCCTGTATTGCCGCAGGCCTCTTGTTTGCCATTTCCTCGCCCGAGCAGGTCTCGATCCTGCGCGTCGCCCCAGGCGGTTTACTCTTAGGCGCTTCGATGGTGCAGGCCGCCTTCAACTTAGGTAACGCCATTGGCGCCTATGTCGGTGGCATCCCATTTGACTACGGCCTCAACATCCGCTGGGTCACGGGCTTTGGTGCCATGCTCGCTGTCTTAGGTACCATCTCGCTCTACGTTTACTACAAGCGCCACGAGCACCTGTTCAAAGACCCGACCGAAGCCGACGAGACCGAGGTCAACCAAGACGCTATGGCCCAAGCTGCCTCCTTTGCCCAGCCTAGCCTTGACTACGGTATGACCGACGAGCTGATGTACGAGTACCACATGAAGAAGGCGGCTGAATATGCCGCGAAGATTGCTGCTGCCAAGGCCCAAGCGGCTGCCGCCCAAGCTGAGGCCCAAGCCCTTGCCGCCCAGCAAGAGGCAGCAGCGGCCCAAGCGGCGGTACAAAACGCAGCCCACGAGGCTGAGGTGCTTGCTCAACAGGCCACAGCCGCCGGGGTCACTCCCGAAGATGAGGGCCAAGCGTTAGCCGAGGTCACCGCGCAGGTGCAGTCCGCGGCTGCGGCCCAGCCTGAGACTGAAGCCCAGCCTGAGGCGCAAGCCGAGACTGCGGCCAAGTCCGAGGCTAAGCCTGAGGACAAAGCCACGCTCGAAGCTTAAGCCTGCACTTTGCGCTGCATGCAAGCGCGTGCCAGCCACGGCCGACTGCGGTTAGCCGTGGCTTCATCGTTTTGAGCGACGCAAAAAGGCCCCAGCGTGGACTGGAGCCTATGATGCATCGCTTAAGGATGTTCTGGGGCTGGGCGCCTTAGGCGGCTTTGGCGACCTTGGCGGCGCGCAGGGCGGTCAATGGGTTCTTAGGGGCGAAGCTCTCGTGGTTGCACTTGAGCAGGAAGCTCAGTAAGAAGGCGCCGAAGTAGAGCCCGGCGTAGATGAAAACCACGCCCTTGATGCCGAACCATGGCATGGCGACCGTGGCAATGGCCGGGGCTAAGAAGTTGGACAGACCGGCTGAGAGGTTGTAAACGCTGATGCAGGCGCCTTTGTGCTCAGGCTCAAGCGAGGTCAGGATCGGGGTGATCTGGACAAAGCAAGCCACGAAGATGCCGAGCAGGACGGCGCAGAGATAGCCAATGTAGATGCTTGGGATGAGGTGCGGCAGGTAGTAAAAGAGCAAGGTGGACGCACACATGCCGAGGCAGCCAAAGTAACGGATGACGACGATCCAGCCGATGTACTCGCCAATGATGCCCCATGCGACGTTGGTGAAGACGGTGACGGCGAAGAAGACGGCCCAGACTTGCAGCCATTGCGCGGTGGTGAAGTTGAGCTCCTCGACGAACATCAGCGGCATGATCACGGCAAAGCCAAAGAGCGAGAGGGTGTTGATGACACGGATGATGCAAGCGTAGAGGACGTGCGGGTTTCTAAAGAGCAGCACGCTGTACTTGATCTCGCCCAAGCGCTGGAGCATCGGCTCGCTGCTATGCTCCTTGGAGCTGTCAGCGCGCGAGACCATGGCCAAGATGCCACCGACCACGATGAAGCCTAAGGCAAGGTATAAGGTGCCCTTCGGGCCTAAGACGTCGATGGTGAAGCTTGGGATTAACGCGCCTAAGACGCCGATGCCAATCGAGTACACCGTCCAGAACCAGCCTAAGGCCGGGCTGACTTGGGTGCCCTTGACATTGCTGACGATGATGACGACAAAGGAGTATAAGAACAGCGGGTAGGCCATGCCGCGCAGGCCGTAGAAGGCCAAGATGGCTTGGTAGTTGAGGCGCTCAATGCCCACGGTCAAGAAGAGTAGGTGGAAGATGACCCAGAGTACGAAGCCGATGAACATGGTGCGCTTGGCGCCGATGACTTCGGCGATGACGCCCGTCATCCAGGCTGAGAGGGCGGCGGTTAAGCCATAGAGACTGAAGACCACCGAGGTCTCGGCGCCGGAGAAGCCGAGGTCGTAGAGATACTTCGATAAGAAGGCGAGGTCAAAGCCATCGCCGGTCATGAAAAAGGCGATTGCGACGTAGCCGACCAAGAGCTTGACCGGCAAGGCCAAGATGGTCTGTTGCCGCTCGTCAGCGGCCAAAACTTCAGGTGCGGACATAGACAAACTCCTTGCCCGGCGGCGGTGGGATCAAAGGCGTAGCCGGGCCTGAGCCCCGCGCAGCAGGCTGCGGGAGCTTAATGTGACAAGGGATGGTGGGCAGCACGTTCAGGAATAGGCCTCAGTTGAAGCTGAGGCCAACGTGCTTAAGAAAAGAGGGCGCTGAGGTGGGCAGCGCGGTGTGAGCGGGAGGCTCGGTGCGGGGGCGCTTAGCCCAGTTGGGCAATGGCGGCGGTCAGGGCCGTAACGAAGCTTGGGTCTTGGCTTAAGGTGCCAAAGAGATCCGGGCACTGAGCAAAGAGCTCTGGGGCGTTGGGCTGCGTCAGTAGCTCGTGCCACTTGGCTTGGTCAAAGGTGCTGTCTTGGTACTCAAATGGTACCTTACCGGCGTGCCACAGCTGCAGGAACTGGTAGTAGTAAGCGCAGACCTTTAAGGTTTCATCGGCCTTGCGCCCTAACTGCCACGAGTCCTGTAAGGTCGGCAGGATGAAGGTGTTGACCTTGCTTAAGCTGTCTTGGGTGATGCGCTGGAGCGTGTCCTTGATAAAGGAGTTCTTAAAGCGCTCGAGCACGACATCACGGTAGTGCTCTAAGTCGAGCGGGTGCTGGCCATTAGGGGACTTAGCCTTGAGGCAAGGAATCACGTTGTTGGTGACGTAGTCATAGGCGATCTGCGCGATGGCTGGGTCTTGGGCGCACTCATAGACGAAGCTCTTACCGGCCAAGGTACCGGCAAAGGCTAAGGCCGAGTGCGAGGCGTTGAGGATGCGCAGCTTGGCGTCCTCATAAGGCATGACGCTTGGTACCAGTTCGACACCCACTTGCTCTAAGGCTGGACGCTCCGCGGCGAAGTTGTCTTCGATCACCCACTGGATGAACTCCTCGGACATGACCGGAACGCAGTCCTCAATGCCGGTGGCCTGCTTGATGTCAGCGCTCAAGGTCTCAGCCGGGCGTGGGGTGATACGGTCGACCATGGTGTTAGGGCAGGTGCAGTTGGCCTCAAGGTAGGCGATAAGCTCGTCTTGGCCCTTGGCCTTTAAGTAGTCGCACAGGCCTGCGTGGAACTTAGTGCCATTCTCGCGCACATTATCGCAGCATAGCAAGGTGACCTTCGGTGCATGGTTGGCCTTGCGCTGGGCTAAGATCCCCGCGATAGCGCCGTAGATGGTCAGGCTCTTACCGGCTAAGTCATCGGCTACGGCCGGAGCCTTTAGGTCTAAGTGCAGGTCAGGACGTAAGTAGTAACCGGCCTCGGTGACGGTAAAGGAGATGATGGCGGTGTCAGCCTGCGCCCCCGCCGCAATCAAGGCCACGCCGTCCGCTGAGAACGGGATGCAATGCTCGATTGAGGTGATGGTGTGGTACTGGGCAGCGCCATTAGGGGCGACTGTCATTAAGGTGTAGCGACCGTGTTGGGCATTGATGCCCTCGACCGTGCGCTCGGCATCCGGGCGGATGTTGCCGCCGATCAAACGCCAGTCAGACGCAACTTGAGCGCGATACTCGTTGAGATAGAAGGCCTGATGGGCACGGTGAAACGAACCTAAACCGATGTGTAACCAAGTGTGCATGACAAACTCCGACCCGATAAACCTATTCAAAGGACTTGACCCTTCCGAAGGCTCGCCCCGTTAGAGGGCTCGACCCTTCCAAGGGTCGCCTCGGCAAGCGAGGCGCTAACAATCAACTTGCACCGAAGGAGCAGCTGCGGGCCCCGCCGTGGGGTGAGCGCTGCTTTGACTTTTACTTAAGAGTTACTCTTAAGTTCGGTATGGGGGCATTATCAGGTAATCCCTTTCGTTTAGATGTGAGATTTATCACAAGTCAAAACTTTTACGTAAGTCTTACGTGTAAGTTTTAATTAAAATATCGATGGCGCCCGCTATCTATCAAGGATTGCGATAAACAAGCCTCGGTAAAAAAAATTTCTTCCCCAGTGCCAATCGCCGCAAAGCAACAAGGCAGCTCCGCGGAACCGCCTTGTCTCTTAGCCGGTGAGCGCGCTTAGGCGCTGCTACGCTCGTGCGGGCGCTGCTTTGGCGCTACCTTGGGCGCTTGTTTTGGTCGGAGCGAATTACGATGGTGCCGGAGATGCTCTTGTCCTCTTGCAAGCGCTTGAAGCTGGTGTTGAGCGATTGCTCGGCGGAGCGGCGCAGCTCGGCGGTCGAACCTTCGATCGCGGTCGGGGCGGTCGGCTCGTGGCTTTCTTTGCTCTCATGGTGTTGGTTGAGCAAGGAGCTGGCCTGATCGGCGGTAATACGCTGGGAGATCACCACGGCGCCACCTTGCGAGTAGACCACCTCATTGCGTGGGCGTACCGGTTTGACCGGCGCGGCCGGTTGCGTCGTCGTAGTACGCAGAATGCGTACGCCCGGATTGGAAGAGGCGAGCGTCTCGACCTTGGTGCCGGTGCTGCGGCTTGGCGTACGACTCGTGGTAGCAGCACGGGTGGTGCTGCGTACCGGCTCAGCGCGCTTGGTCGTAGTCGTGCGGCTGGTGCTATCGGCGCTGCTTGGCGTAGCGGGCTTGCTGCTATTGAGCGTGGTGTTAGCCCGGCGCAGACTCCGTCCGGAGTTGCCGACCATTGGCTCATCGTCCAAGATGCCTAAACGGCTATTGGGGCTGAAGCGGTGGCTGCTATGTGGCGTAGTGCGCGTGGTAGTCGGGCGCTGGACGCTTGGGTTCATGGTGCTGCGCGTCGTGCTCATGCGGCTGGAGCCGTAGTTGACCGAGCTGACGGGGCGGGCGCTGCTGCCCGCGGCATTGCCTGCGCCGTTGCCTGCGGCACTGCTTGCAGCGTTACCTGCGGCATGACCCAAGCTATTGCCGGAATCCTGGCCTGCGGCCGGGGGTGGAGCTTGCATGGTACGTGACGGCGTACCATAGGCCGGAGCGCTTGAGCGATAGCTGGAAGTGCGCGGGGCGGTCGCGGCGGCACCTTGGACGGTGCCTTGCACCATGGAGTCATAAATTGAGCCGACCGGGCCTGCGTGGGCGGCACCGACCACACCTGAGGTGGTGGTGCTTTGCGTGTGGGCACCAAGCGTCTGGGTGAGCTCAGCTGGGTTGTAGCTTACGACCTTGCCTTGCTGGTTTAAGTCGATGTAGCTGCCCCTACGCTCAGTCGGCTTGCTGACCGGGGCGCTTTCGACCTCGTCGCCATACATGGCGCGGCGCAGGGCCGCACGGCGCTCACTTAAGCTCTGGCCGCTTGGGCGCGCCGCACGCTGAGTTGGGCTGGTGCGTGGCGCCTCAAAAGCGGCGCTGAAGTCATCGTTGAGCATATCGCCTAAGGCGGTCGCGGTGGCCGCATCTAAGGCTTGCTGCTTGGCTTGTGCTTGCTGGGCCTTGGCTTGGGCCTTTTGGTCGATCGTTTGGGCCGCATGCTGGCGGTATTGCTCATCATCGTCTAATAGGAGCTCGGCATAGGCTTGGGCCGGGTCATAGCGCTTTAAGGTCGGGCCCTCATCGGCAGCTGGAGCCAGCTCCGCGTCCAGAGCAGCGGTGAGCTTGGTCTTGGCCTTGCTCGTGACCGGCTCAGCGGCAACCTGCTCAACCTGAGCTTGGCCTTGGGCCGCAATCAAGTCATCGGCTGATGGCTCAGCATTTGGTGCTGCCGGGCGATCCGGGGCAAATTCGTAGTGCGCCGGTGCCGACTCCGGAGCATCCGGGGCAAATGGCTCATGCGCCGCGCGCAGATGGCGCGCCACCGCACTGCCTTGCAGCTCCTTTTGGGCTTGAGCAAAGAGCTGGTTAAGCGGCGCGCTTGGCGCAGCAGCAGCGGTGAGCGGCTGCAGCATCGCATCGGCATCCGGGGCAAAGCCCTGTGGTGCAGCTTGCGGCGCTGGCGCTATCTGCGGCGCGGCTTGCGGTGCTGGTGCTACTACCTGCGGCGCTACTTGTGGCTCGAGACTTGGGGCAGGTGCCATGACCTCTTCAGGCTCAGACTGTACCTCTAGGCGCGGTGGCACTTCTGCGACCGACTTTGGCGTAGTCTGCAATGGGCCGGTCTTGCTTTGGATCTCTTGGCTTAAGGCATCGGCCTCTAAGGCGGTATCCGAAGTCGGATCGAACATCTGGGAGCTAGGCAGGTCGACGTTGATGTCATTGGCGTAGATGGCATCAGCAAACGGCTCTTGGTTCTCGCTATAGGAGCGCAGCGGATCGATTTGCGCCAGCTTATGTTCCTTAAACTTCTTGGAGACCGCCTCGGCCATGAGCTGGGCGACCATATCGGCGTTGACCTCAGGGGCCTTAGCCTGTGGTTTGGATTGATCCTGCGGCTGGTCTTGGGTTGGCTCTTTTGGCTGCTCCTTACGCTCAGCAGGCTGCGCCGCCGCGCGGTGCTCTTGGGCGCTGATAAAGATGGGGGCGCTTGGCTTGACCAAGGTGCGGCGTGTGATGATGGTATTGCCGCTGCTGGCCTCAGTGACCTCAGTGGCCGTCTGCTCCGGCTCAGCCTTGGGCTTTGGTACCGGCTCAGGCGCAGGCTCGGGAGCAGGTACTTGCGTGGTGGTGAGCTGCTCTAAGTCAAAGAGTGGAGCTTGTGGTACGGCGACTTCAATGGTCTTAGCGGCAGCGTCGTCTTGATGCAAGGCGGCAATGACGGCGTCAGTGGCATCCTCGCTTTGCGTCTGCACTAAGGCCTCGAGCTCACGCTCTAAGCTCTCATCAACCTCAGGGGCGCGCTCGGGGGTGGTACTTGCTGCTGGGGCTGCGGCTGCAGCTGTGGCCTCGACCGCAGCTGGAGCCTGAGGCTCAGCCTCTGGGCGTGGGGCGCTCTCGCCCTTAAACTCCGGTAAGGTCGGCAGCACTGGGACGTATGCTTGATCGTCAGCGCGCTTGGTGTCAGGCTCAGGCAACGGCTTGAGGTTCGTGACCTGTTCGAGGTTGAGCTCAGGCTCAGGACTTGTGAGGATGTGATGCTCGGCTTTAGGCTTTTCTTGCTCAATGGTTTCCTTAACCTGCTCTTGGAGCTTAGCAAGGGAGCTTTTGAGCTTGCTCTTGCCCTTAAAGAACGAGGAGACCTTCGAGAGCGAAGAGCTAAGCGCACTCTCAATCGAGTCGACCGCCGTATCCACCGCGCTCTTCAGATCGCTGCCTAAATCGCTGCCCTCGCGCTTGCTCTCGGAGCCAGCGGCAGCATCAGCTGAAGCCTCAGTCTTGGCCTCAGTGACCTCAGCCTGCGCCTCAGTCGGTGCCTCAGCCTCTGGGGCGAGCGCTGGGCTGGTAGCCGCAGGATGCGTGCTGCTCTCAGCTTCCTCTGCAGCGGTCTGGGCCTTATCCTCGGCTTGCTCTACTACTGGGGCGCTCGTAGCGGCTAAGGCCTGAGCAAAGAACCCGCTTGGTGCAGCCGCAGGCTTGGTAGGGGCGGTGGCCTTGTTCTGCTCGGCGGCGTCAGAGACAGCCTCAGGGACTTGCGTGGTCTCTAAGGTGGCCTTAGCTGCGCTCGCAGAGACCTTTTCTGGC
>CALXNA010000048.1 GCA_944389615.1 uncultured Anaerobiospirillum sp. | reverse complement strand
GGGGCTGTAGCTCAGCTGGTACGAGCACTTGCATGGCATGCAAGGGGTCACGGGTTCGATCCCCGTCAGCTCCACCAAGAAGGTTAGACATACTGGGGGTATAGCTCAGTTGGTAGAGCATCTGCTTTGCAAGCAGAGGGTCTACGGTTCGATCCCGTATACCTCCACCATGACAACGCAAGAGCGCGTTGACCAACCTTGCTTTGGGGGGCATAGCTCAGTTGGTAGAGCATCTGCTTTGCAAGCAGAGGGTCTACGGTTCGATCCCGTATGCCTCCACCAGATGACAGACCTTAACTGGTCTTTTTTTATGCTCAGTACCCAAGATTATGTTAAATCTATAGACGAAGCGCGGTTAGGAAGCCAAGCCACGGGCTGTGGATGCGATAGAGGCGCAGTCCTGCGCGCTGGGCGCGTGATTAGCCCTTGATGGAGCTCACAGAACGCGGCAGGAGCGCATCGGCGGCGTTGGATCGGGGGCTGCCACAGGTCGGCGACCTCCGCTTGTATCACGTTTCATGGCAATTCGCGCCAGCTCCATGGGCACAGGGAGCTATCAGTATCAGCGTGAGTCTCTAAGGGGAAGGGCTGGGACAGTACGGAGAGCCATCAGCGCTGCGCCGCACTCTTGTTCAAGGCACCTGAGCTTCTTCAAGGCACCTGACCTTCCATCATCAGTCGCAGCCGGCCACGCGACACAGGGCGTGCTGTACAGGAGGTTGCGTAGCGCGCCTCAGAGCGCAAGCTGTGTCTTTGCTGTGGTGGGGTGGATCCATGGTCTTGGGACGCGTCTGGGACGTGCTGGAGCGCACTGGCGGTGCTTGCAGGGGGATAGTTACTCCTGCGTTACGTGCGGCAGTCGGGCGCTCCGACGGAAGGGTAGCGCTTGGGAGTGATTGCCGATGTAAGAAGGCCCAGCCTCCTTGCGGAAGCTGAGCCTTGGGCAGCAGCGTAGACTGCTTGCTATCTTGAATTGGAATCTGGGATTAGCCTAACATCGAGAGGGCCAGCTGTGGACGGGCGTTGGCTTGCATCAGCATCGAGGTGGCCGCCTGCTGGATGATGCTTTGTTGCGACAGGTTGGCCGACTCTTCGGCGAAGTCGGCGTCGCGGATGCGCGAGCGGGCGTCAGCGGAGTTAGCCGAGACGTTGGACTGATTGCGGATCGAGGACTCCAAGCGGTTCTGGATCGCGCCTAAGTCGGCACGCTGCGAGTCCACGACCGAGATAATCTTGTCGATTGATTCAATGGCTTCGTTAGCATCCTTCTGGGTGTTGACAAAGAAGCCAACGCTTTCGTTGTAGGCCGTATCAGCTAAGCCCGCAGCGGAGGCTAACTTGCTGAAGACGAAATTATAGACATCCATGGTGATTTTATTGTCGGTGTTAGCACCTACATGTAAGGTGAGCTGAGCTCCGGTAATGTCACCACCGGCTAAGGTCGTCAATTCAACGGAGGTTGCGTAGATCGAGGTGCTGTTGGTATCGTCGTAACCGGCCAAGATCGTCTTGCCGCCGAAGGTCGTCTCTTTAGCGATACGAGTGATTTCAGCGGTGAGCGAGTCCGACTCGTTTTGAATCGCCTTGCGATCATCATCGCCCAAGGTACCGTTAGCCGACTGGACGGCGAGGGTACGGATGCGCTGGAGCATGTTCGAGATCTCGTCGAGGCCACCTTCAATGGTCTGCGCAAGCGCGATGCCATCATTGGCGTTGCGGTTGCCTTGGTTGAGGCCATTGATCTGCGAGGTCAGGCGATCGGCGATCTGCAGACCTGCGGCGTCGTCCTTGGCGGAGTTGATGCGTAGGCCCGAGGAAAGGCGGGTGTAGGTGGTGTTCAGGCTGTTCTGAACGTTGTTGAGGTAGCGCTGGCCGTTGAGCGAGCTGACGTTGGTGTTTACGTATACTGCCATGATCTTATCCCCACTGTGACGTTGCAAGGCATTACCATCTGCGAAGGCATACCTGAAGGCCTCCCTTCGCACTGCTCGCAACTAAAGGGTAAACAAGGTGCACGCTGTGTGCGTGTCTGTTACCTGACCCAATGGGGTGGGGTACATCCGGCAGGTTGAACCGCGCCGATTGCGCTGAGCTCCGCGTAAACAGGGAAAAGTAGTGGTGGTTTGGTTGCGCGAAAAATGGTATGGGGATTGCAATCAATCAATCAATCAATCAATCAATCAATCAATCAATCATACCTACTTAGAGACTTTAATGCTATTGTAGCATGCGCCTGCGGCCTTGTCTAGAGCGCGCTGGCCATTGTTGGGGGCATGGGCACGAGTTGCGCGCAGCTTGCGGGGCGGGCGCTGATGGTGGGCCGATCCATTGGCTTAGCTAAACCGTGTATAATTGCTAGTTTGCGGGGTCTTCGCCAAAATTTGCGGGCCCTCACATTTGTCGTGGCCTGAGGCTTGCGGACGGGCGGCTGGTTTTGCTCGGCTTGGGCTTCGTTGCCTTCGGCGGCTGCGTCACGGTTGGTGGTGTTTTTTGGTTTAGCGGTATGGCTGATACTCTGATCAACTTAATGGACTTGGATCCTGATGCCCTTAAGGACTTCGCGGTCGCCCATGGCGAAAAGCCATTTCGCGCCACGCAGCTGCTCAAGTGGATCTATCAGTGGGGTGTGGTCGACTTCGATGAAATGACCAACATCAAAAAGGAGACCCGCGCTATGTTGCGGCAGGTCGCCTGCATCCGCGCCCCTGAGATCGTCTCCGAGCAGCGCTCGGTCGATGGCACCATTAAGTGGGCCATGGACATCGGCGAAGGCCAGTTGGTCGAGACCGTCTTCATCCCGGAAAAGGAACGCAATACCCTGTGCATCTCCACCCAAGTGGGCTGCCCGATTAAGTGCGCCTTCTGCCGTACCGGCAAGTCCGGCTTTAACCGCAACCTCACCGTCTCGGAGATTATCGGGCAGGTGTGGCGCGCCGCTTCGCGTGTCGGCTTTAGCCAAAACCAAGAGCATAAGCCCATCTCCAATGTCGTCATGATGGGCATGGGCGAGCCGCTGCTCAATGTCGCCAACGTCTTGTCGGTGGTGAAGATCCTGCTCTCGGACAATGCCTTTGCTCTGTCCAAGCGCCGCGTCACCATCTCGACTGCTGGCGTCGTCCCAGCCATCAATAAGATCGCAGGCAAGGTCGATGTCGCTCTGGCTTTGTCGCTGCACGCCCCTAACGATGAGCTGCGCGATGTCTTGGTGCCGATCAACCGCAAGTTCCCGCTCAAGGAGCTCATCCCGGCGGTGCGCAACTACATCGAGAACTCTAACGCCAACTGCGGCCGCGTCACCATTGAGTATGTGCTGCTTGACCATGTCAACGACAGCACTGATCAGGCCCATGAGCTGGCCTACCTGCTGCGCGACTTGCCGTGCAAGATCAACTTGATCCCCTTCAACCCCCATGAGCAGTCGGACTATCAGCGCCCCAGCAATAGCCGCATCGACCGCTTCTATAAGGTCTTGGTTGAGCAGTACGGCATGACGGTCGTGACCCGCACCACGCGCGGTGACGATATCGCCGCCGCCTGCGGGCAGCTTGCGGGCCAAGTCAAAGACCGCAAGCTTAAGGCGCAAATCGAGGCTGCCGAGCGTGAAGCGCTCAAGGCCGATGACAAGATCAAATTCCAGCTCAAGCACTAAGCCCGAGAGGGACTGAGTAGTGCAAGTGGCGCTGAGCCGACAGGCTGAGCAGAGGGGCCCGGTTGAGAGTGCCGGGCGTTTGGTAGGCGCAGGATGCGCGGGAATGGCAGATGAGTAAGAAAAGCAAAAACCGCTATTTAGATCCCAATGACTCAGGTCGTGAGGATGCGCTCAGTCACGCAAGTGAGCCGTCTGCTGAAGCCGCGCCTGCCCACGAGGCGCTCGATGAGCCGGTCGAAGTCATCAATAAGGGTGCTGGTGCGGCCTTAGAAGATGCCTTGGCCCCAAACCCAGCGGATGTTGCTGCAGACACTGCCGCCGACGCTATTGATGAGCCGGTTGAGGTCATCAATCAGGGCGCGGGCGCCGCGTTAGAGGATGCCTTGGCGCTGGGCCAAGAAGAATCGAGCCAAGAAGCGGCGGGCCAAACTGCGCCGGGCCAAGCTGTGCCGGGCCAAACTGCGCTGGGACAAGCTGCGCCGGGGCAAGAGGCGGCAGGCTCAGATGGTGCTGCGGCTGAGGGCACTGAGGGGATTTTGCACAGCTCGCGCGCGCTTGAAGATGATCCGGCGGTAAAGGCGGCGCAGGTGCTGGCCCATGACCAAGCGGCCGAGCGTGCCGAGCGCGAGGCGCAGGCGCTCGCGGAGGATGCCGCCAAGCTGCGCGAGACCACTAAGGAAAATCTCACCATTCCGCCGCTGAAGCCGGTCGATCGCCCCGAGGATTTGAAGACCGCAGGTCAGATCCTGCGCTATCACCGTCAGCGCGCGGGACTTTCGATTAAGGAAGTGGCCGATAGCATCCAAGCGCGCGCTACCAGTATCGCCGATATCGAAGCTGACCGCCTTAATACCCCGAGCGTGGTAAGGATGGTGAGCCAGCAGGTCATCGCCTATGCCCGTTTGCTCAAGCTGGATGATGGCGAAATCTACCGACTCTATCTGCAAGGCATTAAGGAACCGGTCACCATTGAGCATGTTACGGTCAAGCGGCCGAGCCCCGACCGGCGTATGAACCGCATCTGGCTCATCGTCGTGCTCATGATCGTCATCGCCACCGCAGGCTACTTCGTCTTTGGCGGTAAAGAAGATGAGGCGCCATCGGGGGCCTTGCCGGAGCAGAGCTTTGATCTGAGCCATGACACCTCCGCGGCCTTGGTCACCTCGGACTCGAAGTTGACCGTGGGCTCTGAGGCGCCGGTGGTGATCGAAGAGCAGCCTACGGCCGATGCCCCACAGGTTATGGTAGTCGATGAGAATACCGCTAAGGCCACCGCCCAGCAGTATGCGCTGCAGCAAATGCAAGCGCAGCAAGCTCAAGCTCACGCCCAAGAGCCGACATCCCAGCCGGAGGCCTTAGTGCTGCCGGAGGGCGTCGCCCACGAGCCGGTGGCTGCTGCGTCGTCTGAGACTTCTGCTTCGTCTTCGGCTGCTACTGTTACTGCGCCTGCGCCAGTGGTGGAGGAGGTGGGGCCGGTCGCGCCGGTGGCTACCGTAGATACCAGCCCGCAGACGGAGCTGCCTGAGGATAAGGCGGTGCTGACGCCGTCGCGTCCGGCGACCAATCCAAGCACGGGTGAGGAGCCGGTGGCGACCAAGGATCCGGAGCTTAAGGCGTCGCTTCAGGACATCTCCGGGCAGGTCAAGGTCAAAAACCGCGATGGCTTGGCCTCGCTCAATCGCGCTGAGATTCATGTCAGCAAGCCGGTGGCCCTTGAGGTGACCGATGGTTTGGGCAAGACGGTACGCTCGGGTGTCTTCACGGCTGGGGATGTGGTCAAGATTACCGCGATTCCGCCTATTGTCGTAAAATTGAGCGACACCAGCTCGGTTCAGATTTCCTATATGGGCGGCACCATCGCGCTGCCACAGGCGCAGCAAGTGCGCTTTGAGTTGCCCCAGCGCTAAGGGAGAAAGCCATGGAATGGCAGGTACCAACAATTGAGCGCCGTAAGGCGCGGCAAATCAAAGTCGGCTCGGTCTTGGTGGGCGGCGACGCCCCCATCAGCGTCCAGAGCATGACCTGCACCGATACGCTCGATGTGGCCGCGACCGTCGCTCAGGTTCAGGCCTTAGCGGACGTGGGTGCCGACATTGTGCGCGTCTCGGTACCTTCGATGGAGGCAGCGGAGGCCTTTAAGGCGATTGTGGCGCAAAGCCCAGTGCCGATCGTCGCTGACATTCACTTCGATTACCGTATCGCCATCGCCTGCGCCCAAAATGGCGCGGCCGCCTTGCGCATCAACCCGGGCAATATCGGCTCAGTCGAGAAGGTTGCTGCCGTCTGCGCCGCGGCCCAAGACCATGGTCTGCCCATTCGCGTCGGCGTCAATGCCGGGTCGCTCGATAAAGACTTGCTGGTCAAGTATGGCGCCCCGTGCCCTGATGCTATGGTCGAAGCGGCCTTGCGCTCAGCTGAGATCTTAGAGAGCCACGGCTTTGTTGACTATGCCTTCTCGGTCAAGGCCTCCGAGCTCTTCTTATGCGTAGCGGCCTATGAGCAATTGGCTAAGGCCTGCGATGCTCCGCTGCATTTGGGCATCACTGAGGCCGGGGGCCTCATGGGCGGCACCGTGCTCTCGTCGATGGGCATTGGCATGCTCTTGCGCCAAGGTATCGGTGATACCCTGCGCGTGTCGCTCGCGGCCGACCCGGTCGAAGAGGTTAAGGTCGGCTGGGCCATCTTAAAGAGCTTGCATCTGCGCACCCGCGGCATCAATATCGTGGCTTGCCCAACCTGCTCGCGCCGCGGCTACGACGTGGTCGGTACGGTCAAGATCTTAGAGGAGAGCCTGAGCGATATCCGCGCACCGCTAAAGATCGCCATCATGGGCTGCGTCGTCAATGGCCCGGGCGAAGCGCTGCATGCCGATGTCGCCATTTGCGGCGGTAATAATGGCAAGTGCCTCTTCTATGAGAAGGGCCAGCTCGTGGGCCGCATCGCGACCTCCGAGATTGTGCCTAAGGTCATTGAGCGGGTGCGGGCACTGGCTGCTCTGGCGCAGGACTAGGTTTTTGTTGTTGGTTTAGTTGGATGTGATGGGTCATGGCTCAGTCGATTAAGGCAATTCGTGGTATGAATGATTTGCTGCCTACTGATACCTCAGTGTGGCAGCAGGTAGAACAGGTGATCCGCGCGACCGTGCGTGCTTATGGCTACAGCGAGATGCGCATGCCGATCGTGGAGCAAACCAGCCTGTTCTGCCGCGCGATCGGTGAGGTCACCGACGTGGTCGAAAAGGAGATGTACACCTTTGAAGACCGCTCGGGCGATAGCCTGTCGCTGCGTCCTGAGGGTACCGCCGGTTGCGTGCGCGCTGCCCTTGAGCACTCGCTCATCTACAACCAAGAGCAGCGCCTGTGGTACATGGGACCGATGTTCCGCCACGAGCGGCCGCAAAAGGGGCGCTATCGCCAGTTTCACCAATTGGGCGTGGAAGTTTTCGGCTTGAATGGCCCGGATATCGATGCGGAGATCATCGCTCTGACCTATGATTTATGGCAGAAGCTCGGCATCGCCGACGACCTGTGCTTAGAGCTCAATACCTTAGGCTCCAACGAAGAGCGCAAGGTCTACAAGGAGAGCTTGGTCAAGTTCTTAGAGGCTCACTTCGACGAGCTCGATGAGGACTCTAAGCGGCGCACCCACACCAACCCATTGCGTGTGCTCGACAGCAAGGATGAGAAGGTGCAGGCCCTGCTCGCGGATGCCCCAGTCTTGTCCGACTTCTTAGGCGCCGAGAGCAAGGCCCACTTTGAGCAGCTCCAACACCTGCTGACCTCCCTTGGCATCAAGTTCAAGTTAAATCCACGCTTAGTGCGCGGCCTTGATTACTACAACTTAACCGTCTTTGAGTGGACTACCACCGCCTTAGGCGCCCAAGGCACGGTCTGCGGCGGCGGCCGCTACGACGGCTTAGTTGAGCAGTTAGGCGGCAAGCCGAGCCCAGCGGTCGGCTTTGGCTTAGGTCTTGAGCGCTTGATGCTCCTTTTGACCACCTTAGGCAAGTTTGCCCCACAAAGCGCGGTCGACGTCTATGTCTGCGGCATGGGCACTGAGATCGAAGGCGAGCAGATGAAGCTGGCCCACGAGCTGCGCGCGGCCTTACCTGAGGCCAAGGTGATGAACCACTGCGGCGGCGGCAACTTCAAGCGCTTGTTAAAGCGCGCCGATAAGGTCGAAGCGCGCGTCGCCGTGATCTTGGGTGATGACGAGATCCAAAAGGGCACCGTCACCTTAAAAGACCTCAAGACCTCCGAGCAACAAGAAGTGACCCGCGCTGACGCAGCGGCGCAGATTGCGGCCATCTTGGCCTGCTAAACTAGGACTTTAGCCCTTTGCTAAGCCAAGGACTTCACTTAGCCCTCGGCCCTCGGGCCGGGGCCCCAGTTTCCAACCTTTGTTAGAGTTTACTGCTATGGATATTTTGTCGGACGAGCACGAAAGAGAAGAGGCGGTGCGCAAATGGTGGCACGAGCACTGGAAGCCGATTGCTGCGGGCATTGTCATTGCCCTCGCAGGCCTCATCGGCGTGCGCCAGTATCAGGCCTATCAGCTTGAGCAGAGTCAAGCGGCGGCTTACGCCACCTATCAGCTGCAAAACCAAGTGCTCAGCCGCGGTACGGCGGCTTTTGCCGAAGCCGATAAGTTTCTGCAAGAGCACGAGGATGTCTACGGCGCGATGCTCGCCCTCGATATGGCCGCAACCTTGATCAAGGGCACTCAGTATGATCAGGCCATGACCTATATCACCTTCGCGCGCGACCATGGCGGTGACCTCACCGCCCCGCAGGCAAGCTTGGTGCTCGCGCGCCTGCAAGGGCAAAGCGGCGACTATGAGGCGGCGCTTAAGACCTTGGACGGCTTAAAGAACTCCGCCTATCAGGCTGAGGCCGCTGAGGTACGCGGTGACATTCTGCTCGCCCGTGGCGATCGTGCCGGGGCCCATGATGCCTTTGCTGAGGCTATTGCCTTGCATCAGGCCGCGAAGCTCACCATCAGCCCAATTCTGCAGATGAAGTTTGACAACGTGATCGAGGCGGGGGATAAGCCTGCTTATCAGATCATGGCAGAGCAAATTGAGGCGCAGCGCATCCCAGAGTAGGGGCGACTGACCGGCGCGTGGGGCTGCCTGCGGCCAGCTGCGGCTGGTTCTGCGGAGCTGCCTGCGGGCCAGAACTAAGTGCTATTTGGCCAGTCAGATCTTATAATGGCCTCGTTGCTCTTGTTTGGAAGTTTTGACATGCTGAAGACTAAACTCGCTCTTGCTTTACCGCTGGCGCTTATCACCTTGGTGGGCTGCTCAAGCTCTGATAACCGTTATGAGCCAGTGGAGGCTCCTGAGGTTGCTAATGTCTTGGAGCTCAATGAGTATTGGAACGCCTCGACTGGGGGCGTCGGCTCGTACTACTCGGAGCTCGCGGCGGCCTTTGACCGGGCCCACATCTATGTGGCCGGGCGCGAGGGCGAAGTTTCGGCCTTAGATAAGACCACGGGCTCGCGCCTGTGGAGCATCGACCTCTCCTCAGAGCCTGAAAACGATGAAAAGGACTCGCCCCGCTTATCGGGCGGCGTGGCCCTGTACGGTGCCATGCTGGTGGTTGGCTCGGAGAATGGCTATGTCTACGCCTTAAATAGCGGCGATGGCACGCTGCTCTGGAAGTATTACTTAGGCTCGGAGGTAGTCGCCAAGCCCGCCTTCAGTGCCTCGGGCCACAAGCTCTTTGTCTTAGACAGCCAAGGCAACTTCACCTGCTTGGATGCAAGCTCAGGCAGTAAGCTCTGGGTGACGGGCGATGCCACCTTGCCGCTGCGCTTGCGTGCGCAGGCTAACCCATTGACCGTGGGCGATGAGTACGTCTTAGTCGGTACCTCCACCGGCCGTGTCAACGTGCTGCTGCAAGAGAATGGCGCCACCGTCAATCAGATCAACGTAGGCGAAGCTATTGGTACCAATGCCTTAGAGCGCATCGCCGATGTGTCCGCCAGCCCGCTCATCTTAGGCAATGTCCTCTATGCCGCGGCCTTCTCCGGCGGCTTAGTCGAGTACGACTTTGGTACCTTTAACTACTTAGCGCGCCTTGGTTATCAAACCAGCCGTGACTTGGGCTTTGACCAAGACAGCATCGTGCTGACCTCAGATGACGGCTCGGTCACCTGCATCAACCGCGCAGACAATTCCCAGCGCTGGGTTAACACCCAGCTGAGCTATCGCAATGTCACCGCCCCGGTGGTCTTTGGTGACTACGCGGCGGTCGGCGACTATGAGGGTTACCTCTACCTCATGGACATGAGCGATGGCTCGATCGACTATATGATCGAAGCAGATAGCTCGGGCTTCTACACCCAAGGCCAAGTCTCCGAGGGCAAGCTCTACGTCATTGCCCGTGATGGCACCTTGATGTGCTTTGGCTTTGCCGATCAGGGTAAGGCCCAGCAGGCTTTAGCCGTCGAGCAGAGCAATGATGCGCTGCTCGCTAACGCCGCTCAAGGCCTGACCTTAAATCACCCGGGCGTCTATAACGCTGGTATTTACGCCCCGGCGGCCATGACCCAAGAGCAGCTTGAGGCCCGCCGTGCCGCGATCAAGCGCGCTGTGGCCCAGCAAGAGGCCCAGATGGCCGCGCAGCGTCGTGCCGCTCAAGAGGCGGCCAAGGCCCGTGCCGAGTACGAGGCCCAGCGTAAAGCTTATGAAGAGGAGCGCCGCGAGCGCCTGTCGGGCTTTGGTATCGCCCCAGGTGTGCGCGCGGACATGGACGAGTAGCGCGCCCGCAGCGTGCACTCGTCGCACCCCGGCGCAGCCGGGGGTTGCGCATAGCGCATTTTGCAAGGCCTAAAGCCGGGTTAGCGCCTGACTTTGGGCTTTGTTGTAGTGGTCTGCTGCGTTAGGACGGCAGCCCAGGTCAGCTCTGAGCCCAGTTGGGGGAGCCATAGCGTCCACCTAGCGACCGGCATGAGCTGCCCTGATGGGAGATTCCCGCTTCCTTAGGAGCATCGCTGCGGCAATGCGTTTGACTGAGATGTGGGCAGGATAGGCGCTCTTCGCGGCTAAGCCGCAGGCCCTCAGAGCTCTTGGCTCTATGGGCAAGGCCAACTGGGACCGATAGGTTAAAGCAGGTGGCCTTAAGGTAAGCGCGACAGCCCCCCAACTTTGTGAGTTTGTATGAAGGTTGTAGCCTTGGTAGGCTGCCCGAATGTCGGCAAGTCTACCCTCTTTAACCGCTTGACTAAGACCCGTGACGCCTTAGTGGCGGACTTCCCGGGCCTCACCCGCGATCGTAAGTACGGCCGTGCCCTCTACGATGGGCGCGAGTACATCGTGATCGATACCGGTGGTATCGCCGAAGACGCCGAGCAACCCTCGGATTTGACCCAGCGCATGACCTCGCAGGCCTTGTTGGCCATTGACGAGTGCGATCTGGTGCTCTTTATGGTTGATGCCCGTGCCGGTATCATGCCGGGCGACTACAGCGTCGCCGATTACATCCGTAAGTCTGGTAAGCCGTGCGCCATTGTCGCCAATAAGGTCGACGGCATGGATCCGGATATCGCAGGTACCGACTTCTATGCCTTAGGCTTAGGCGAGGTCTATCAGACCGCGGTCGTGCACGGCCGTGGTGTCAACATCCTCTTAGACGAGGTGATTGCGCCGGTGCTGCGTGAGGAAGGCCCGCTCGATAGCGACATGCCGGAGCATGACGAGTACGAGGAGTCCGACGACTTAGGCGAGGACGAGTTTGGCTTAAGCGCCATGGCCAAGTCGGCCCACACCAAGGCTAAGCTGCGCGGTGAGCTCGAAGACGAGGACGAAGCCGACGAAGCCGATGAAGCCGACGAAGAGGCGAACGAGCCGAGCGATGACTTGGCTACGGCCGCGCTCAATGAGCTGCTCGAGGAGCAGGCCGAGGCGGTCTCGGCTAAGCTGCGCGCCCAAGAGTCGGAGTGGGAAGAGGGCTTTGACTTCTTAGAGAACGTCCCGGTTGACTACACTGGGGGCGGCTACGATTGGCATGCCTTCCGTGAGGCCCAGCGCAGCCACGCCAAGGGCGAGATGACCGAGGCTGAAAAGGCCCAAGCTGAGGAGAGCACCAAGACCCCGTTTGCCGACCTGCCGATCAAGTTTGCCTTGGTGGGCAAGCCAAATGTAGGTAAGTCGACCCTGACCAACCGCATGTTGGGCGAAGAGCGTGTGGTGGTCGCCGATATGCCGGGCACGACGCGCGACTCGATCTACATTCCGCTCGAGCGCAATGGTCAAAAGTACATTGTGATCGACACTGCCGGTGTCCGTAAGCGCCGTAAGGTCAATGAAGCCATTGAGAAGTTCTCGATTGTTAAGACCTTAAAGGCGATCGAAGACTGCAACGTCGCGATCTTGGTGATCGACGCGCGCGAGCACATCACCGACCAAGACCTCTCGCTGCTGAGCTTCATCCTCGACTCGGGCCGCTCCTTGGTCATCGCCGTCAACAAGTGGGATGGCCTGACCACCGAGTTTAAGGACGAGATCAAAAAGGAGCTCGACCTGCGCTTAGGCTTTGTCGACTTTGCGCGCGTCCACTTCATCTCGGCCTTGCATGGCACGGGCGTCGGCAACCTCTTCGACTCGATCAACGAGGCCTATGAGTCTGCCACGCGCCGCAACAGCTCGTCGACCTTAAACCGCGTGCTGCAGGCCGCGACCCAAGAGCACGAGCCGCCGGTCTCGGGCGGCCGCCGCATCAAGCTCAAGTACGCCCACGCCGGTGGCTACAACCCACCGCGCATCATCATCCACGGCAACAAGGTCTCCAAGATGCCAGATAGCTACAAGCGCTATCTCATCAACTGCTACCGCAAGTCCTTAGGCATCATGGGCAGCCCGATCATCCTTGAGTTCAAGGAAGGCGAGAACCCTTACGCCAATCAAAAACCGGCCCAAAAGCGCCTGACGCAGTCGGCCCTGCGTGCCGAGCGTCGTAAGGCCGAGACCGAGCAACGCTATGCCCGCGCCGCGAGCAAGGCCGAGCGCGCCCAAAACCGCGCCATTGCCGAGGCTAAGCGCACCGGCGTTGGCATCGTGCTCAAGAAGCGCCCAAAGCCTAAGTCCAAGTAGGCCCGCAGCGCATCTCCTGTGACAGAGGATGGGCTTCGGCCCATCCTTTGTGCCATTTGGGCGCAAGAGAGAATAATGCGCAGCTTGCGGGGCGGAGTGGCCTTGAGCGCGGGGTGCAGGCGAGGAGCACAATGTTTTTTGCGCGCAGCTTCGCCCATCCGTTCAGTTTTTTGTTATGCTTGCTAGTGGTAAAGTGACCGGAGTCAGACCGGTACTTTAGCCTGTTGTTTGGTTGGCCTTGTGGGCTTAGTGTGGCGCTGGATGGCGCTCATCATCTGGGCATGATGCCGCAGCCTACGGGGTAGTTGGTGAAAGTAAGGGCTCAAGCGCTGGAGGTGGTGCTCAGTCCTGTTGTAAGTATTGTTTAATGTTCATTACAAAGGCAGAGGCAGCGCAGCTGACCTGCCCCCTAGCTTAAGGTTGCCAAGACGCTGAAGGCGCAACCGCACCGCAGGTGCGAGAGCGTCAATGCGCGCTTGGTGTTGGGCTTAGGGATTGTGATGGCGTAATTGTCTGACCGATTCAGCGTAAATGCTACGCTGTGGAGTGACATCATGGAAGGCGAAAACTCAAACGAGCTGGCCGCTCCCGAGAAGCCAAAGCGCGTGCGCCGCACCAAAGCGCAGATCGAAGCCTATAAAGCCGCAGCTGAAGCTGCCGCCGCGGCCGCTGCTGCCGGAGAAGAGGCGCCTAAGAAACGAACCCGTCGTACCAAGGCCCAAATCGAGGCCGACAAAGCTGCTGAGGAAGCCGCTAAGGCTGCCGCCGCGGTCGCAGCTCCAGCTGAGGCCCCAGCCGAGGAAGCCCCAAAGAAGCGTACCCGTCGCACTAAGGCTCAAATCGAGGCCGACAAAGCTGCTGAGGAAGCCGCCAAGGTGGCCGCTGCTGCCGCCGCTGCTGAGGCTCCAGCCGAGGAAGCCCCAGCTGCCGAGGCCCCAAAAAAGCGTGCCCGTCGCACTAAGGCCCAAATCGAGGCCGATAAAGCCGCTGAAGAGGCTGCTAAGGCTGCTGCTGCCGAGCAAGATGCCGCAACACCAGCTGAGGAGGCTCCTGCGGAAGCTGCCCCTAAGAAGCGCACCCGTCGTACTAAGGCCCAAATTGAGGCCGATAAAGCTGCTGAGGAAGCCGCTAAGGCTGCCGCGGCACAAGCTGTCGCTGAGCTCGAGCCTGAGGCCCCGGCTGAGCCTGCTGTGGCTGAACAGCTTGCGGCTGCGCCTGCCATTACGACCGCCTCTGTCACGGAGCTGTTACAGGACTTAGTAGCGGCCGGTAAGCTCGATGCGACCATTTGCCAAGGCTTAATGCCATTGGCTCAGGCCAATCCTGAGGCAGCTCAGACCGCAGCTTTGGCCACGGCTGGCCCAAATGCGCTGGCTGAAGTTGAGGCCTTCCGCGCGCAGCGCGCCGCAGCCAAGGATGCTGAGGCTCCAGCCGAAACCAAGGTAGAAGCTGCCCCGACAGCTGAAGCCGATGAGGCTGAGGACAGCGCTGATGACATTGGCAATCGCGCTGAGGACGAGGCTCCGGAAGTCGATGACGACATCGGCAACCGCTTAGAGCCAGCCGCTCCGAAGGCTGATGCTGCTGCCCCAGCTGAGATGCCTGCAGAAGGCGCTGCAGCTCCGACTGAGACTCCAGCAGAAGGTGCTGCAGCCGAAGGCGCGGCCGCGGACGGCGCTGCATCGGCCGAGGGCAAGAAGAAGACCAAGGAGTTCGTCAAGCGCCCACGCCTGACGCCAGAGGAGCGCAAGGCCCGTATGGAGCGCGTGCGCGCCGAGCGTAAGGCGGCCCAAGAGCGTCGTGCCCGCGAAAAGGAAGCGCGCAATAAGTTCTTGAGCTTCTTAGCGCTCGCCTTCCCGAAGGCCATCTTCGTCGACCGCGACAAGCGCATCCCGCTCAAGGTCGGTATCGCCCAGGACATCTTGGAGCGGCTGCGCCCAATGGAGGCTCAGTTCAAGTACTTTGACAAGGAGCGCTACAAGATCCTCCACAACTACTGCCACTCCTTGCCGTACCTTGAGTGCTTAGCCGAGGGCGTCGACCGCGTCGACCTCGACGGTAACTTCGCCGGTCACGTCGAAGAAGAGCACAAGGCCAATGCTCTCGAGGAGATCGAGCGCATCAAGAAGGAGATCGCGGCTCACGTCGCCAAGATGAAGGTCATCGCCAAGAAGAAGATGGTCACGAAGAAGCCGCCGCGCCGTCCGGGCGCGCCAACCGGCCGTCCGCGTCCGGGCGCGCCAACCGCCCGTCCGCGTCCGGGCGCGCCAACCGCCCGTCCGCGTCCGGGCGTGCCGAGCACCGCCGGTGGTTACCAAAACCGCTACCAGCAGCAAGGTGGCCCAAGCTACCCAAGCTCCTCAGGAGGCTACCAGAACCGCTATCAGCAGCAGCCGGGCGGTTACCAGTCGCCAAGCGGTTATCAAAACCGCTACCAGCAGCAGCCGGGGGGCTACCAGTCCCAAGGCGGTTACCAGAACCGCTACCAGCAGCAGCCGGGTGGCTATCAGTCGCAGGGCTGTTATCAGAACCGCTACCAGCCGCAAGGCGGGTATCAGCCTCAGGGCGGCGGTTACCAAAACCGCTACCAGCCGGGTGGCTCGAGCTACCAAGGTGGCGGCTACCGCCCTCAAGGTGGTTATCGCCCGCAGGGTGGATACCAGCCTCAGGGCAGCGGTTATCGCCCGCAGGACAGCGGCAGCGGTACCAGTACCGGCCCTAAGGTCGTACACCGCAAGGTGTTCACCATCAAGAAGAATGAGAGCTAAGCTCGGCTGAGCTCCCATAAAAAAGCAGCCGGGGGTGCACCCCAGCTGCTTTTTTTGCGTCCGACCAGCGGCCGGGCCACCTAGCGGCCGCGGCCAAGGCCGCAGGCCGGCGCCACGCGTTAGGCGTAGCGCTTAACGAACTTGCGGTTTGGATATTTCTTGCGATCTTCGTCGGTGACGTATGGCTTACGTGGCGTGAAGTCCGGCGCCTTTAAGGTGCCGTGGTCGTAGCCAATGTGGCCATGCATGTGGACGTGGTGATCTTCGGCGCAGTAGTCTGGCAGGTAGTCAAACAAGCGCACGCAGTCCTCAAGGAAGGCGTTGATGTAGCACAGATGGTCATCGGCTAAGCGAATGGCCTCTTGCTCGTCCTTGGTGAGGTAGAGCGCACGGAAGATCATAGCGAACATGCCGTAGAGCGATCCGTCGATGTACTTAGGCAGGTCGCGATCGCGCGTCTGACTGTACATATTGAGCAACTCGCAGATGCTCTGGAGTAAGAAGACGTACTCAAGGCGGGTGCGTGGGCGACGCTCGCGGTTTAATATGGTCATGATGCGGCCAATGAGCAGCTTGAAGCTGTGCTTGTCGATGAGGCCCTCAAACTCCTCGTCGTTGCACTTGATCTCAAAGGTCTTCTCATGATCCATGAAGTCGATGAAAGCGGCGCGGTCAAAGTCCGGCAGGGCTTCCCACCACGTGAGGTCTTCGCTATGCATCGGTTCGGCTTCCTTGAGCTTGACGCCATCGGAGCAGTTGAAGTAGCGAATGCCTTCGCGCTTGCCCATACGCATGATGACGTCCATGTAGTTAGCTGAGAGCTTGTAGACGTAGGAGCTCGCCACCGTACCACCGAAGTTGCCCTCTAAGTTGTACTTGAGGGCGTTGATCGATTCCTTGGACTCACGGGTCTGGTAGAAGATGTTCTCATCTGGGTGGGTGCGCTGGTCGGAGCGCTTGGTGCCGTTATCGACGCCAAAGTAGTAGATGTTGCGGAACTTCAAGGTGGTGGAGCCGACCACACCCAAGTTGCCCACCAATGGGTTCATCAGCGAGACGCCGGTGATCTTGACGCCCTCACGGAAGAGGCGGCAGACCAAGTGCCAATAGAAGGTCTCGTCGGTCTTGCCGAAGATGGCGTGGTGGTCAAAGAACTTTGGCACCTCCGGGTGAATTACGTCACCGGCCATCATGATGCAATCGCGCAAGTAGTCGCGATCTGGGATGATCGACAAGTGCTCAGATACAATGCGCAAGCGCTCGGTGGCGGCATAGAAGGTCGGCTTGATGCCGGCGTTGTACAAGGTCTCGATCGCCGAGCCGCAGGCGATGATGATGACCTTATCTTGCACCTTGCGCAAGAATGGCAAGTCATGCGAGAGCGATGGGCCGTTGGCGACCACGCAGCATGGGGTGCAACGCCACTTCTCCGGCAAGTCAGCAGTGCGGCTGACGAAGTGACGCTTGTTCTTTAAGTGGCTCATGCCGTGAGATACGGCAAAGAGGTGGTCATCGTAGAAGCCCAAGGTGGCGTAGGTACGCTCATAGTCCTCGCAGATACGATCGACGATCTCGTTGATCTCAGGGGAGCGGTAGTGGACGATGTTCCACAAGAAGCCGGCGAACATACGGCCATGGCGCTCGTAGAAGGAGTTTAAGTCCTCGAAGACCTCTTGCTTGGTCTGGCCGACCATGAGATAGATGCCGCGGTTGTTTTCGGCGATGAAGGTTAGGAGGTTAGCCCAGTCAAAGGCATGAAGCGAAGCATAGAATAGGTCGGCATTCGGCTCGATCAAGATCATATTGCCCACCTCGATGCGCTCATAGAGGTGACCGATGTGATAGCCCAAGCCCACGCCTACGATGATGCAGATCGGGCAGGAGTTGGCAAGCAGTGGCGTAGGGTTTGCGGCCACGTGCTGCTCTTGGAAGCGCACGATCTCGTTTAAGTAGCGGTGGTGGATCTGACCTAAGATCTCATGATCTTCGCTGTACTTGAGCTGCTTAAACGGCGAGCGCTCGAGCACCAAGTCCACTTGGGCGTTGCACAGTTCCACTGGATCGTAGGTCTTGTAAAAGTACTCGTTACGGTCAGGGAAGAAAAGGTTCGGGATGCCGTTGGAGGTGCAGATGAACTCAAGGGGCTCGCTCGGCTTGAAGTCCTTGAACTTCTCGTAGATGTCCGGCAGATACTTCTTGAAGGCGGCCATATTGTTGTTGAAGCGCTCCACCAACATCTCGGCCATGACGCCCTGCAGCTTGACGAGCTTGGAGATATGCTCGTTGCTCAGCTCTTCTTTGGTGTTAACGTGGCTGGAGAGCTCATCTAAGTTGGTCGGGTCGAAGCCCAAGTCCGACTTGAAGTCATCGAGCACTTCTTTACGCGTTTTGAAGGTGGCATCAAGGGCAGATAAGCCTGCGTCCTGAGAAGGTGCAGCGTCGGCAGAAGCTGCGTTAACGTCAGCAGAGGCCGCGTTAACGTCCGCAATTTTGTCCTGATTCGGTTCGACTGACATGATGATTCCTTGATGCTCCCAAAAGATTGAGAAAAGAACAGAGTAAACGAAGGCGCCCGGCGCGCCCCAAGCAGCCCACGCTGCCTGCGTAGGCTAAGCTGCGGCCCGCCTATGCAGCGGCCCTAGAACCAGCGGCGCTTGCCATCGTAGCCTCTGACTTGGTTGTAGATCTGCGAGCCCTTGGAGCCGCGCTTTAAGCCCCGCAGCTTAGCCTTGGTCTTGTTTTGCTCATCGTTGAGAGCTGCCAGCTGCTCAGCGGTGACATCGTAGAGTGACTTGAGGTACTCGTTGAGGTCAGGGCGCTCCTCATCGCTGACGTTCAGCGAGAGATCGTAGAGGCGCTTGAACAGATCTTCCTTGGTCTTAGCAAGCTCAGCGGCTAACTCGACGTTGTCTTGATCCAAGGCATCGGCGATGGCTTCTTCGTTATCGTCGATAGCCTTGGCTAAATCTAGCAGCTCTTGTTGCATAGACACATCCTGTGGCTGAAAGCCTATTTTGTTAAATTACGGCAGCGCCTGAGGTTGACTTTAGGGCTCACGCCACGCCTAGACCAGTGGTGTTTGACCCATGGTACCTTGCAGGGAGCGACCTTACTGCCTAGGCCGTGGTTGGGGACTGCGCCCCACGCGCAAGTGCGCAGACTACAGCGCGCAAGCTAAGCTGCGCAAGCTAGAGCACGCAAGCTAAGCTAGCGCAAGCTAGAGCACGCTCTGGCAGCTACACTGCGCCGTCGATGAGCTTATTGTCGGGATCGTAGTTGTGCTGGAAGTGCTCAGCGTTCTGGCGCATCTTGCTCTGCGCCTCCTTGATCGCTGAGAGCGGAATCGAGTCCCAAGCTTCCTTGATCGGCATGAAGGCGCGCAGCGCATCATCGATCGGCTGTGGGCTCATCTCGATGGTGGCTTCGGCCAACTTATCTAACATGAAGTCGTAGATCAAGGCGAGGTTATGAGCAATCTCAGGGGCGTGGGACGGATCTAAGGTGTCCTTTAAGTGTTGAATGATGGCCTGAGCCGAGGCAATGCGTTGCGCTTTCTCAGCCAAATCGCCGCGCGCAATGGCGCCCTTGGCTTGACCTAAGCGCTCAAAGACACCTTGGAACAGAGCCTTGGTGATAGTGTAAGGATCAGCAACAGCGAGCTCAGCGTTAACTGAGGCCTTGCGATACTCCTTCATCATATCTTGCGGTTTGGTAATGAACATCTCCAACTCCTGTGGATGTGGGTTGTGGGGTTAGCACTAATCCCCAAGCGAGGCACCAAAACAACAACGAAGGGCTCAGCCCCCGCGCCCTGCGGCGGTACACTCCCGCCGCAGAGGCCGGTAAGCCGAGGCGCACAGCCACCCACTCACTTAGCGCGGCAGCCCATGGTCATCTCAAAAGCTCAAGCCGCCGCGTGCGCCACCGCGCATGTCAAGCTGCGCGCGGCACGGTGGAACTTGCGCTCAAATCGGCTGCATCCGGGGTCGAAGCTGCTTGCTCGTTTGCGTTTAGCGCCGTGACTAACTCCTAGTCAGTCCCGATGCTAAGCAATTTTTGTGCACAAGGCTGGTGCTACAAGCCACGCATAGTGGGTGTACCTAGGGGCGCGTGCGCAGGGGCAAGCCCAATTAGAGCGGGTCAGGCAGGAGGCGCTTTTTGCCGACAAGACCAAAGCGGCAGAGAGAGGTGGTAGAAGAGGTGAACCGCGCGCCGGAGCTCCCAGCGCGGGTTATGAGGCTCAGCTTGAGCCGGAAGGTAGGCCGCAGCCTAAAGGCCGCTGAGGCCGATGGGCGGCCTGCTTAGGCCTGAGGTGACGCACTCGGTGGGCAAGCCTGCGCTTGCTCGGGTGCGTCTTTGGTTAGTCAGCCCTGATTCTCCATCAAGAAGAAGATGTGCTTGCGCTTGTGCTGCATCTTGCGGATGGCCTTGAGCTGATTACGACGACGGTGGATGCGGTGTACCGTAGTAGCGTGACGAGCTAAGTGGGAATTGCGTCTCATGGTGGTGCTCTCCTTAGAGCGGCGACTTACGTGCGACGGTGCAGCAGGTTTTATAGCCATGGGCTCGGGGCTGCGTCAGGCTTATGGGAGCATTGGTGACGAAGCCGCACCAAGCAGGCTGACCTCGGGGCCGCCTGCGGATGAGGCCCGCAGGGCAAGGTGGCCCAGCTGCAGAGCGCTGCGGCGCTGATTTCGCTGATTGTTGATAACACCATCATAGTGACGCTTTGTTAGGTTTAGGTCAAGTATCGGCGCCTGCAGGGTGCAATATTCGTAACCTAGTTCACGTGTCCGCGCCCGCCCGGTGCTCTCCAATCCCACCGGCGACATGCCTATGTTGCCGCAAACGCTTGCAGCAGCACCAAACAGTGAGAAGCAGTGAGGATCATTAAGGAACAGTAAGGAACAGTAAGGCCCAGCCCCGTGCGGGAGCTGAGCCTTGGGCAGCAGCGTAGGCTGCTTGCTATCTTGAGTTGGAATCTGCGCTTAGCCTAACATCGAGAGGGCCAGCTGAGGACGGGCGTTAGCTTGCATCAGCATCGAGGTCGCGGCCTGTTGGATGATGGACTGCTGCGACAGGTTGGCCGACTCTTCAGCGAAGTCAGCGTCGCGGATGCGCGAGCGGGCGTCAGCGGAGTTGGCCGAGACGTTGGACTGGTTGCGGATCGACGACTCCAAGCGGTTCTGGATTGCGCCCAAGTCAGCGCGCTGTGAGTCGACGATGGCGATCATGTCGTCGATGACTTTGATCGATCGGTTGGCTCCGCATTGAGTCGTGACGGAGAAGGTGGCGATATCACCGTCCTTGTAGATACCATCTTTTTGAGCCGTATAGCCCGCAGCACTGGCTAATTGCGAGAAGACGAAGCTGAAGACTTCCATGTCGATGACATTGCCGGTATTAGCGCCTACGTGCAAGGTCAACTTACCACCTTTGCTATTGGCGCCATTGGCATCAGTTATCTTGGACTTGGTGGCGTAGATGGACGAGTTGTTGTAGCCCATCAGGATGTTTTTGCCGCCAAAAGTGGTCTGCTCAGCGATGCGTGTGATCTCTTGGGCTAGGGAGTTGGTCTCGTTTTGGATCGCTTCGCGGTCGGTTGAGCCCAGTGTACCGTTAGCCGACTGGACGGCCAAGGTGCGCATGCGCTGGAGCATGTTGGAGATCTCGTCGAGGCCGCCTTCAATGGTCTGGGCGAGCGCGATGCCGTCATTGGCGTTGCGGTTGCCTTGGTTGAGGCCATTGATCTG
>CALXNA010000047.1 GCA_944389615.1 uncultured Anaerobiospirillum sp. | reverse complement strand
CCCCAAAGCGCTGGGCTTTGGTTCTTGTCAGCGCATCGCTGCGTGACAACGGATGCGTATTTTAGAGATTTTTTACGACGGGTCAACACCTTCTTAAAAATCTCTTTACGCGAAGTTAAAGTTTACCGCCCAAAACACGCCGAGAAAAGCCATTTTATGCGGTTTAGTGACCCGCATCACGTCCCACAACTTTATATTTTGGCAAACCTCCCCAACAATTACCACAGACGCTAAAATGAGAAATTAACCTGCGCCAGTGAGGCCCGCCCGCAGGTCGAGCCTCACTGCGCTCTACTCCGAGCGCGCCTTAGCTGCTGCCGCAGCTCGTGCAGCCTCCATCTCGGCCTTAGTACGACGCTTGCGCTTGGGCTTAACTTCTACAGGTGCTGCTTCCTGTGCTGCCGCAGCTCGTGCTGCCTCCATCTCGGCCTTAGTACGACGCTTGCGCTTGGGCTTCGCTGCTACTGCGGGCTCTAGCGGCTTGGCTTGCTCGACCGGCTCGCCCTGCTGTGCTGCAGGCTCGATTTGCGTTGCAGTCTCAGCTTGCTCTAATGGCTCTTCCTGTGCTGCTGGCTCTGCAGGTACGGCTTGCACTACAGGCTCTGAGGAATCTGCTTGCGCTATGGACGCGACCTGCGCAACAGGTTCAGTGGAGCTTGGGAGGGCGGCAAATGGGGCAGCTTGCCCTGCGCTCAGGGCGGCAAGGCGCATGCTCAGGCCACTGGCACGCTCGACTGAGTGGGCTAAGGAGTAGTAGAGCGCCTTATTGCTAGCGACCATGGTGACGCAGTTACGCGCACGGGTGATACCGGTGTAGACCAGCTCCTTGGTCAAAACGCGGTTGATGCGCTCTGAGAGGATGATCTCCACCTTGTTGTACTCCGAGCCTTGCGACTTGTGGATCGACATGGCGTAGCCGGTGTCATAGTGCGTCAAGAGCAAGGTGCTGATCACATTGACCTTAAGCACGGTCTGCCCGTTCACTTCTTGGGCTCCAAGCGGGATAAAGACACGCAGAGCGCGCTCGCTGCTCGGCGTCTTCTCCTTGGACTTGCTCTCCTCCTTAGCCTTGCTATCATCCTGAGGCTCACTACCTGCCTCGGTCGCGCTTACTTCCTCAGGTTTGCTCTCAGCTGCGGGCTGACTTACCACCTCGGAAGTACTCTCGCACTGGCCCCCTGCCACAAGCTGGTTTTCAGTCTCGGGCTGGCTTCCAGCCTCAGGAGAGCTTCCATCCGCGGGCTGGCTTCCAGCCTCGGACTTATTCTTGGGCTCAGGCTTGAGGAAGGCGCAGAAGCCGACATTGCCATTCACCAGCTCCAAGATAGGATCGTTCTTGGTGATGATGACGATTTGGCCCGGGAAAAATTTCTCATTCAGCCACGGCCGCAACTCTTCCTTAGGCCGCAGGTAGTTGGCCTTGACCTCCTTGGCAATGGCCTCGTTGAGCTTGGAGTCGCTTAAGATGCCACTGTGGTTTGAGCACAAGATGCGGAAGCGATCCATCAGCTCAAAGAGCTTCGCACAATCTGCAACGCTGACCTCAAAGTTTTGCTTTTCTAAGCGCTCTAAGAACGGGGCATAGTTATCTTCCACCCCGCGTTGCACCGCATGCTGCGCGCGCGCAAGGCATAGGCTTTCCGCTTGGCTGTCATCCCTGAGCTCAATGAGGTTGAGCGCAGGCTTATAGCGCCCCGGAGTTTGCTGCGCCGCTCGCGCTAACAAGGAATAAATCGGCTCTAAGCTAGCGCGTAAAAGCTGGGCTTGCGCCTCATCGACTTGACGCTCATAGACTGAGCACACGTCGCTCTCATCACCTTGCGGCGCTGCGGAGGTACCGAGCTTGAGCTCATCAAGCTGGGCGCAGGCCTCAAGATAGACTTTCAGGTCACCCTGCGTTACCGCTTGCTCTTTGCGCGCTAACCATTCTTGCTCAAGCTGGGAGCTGAACTCACGCTCATCTTGCTGCGCGCTGATGCAGACATTGTCGTTGACGATGCGGGCCAACTGGCCGATCTCAGGGACATCCTTGGAGCGATAGCTAAATTGCAGCAGGCTGACGTGGTCGGCAATTTTGCCCGATAAGAGCTGCTCTGGGCTGTAGCCACTTAACTCTGAGATCAGCTGGAGGCTGCGCGCATTGATGCGGTCGGCGCCTTGCTCGTTGAGTCGGGCACACAGATCACCCAAGACCTTGCCCGCCTCAACCGAAGCGAGCTGATCCTTGTCGCCTAAGAGAATTAACTTGCACTCCGGCTTTAAGGCCATCAGCAGCTTATAGAACAAGGCCAAATCCAGCATCGAGACTTCGTCAACCACCAAGACATCGCAGCTTAAGCGATGCTCGGCGTTGTAGATAGGAGTGGCGCGATTCGGGATTACCTTGATCAGGCTGTGCACGGTCACCGCACTCTTCGGCAAAAAGGAGTTGATCTCATCGCTGGTCATGCCAAAGGTCTTGCCTATGGCCACGATGTTGTCTTGCATCTTCTGTTTCTGCAACTGATTGCCGATCGACTCGCCCATGCGCGCGGCCGCCTTACCGGTCGGCGCACACAGCTGGATATTGCGGTTGTTCGGATCAAGGCAAATCATCAAGAGCAGAATGCGCAAGATGGTGGTGGTCTTGCCCGTACCCGGGCCACCGGAGATCACGGTGAAGTTGGAGGTGGTCGCCATGGCCGCAGCCACCTTCTGCCAGTCGATACCTCCCACCTCGGGGTTACGCGGGAATAGCGTGTCTAGGCTGGCCTTGAGCTTGGTACGCTGCTCAGCGCTCAGTTCCTGATCGGGCACTTGAGCCACAAAGTCCACAATGCCCTGCTCGTAGTAGAAATAGCGCCGCAGGTACAGACGGTCTTGGTCAAAGAGCAGCGGGGCATTAGGCTCAGCCTTCGGGTCAAAGCCCACCGCTAATGAGCGCTTAAGCAGCTGATTGATAGCTTCTAAGGAGTGCGGGGCATAACGCTTGACCATGAGCAAGAAGCGCTCATTGTCTTGAATACGGCGCGTTTGGCGCAGCGTGTACTGAATGCCGTGCGGGGCATCGTCCTCAAGGTCGATATTGCGCTGGGCGCTGAGCTGGCTTTCCTGCCATTGCGCCACAATGTCGTACAGCTGCTCAAGATTCGACAAGTTAAGGCAGATATCGCCTTCGCGCATCTGATAGAACAAGGCCAAGAGCACGATGTTAAAGCGCTGTTGATCGGCGAAGTTACCGAGCGGAAAGTGCTCTTGCAAGTAGGTGCAAAAAGCCACGTTGATCTTCGGCACCAAGGAGCTGAAGTAAGCGCAGCCTAAGACGGTGCGCTCTTGCAATTGCGCCTGTAGCTCTGGCAAGGTAAAGAGCAGCTCTGCGTCCTCACTCCACGGCTCGCTAGGCTCTGGCTCCACCGGAGTGAAGTAGGAACTGTCCCCATAGATCACCTCAGGGCGATAGCACGTCTTAACCAGCACCGGGCGCGCTGCATCACGCTCTTTAGGGCCCATATCTGGGCGGATCTGCAGCAGGTCAAAGTCCGATGGCGTGCTCTGCGCACTATCAAGCGCATCCGTCTCGCCGCCTTCAGCGCCCGCCCCACTGAGCGTCGGCGCCCGTCCTGCCGCTTGGGCATAGGCTAGATCGGCGCCTTGAGGAAAAGTAAACGGCTCCACTACCGGCTTATCAAACGCATTCAGCGGCGTGGCGGTGCTGTCCTCAGCGGTGCCGGTCTTGACCCCCACTTGCTCGGTTAAGGGCAATAAGCCCATACTAGCTGCGGCAGCTCGCTCTTGCTCAAAGCGCACTAAGGCTTGGTTACTCGGCGCAGGCTCATAGGAGCGCGCGCTGGGTTGCGGCGGTTCATCATAGTCAGTAAGCAAGCCCGCCTCGCCTACCTCGATGGCCGCGCTGTTGCCCTCGATGGCCGCACTGTTGCTAATGCTGTCTAACACCGCAAAGCCCTGTGCGGCTCGTAGTTGGGCATCAAAATGAGCTTTCAGCTCCTCTTCTGGGCTCATATGAGAGGGCTGGAGCTTATCTGAGCGGTCTTGGGTCATGGCTACTGGCCCTCCTTGTGGTCTGGACTGAACATCTGATCTAACTGGTAGATCACGTCAAAATCGAGGCGCGTGGCGAAGACGCCCGAGGAAATGCTGTCGCGCAGGTAGTTGGCGCGCATACCGCGCAAGAACAAGTAGATCACGCCACCGATATGCTGGTCGTAGAAGGCGCGCAGCTTCTCATAAGACTCGTCAAACGGCACACCTAAGCGGCGCTTTAAGAAGCGGTAGAGCGCCAAGGAGTAAATCAAGAACTGCACATCATAGCGGTGCTCATAGACCGCCTCGATCAGCCTCTTGCCTTGGTAGTGCTTGTAGCTTGATCCTAAGTAATTGGACTTGTAGTCAATCACGTAGTACTTCTCATTGGCGTCATCTTGCCCAAGCTCCTCTAAGCTGAGCTCAGGGTCGGCTTGCAGCTCAGGATGCAGACCTTGGGCGACCTCGTCTTTGAGCGTGGCGATGGCGGTCGAGAGCGCCTGCGCTTGCTGCGGCGCGATGGTGTTTAACAAGTCCGGGCGCTGGCGCAGCGTCAGGCGCGCATTGAGGTTGAGGCAGCAGGCCAAGTCGATGGAGCCGGTGATATAGCCCACCAGCTCATCGCTCTTGAGCTGCAAAGTACCCCGGAACTTGTCCTTAAGTTCGTCAGGGAGCAGTTGGTCGGCGACCTGCGCGCACAGCTCATTGAGCTTGTCAGTATTGAAGCTGTGATTGGACATCAAGAAGTCCATCTCACGCTCGTAGTGATGCAGCTGCAAATCGGCCAAGGCAAAGCAATGGTAGCGCCCCGCCACAATCGGCGCCTCAAGCACGTCGTTAAACCACAGTGCCAGCGGCATCTTGTCATCACCGCCCTTGCTCTCGTGCAGGAAGCGCTGATAGCGTTGATTGTGCAGGTACTTAAAGCTCTCCGGTAAAGCCCCATCGAAGATGGCGGCAAAGCAGCCTTGCTCCTTGACCTGTCCAAACTCCACATGCTCGAGCACCTCGTGCATGAAATTACCCGGGCCCGTACCGCACGGGAACTCAAAGCAGGCCTTCGTTCCTTGCGGCAGGAGGTTGCGCGCATAATAGAACTGCTGGCCCTGCCAGACACGCTGCATCAGAGCCGAAACAGAGGTGTCAGGCGTGGCTGGGAACTGTGGCTCTTGCGGCTTAGTCGCCATCTGAAAAGCCAACTGCTCGGAGACCGGGGCGGCAAACTCGTCAATGAGCGGCTCATCATTGACCTCGTCCTCACCATACATGGTGTTATCGGTGGCACCACTGTGCTGTAAGTCTGGGGTGTACTGCTGTCCTGCCACTAACGACGAGTAGGAGAAGATGTTGAAGGTATGGTCAATTGCGCCCCGATAGACAAAGGACTGCGCCAGCGGCGGAATCGCTTGTCCCTCCCTGAGCGCTGACATATTGGGCTCTAGGGTGATAACTCCAGTGCTCTCGGGGGCGGCACTGAGCTCATCGGGCTCAAGCAGTGACTGACCGTCAAGCACAGTAAAGCACTCCGGGTGCGCCAAGGCGGCTGCGACAAAGCGCGCGGCACCATCTTGCAGGCCTTCGTTGGTCTCAAGGTTGGTAATAGCGCCGTCGGCATCAACGTCCACCGCGTAGCCTTGACGCTCTCGTCCTTGAATCTCCACTAAAGCGCCCATCGGGGAGGTGCGATGCTTGAAGCTGCCCACCATGATGAAGTTGGCAAGACGCGCACGCGTCAGCGCCACGTAGAGCAGACGCATGTCCTCACGCCGCGCCTCGGTCGTAATGATGGTTTTCGGGTTGACCGAGACTTGCACCGCTTGGAAGTGCCCACTCTCATAGCTTTGGGTGCTGGAGTGGTAGACCGGCAAACGCTCTTGCACCTCAAACTGGCGCTCCGCGGCGACATCGAGCACGACCTTCTGCTCACTAGGGTCGTAGTAGCGTGTCACGCCCAGATAGCTCTCTGGACTCAAACTGCGGTTATTACCGGCGCTGGCCGTCATCCACAAGAACGGCATGAAGACGATCGGGAACTCAAGTCCCTTAGACTTGTGGATGGTGATGATCCTGATTTGGTCTTGCTCGGACTCCAAGCGCTTCTTGGTGACGTCGGCGTCGAAGATGTTCTGGTTGTGGTGAATCAGGTCGTAGTACCAATTGAGCTGCGACTGAATGCCGCTCTTTTGGCTGTGCACGCTCTGGATAATCTCACCGATATGGCAGTAGTTGGTGTACCAGCGCTCACCATCCTTTAAGGCCAGCAAGCGCTGGCAGATGTTATGACGCGGATCATGCGCCCATTGCATGAAGGCAGGCATAAAGCCAAAGCGCTGCCACGTCCGGGCGCAGCTCAATAAGAGCTTGACCTCGCGCTCGAAGTTATCGGTGGCACAGTGCTCTTGGTACTCTTGGGCGGTCAGGCACAGCAGGCGCGATCCCAGCACTCTAAAGACCTTCTTGCGATTGGTGCAATCGCACATGGCCTCCATCAGATAGCCCAGCTCAATGCTCTCGGTGCTCGGCGCTTCTAAAGAGCCCAGTACCGAGGTCTGGTCGGACAGATAGACACTGGGGATCTGTAAGTTCCACAGCTCGTTTTGAATCAGATCGCTTTCGGCAGCCCGGCGCACGATCACGGCGATATCGCCCGGCACCACCGGCCGCTCCTTACCCCCATCGACGATGCGCCCGGAGGTAAGCAGGCGCTCGATGAGCTTGGCGCTTGCGCGCGCATAGGCCCAATTGAGATCATCCTTCTTGGTTTGATCGACCAAGTCACCGACATGTACGACATAGGTGTTGGCCGGGCCCTTAAACGCCAAGATCTCGCTTTCAGCACTCGTGCCACTCTCAGGCTGCGCATATTGATCCAGCGGATACTGGCTGATCACCGCGTGATTAAGCGGCACTTGCATCTCGGCCTGATAGAACAGCTCTTCGACCCCATCAAAATAGAAGGCACGCTCCTTAACCGTGATGTCTTTGTCCTGCGCCGGATCAATCTGGGCGCCCTCACCATAGGCACTGGCCGCCCCTGTCGGCACAATGCGCGCTTGCCCGGTGTGACGCGCTTGCGCCAGCAGGCCCTTGGCCTTACCAGACTTGACCGCCTCGAAGGTAATACGGCTTTCGTTAAACGGATTGACGTTGTTGTGATTTAAGGTCGAGCCAAAAATGGCATTGGCTGCCGCTACCACATCCGGCGAGGAGCGGTAGTTTGTGTCCAAGGTATAAATGCCGTGGCCGTGGGTTAGATCCACGATCAAGTCGCGGGCTTTGAGGTAGGAGTTGATATCCGAGCCGCGGAAGGCGTAAATCGACTGCTTTGGGTCGCCGATCAGGTAGCAATAGGCCTGCTGCTTAAGCGCCTCATGGTTTAAGTAGATCGAGCTGAAGATACTGAACTGAATCGGATCCGTGTCTTGGAACTCATCGATCATCGCCAGCGGATACTTCGCCCGAATGGCGCGCGCTAAGGACGTACCGGCCGCCCCGCGCAGGTTTAAGGCATAGTCGAGGCGGCGCAGAATGTCATCTGTGCTCATGAGGTGCTGTTCATGGCACATGCGCTCAAACTCTTGGTTCATGACAATGGCCGTGAGCACGCGGATAAGCTGCGTGCTCTGATGGAGCAGATCGTCATTGTTATCTTGCCCCATAAACTCAGTGAGCTTGGAGCTCAGGGCGGTCACCAGTTGGTCAATCTGATCTTGGCACTTTCGCTCTACGTCATTGTGCGCCTTCAGACGTGCATTAAACAGCGAACCCTTCGCGCCTAAGCAGCCCGGGGCGCTCTGGGCTATGTGATCTAAGAGCTGCACCAAGTCTGCCCACGCCCCACTCTGAGGCCCCAGCTGACGGGCCTGCGTCAGGAGCTCATAGCACTGAGCAATCTGTACCAAGAAGATATCGCACTTATCCTTGAGCGCAATCTTGTTAGGCTCAGCGCTCAGCTGACGCAATTGTCCAGACTTGGGATTAATCCAGCGCCGCAACTCCTCATAAGACAAGGTCGCAAGCACCGCCGTGGCAATCTCCACCATGCCCGCCTCAATCGGGTTTAGTTGGTGGGTCAGCTGCGTAATATAGGCCATCAGCTGCGGCTCTAATGGTTCCTTGCGCTTGAGCTGACATTGGCAGCGCGCCAAGAGCTCATCCATGCCCTTGAGCTGATAGCCATAAAAGCCCAGCTCATCGCCCGACAAGCGCACGCCATTGAGCAAGTGAATCGGCCCCACCATGGCCATCGGGTCAGAGGTGCCGAGGCGGCTGAGCAAGAGCGGTGAGCTCTGCTTTTGGTAGAAGAGACGACGCCAGACGCTGTAATAGGCCTCGTGAATCTCCGCGGACAAGTCCAGCTTGAGCTCCGTGTTGAAGGCTTCGCCTGCCTCTAAGGCGTAAATCTGAGTCAGCGTGCTATTGCAGAAGGAGTGGATGGTGCAAATAGCAGCGTTATTGATGTTGCGCTCGGCGCGGATCAAGTGATCGACCGCACGGCGCAGCGGCGAGTCCTTATGGCCACGGCTGCGCTCCACCAGCTCTTTGATGATGAACTTGGTGTTGTCATCTTGCAGCTGGCAGCGCTCATTGAGCAAATAATCTAAGTCCACGCCCACAAAGATGCCGTTGAGCTCTTCTTCGGAGTAGTTGTTGGCCAAGAAGAGCTCATGCTCATCATCGGCCTCAAGCTGCTGCAGACGCTGGGCAAACTCAGCGCGCTCCTGCGCCGTTAGCTCCTCATAGGCACCCCCGAGTTCCTCTTTTTTAAGCAACACGGTGCCTACGTCTTGGCGTTGGGCCTTGGCCGCCACAATGCGCGCACTGCTCGCCTTAAGCGCCGTCTGCGCCTCGGGGTGCTTTAATTGCTCGACCACTTGGTTTAAGGCCACGGAGATGAACTCCTCCAGCGCCAAACGCGCCGAGCGGATACGCTCATAGATACGCAAACGCAGGTCAGCAGTCGCGGCATTGGTGAAGGTCACGATCAAGAGCTCTTCGACATCGAGTGGCCGCGCCAAGCTCGTCTCGCGCGTACCGACGCCGAGCAGCGCTCTTAACACCAAGTTGGTGATGGAGTAAGTCTTGCCGGTGCCCGCGCTCGCTTCAATCAGCGCCGGTTGGCCCATGTTAAAGGTCTGGACATTGAAGGTGGTTTGCCCGCTGGCGCTCAACTTAGTGCCGCTCTGCGCGCCACGCGCCGCCGCACTCCCCGGCGCGCGGGCTGCCGCGCCCAGCTGCGCCTTATTCTGCTTAGTTTGAGTTTTAGATGCAGTGGTCATAACAGAAATCTCCTAAGCAGTGCCCAAGACAAAATGAGGTGCCAAGTACTTCAGGTAAAACTCACGGAAGCTCCACGCGCTCTCGTAGAGATCCGGGTAGCGCGCAAGGTCGGTCATAGAGCAGAACAAGTACGTACTGCTCTCGTCATAAGAGATGATCTCATCGGGAGTCTGGCGATTGCCGTCCTTATCCCAAGTGAGCATAGTCATGATACTCGGCGCGATCGGCAGCGGACGGCTCTGGCAGACGAGATAGCACACCAACAGCGTGTTGATTAAGGTGCGCATCGTGTCACGCTCTAAGGCCTCTAAGCTAAAGACCTTGCCGACAGCATCCACCACGGCGACCGGGCGCAGGCCGCCATCCCAGCAATACTGGCCAATGGCCTCACACAGGGCGTGATACACCACCTTAGGCTTGGTCGCCGCTGACTCCGGCCCGGTAAACGGCGTGCCCTCGGCATCGAAGTAATTCCGCGGCGGCGTGCTCTTGAGCTGATTGAATAGCGCTAACACAATCGGGCGCTGCAAGCAGCTACTCTGCAGCGTCAGCTCAAAGTGATAGACCTCATTAGGGCCTAGGTCCTTAAGCCACGCTGGTACATACTGCGCATCCTTCTGCATCTGCGTCAAATCAGCACCGACCAAAGCAAAATCGATAGGCTCTAGCGTCTCAAAGAAGGCGCGCGGCAAGGTCAAAGACCAAATGGTGTTCGGGCAGTCGCGCGGCGCAAGCAGCGCGCTATGCTCAAGGCCAAACTCATCGTGCAAGGTGGCGCTTAAGAGCTCAATCTTATCGGCGACCTTTTGCTCTAACTGCGCGCCAAACAAGCCATAAGGCAGGTGGCCCAGCTCCGCCTCACGCTGCAAATACGGACCGCGCTCCTCGGGAGTGAGCGCGAGCAGTGCCGCGACCAAGCTATTGAACTCCAGATACTCAAAGTCAAAGGCCTCATCGCATACCAGTGCATCATCCTCGCTACGCCCGAGGGTAATCTCGAGCACATTGCGCATAAAGAACCTAGAAGGGTCGCGCAAGAAGGCACTCAGTTGCTTAAGTTCCACCAGCTGGTGTAGACGCCCACTCATATCAGGCTTAAAGACGCCTGCGCCCAAGAGCGCGCGTGGCCCCTTGATGGTATGCTCGCGCAGCTGGATGAAATCACGGTTAAAGCTCGGCACCTGCACCGGCCCCAAGCGCGCCGCATCGACCGCATGGTAGTTGAGCTCGTCATAGGAATTGAGGCGCTCATTGAGGCATAAGCGCGCGCGCACTGAGTCGGGACGGGCGCTTTCCTTGATGTCCTCAAGCCCCTCGACCACGCAGCTGTCGCCTAAGAAGAAGAGCAGCTCACTGAGCACAATCGATGGGTTGAGCGCGCTCTTATCGTTCGGGCTTTGTCCGATATAGGAGAAGTAAATCGATTCGCGCGCTGAGATCAAGGCCTCTAAGAACAAGTAGCGATCATCGATGCCGCGCGAGCGGTCACCGCGCCTAAAGAGCTCCTTGTTGGCGATCAAGTTGAAGCTCGGGGCCTTTTCCTCACGCGGGAAGTCGATATCATTGAGGCCCAAGATGAAGATGTGCTTAAACGGCACCGCGCGCATCGGCACCAAGGAGCAGAAGTTGACCTTCTCGCGCAAGAACGGCTGGAAGTTACGCTGTGCGGTCAGGCCTTGGCGCAGGCAGGCAGCAAAGACCGGCAGATTGATGCTCGGCTTATGGTAGAGGTGGGTGATCGTGACCTTTAAGTCTTCGATCACCTGCTCCACGCCCTTGAGCGCTTGCTGGGTCTCGGCGCTGTCATCAAAGAAGCGCGCGATGATCATATTGTTCAGCTCGAGCGCCCAGCGATCGGGAGTCAGCGCTAGCTGCGGCACAAAGCGCGCGCGCAACTCGCGCAGCGCTTGCAAGAAGTCCCAGAACTTACCCAAGATCAAAGTATCTGAGCCCTCAATCTCGCTCCAGCACGGCAGATCAGTCTGGCCCATCAACGCACCTAACATCATGCGCTCAAGGCCGCGGCTAAAGGTACCGGGGATGACGATCTCCGCCACTGGGCTGACATCATGGGCATCTAGGCCCCAGTAGATGTTGGTGGCATTGAGCCAGCGCGTGATGACATCGACCTGCTCGCGGCTTAGGCCAAAGCAGCGTGCAATGGCGCTTTCGGTCAAGAGCTCAGCGACCAAGACCGAAGTAATACGCGCCGTGCCGATCTCAAGCAGCTTAAGCAGCGCTTGGGCCACGGTATTGGCCTCGCTTTCGGTGCGATCGGAGATGACAAAGGGGATGTAGTCCGGATCAGTCGGGTCGTACTGCCCGCCAAACACCGCTGAGATATGCGGCGCATAGTCGTTGATGGTTGGCACCATCACTACGATATCGCGTGGATACAAGGTGCGTCCCTGCAGACGCGCGCGGTTAAAGCAGGCCAAGATAGCATCGTGCAGCACCTCGACCTCGCGGCGCTTAGTGTGGCAGGCATGCACCGACAAGGAGACATCGCCCGCTCCGATCACATAGCGCTCCTTAGGCTGCTCTAAGTTGAGCAATTGGTGCTGCAGGAAGGTAAGTAACGTGCCACCGCGGACTTCCTTGATGCGGCGCTCATGGCGCCACACCCACTCCTCTGAGAACTCACCGCCATCGGGCAAATCCGGCTCACTAAAGCAGGCGATATTGGCCGGTACTGGATCGCGATCATAGAACAAGTAGAGGTTGTCACGGCCCTGCTTGCCATAGGACAAGAGCAAAGGATGGCCCTCAATACGCTCACCGGCAGCATCATAGGCATTAGGCACCAAGGACTTAAGCGACAGCGGCAAGTACGAGGCAGCCTGCTGCTGCCCCGAGCCCACCACCTTAAGCTTAGGCCGCGCGATCTTAAGATCCTGCGCTGACAGGCTGTGGCTTTGGATCAATTGCACATAGGCTTCAAACTGGCTGCGATAGGATGCGCGCAGATCGGCCCAGTACTCTTGGCACGGGTTTAACAACATCACATTGACGTTGCAGTGCAAGGCCAAGGCATCGAGGAAGTCGACTACAATCTTCGGCATGGCGCTCACGCCAAAGACGAAGATGCGCTGATATTGGGCCTGCAAGGCAGCAAGCGCTGCCTGCGCCTGAGCAAACTCGCGCGCATCGACAAAGGCCGCGTTGACCTCAGGATCGCCAAAATGCCGCGCCACCAGCTCCCCCGAGGACTCATCCATCTTCGGGGCTAAGGCCTTGAGCTTGGTGATAAGGCCGGTCACGACCTGCGCACGGTCGAGGTTACGCAGCAGCCAGTCAAAGGAGGCCGGGGCATATTGGACAAATTTGATGCCATGCTCGTTGGCATAAGAGAAGTTATAGCGCAGCAAACACCAGAGCTTGATCTGCCAGACATTGCTCTTAAACAAAGCGCGCAGCCGCGCCACCCGCTCTGCGCCCACAGGCTCGGCCACCGCCTCATCTTGCAGCGCCTCCTTTTGCGCCGCCGCATCGACCTCCTCTCCCAGATTGAGCACCTCTGGGGCAAACTCCCCAGCACTCTCAGATACCGCACGATCGGCCTTAACCGCACCGGTCTTCAGGCGCACAAAGCGCTGGCACTCGCCCTCAATGAACTGGTTGATCGGGTTATTGTCATTGTCTGGGTCGCGCTCATAGTCGGCGAAAGCCTGCAGCGGGATCTTATTCCACTTTAAGATCCATTCCGGGCGGTACATCTGATAGCTGTCCAAGGTATCGGCGATCTTAGCGGCCAGCTCATAGGCCTTATCGCCATAGCGATCGTCCTCGAGGTATTGCATAAGGCGCGCGTAGATCGGCTCGCCCACACCAGCATCGTCCTTAGCGCCCGCCGCCGCAGCTTCCGCTTTCTGCTGCTGCCACAGGCCCATCTGGGTGAATATGTTCCAAGTCAGGTGGCTGCGGTCAAACAGGTTCAAGGAGACGATCTCCTCGCCCTTGCTCTGGTTTAACACGCGGTGCGTGGCAAAGATGAGCTGCCAAATCTGGTGGAAATCGCACAGGGTATTGATGCCGTTTTGCAGCGCGATGCGCTGGGTGACGAAGGTCTTCATGCCCAAGTTCATGACCACGATGTGCTCATGGTCAAAGGGTGACTTGAGGGGATACACCGACATCAAAATGGCGCAGATATCGCCGAGGCTCTCCATATTGTTGGACATGTACAGCTTCAGTCCACGCTGCAGGTCATCACTCATCGCACTATCCCCATCTCTGCCACAGGCCAAAGCGCTAGATTCTCGCCAAAAGCCCAAATCCCAGCGCCCAAACTCCGTTAAACTATAGCACTTTTTGCTCGACAAATCAGTAATTTATCCGCTTCCCCCAGCGCCGTCACAAAAACTTCCGGCATACGGCAGCGGCCGCTGTCGCCCCGCGCGCCCGCAGCCTTCGCTGCAGGCGGAGCCCCTCGCCGCTCCCCGCCACGTCCCACAGCGCCCCGAACTCACGCGCCGCATCTGGTTTCGGCTGTAAGGCCGCGGCGCTCACCTTCGTTGCGCAACCTCAACTGCCGCTGCCCACCCGCCCGACCCAACCCACGGCCGGGCCGTTCCCACACGGCCCTAACCCCAGCTACGGGCAATGCCTCAGGTTACGTCGTAGGCTGACCCCCACGTACTTGCTATTGTCAGATTATGGTCAGGGCTCTAAGGAGAAGGGCTCGGGCTGATATGGCACTCCCTCATAAGCGCCCGCCCCCAACAAGCAGAGGCAAAATCCGAGCTGTCGGCCTTCGCCAAGACACGCCCAATCTGGGCAGCATCACGCGTATGGGCCATCGTCAGGATACGGTGCGGTCTCTAAGGAGAAGAGGTTGGGCCAATATGGCACTACCTAACAAGCTCGTGCCTGCAGGAACCATCTCCGCGCTGTCGGCCATCGCCAAGGAGCGTCTGGTCTGCGCCGCAGGTGCGGAATAGCGGCAAAGTAGCTGAAAGGTGACTGGGGGAGTTCGAGGACTTAGAAAGCTCTGCGCCGTGGGAAGGCTGGGGCGCGGACGCCGCAGGCGCTGGAGCGCAGGTGCAGGCCCCAAGAGCAAGTAAGCTGCTATCCTCGTGGAGGGCACTCGTGGAGGGCACTCATGGAGGGCAGCAGCTTACCATGATGGGATGCAATCCCATGTCATCGCTTGATGAAGCTTGCTTGAAAGCAATTACTTCTTGTAGCGACGAGCTAAGTTGTCTAAACGCTCGTTAGCACGGGCAGCATCGGACTTAACGAAGGCTACGTCGTTAGCTAACTTGGACTGCTGGGTCTTTAAGGCGTCAACGTCAGCGGCGATAGCGTCAACCTTGGCGTTTAACTGATCCATGCTGGCGTTGTTAGCGCAGCCGGACAATAAGGTAGCGCCTAAAGCAGCGGCGCCTAAAACAACGGCGATCTTGTTCATGACAAAAAACTCCAAACTGTTATAACAGGGACAGTCAGCAACTGTCTAGCAAAATTCTAACCTAAAACCGACGGCCTTTCGCACTTTATGATGCAAGGCTTTAAGCAATCGCACAAATATATCTAGGCGCGCGCCCCTAAAACAGGGCTGTCCCCACCTGCGGGCAGCGGCCGCAGGCCCACGCGCTGGCTGGTCGTCTTCGCGCTGACTCAGCCGCCGCGCAGGCCCGGCTTGCCGTTAGCGGTAAATGCTGTCGACGTAGGTCTCAATCACCGGCTTGAGCGGTGAGTTATCAAGGAACATGTCGCGGATGTACTTGCTGCGGGCGTTGAGGGTCACCGAGTTGAGCAAGGTCACCGAAGAGGTGTCGTACATGTCCACGTTCAAGGCCACGTTGCCCGGGCTAATCTGCGAGTCCATCCAGTAAATCGGACGCGTGATCACGATGAGGTTGCAGTAGTTTTGGCGCGCCACATCCTGCAGGTTCACCGCCGGAACATTCTCGGCTTGCACCGAACTCAAGTCCACCGCGCCTTCGAGATTGTACTGCTGCATCGTGGTCAAGAAGAGCCGATGCATAAAGCGCCCGGAGTTCTTGTAGCGCGTGCCTGTGTCGGTGATCATGTCACCGCCGTTGAAGACACAAGCGCGGTCGGTGGTGGTCATCTGGTGCTCTTGCTTATGGACATCCAGATTGACATAAGGCACATTCGGAATAGAGGTATGGTTATAACCCTTGAGCGTCGGCATCGTGGTGCAGGCATTCAGGCTCAAAGCCATGGCACTTACGGCCAGCAAGCCTACCAAACCACGTCTCATTTGCTTGAACATTTGATCTCCTCAACAATGACAACCCCCGCAGATAGATGCTGTAGGCTGCGCCGTGAGCGCGCTCAGCGCTCTGGACGCCTTCAGCTTGGGGTATAGCTCCCGTTTTGCAAAGCCTGCACGAAGTGAGGCAAGTCAGGGTAGTAGGTAAACGTCAGCTCCGTCTGCGCCTGAGCCTCCGCACGGTGCGTCCCCACTAACACTAAGTTGCCCACGCCTGCGGACACTCCGGCGCGCAGATCACTTAAGTGATCGCCCACCATGATGCTGTGGGCCAAATCCAAGTCAAGCTCAGCTTGCGCCTTGAGCAGCATACCCGGCTGAGGCTTGCGGCAGGCACAATCTTGGCGATAGGCCGCAACCTGCGCCTGAGGGTGATGCGGGCAGAAGTAGATGCCATCGAAGGTGGCCGCATAGGGCGCAAGCAGCTGTTGCATATGGGAGGTGACCGCTTGGTAGTCTGCCTCGGTGTACATGCCACGGGCAATGCCCGATTGATTGGTGACCACCACGGTGGCATAGCCCAATTGTTTGAGGTCATGGAGCGCCTGCGCCACCCCCTCGAGCAGCTCAAAGCGCGCAATACTGCCGACATAACCGTAGTCGCGATTGATCACGCCGTCACGATCTAACAACACCGCTTTCCGCATCACTGGCCTCGCACTCTTAGTACAGTTGGCAGCGCAGCAGCTGCTGCTTGTAGACTTCCGCCTTTTGGGCCACGCTCTTGGCGGTATTGATGAGCCATGACTTGGACTTGTAGGTGCCTTGGCGATAGCCCGCCCAGCCCTCGTGGTAGTTTAAGTACTGGCGGTAGGCATCTGACAGCGGCACGCCGTTGATGTTCTTGGTCTTGACCATATACCAGCCGATGAAGTCGAGGGCGTCGTCAAAGTCGTCGCGGTCTGAGAACCACGAGCCTTCTTCATCGACATAGTGCTGCCAGACCTCATCTTGGGCCTGGGCATAGCCGTAGGCGGAGCTGCCGCGCCCATACGGGACAAATAAGAACCAGCGCATCGGCGGCTCGGCATCATCGACGAAGCCCGACTCATGGAACATGATCGACATGGCGACATTGATCGGCACGCCATACTTGTCGTGCACCTTATGGGCCGCTGCGTACCAACTATCTTTTTCTTGGAAGATCGAGCAGATGTTATCGGGATCGTTCGGCACCGAAGTGGAGCAGGACGTAACCAATAGCGTCCCTGCTGTCAGCGTAAGCAGCGCTAAGACTCTGCGCAGCCCCTTAAGACTTACCATACCCTCTTACTCCCACCAAATGGACATGGAATCAGCTTAGCAAAACCTAGTGACACTGGCTAGCGTGATGTAGGCTAACATGATGTAAGAGAGGAAGGGGCGAAAGGAAGGAGAGCTAAGCCCACGGTCACAGCAACAGGCAGCAACTCGAAGAGAGCTGATGCGGGCGGCTGCGCCTTGGACAAGGTGGGCTAGCGGTGCCGGGCCGTGAGACTTCGCAGATGAAGTGACGGCTCGAGCTCAATGCCAACAAGCAGAAGGCGAAAGTGGAGGTGGTAACAAGTTCTAACACGTTACCCACAATGATGGCTACGGCCTAACTTGCGCCTTGCCCAGCAAGTTAGAGCGTAGATGCGGCCTACGCTTAGATCGCGTCGTCGCCTTCTTCACCGGTACGAATGCGAATTACACGCTCGACCGACGAAACGAAGATCTTGCCATCACCGATCTTGCCGGTGTGGGCCCCCTTAGTGATTGCCTCGATGCACTTGTCGACATCCTCGTCCTTGACTACTAACTCAATCTTGGCCTTCGGCAGGAAGTCAACGACATACTCAGCACCACGGTACAACTCGGTATGGCCTTTTTGGCGCCCAAAGCCTTTGACCTCGGATACGGTCATGCCCGAGATGCCATTGGCACTCAAAGCCTCACGGACATCGTCGAGTTTAAAAGGCTTAATAATCGCAACAATCTTCTTCATATCAAAACACGGCGCGCCTCTTCTCCCCCACCGAAGCAGGTGTAAAGTGCACACGTCTCCATTACGAATGATGCACCAACGGTGCTATACCAATACCCCGTTGTTAACCCAAGTAAACCAGCATAAGCTGGCCTACCCAACTTAACGGCGCAGAAGCCTAACCTCAAGCACAGGAGAGCTTGGACGCGACCTATCACATGCCACCCTAAGACCCAGCGTCAGCTGCGCTGCTGCACCACGGCCCCACACTAAGTCAGGCCCGCGGATACCACTTGTGGGCGCAGGGATACCACCTTTAGGTGGCCGCCGCGCGGCGTGAATCTTAAGTTACAAGCTTGGCATGGAGCGTTACAGGGGCTTAACCCGAGAACTCATTGGGGCCCAAACATCCCCACATAATTGAGGTCAGGTTTAATGTAATAGATTATGGCCGCAATTACGGGTTTTGCCCCTATATCATGCAAGATGCCTTGATCAGGGCAGCTCAAGGAGCCTTCGTGCACCATCAAGACGCAGCTATTCTATCCATTTTTGCGGTATATGCCGCGTCTAATTGTTGACTTGCGTCCGTAAAAAATAGTATGTTACTAAGTTACCAATACCGCCAAACGGCATAAACAGGCGCAGCAGCGCCTCTGGCACGGATGTTGCCGCCAGAGCGGTGATTTTGCGATCTCACCATTTTGGTGAGCTGGACGCAGCTCTGAACCATTCGTGAGCAAGTACGAAGCTCACCCCTTCCTCCTTTCTAACTGCGCGTAATCCCTCGGAGTTATCGGCATGGACGCTAATCCAACCTCATTTGCTGGCAGCAAGACGTTAAACATCGTCATGTTGTGGCTCTTTTGTGTGACCTTAGCGCTGTTATTTTTACCGCTGGAGCTGGTCTCGCCCGAGCTCTCCGAGCAGGTGGCGGCCAACCGCACCTATCTGTATCTGGCGCTGATTGTCGAGGTCTGCAACTTCTTAAGCCAAGGCATCTTCATGGCAGTGAGCTACTGCCTGCACAAGCGCCAAGTCGAGCGCGAAGAGGAGGCGATGAAGACTACGGTCAGCCGCTTGGACTTTGCCGAGCGCGCTCTGCTGCGCGAGTTTGTACTCCAGCGCAAGTCGGTTCTCAACCTGCCTGAGGCTGAGCCTTCGGTACGCTCCCTGTTAGACAGCAACGTGCTGCAAATCGTCGGTGAGCACGAGGACGATACCACCCGCGCCCCGATGATCATCACCAAGCAGGCTCGTCCTTTCATCACCTATCGCGCCATCGGTCTAACCCGCAGCAAGATGAATGATCAGATGCTCGAGCAAATCATGAACGCGCGCCCGGACTTCGCCCGCGAGAAGAAGACCCAGCCGCGCGCCTACCGCGGCGTCAAAGCGGCCTGAGAGGATCCGCGCGCCCTTACCATCCGCAAGGACTAATCCCAAGGGCGCACTCAGCCGCAGGCTAACCTCCCAGCAGCCCGCCGCAGGCTCAGGCGCCAAGCACCACAGGCTAAGGCGCCAAGCACCACAGGCGCAGGCGCCAAGCACCACAGGCGCAGGCGCCAAGCACGCCGCTAAGCCGCAAAAGGCGCCGCTAAGCCTCAGGCAAGACCGCCCGCTCGGGGGCGTTGAGCTTGGTGCCTGCCTGCATCAGCCGCAATGACGCGATGTGCAGGACGCAGGGCACCAAGATTTGATAATCAGGCTGGCCCACCGCTTTGAGGCTGCGCAGCAAGGCGCTCAAGTGGGTGCCGATGTGGGCACTGAGCTGCGTCCATGACTTGCCCACCATGGTATTGACCGCACTCCACGTCTCAAGCGACAGTCCCACCACCTTCCCTACCGCCTGCACCACTAAACTTGCCACCAAGAAGCGCTCACGCGCGTTAAGCTGCGCCAAGTCCCCGCCCGGGGCCACCAGCGCCGTGCTGTGGGGCAGCGCTACGCTCAGTTCCTGTTGCTCTTGCGCGCTCATATCCTGATAACAGGAGGCGAAGACATGGTTTAAGAGCTTGAGCTCCAGTTCAACCAGCGAGTCGCTCTTAGCCCATGTGACCTTAAGATGGCGCGCCACGTCCTGCACCACCTCAAGATAGCTCGGGCCTTGGCCTAAGCGCAGCATATTGCCGAAGGTCGAGCCGCCTAAGGCGCGCAGCTTGACGCTGATGAGGTGGACATAGCGGCGGTGATCGGGGTAAAAGCGCTGATACTCCGGGCAGGAGCGCAGTGCCTTGCCGCTGGTGCATTGGTCAAGCAGCCGCACCAAGGACTCAAGCTCATCGTTGCGCGCCGCCTGCAGTACCACATCCAAATCCGCATCAAAGGTGTAAGCCCAGCTTGCCATGCTCTCATCCTCACTGAGGGTCAACCACGCAGGTCAGTCCTGCCCTCACCGGCCAACCTGCCCGTGCCCATACCCCCATTGTAGCCGACGTGCCTTAGCCCCACCATGGGCACGCTGCCGCTTGGGCGCCCCCATCTAACGCGCTAACGGAGCCCACTTTGGCGCCGCAGATCTGCGCGACGGCAGCGCGAAGCGTCGCACTGCGGCGGCCTTGACTATAATAGCGTCAATGCAGCATGCCATTGGCAGCTCACTATTATCAGCAAGGAGCATCGCAATGCCACAAGCTCACCGTAACTTCCTCGATGAGATCGAAGCGCAAGAACTCCATGACCCGCGCGTGACGCGCACACGGCGCTACTCCATGGCAGAAATCATTTTGTCCACCTTTATCGGCATCTTAGCCTCAGGGCAGAGCTGGTATGAGGTGCAGCGCTATGCTAAAGAGTACTTACCGCTCCTGCGCCACTACCTGCCCTATAAGAATGGCGTCCCAGCGCACGATACGCTCAACCGCTTCTACCAGCTGATTGGCCCGCACGAGCTCGAGCGCTGCTTTCTCGCCTTTGTCGTGTTTGCTTCTGATGGCGCGCTGGATGCCTCGGCCGCCAAGCGCTGTCTGCATGCACCGCCGCGCGCCACCACCGTCGCCGAGCAGCGCAATCGCATCATCCCAACCCTGAGAACGTGGTGCACCCTAGTCGAGCGCAAGCTGGCGGCCCAAAAAGGCATCCCGGCGGTCGACTCCGACCGCTCGCTGCTCTTGCACCTGCTCGAGGAGGCGGCAAAAGAGCGCTAAGCGATGGCGCCCACCGTCTGCGCACCGGCCGCGACCATGCGTTCACCAGCGGCGCACCAACCGCTCACCGGCGGCGCACCAACTGCGCTCACCGCCAGCGCTAAAAGCACAACGCCCAGCGGCTGCAAGGCAACGGCTGGGCATTGATGAGCCTGACGGCGCCTAAGCGCCTAAGACGCGCTTAGTATCGTACCGAACTCATCGAAGCGAGCTTCTTACGATCGTGCCAAGCTTGGATGTAACGGACAGTACCGGTGCGGCCACGAGTACACATCGAGGTGGTAACGGCAAAGCCGTCCTTGTAGTCGACGCCGTGTAAGATATCGCCCTTGGTAACGCCGGTGGCGGCAAAGAAGCAGGTGTCGGAGGTGATAAGGTCATCGACGCCGCGTACGGCCTTGATGTCGATGCCATCGGCGATGATGCGCTGCTCCTCCTCTAAGGACAGAGGATTCATCTTGGTGAGCATCTGCGCACCCGTACCCTTTAAGGCGCAGGCGGTGATGACGGCCTCTGGGGTGCCACCAATACCGATTAAGACATCCATCGAGTGGCGTGGGTCGGCGGCCATCAGGGCACCAGCAACATCGCCGTCAGAGTAGAGGTGGACGCGGGCGCCTAATAAGCGCAGCTCTTGGATTAAGCCGGTGTGGCGTGGCTTATCTAAGACGAAGACGTTGAGCTCATTGACCACCTTGCCCTTAGCCTTGGCAATCTTCATCATATTGTCCTTGGTCGGAGCGTCGATATCGATGACGTCGGCAGCATCCTTACCTACGACCAGCTTCTTGCAGTAGTAGGAGTGACCCGGGTTAAACATGCCGCCCTTTTGTACCGCGCCGATGACCGAAATGGCGTTCGGACGGCCGTAGGCTACGGCATTGGTACCCTCGATTGGGTCGACCGCGATATCTAACTCAGGTCCGTCGCCAAAGCCCACCTTCTCGCCGGTGTAGAGCATCGGAGCGTGATCCTTTTCGCCTTCGCCGATGACTACGGTACCACGAATATGCACGGACTGGAAGGCGATACGCATCGCCGAGACGGCGACCTCGTCGGCCTCTTCCTTATCGCCTCGGCCAAAGTAACGAGCCGAAGCCAAAGCACCGGCCTCGGTGACGCGCACTAAATCCAATGCTAAGTTCTTATCAGTTAAATGCTGTGCAGGCATATCCGTAACCTCTTCTCCAATCTGTGCGGCAAAAGCAAGGCAGGCTCCGCGCTCTGCGTCCAGCGCCAGCTGAGCGCTCGCACGCCCATGCGCGCAATAGCGCACCCGCTGCGGCAGCAGCGGCAAGCGCCGCGCCCGGCGCGCGCTTGGTCGCGCGCAGGCGTTCGCGCCGCAGGCGTGCCACGCCCTGCTTTTGCACCTTGTCCGGCGCGTCTCAGCAGGATTTTTCGGCCCCTGCCATGCATCAGCGGGCCGACAAAACGGTGCAAACAAGAAACGGCTGAAACGTCCACCTCTAAGCGTTAACAATAGCCGCATCTGGGTTTGCGTGCAGTGACTTAGCACCCACTTTCACTACCTAGTGCGCAATTTTCCCACCGCGCTCGCGCAGCGCTCGGTCCCAGCAGGGCAGCCGCAGCGGCCTCCGCCCAGCGGGACACGCGGCGGGCGCATTTTAGCACAGGCACGTGCCTCTTAACATTTACGCACGGGGCACGCTCAGACCACGAAAAAAGCCGCAGGAGATGCGCCCCTGCGGCCTTTTGGTTCAAGCTACGACCTCAAGGTCGTCTCTTGCGTACTATTACTCGATGATGTTGGATACAACACCAGCGCCAACGGTACGGCCACCCTCACGGATAGCGAAGCGCTCACCAGCAGCCATAGCAACTGGGTGGATCAAGGTAACGGTCATCTTGGTGTTGTCACCAGGCATAACCATCTCGACACCCTCACC
>CALXNA010000046.1 GCA_944389615.1 uncultured Anaerobiospirillum sp. | reverse complement strand
CAATCAATCAATCAATCAATCAATCAATCACATAAAAAATCTACTAATAAAAACGGGGCGCTGCGCGCCATTGGGTAGGTGGGCCCAACGTGTCGCGCGGCGGCGCCCGGCCGCAGAACTTGCGGCCTGCTGTGGCGCTAAATGCGCTGCTTGGGCGTCGGCGCTGTCTCGGCTGGTGCTGGGGGCTGGGCCGGAGCAGGCGGCTGGCTGGCGGTCGGTGGCTGGGTATCAGCGTTCGGCCAGCGCGTGATCAAGGTCTTGATGAAGGTTGCCAAAGGGATCGCAAAGAACACGCCCCAAAAGCCCCAGAGCCCGCCGAAGATCATGATGGCGGCTAAGATGGAGAAGGCATCGAGGCTCATGGCTTTGGCAAAGAGCATCGGGGTGAGGATGTTGCTATCTAAGAGCTGGATTATCGTGTAGATGACCAATACCCACAGGAGCTCCGAGCTAAAGCCAAATTGGAAGATGGCGACCAAGACCACCGGCACGGCGATGATGACGGCACCGACATAGGGGATGACGACCGAAAGGCCAACGCCGACGCCCAAGAGCAGGGCGTAGTTGACGCCCAAGACCATAAAGGCCAAGGTGTTAGCGATAGTTATGATGATGATGTGCAGGATCTTGCCGCGGATGTAGCCTGCGATCTGCTGATGCATGCTCGGCCAGAACTTGCGCATCAGCTCTTGGTTGTTAGGTAAGAGGAATTGGCGCGCGGTCGCTTGCAGCTCGTGCTTGTTGTAGAGCATCAAGAAGGTGAAGATCGGCACCACAATGAGGTAGACAAGCCACGTAAAGGCATTGACCACCGAAGGCATGAGCTGGGTGCGCATCAAGTTGGCAATCTGGTTGGTCGCGCCAACGCGCAAGCCGCGCACGGTGCGCTGCAGTAAGTCCATATCGACCATGCTCGGCAGCGGCTCGGGCAGCTTGACCACGATATCGTTGAGCTCATGGGCAATGCGCAGGTCAAAGTCGCGTACCGTCAAGGTAAACTCCGAGTCGCGGTTGATCTCTAAGTTGGGCACAAAGTGCGGCCCGGTCGTCGCGACATGCTCAAGGCGCGCTTGGGTGAGGGCCTGCTCAGTGCTCGGCTCGGCAGTCGGAGCAGCTGGGGTATTGCTCTCAGGGATCGTGGCAGCCGGGCGGGTATCGTGCCGAGCTGTGGCGCGCGCGGCGCTTGCCATCGGGGCGGCGGCAGCTGGCACGACATGGGCGATGTCGTAGTTGCTCTTGAGCGCGCTTGCCTCAGTGGTTGGTTGCTCGGTGACTTCTTCGGGGGCAGCTTTGCCGTGGTTCGGGCTCTCAAGGCTCAAGGAGACGATGGAGTTATAAAACTCGGCGCCTTGCTTGATGACGTTAGGCACGATCAGCACCGTAATCGAGATGACTGCGGAGCAAAAGAGGATCATAACGATGATGGACGCAAGGTGGCGGCTTAGGCGAAAGCGTGTGCACAGGGACTCGGTGGGCCAATCAAGGCAGAAGGCCAAGCACAGAGCGACCACAATCGGGCCGACCAGCCACATCAGGTAGTACACGATTAAGAACGCGCCTAACAGTACCAGCGCAAACTCAATGGTGCCCGGTTGCGAGAAGTGGCGCTGATACCAGCGCTGAAGTAAGCTGATCATAACTACCTAAGGATGCGGCCCAAGACGATAAGCTAAGCTCAACTGAGCTCGGCTCAATGAGTTTAGCACCTTACCGAAAGATGGAAACGGTGGCAATGACTTTAGCCATGACTTTTGCCCCATAAGGGGTGGGCTTGCGTGGTGCGCACTCAGGTTTGGGCTAAGCGAGCTTCGCTATAATGACAAAGGCCCTGAGGCGCGTGCCTTAGGCGGTTGCCGCAATTGCTTAGGAGTAAGCCATGCCTCAGCACCTCAAGATTCTATCGTCGCAGCCTGCGTGGCGCCGCGCCCTTAAGCTGAGCGCCCTGAGCGTGAGCTTGTTTGGTCTGATGCTGGCTCTGACTCCGGCGCAGGCGAGCAATATCGTGGTGCCCAATATCGGCACGGCCGGATCGCTCGGCATCAGCGTGCCCAAGGAGATTGCCATCGGCGACTTCTTTATGCGCACGGCGCGCTCGCACCTGCCGGTGGTCGACGACCCGGTGCTCACCGAGTACGTGACTACGCTGGGCAATCGCCTCTTGGCGCATGCAGCCAATGTGAATTTCCCCTTTGAGTTCTTTGTCGTCTACGACCGCAACCTCAATGCTTCGGCCTTCTTAGGGGGCAAGGTCGCGATCAACACGGGCTTGTTTTCATACGCCCAGAGCGAAGATGAGTTTGCCTCGGTGCTCGCCCACGAAATCTCGCACGTCACGCAGCGCCACATCGCGCGCTTTATCGAGAGCACCAGCGTCACCAATCAGCTCTCGATGGCGGGCCTCATCGGTGCGGTCGCGATGTCGATCTTAAACCCGGCCATCGGTATGGCCGCGGTCTCCACCACCGTGGGCGCGATGGCGCAAAGCCGCATCAACTTCACGCGCGACAATGAGTATGAGGCCGACCGCTTAGGCATCAACCTGCTCTACCAAGCCGGACTCAATCCGCAGGGCACGGTCGATATGTTCCGGCGCTTGGCCAGCATGCAAGGCAATATCAATCCGGCCTTTACCCTGCTCATTGACCACCCGCTCTCGGAGATTCGTGTTGCCGAAGCGCAAAATCGCGTAGCGCAGCTCGAGCGGCGCCATAACTCCACCAATCCCGATTACGATATGGCGCGCGCCCGCGTCATGGTGCGCTACGATGGCAACAAGACTGAGGCCCAGTATCAGAGCTTAAAGCAACGGTTGCTCGTCAATGGCGAGCACTTCAGTCCGGTGTACCAAAACTACGGCTTGGCTCTGACCTGCTACGAGCTCAAGCAATACGACGAAGCGCGGGAGTATTTGGGCAAGCTGCCTCAGGAGCTTAACTCCAACCTCTTTGTGCTCGACTTGCAGACTGACCTTGATCTCAACAGCGGGCGCGAGTCGCAGGCGATTGCCCGCCTCAAGACGCGCTATGAGCGTGAGCCCTTAAATCAAGTGCTGGCGGTCAACCTTGCCAACGCCTACACCGAGAGCAAGCAGTACAAGTCCGCCCAGAAGGTGCTCGATGATTACCTGCGGCGTAAGCCCCAAGACGTTTTGGCCTTAAAGCTCCTCGCCACGGTGCAGCAAAAGCAGGGCAATCGTTGTGGCCTGCTGCAAACGCGCGGGGAGATCTACGCCCAAAGCGCCGCCTATGCCCAAGCCATTGGCTCGTACAACCAAGCTTTAAGCACCTGCGACAATCTGCTCACGCGTGAGCGCATCAAGGCGCGCGTGGCGCAAATCGCGACCCAACGCTCCTTTGACGAAGAGCTCACCAACTAAGGCGCCGCGCCGTCAGGCGCCGTGCCCTAGAGCGCGAGCTGCACCGCTGGCTGCGCTTAGCGCAGCGGGACGGCTGAGGCTACAGGTACTGCAGGTTGCGCAGTTGGTTGCGCGGCAGCTGGGGCGGCAAGGTGCGCGCCGGGGGCGCGGAGCTGCGAGTTAGGGCGATCTGGGTTTTGCGGTACCACTGGGCTGTTGAGCGGTGGGCGATAGGTGATGTTCTCGCTTAGGCTAAAGGTCCATGGGGCGAGGTAGACGAAATCACCGGCACGGCGCATCGTGCCCTCTAAGTTGGTGGCATTGGAGTTGGTGACCACCTCGATGACGTAGGCGCCTTCGTGATAGCCGATGATGTTGATCGAGCCGTCAAAGCCGTAGCGCACTAAGGCCGTGCGCATCGCCTGCAAGTCTTGGAGGCTCTTAATGTTGGTGATCTTAAAGCGCACGAAGCCCTCGCCTGGGCCTAACATATCGATGTCGACATTGCTGCCCTTAAGGCGCGACGGCGTGACTTGCTCGGTTAAGCTCGCTTGATAGCTCATCAAGGTGCGCGCGATGTCACCGGCGCTTAAGGCCGCGACTTCGCTGGCAATGCCCGTCAAAGTCGAAGCGCCAATCTCGCCGCCTTCCTTGTCATAGAGGTTCCACTTTAAGGTCACTCCTTCCTCATTTGGCACCGAGCTGACCGCGGCAATCATGAAGTAGTCCGAGCCATAGCGCTCGGTGGCCAGCGCCACGTCTTCGGCTTGGTGATCTAACAAGGTGGTGGCGGTGATGCTCGTCCGCTCGGCCAAATCGAGGATTGGGAACATCAGGCGGTACTTGTAGTCAGGAGCTGCGCGCAGGAGCGCTTGGGCAAAGCTATTTAAGTCCTGCCCCGAGGTGAGCTCCATGCCGGTGCCATCGAGGTTGACCATCCAGACCAAGACCGGATTGGACATACCGGCCCACGCCATATCACCTTGCTTTTTTAAGATGTTCTGCACCATAGGCACGCTAAAGCTCATCACGACGCTGCCATCGGCTTCGTAGTTAAAGCCGCGCAGGGCCGGGGCGATGTCATCTAAGGTGTAGTTGAAGCTGGAGCTGCTGCCGGTATCAACCGATACACCCATGCCCATGGTAAGGCCCGAGGCTAAGCTTCTAAAGCCATCTAAGAGGGCATTGTCCAAGGTCGAAATGAGCGGCACGCTCACCTCTTGGATCTGCTCATTGAAGGCCGGAGCGCCTTGAGCGCCGCCTTGCTCGCTACCTTGCTCAACATTGAAGCTCGTGGCAGTACTCGTCGGCGTCGCCCCCAGCTCCTCCATCACCGGCGCCGTGCCATAGCTCGTAGTGGTGCTATAGCTGGTCTCAGCGCCATAGCTTGGCGTCGTACCGTAGCTTGGGGCTGCGCCATAGCCGCTCTGGTCATAAGCCGGGGCGGCCGCACCATAGGCGTTCTCAGCGGCGGGAGCGGCTTGCTCAAAGGAAGCCGGGCCATAGTTATCGTAGGAGGCTGCGCCTTCATAGGCGCTTGATGCTACCGGCTGCGGCGCTGGTTGCGCCGCTGGCGCATAGGAGGGCTCAGGGGCCGGAGCAGGCTCCGTGGTGCCATAGCTAACCGTGTAATTGGTGGTGCTATTGCTGTGCGGTAGCACCTGCTCGTAGGTATGGGCCGGAACCGGGCGCTCATAGACTTGGGTCGGAGCCTCATAGCTCTGTGGGGTTACTGGGGCCGGAGCCGTGGCCGTGACCGAGTTGACCGGGGCCGGAGCTGTAGGAATAGTGGCGTTGCTCGACGCCACAGCGCTGCTCGCTTGCGGGGCTGGTGCTGGAGCAGGTGCCGGGGCGGCGTACTCGATGGAGTAGTTCGGCGCTGGGCTTAACGCATCGGGAGCTGCGGCGCCGCTGTAAGGCGCGTCTTGTGGGGCCGCCAGTACCGTAGTGCCATAAGAGTTGAGCACGACTACAAGTGCTGCACTCAGCAGCGATAGTTTGGTGTGGTACATACCAATGCGTCCTAAAGGCAAAATGAAGACTTACGCGCGCAGGCGCGTCAGCTCGATCATAGCACAGCCCTTTGGCGTGAGTAGGACAGCTGCGGGCTTGTTGCATGTTGGGCCACCTGATGCAAATCTTGGCCCGCATAAGGGGCGCCCGGGCGGCTTTGGACTGCCGCGGGCTGCCGTGAGCCGCTGCGGCGGGACGAAGGTGGTCGCGGGTGACCTGCGTGGGGGTAGCCGCGGAGCTGTGGTGGAGCGGGCGCGGGGCGCTTTTAGGGGGCGCGGTGGAAAGGAAGGGCAAAGCTAAGCGATTTCCGCTATAATTGGCCATCCTTTTTCTCAGCAACTGAGGCGATTTATGGCAACCAATTTGACCTACAAAGATGCAGGTGTAGATATCGACGCTGGCGAGGAGTTAGTCGAGCGCATCAAGGCACCGGTTAAGCGTACCACCCGTCCTGAGGTGATTGGCGGCTTAGGCGGCTTCGGCGCTTTAACCCGTATTCCGAAGGGCTACACCGAGCCAGTGTTAGTATCAGGCACCGATGGTGTAGGCACTAAGCTGCGTTTAGCAATTGATCTCAAGCGTCACAGCACGGTCGGCCAAGACTTGGTGGCGATGTGCGTCAATGACCTGATTGTGCAAGGCGCTGAGCCTCTCTTGTTCTTAGATTACTATGCTACCGGCAAGCTCGATGTTGATGTTGCCAGTACCGTAGTCACGGGCATTGCACAGGGCTGCGAGATGGCAGGCTGCGCCTTAGTCGGCGGTGAGACGGCCGAGATGCCGGGCATGTACGAAGTCGGCGACTACGATTTGGCCGGCTTTAGCGTCGGTGTCGTCGAGGCCTCGAAGATCATCGATGGCGCCAAGGTCAAGGCCGGTGATGCCATCGTCGCCTTAGCCTCCTCGGGTCCTCACTCCAATGGCTACTCCTTAATTCGCCACATCTTAAAGGTTGCCGGGGTTAACGCCCACGATGACAAGCTGCCTTCGGGCACCAGCGTGGCCGATGCCGTCATGGCCCCAACCGTCATCTACGTCAAGCCGGTCTTAGAGCTGTTAAAGCAGGTTGACGTGCACGCCTTAGCCCACATCACCGGTGGTGGCTTCTGGGAAAATATCCCACGCGTCTTGCCGGAGAATGCCGTCGCCTCGATCGATGCCGCCACTTGGCAGTGGCCGGAGATCTTCTCCTTCCTGCAAGAGAAGGGTGGCGTCTCCACCTACGAGATGTACCGCACCTTCAACTGCGGCGTGGGTATGTTCGCCGTAGTGGACGCCGCTGACGCCGAGAAGACCATCGCCACCTTACAGGCCGCAGGCCAAAAGGCATGGCTCGCCGGTACCATCAAGACCAAGGCCAAGAGCGACGACCCTCAGGTCGAAATCCTCAACATGCAAGCCTAACGGCACGGCGCGCATCAGCACAGCGCGCCTTGGCACAGAGCGCATTGCGCGCGCAGACGAAGGGCACCTCCGGTGCCCTTTGTCATGATGGGCGCAAAAGGCGATATGCTTCACACCTTCAGCGCGCAATTGCGGGGCGTCCCTTGAGCTTTGCTAAGCTAAAGTAGGGTTTGAGCTCAATGGGGCGATAGGCCCGGAGCTCTGCGGCTTAAGGGAGATGCGCTATGGACAAAGAAGTACGCTCCGTGACCAACATTACTGAGCTGATTTTGGCTCTATACGACCAAGTGCCCACCCTCAAAGTCACCGGCCCACTGGCCAACAACCTCTACTACGCCAGCCGTAACCTGCGCTTTATCAGCGTCATCATCGTGGTGCTCTTTACCGCGCTGTGCTCGGCCTTGGCTTGGCCCAACCTCATGGTGCCGGTTGTAATCATTTGCCTAGGTCTCTTGGCCCTGTTTAGCCTGCCGCTCATCTTCTTGTTCATGGCCCAAGTGTCTTTGCGCACCTTAAGCAAGGTTAGGCGCAACTACCGCTTAGAGCACTTTGATGGCGGTAGCCAAGAACTGTACTATCGTCTGCGCGTGGGCGAGCCGGTCAGTGCCCAAGGCGAGCGCAATCTGCGCTCCTTGCGCTTGGTACTGCCGCGCCACTACAAATTCAAGTTCCGCCCACACGCCACCGCGCCGCAGCGCACCTTAAGCCCGCTGGCTGACTTAGCAGCCTCAGAGTCCCCTGAACCAGCTCCCGCCGCGCCGGAGCCAGCCCCAGAACCGCCTGAACATACCTTAACCGAATCTGATGCAGCAGCGCCGAAGTCCGTCTCCGATGCGCAGGAGAGGGCAGCGCCTACACCTGCGGCGCCGTCCGACGCTGCGCCGACCCAGAATGCCGGGGGCATCCTGAAGCGGGTGATCAGCGCGCGCAAGCGCAAGGCTGCGCCCGACGAGCGCTAAGCAAGCGCTGTCTTGTTAAGCTTGACAGATCTATACTGGCGCAGTACTGGCGAGGTAAGGGAGGAATTGCCTATGCCTATTGCGATAAAGCATTCGTCAGGGGTTCATGATAAAGACCCTGTGGTAGTTACCACTAAGGAGGAGCTCGAGGCTGCCTGTAAGAGGCGTGAGGAGCTTATTGTGGTGACAGGCGATCTTGCGGTCAAACTGAGACAAGCTTGGTCTTTGCGCCATAAGTTCAAGCTCATAGCCGCGCTCGTAACTGGTGGAGCGCTTCTTATTCCCTTTACTGGTGGTGCCTCGGCTGCGGGTGCAGCAGGTGTTCTGGGGATAGCAGCAACGGTAGGGGGCGGCGTGGCAACTACAGTTGCATTGACTGCGATTGTCGCCATTGGCATAGTGTTGCTCATGGCGATCGACAAGGGCTATAACGTCGACTTAAATCTCAGTCCCAATAGCGTCGGACTGAAGCTACGCAAGTAGCAGCAATGAGGGGGCTAAGACAGCTTTAGAGCGGCCTTCCGCTCTCAGCTCTTATCGTCGCCTCCATCCGCAGGTGACGGCAAAGCAACGTAAGCCGATTTCACTCCTTAACACCAATAGAACCAAACGCGGCATGGATAGAAGTCTGTGCCGCGCGCAAGGCTGCGCCCGACGAGCGCTAAGCAAGCGCTGTCTTGGCGCTAAGCTAAGGCGGGCATAATGGTGGGGTGAGGGAGGAATTTGCCATGGCCGTATCCAATTTGCTGCGCCGCAAACGCAAGCAGGCTGCTACTACCAACGACCAGCAACCGGAGCAGAGGACGCCTGTGGCGGCGCCTCAGGCGCCGGAGGTTGCGCCTGACTCCGCCGAGCGCCGGGATGCGGTGCAGTATCCGGTGGTGGTAGCGACGCCTGAGGAGCTCAGCGCGGCCTATCAGCGTAAGGCTGAGCGCATTGTGGTGGTGGGCGAGCTCGCCGCTAAGCTGGGGCAGGCCTTCTCCGGGCTGCGCAAGCTCAGTGCCTCGGCGCTGAATACCTTGGCCTTGGTCGTAAGCGGTGCGGCGCTCTTGGCGCCCTTTACCGGCGGTGTCTCGCTGGGCGCGGCGGGCACCGTCATGGGCACCGTGGGCGCTGCCCTGACCGCCTCGGCCATTGCCGCGATTTCCGCCATTGGCGTGGCGCTGGTGGTCGCGGTGTTTAAGGGCTACGACGAGGTCAAACTCAAGGGCGGCAGCCTTGAGCTGGTGCTGCGCAAGCGAAAGGATGTAAAGCAATAGGCACACAAAAGCCCCAAGGCTTGGGGGCCTTGAGGCTTAGGGAGCTGCTGTCGCTCGGGGCTGGTTACCAGCCGCCTTGCTACAGGCCGACTTGCATCTCAGCGTTGACCTGAGCGTCCTTTAAGACGTCGTCGATGTCCTCACCGCCTAAGACGCGCTGGAGGGCTTCGGTGGTGATGCTCTCGATGGCGTAGGTGTGTGGGCCATAGCTGATGGCTGGAATCTGCTTATTCCACTTGGCGAACTCGTTGTAGATCTTCTGGTCACCGAAGAAGGCGTTGGTGACGTTGTAGTTGGAGATCTTGGTGGTGTCCTTTAAGGAGTTGACCAGCGAGATCTTGGTGACTAACTCGTTTAACAGCTCGGTGTCCGAGGCAAAGGTCTGACGTAAGAAGTCCGTGGCGACATCGGCGTTCTGCGAGTAGGCGTTGACGTACCACTGCGAGCCACCTAAGTTCGAGTAGTGGGTGGCATTCTTGACCGTCGAGAGCTTAGGCAGTGGGACGACGCGCCACTTACCGGCTTGGTCCTTGTTGGCCTCAATCGATGGCGTGATCCAGCAGCCTTGGATTACCGAGGCGACCTGACCCGTCTGGAAGGTGGCCAAGAGCTGATTCCAACCATTGTAGTAGGTGACGATGTCAGCATCTTGCATCTTCTTGAAGACCTGCATGGCCTCCTTTAAGGCGGCATTGTCCTCGACCGTGACCTTGGTGCCATTGGCATTGGTGTACCAAGCACCGGCCGACTGCATCATGACGCGCAGCACGCCTAAGTCACTTGGGTCATAGCCCATGAGGTAGGCGCCAGTGACTTCCTTGACCTTCTTGCCCATTTCGATGAATTGATCCCAAGTGATGTCCTTGAAATCATCGATGGTGTAACCGGCCTGCTCAAACAGGTCTAAGCGGATGAAGGCGGCGGTTACGCCCGAATCAAATGGGACGCCATAGCTCTTGCCGTTTAAGCTCGAGGCGGCAACCTTGTAGTCGACGAAGGTCTTCTTGGTGTCGATCTTCGAGTCGATCTCCTTTAAGAAGTCAGGATAGCCCACTAAGAAGTTTTGGACGCGGTAGTCTTCGATCAAGACGATGTCCGGCAGGCTGCGGACATTGTTGGCGCCTAAGGACGCATTGAGCTTTTGGATGATGTCAGGCTGACCTAAGGACTCAACCTTGATGGTGACATCAGGGTGGGTGGCTTGATAGCGCTCCGCGGCCATCTTGGCGGCAGGTACGTTGAAGTTATCATCCCAGCACCAAACCTTGAGCTCGGTATTGGCCGAAGCGGCGGTGGCACCAAATAACACAGCGCTCCCTAAGACGGCAGCAATCGTGGACTTCAATTTCATCGCAAACTTTAGCGCGGCCTTCTCAAGGTGCGCGCCACTCCTTAATTGGTTGTAAACACGTTCGGCCGCCCAAGGTCTTGGGCCTATAAAAGCGGCACAGGTGCATAATAGCAAAGATAAGGCAAGGATCGGCGCTGCGCTCTTGGTTTTGAGAATCGCTTCTCAAAACCGCAAACGTTTACGACCCGCCCGCTCCGCCGCTGCGGCCCGCCCTACGGGCCTGTGCCGTGTCGGCGGCACGGTGCGGGCGCTTGGGCTGTGCGGCGGTGGATGCGCGGGCCGGGCGGACGCTTGGGTCTTTAGTGGGCTTGGCCCATCTGCTCGGCCGTGAGCAGGTTCTCGAGGCCGCGGATGAAGATGTGGATGATGGTGGTGTGCACCTCTTGGATGCGGTCAGCAAAGCCCTCGTGCGGCACGATGATCGGCAGATCGCACATGTCCTTTAACTTGCCGCCGTCTTTGCCTAAGAGGCAGATGCTCTTCATGTTGCGCTCCTTGCAGACGCGGCAGGCCTCGATGATATTGCGGGAGTTGCCCGAAGTCGAGATGCCTAAGAAGACGTCGCCTGCTTGGCCCATGCCCTCTAAGAAACGCGAGAAGATGAAGTCAAAGCCGTAGTCATTGCCCACGCAGGTGATGTGGCACGGGTCGCAGATGGAGATGGCGGGCAGTGATGGGCGGTTTAAGCGGTAACGCCCGGTGAGCTCCTCGGCAAAGTGCATGGCGTCGCACATGCTGCCGCCGTTGCCTGCGGCAATGACCTTACCTCCGGCCTTGATCGATTGCGCCATCAGCTCAATGCCTTGCACGATGACCGCGCGGGTGTCGGGGGCGGCGATGAAGTTGTCGAGGGTGCGGCGGGCCTCAATTAAATCGTCCATTACATCAAAGTTCAGCTCGGCCATAGTGCTCTCCTAGCTGGTTGCAGTTTGTCGTTGCTGTTGGTCGTTAGTTGGTGGCTGGCTTGGTGCGGCCTAAGACGCGATCTTCCCACTCTTGATAGGCAGCGGCGTCGGCTGCGAGGGCCTGATCGAGGGCCTCAAGCTCTTGGGCGCTGAGCAGATGCCCCAGCATCTCTTGGTGCTGGGCCTGAAGACGCTGCTTGTAGGCCTTTTTGTCCTCTTCCTTGCCCTTTTCTAAGTAGGGCAGGTCATACTCGGGGCCCCAATGGCTGCCGCCCATCGGGACGTTACCTTCGGTTTTGAATTTCACCCCTTGGGCAAGGCTCAACATGGAGTTGACGTGCAGCGCATGGCGGGCCGTCTCAACGCCCATCATGGGCAGCTTGAGGCCTTGGGGGCGCTGCCAGCTGGGCCCTTCGACCTGGGTGGTGTCCATCGTCAGGTCAAAGCCGCGCTGGCCGCCGGTCATGGCAAGGTAGACCTCAGCTAGGAGCTGCGCGTCGAGCAAGGCGCCGTGCTTGGTACGGTGCTTGTTGCTCACGCCCATGAGGTTACAGAGGTTGTCGAGGTTGACTTGGTGGCCCGGCAAGAGCTTTAAGGCGAGGTCAATGGTATCGGTGACGGTAGAGATGTCAGTGACGCGCTCGTGCATGCCCATGAGCTCAAACTCGCGGTTCATGAACGAAGTATCGAACTTGGCGTTATGGATCAGAAGCTCAGCGCCGCGGATGAAGTCGATGAACACCGGCGCGATGTCGCGAAAGCGTGGCTTGCCCTTTAACATATCCCACGTCATGCCGTGCACGCGCGTGGCCTCTTCGTCGATTGGGCGCTCCGGGTCGATGTAGAGCTGGAGATCACGCCCCGTGATCTTGCGGTCGATGATCTCGACGCAGCCAATTTCAATGATGCGGTGGTCGCCGGGCGTGCCGTCATCAGAGCGACCAGTAGTTTCCGTATCGAGCGCAATCTGGCGTTTCATCCATATCTCCGTTGGTTTTACTTGAGCTCCATCATAGCAAAGATCAAGCAGGGCGTAGGGCCGCTTTGTTGTCAGACAAGCGCGCAGTCTGCGCACAGCGGGCGCGCCGCTTGAGCTCAAGCCGTCTTAGGAGGTCTTGGTGACAAATCATCTCAAGTTGGAGCTAGGAGCGCCCTTGCGTTTGCTATAATTGTGCAGATCGCTTACGGATTTTATGCGGTCGCCGCGCTGCTGACAGTGGTCGCTGCGCTGCTGGCAGCGCCCGGTGCGCTGCTGCAAACGTTAAAGACTGGTGCTCGTAAGTCGTTAACTTATAGAGCACGAAGTGCTGATTTCAGGCGCGCACGTGCCACCGGCGCTGTCCCTTGAGCCTGAGCTTGGGGACAGAGCGTGAGCGGGAACGCAAACGGTTGTGCCGCGCCGTCGTCATTAGGAAGGATATGCCCAAGAAAGAGATTTGTGTCTATACCGATGGTTCGTGCTTAGGCAACCCGGGGCCGGGCGGCTACGGCGTGGTCATGCGCTATAAGGACTACGAAAAGAAGCTTTCTTGCGGCTATCGCCACACCACCAACAATCGCATGGAGCTGCTTGCCGTCATTGCCGCCCTGCGTACCTTAATCGAGCCGTGCACGATTGAGCTCACCACCGACAGCCAGTACGTCAAGAATGGCATTGAGTCGTGGCTTGCCGGTTGGAAGCGCAAGAACTGGCATACCTCAACCGGCGCGGCGGTCAAGAACATTGAGCTGTGGCAGGCGTTAGATCAGCTTACCGCAGAGCATGACATCCATTGGCATTGGGTCAAAGGCCATGCCGGGCACCCTGAGAACGAAGAGTGTGACCGGCTCGCGCGCCAGGCGGCGGGGCAAGCTGCTTCGGCCTTGCACGCGGACGATACCGACCCTCATCTGGAACTTCAGTAGACGCCTCTGAGCTTTGCTCCTTTATGGGGCACTTCTCGGGCGAAGTTACGGGCTAGTTCAAATTTTGCGCATAAAGTCCGGACGCGCGGCGCAAGAAATAGCAAAGCTTGAGCTTGCGCAAACCTCACGCGGGGACGGCGCGCTAAACTTAAAGCTGGTGTATTCGTTTTTGTCAGCTAGTGGCGCGTGCTGCTAGCGTATGTTGGCTATAGCGGCGCGGTGGCTTTGCGCCTTGCTATAGGACAGGGCAACAGGGAAGTTGCCTCTCTCTCCCTTGCTTTGTGGGACAGCGACTGACGTAGGGGCCGTAACCCTACCGTTAGGTGTCCGCAGAGTTGACAAGCGATCGCGGCCACGGCGGCGCGCCTGCTTGGGCTCTAAGCTTAGTGATAACTTGGGCAAGTCATCACTTGGACTAGGCTTTGGGTCATAAGTTGCAACATTTTGGCAAAAATGTTGTGGTGCTAACTGATGGTGCATGAGACCATAGAGGTAGCACCGAGGGTGCGCAGGACGGACGCGAGAGTTTGGTATGCAGGGCGCTGCGAGGTGGGAGGTTGCAACCTCCGCAGCGTCGCCGTGACACTGCGTATCACTAGGGCTTAGGCCATTGAATATGGGATCGATTAAGAAAGCTTATACCGTCTTTTTCTGCTCTATCTTGACCTCATGGGCGCTCTTAGTAGGGTGCTCGAGTGAAAACCACAGCGACAAGCTCTCCTATGATGATTCGGTGGGAGTGGCTAAGTCGGAGGCTGCGCCTGCGGCCGCTGAGCCGGTGGCCGAGACTACTGCTGCGGCTGCGCCGGAAGCTGCGGAGCAGCCGCAGGCCCAGCTGACGATCACGGCGAACAATGTCGTGAAGACTGAGAGCGGCACGGTGTTGTACAACCCTAACAAGAAGTACGGCTCTCTGTGGGAGAGTGACTTGTTCGATGACAGCCGCTTCAAGCTCAAGATCAAGCTCAATGCCGAGGAGAAAAAGGAAGCTAAGATCTTAGCGCGCTCCTTTGAGGCGCATATGGAGCGTGGCAAGTACTTTATGCACTACCTGCTCTCCGAGCTTAAGGCCCGCAATCTGCCCGCCGAGCTGGCAGCCATTCCGCTGGTCGAGAGTGGCTTTAAGCTGCGCGCCAAGTCGCATGCCAATGCCCATGGCCCATGGCAGTTTACGCGCCGCACCGGCAAGAGCTTTGGCTTGACCGTGACCTCAAGCTACGATGAGTTCTATGACTTCATCGCCTCGACCGAAGCTTCTCTGACCTACTTAGAGCATTTGTACAATGCCTTAGATCATGACTGGGAGCTGGCCTTCGTCGCCTATAACCAAGGCGAGTTTGGCGTCAAGAAGTCGATTCGCCGCGCCAAGGCAGCAGGCGTCACCAAGATCAACGCCCGCACCATTCCGCTGACCAAGACGGCGCAGACGTACCTTGCGCGCGTGCGCTGCTATGCCGACATCCTCCATCACCCGGAGTCCTATAACGTCAAGCACCCAGAGGTCGATGACCGTGCTGCCTTCAAGCGCGTGGAGCTTGCCGGTACCGTCAACTCGATGAAGAAGGTCGCTGAGCTCTCAGGGGTCGATCTTGAGACCTTGCAGCACTTAAACGCCGGTTATCTCACCGACTCCTTGAAGACCAACAAGGATTACGGCCTGTTAGTGCCGGTGGAGAATGTGCTCAAGCTTGAGACCGCCCTTGCGCTGATGCAGCCTAAGGGCACAAGCCAGCTGGCTGAGCAGTCCAGCTCCACCAACAATACGCGTCGCCCAACCATCGATCCTAATGCCACCAGCATTACGCGCGGCCCGACTTCGGACGTCGCTCTAAACTAAAGCATAGTTAGAGCGGAATTGAGTGCTCGGTGAAGCTTGGCTCAGGGCTGGGCTCCAGCTCGGCATGGTCGTAGTCGTAGGAGCTCTGTGCCGCTACCGAGCCTTGCTTGGCGCCGAGCTCAAGCAGGATGGTGCAAAGCTCATCGAGCTCGGCAAGACCGAGGTTCTTGCGCGCGTAGCAGCACAAGCGCCGCTTAATCGCCTTGCCTTGATGGAGCAGCTCATAGCGGCTGAGCTTGGCAGGAGTCTCGTGCTCGCCTTTTAACAGCGACTTATCCACCAAGAGGGCACAGAGCTCAGGCTGCTCGGTGCTCACAATCTGCTGTTGCAGCAGGCGGCGCCCTTCGCTTAAAGACGGCACCAATTGGTAGTGCCCGCCCTTTTTCTCAAGATGGATGAGCTGCTCGAGCGCATGGCACTCATCTTCAAAGTGCTCGCTCTCGCAGGGCAATAGAAGGGTGGCGCCGCTGAGCTGACTGACTTCAAGCTTAGGCTTGCGCGGCCCTGCCTCCCAGCTGGTGCCCTCCCAGAGCTTGGCTTCCCAGCTCTTAGGCAGCTCCACTTGCAGCTTGGTGGCAAAGAGGTGCACCTTGTTAAAGGAAGGTGAGGCCGCAAGGCGCCGCTCATCGGAGATAAAGGCGTTGATGCTGCTATTGCCAAAGAGGTCGTAGAGCTCGTCGTGGCTGCCATAGAAGAGCTCGAGCTCAAGGCCGGTACGATTTAACACCTGCTCGGTTAAGACCTGCGGCAGTGCGCCCTTATCCATCGAGGAGAGCAGGCCCAAACGCAGGGGCGAGCCCAAGTTACGGTTGACGCGCTGCACCTGCACCACCAGATTGTCGATGTCATGCACCAGCTGCAAGGCGCGCTGATAGAGCAGCTTGCCCGCAGGTGTCACCTCAAAGCTGCGCCCGTGGCGGATAAAGAGCGGGACATTAAGCTCCTTTTCTAGGGCGCGCATATGCTGCGAGAGGTTAGGCTGCGTGACAAAGCACTCGCGCGCCGCCTCGGTGAAGCTGTGCTTGTCCACAATGGCGATAAAGTACCGCAGCTGCATTAACTGCATGGCGCTTTCTCAGATGCCTCCCGGTTTAGAGCTGTTGGCCGTGCTCGGCCATCAAGTTCACGAAGTCCTCTTCGGAGAGGACTTTGATGCCGAGCTCTTGGGCCTTGGTGAGCTTAGAGCCTGCCGCGGCACCGGCCACGACCGCTGAGGTCTTTTTTGAGACCGAGCCTGAGACCTTGGCGCCAAGTTGCTCAAGCAGCTCCTTGGCCTGCTCGCGGGTAAAGCGCTCAAGGCTGCCGGTTAAGACATAGGTCTGGCCGATGAGCGGCTTTTGGGCGAGGTTCATCTCGCTGACTTGCTCTAAGGGCTCGGGGGCGACGCCGAGCTCTTTGAGGCGGGCGATCACCGCGCGGTTATGCTCTTCGGCAAAGAAGTCGACGATGGTGGTGGCGGCAACCGGGCCAATGGTCGGAATGGCCAAGAGCTGCTCGGTGGTGGCAGCCATCAGGTCGTCGATGGTCTTAAAGTGCGTGGCGAGCAGCTTGGCGGTGCTGGTGCCGACCTCGCGGATGCCGAGGGCATAGATGAAGCGGTTGAAAGGCCGCGTTTTGCTCGCGGCGATGTTGGCCACTAACTTCTTGGCGATGGTCTCGCCGAGGGTGCGCCGCGTGAGCTTGCCGCTGTCATCTTCGTGCTCGAAAGTTAAGGTGGCAAGCTGCGCCTCAGTTAAGGTATAAAGATCGGCCACGGTGCTGACCAGCTTGTGGCCCACCAACTCATCGACGATGGCGGTGCCAAGGCCGTCGATGTCTAAGGCATTGCGCTCGGCATAGTGCTCGATGGCAAGGCGACGCTGGGCTGGGCACACTAAGCCGCCAGTGCAGCGATAGGCGACATCGCTGCCCTCGCGTTCGACCTTGGAGCCGCACTCAGGGCAGGTAGTCGGGAATACGATCTCAGTGAGCGTGGCTCCTTGAGCTTCCTTTTTGGTGCGCTCCTCGAGCACTACGCCCGTAATCTGAGGGATGACGTCACCGGCGCGGCGGATGATGATGGTATCGCCAATCTTCAGTCCCAAACGCTTGATCTCATCGGCGTTATGCAAGGTGCAATTGGAGATGTTGGCGCCACCGACGCAGACCGGCTTGAGGCGTGCCACGGGCGTGATGACGCCCGTGCGGCCTACTTGGAAGTCCACGGCTAAGAGCTCGGTCATCTCCTCTTGTGGCGGAAACTTATAGGCGACGGCCCAGCGCGGGGCCTTGGCGGTAAAGCCCAGCTCTTCTTGCAACGCAATCGAGTTGAGCTTCATCACCGTGCCATCGATGTCGTAGTTGAGGCTATTGCGCTGCGCGCCGATATATTGATAGAACTCTTGCATGCCCGTAAAGCCACGCTTGACGCAGACGAGCGGATTGATCGGCAGGCCCAGCGACTTACACCATTGCAAGCGTCCATATTGGGTGTCCGGCAAACTATCGCCTGCCCCCGGTGTGGCCGCGCCAATGTAGTAGGCGTTAAAGGTCAAAGGCCGAGTGGCAGTGACCTTTGGGTCTTGTTGGCGCAGCGAACCGGCGGCAGCATTACGTGGGTTGGCAAAGACACGCCAGTTATGTTTCTTGGCTTCTTCGTTCCACTGCTCAAAGCCATCACGTGTCATAAAGACCTCACCGCGCACGTCGAGGTAATCAGGGATGGCCTTAGCCCAGTCACTTGACTTATCTGCACTCAAGCTAAGCTTGAGCGGAATGGCCTTTATGGTCTTGGCGTTGGCAGTGACGTCTTCGCCGGTGGTGCCATCGCCGCGGGTCACGGCGCGCACTAAGATGCCCTGCTCATAGATTAAGGAGATGGCAAGGCCATCGAGCTTGGGTTCGCAGCAATATTCTGCCTCCTCCTCATCATCGATTTTAGCGGCTAAGTGCATGCGCTGATTGAAGGCCTCGAGCTCTTCTTTGTGGAAGATGTCATCAAGGCTCATCAGCGGTACTTGATGCTTGACCGCAGCAAAGGTGTTTAAGAGGCCATCGCCGACACGGCGCGTCGGGGCATCGGCGTCTTTAAAGTCAGTGGCCGCTTCGATGTCCTGCAGCTCTCTGTAGAGACGGTCATACTCATCATCTGGGACGAGCGGATTGTCCTCGATATAGTAGGCCCGGCTATAGCGATTGAGGGTGTCGACGAGCTCACGATAGTGCTCGCGGCTTAAGTCTTGTGCTCGATAGGTTTTTTTGATCTCTTCTAGATCGTGAACTTGCTCGCGGGTTAAGTCATTATCGTCAGAAATGCTCTCAATTAAGTCGATCAAAGTGCTCATAGACTAACCTGCTGGGTGGTTGAGGGTGCGGCCGCCGTCATAGCGCTGGAGCTCGAGGGCCATCTGATCTAAGTCTTGCAGGGTAAGGGGCTGGCGATTTTGATCTTCCATCACGCCGCCTAATTGGTTGAGGAAGATTTCGCTGGCCATGCGCAGCGCCTTGAAGTAGGCAAAAGCCTTGCCGCGCGGCGGCAGCAGCATATACAAGGCAATGGCAGAGAAAGTCGCGCCCTGCATGTTCTCGGGGAAGTAGTACTGATCATCCATGGAACAGATGCGGAATACCTCGGCGTCCTTGGTCGTAGCGTTCTCATAGACAAAGTAGATCTTGTAGTGGTCTTGGACAAAGCCTTGGATGAAGCCGTAGTGGGCACACAGCGCTTCGATGTCCTCACCGCGGTACGGGTGAGCGCGGTCGGCCGTCAAGATAATCTCATAGAGCTCACGCTCCGGCGTGTACTCGGCGGCCGCGTCAGGATAGCCTTGGTAGCCCGGTGCCGCCCCTTGGTAGCCCGGCGCAGCGTAGCCCGGCTGGGGCTCGGAGTAGCCTTGTGGAGCTTCTTGATAACCATAAGGATCGGGGTTGGTTAGGCGCTGCTGGTTGACCGTGATGCTGGCGCGCTCATCGAGCTTGCCTTGGTCAAAGTCCGAGGGCAGGTTGACGCGTGCCGAGACGCGTACCGTGGTCTTGCTGCCGCGCGCGTTGCTGTGCTTGGCGATCTTGGTGCTGCCTAAGTCTGAGGCTTCGGTACTGCTGCTCAAGTCCGAGGAGACGATGCGCACCTTGCCGATCTGGCGCGACTTGCTGAGCTCTTGGTCGTGCTCATTATCTTTTTCGAGCTTGCGGTTCTTAGGTCGATCCGAAAACCACAGGCCATGCACAATGAAGGCGAGAATGCAGGCGGCGCCCACGAAAAGAATAATCGAGCTGGTGTCAAACATAAAGGAGCTTCCTTAGCGCGCAAGCTGCGCAGACCATGTCTGCTCTGTGCCGGGCAAGCGCAGGCCCCCGGCGGGGCAGACTATGAGCATTATAAGGGAAAGGCTCGGGTAAAGCTTTTGCCGGAGCTTGATGCGCACGGCCTGAGCTTTTGGGCTAAGATTAGGGGGGTATTTTCAGCGTTAGTGAGGGTCGTCATGATTAAAGATAGTACCAACCAAGAACTTAGCGTGCTCTCCGCGCTTAGCTATTTGGGCAGCGGTTTGAAGCTGGCCTTATCACCCCAATGCCGCCTTTTTGTCATCATCCCCATCTTGATCAACATCGTGGTGCTCGCAAGCGGTGGCTACTTCGTCTTCACCTCGATCAAGGGTTTACTGAGCGACTATCTCAACGTCCTGCCCGAGTGGCTATCCTTTGTCAGCTACATCCTCTGGTTCATACTCTTTTGCACGGTGGGCTTCGTCTTCTGCTACATCTTCTCGACCGTTGCCACCATCATTGCCTCGCCCTTCTACGGCATCTTAGCTGAGAAGGCCGAAGCCTTAGTACGCGGCGCGCCCTTTGCCCAGATGGGCGATGACGGCATTGCCGCCATCATCAAGGACATCCCGCGCATCATCAAGCGCGAGCTGCAGAAGATGGGCTTTTACTTGCCGCGCATGCTCCTGTGCCTCATCATCACCTTGATCCCGGTGGTCAACGTCATCGCGCCGTTTTGCTGGTTCCTGCTGGCTGCATGGATGATGTCGGTGCAGTACTGCGACTACCCGTACGATAACCACAAGATTCCTTTTGCCGATATGCGCCACGATCTGGCGATGAATCGCCTCTGCACTTTTGCCTTTGGTGCCGCCATCGCCGTGGCTATGACCATCCCGGTACTCAATCTATTGGTGCCACCAGCCGCCGTCTGCGCCGGTACCAAGTTCTATGTCGAGATACGCAACCGCTACACCTTAGATAGCGCGCTGCGCAATCCCAATAACCAAGTCACGTCAGGTATGTAGCGCTGCGTGCACCTTGCGCTGTACTTAGTGGGGGCAGGTGGCTGCGTAGGTAGCGGCGCGTGCCGCACTCAAGCGCGCATCACTCGGCGCTGAGGCGCTTGCTGGGCGCTGTGAAGGAGGGCTGCTATGTATTCCTTATCCGGCATTACCGTGTCAGAAGGCGTCAGTGAAGGGCGCGCCTTCCTTATCATTCCGCGCACGATCGAAGACGTGCCTGAGGTGGGCGTTGCGCTCAACCCGGGGGAGGAGCGGGCCAAGTACCGGCGGGTCAGCCGCGAGTTTGCGGCCAAGCTCAATAACGCCATGTCGGGCACGGTGCCTGATAAGGTGCGTGACCTCTTTGGGGCGGTGGCTGCCTACATCACTAATGGTGACAATACCCGTGATATTGAGCTGCAAATCGAGCTGGGCAAGTCGGCAGCCGAGGCCGCCCAAAGTGTACTTTTGCCCAAGATTGCGCGCCTGTCACGTCCAACCGTGGAGCTGACGCCGCAGTCCAAGCCGCAAAGCAACCCACCTGCCTGCCCAGTCGCGTCTGACCAAGATTCTGGGGCTTGCGCGGCCTGTGAGGTCTTGGCCGCGAGCCAAGCGGCCGGTACCTTGCGCGAGCTGCCGGTAGCGGATGTGCGCTTGCGCTCGCTCAAAGCCACGCCTGAGCATCTGGGCGCGATAAACCCTGAGGTGCTGGCAGCGCAAGCGGCGCAGTCCGTGGGTTCCGACGATGATGAGAATGAGATGCAGGTGGTCGCCCATGAGCTCAACTTGCTGATGCGCGATTTCATCAGCACCATCAATCACAATCGCTTCGCGACCGAGGATGTGCCGCAGCTGACGGAGCCGAGCGTCATCATCGCCTCGGATTTGACGCCGGCGAGCTTCTTATCGCTGCACACTGAGCTGGTGCGCGCGGTGGTGCTCGAAGGCGGTGAGGCCTCCGGGCACCTAGCCACGGTACTGCGTGACCTATGCATTCCGGCTATTTATGGGGTCAAGGGCGCACTTACGATCGCAAGCGGCGAGCATGTCCTCGTCGACGCCACGCGCGGCTCGATCTTGGTGGAGCCCCCTAAGGATGCAGTGCGGGCCCTCATCGCCTCGCAAGGGCGCTTTGGCGAGGAGAGCGAAGATCCCGACGAAAACGATTGCGGCATGACGGTGGCAGGCTCGATGGGCGCGATTGGCCCGGCTAGCAGCTTGGCTTACTTTGGGCGCTATCTGCACCATGGCTTAGGCCTGTTGCGCTCAGAGTTCTTGTTCTTAAACTACCATCATGAGCCGAGCATCGATGAGATGACCCAGACCTTTGCTGAGGTCTTCACCAAGATCCCAAAGGGGGCGCCGCTGACGGCCCGTACCTTCGACTTTGCCGGGGATAAGAAGCCGCTCTTTACCTTGGAGATGGACGAGCGCGGGCCGCTGCGCAAGTATGGCGCTCAAGTGGGCTCAACGCTGCTCAAAAAGGAGCTCAAGGCCTTATTGCTTGCCACGGTCGGACGCGATATCAACATCGTATTCCCGCTCATTACGCGCTGCAGCGAGGCTAAGGCCCTCAACAATCTGCTAGCTGAGAGCATCGATGAGCTGCTAGCCCAAGGCAAGGAGATCGGCACCGCGCACGTGGGCTTGATGATCGAGACGCCCGCCGCGGTGCTCTCGGCGCGCGCCTTCGCCGCCTTTGGCGAGATGTTCTTGATCGGCACCAGCTCGCTGGCCGAATACGCCGCTGCCCCACGGCCGCCGGAGGATTATTTTACCCCAGCCTTAGCCAAGATGATTGCCATTGCCTGCAAGGCGGCGCACAGCGAAGGTGTCACCGTAGGCGTAGCTGGGCGCTTCGCCATGCGCATAGAGTTGCTACCCTTCTTCTTGGCGATGGGCGTCACCTATCTCACCACTGATGCCACGGCCTTGCATAAGGTCAGAAAGGAGCTGCAGCGCTTAAACGACCAAAACTACAGCGCCCATTACGACAACAAGCTCTACCACGCGGTGATGGACGTGGCCTCAGCCCACGACCTCCAGCGTCTTCTCTTCCACGACGATTACGCCTTTAGCGGGCAAAACGTGATACCAGATTTTCAGTAGCCAGAGGAACCTATGGGATTCTTTTCGTCCTTGTTCAAGCGCAGCTCCGACCCTGAGCCTACCAAGCAAGCACAGGTGAGCACTCCCGTCAGCAACCTTGCCGCCGATGTCACGCTCTACGCGCCGGTGACCGGGACGCTGTTTCCCTTAGAGGAAGTGCCGGACATCGTGATCTCCGAGAAGGTCTTAGGCGAGGGCGTAGCGGTTGTACCTGACAGCGAGAGCATTGTCGCTCCGTGCGATGGCGTCATCAGCCGTCTTCTGCCCACCAAGAATGCCTTTGCCGTGCGCATGGACAATGGCCTAGAGATCTATGTCAGCTTCGGGGTGGAGGCGATGGAGCTGCGCGGCGAAGGCTTCACCACCAAGGTCGCCCTAGGCGATCAGGTCAAGCGCGGCGACCCCGTAATCCAAACCGATGCGCGGCTGATCGCCAGCCGCATCAAGTCCCCGATCACCTCGATGATCGTCATCAAGAGCTCCGGGGCCATCGCCAAGGTCACCAACGCCTCAGGCAAGTGCAACGCTGGGCTCAGCCCCGTGGTCTGGATCTCCTTGAGCCGCTAACGCCGCGCGCACTTGCTGCGGCGCGGCCCGCTCAGCGCTTGAGCCAGCAGTGCTTGAGCCAGCAGTGCTTGGGCTGCCATGAGCTATCAACGCTGGAGCTACCAGTACTGCGTGTGGCCGTTCTGGTCAAACAGGCACCAATCAATGATGCGCGGGTATTGATCGCGGAGGTACCACGTGACGCAAGACAGACTGCGGCCGTCAGCTGAGAGCGCACATGCTTGCAGGATGTGTGGCAGGGCGCGCTGGAGCGCCGCGCAGTGAGCCTCAGCTTGCTCTTGGTTAGGTTCGTTGTAATTGAGATCAAGGGCGTAGATGTGCTCTGCGGTCACCAGCAAGAGGTCAAGGCACTCATCTTCGTATCTGACATATTCTCGTACCGTGATCTCAGGGGAGCGCAGCCCCAGCGCGAGCAAGGGTTGATAGAGGTTCTCGAGGTCATACTCATCTGTAACTTTGGGGAAAAGAAGATCGAACAGATTGTTGAGCGGCTCGCAGGTATCTTTCATCTTGCCCGCGCACAGAGCCTTCTGCGCTTGTTGGAGGTATTGCCGAGCTTGTTGGAGGTATTGCCGCGCTTGAGTCGGCGCGCAGTCGAACATGCCCGCTAGCACCAGCGGGATGTACTTAACCCCCGCCTCGTAGTTGGTGCTGCGGCCGCTGAAATTACGCAGTCGGGGGATCAGGTCGGTGGTGTCGGCGCTGACTGCTTGAGGTGAAATCAGGCCGTTTTGCACCAAAAGCTGGGTCGGGGTGATGCTCTTGACGTCAGTCGGCGCGGCGAGGTCACAGGGCGTGATGGTAAGGTCTTGTCGGCACAGGGCTATCAGCTCGTCTTCGGTGAGCGGGTGGCGCTGCAGATAGCGGCTCAGCGCCTCGGAGCTCGGGGAGCTCTCCAGACAATAGGCGTCAAAGACCGGCTCCCCTTCTAAGATGAGGAACATCGGCAAGGTGAGCGGGGCGAAGAATTTGTTGAGGCTGTCAGGGCTATACAGCTTAACCTGCGTATCATAGTCAAAGCAAAAGCCGCCGTAGTGCTGTTGCAGCTTAGCGATGAGCTCACCGGGCTCAAGCTTGAGCTTCTGCGCGGCGCGCTTGAGGTAAGGGCCGTACTGGGAGGCCAGCTCTCTTGTCTCAAATTTAGGATCAGGTACTTAGATTTACATACTAGCTGAGCTCCTTTAGCTGCCGGGGATCCCAGCTTGCTAT
>CALXNA010000045.1 GCA_944389615.1 uncultured Anaerobiospirillum sp. | reverse complement strand
TTCAGCCATCCGCTCACTGATGGGGAATTTGTCGGAATTTTGTTAAAAAAAAAAAAAAAAAAAACGCCCCGAGGCCACAAACCTTGGGGCGTTTTTTAGGGCGCAGGTGCCGCCATTAGCGCACTGCGCGGTTGACGTCTAAGGTCACCCACATCGGCGCCATCTCAATGAGGCCATCCTGCCCTAATTGCAGGTCACCGGAGATGCCATGCAGCACATCCGTGCGATCGCGAGCTAAGGACTCTAGGTTAAAGGAGAGGTTGATGCTGTCGTAGGCGGCCGCAAAGATGCGCTGCACTTGGCTATCGGCCTTAGGCAAGGTCGCCATCAAGTCCTGCTTTAAGGCGGTATCGGTCAGAAGCCATGGCATGTCGCCCAGCTGCGCTCCAGCCAAAGCAATCTCGCCTGAGCTATGGTTTAAGCCCATATAGGAGCGGTCGGTGAGGTAGAGCGGCGTATTGTCCGGCAGGCTCGGGCGAATCTTGATGACGTCCGCAGCGGTGGCATTGATGTAGATGGCATCAGCATTGTTGAGCGGGCAGGTGGTCAGAGCGCTAGCGACCTGATTGATGTCGCTATAGCGGCAGCTGACCGGCTGACGCGTATTGGCCTGTAGCCACGAGTCATTGAAACCGGCGATGGCGCGCTCGCCGCGCGTGCTCTCCGGGGCAATCACGACTGGATTGGTATGGCCGTCGCGGTAGATCTTGGAGGCGGCCAAGGCGCCTTCATAGTCGGGGCCTAAGTTGTAATAGTACAGGCCGCTGCGGTTGGTCGCCGGGTTGTTAAAGACGATGGCCGGAAGCTCAATCTTGGTGGCAATTAAGGCATCGACCTCCGGCTTTAGGATCGGGCCGATGATGAAGTTAGTGCCGTTTTGTACCAAGGCCGAGGTGATCTCCTCCATCGTCATACGATTGGTATCGTAGAAGGTGACCTTGAGCTTGCTATTGCGATCTTGTAAGGCGGCAAGGACGCCGAGACGAGCCGGTTCGCCCACCGCGGCAGCAAAGCGCCCGGTCAACGGCAATAAGACCGCAAGTTTATCGCCTTCCTTTAAGCCCACGACTTGGCCTTGCACCGCATCAAGCCCAGCCCCCGAACCTTGCACTTGGGCCTCAGAGCCTGCGGCAATCTGCGCGGCAGCGAAGGCTAGCGGATGGGAGTTGTACTTTTCCTGCCAATTGGCAATGAGCTGCTGCTTGAGCTTGAGGCTCTTGGAGGAGTCGATCAGTGCAAAGTCGATGAAACCCTGCATGCGCGGATCGGTATTGGAGCTCATGAGCACGGTCAGCTCCGACGGCGGCAGTTGCTTTAAGGTCGCTACCACCTGCAAGGCGACGGTTTGCTGCGCCTTCTCATTGACGTACTGCATCAGCGCGAGCTTATGCTCACACGAGCGTACCAAATACTCCGTCTGGTGACTTTCTTGGTACAAATTGAGCTCAACGTTGGAGAGCACCTGATAGTAGAAGCTCGCTGCCGGTACCGGCAGAGCCGCAGCCTGCACCCGGTTTAAGGTAAAGAGTGCATCGGTGGTCTTGCCCTGATGCATCGCAAGCAAGCCCTCAATGATACGGGTCTCGTCGGAGAGCACGGCATTGTCCTGGGACTCGGCGCGCATGACGCGTAAGAGCTCTTCGGCCTTAGCATAATCGCGGGCTACGATATAGGAGCGGGTCAACAGCACTAAGGCGGCAAAGCGCGACTCACCCTCGGACTCATTGACCATCTGCTGATACTGCTCGGAGGTCATAGTGAGCGCACTGAAGGCTTGGGCTGAACCCAAGGCAGTGGAGCTGCTAGGAGCTTCCGTGGTAGAGGTACAAGCTCCCACGCTCAAGGCTAAAGCCAAGGCAAGGGCACTGAGCTTAAGACGTTGGGTAAAAGATGACACAGCCACGACACACGACCTTTTCAATTACTATTGCCGCCCGCAGGCGAAACTCACGGACGTCCCATCATAGCACAAAGCCCGATTGGCACCTCACGGCGCCCAAAAGCAAAACCCCACACCGCATCCGGCATGGGGTTTTACTCCAAGAGCACTCTGCGCGCGGGCCGCGCTAAGCGCGCTTAGGCGCTCGCCGCGCTGGCTTCAGCGCGCGCAGTCGCTTGGGTCGCGGCCGCCGCTTGCTGCGTGGTCGAGCCGCCCTCGCTGACATGCTTGCAGGCGACGATATGGCCTAACATTGGCACTAAGCTTTGCTGCTCGTGCTTGTACTGACAATCGGCCACAAAGCAACGGCTGTTGAAGCGGCAGCCCTGCGGCGGGTCGATCGGGCTCGGCAGGTCACCTTGCAGTAAGATGCGCTCCTTACGCTTGGTCGGATCGATGATCGGGATGGCCGAAATCAGCGACTGGGTGTAAGGGTGCAGCGGCCGATCGTAGATCGCCTCCTTAGGGGCGACCTCGACCATCGAGCCTAAGTACATCACGCCGATGCGGTCGGAGATGTGCTTAACCGCAGCTAAGCCGTGAGCGATGAAGAGATAGGTCAGGCCGAACTCGCTCTTTAAGTCATCGAGCAAGTTTAAGATCTGCGCCTGAATCGACACGTCCAAGGCCGAGACCGCCTCATCGCAGATGATGAGGCGCGGCGACACCGCCAAGGCGCGCGCAATGCCGATACGCTGGCGCTGACCGCCCGAGAACTCGTGCGGGTAGCGGTTCTTATACTGCTTGGCAAGGCCGACACACTCGAGCAGATACTCGACACGCTTGCCGATCTCCGCGCCATGGTGCGTCTTATTGACGATCATCGGCTCGGAGATAATCTCAGCTACGGTCATACGAGGATTGAGCGAAGAGTACGGATCTTGGAAGATCATCTGGATGTCGCGGGCGTACTTGCGGCGCTCATTGCGGCTGATGCCGCCAAGGTCGACACCGTTGTAGATGATCTGACCGGCGGTCGGCTTGTATAAGCCTGCGATCATCTTGCCCAAGGTGGTCTTGCCACAGCCGGACTCACCGACCAGACCAAAACACTCGCCCTTGTAGATGTCTAAGGTTAAGTTATCAACCGCCTTTAAGTAGCTGGTCTTGCTGTTCAAAAAGCCGCTCTTAATCGCAAAGTGCTTGCTCAAGCCCTTGAGAGATAAGAGCACTTCCTTGTTATCACTGTTAGTGGTCATAGATCCCTCATTACGAAGCAGTTGCGGCGACCGAAGCGACCTCGGCAGAAGCCACCGAAGCCTGACCGGCGTTAGCCTGTGGCTCAAATTGGACGCAGCGTACCTTACGCCCGGCGCTGCCTAAGGAGCTAAGCTCCGGCAAGTGGGCGCGGCACGCCTCAGAGGCTTGGGCACAACGGTCGGCGAAGGCGCAGCCATTGACCGGCACTTCCTCAGGCGGTGGCACCATGCCCGGGATCATAAACAAGCGCTCACTGTGCTCATCAAGACGCGGAATCGACTGTAACAGGCCCAAGGTATACGGATGCTTAGGGTCGGTCAAAATCTCTTGGGTCGAGCCTTCCTCGACGATACGGCCACAATACATCACCGCGACGCGATCGGCCGCCTCAGCGACGACACCCAAGTCGTGGGTGATGAGCAGCACCGAGATGTTGAACTTATCGCGCATGCGATAGATCAAATCGAGGATCTGCGCCTGAATGGTCACGTCAAGAGCCGTGGTCGGCTCATCGGCGATGAGGAGCTTCGGCTCGCAGGCCATAGCCATAGCGATCATGATGCGCTGGCGCATGCCACCGGACATCTGGTGGGGATAATCGTGAATGCGCTTTTGCGGATTGGGGATGCCCACAGTATCCAAGAGGTCGATGAGCTTTTCCTTGGCCTCTTTCTTGGTGAGCTTAGTGTGGAGCAGAATGCTCTCTAAGATCTGATCGCCCACCGTGAAGATTGGGTTTAAGGAGGTCATCGGCTCCTGGAAGATCATGGAGATGGAGTTACCGCGGATCTTCTGCAGCTTATGCTCGCTCAGCTCCAAGAGGTTTTGGCCATCGAAGATGATCTTCGAGCCCTCGACCACGCGGCCGTTGGAATTTAAAAGACCCATGATCGAGAGTGAGGTCACGGACTTACCTGAGCCCGACTCGCCCACCAAGGCCAAGATCTCGCCTTCGGCGATGCTAAAGCTTACGTCACGAATGGCGCGCACCTTACCGCGGCGCGTGGTGAACTCCGTGGATAAGTGTTCAACTTCCAGTAACATCACATCCTCCTAACGACGGCGCGAGCGTGGGTCTAACGCATCACGTAAACCGTCGCCAAAGAGATTGAAGGCAAGCACGGTCAAAGTAATGGCCATACCAGGGAAAATTAAGGTGTAAGGAGCCGAGAAGATGAAGCTGCGCGAGCGGGCCAGCATATCGCCCCACTCGGCAAATGGCGGCTGTACGCCTAAGCCTAAGAAGCCCAAGGCGGCGGTATCTAACACGGCCGTGGAGATACCCAAGGTCGCGCGCACCACTATCGGCGAGGTGATATTAGGCAGGATGTGGCGGAAGATGATGCGCAGATTGCTATCACCGGTGACGATCGCCGCTTGGATGTAGTCATTGGCCTTGACCGACATCACGCACGAGCGCGCAATACGGGCATACTCCGGGATCGAGACTAAGCCGATGGCAAGCACCGCCTTATCAAGGCCGCGGCCCATCGCAGCCATAAAGGCGATAGCAAGGAGGATCGACGGCACCGACAAGATGACGTCCATAAAGCGCATGATAAGGTTATCAAGGCGTCCACCATAGAAGCCGCCCATAGCGCCTAAGATTGTGCCTACGGTCAAGGAGATGGTGACCGCGGCAAGGCCTACCGAGAGGGAAATCTTAGTACCATCCAAGACGCGCGAGAAGATATCGCGGCCCAGCTGGTCGGTACCAAACCAGTGCTCTGCGCACGGCGCGATAAAGGCCTTGTCCATATTGGCAAGGTTCGGGTCATACGGCAGGATGTTGATCCCCAGCGCTTGGGTGATGCTCAGCACCACCGCAATCAAGACCAACAGAGCAATGATGATCATGCCTAAGAGCGCAGCGCGGTTTGAGCACAGCGAGGCCCACATATCGCCCCAGCGCGAGGACTTGACCGGCTTTAACTCAGCCACCGCATTCTGCGCCGCAGCCGCACCATTCGCAGCAGCCGCAGGCGCTGCACTCTTGGCCTCTTGAGTCTGCTTTACATTAACTTCTGACATTATGATTGGCCCTCAGCGCCATACTTAACACGGGGATCGAGCGCTGCATAGAGCAGATCGACAATCAAGTTCATAAAGACAAAGATAAAGGCCACGATGAGCACAACCGCTTGGATTACCGGAAAGTCCGAGCGCATGATGCTCTCCACCGAGTAAGCGCCGATACCCGGCCACGAGAAGACGGTCTCAGTTAACACCGCGCCCGAGAGCAAGCTGCCAAACTGCAGGCCAATGACGGTGATAATCGGCAGGAGGGCATTGCGGAACGCATGCTTGCCGATGACCTTAAAGGAGCTCAGGCCCTTGGCCTTCGCGGTACGGATGTAGTCTTGATGCAAGACGTCGAGCATGCTCGAGCGGGTCATACGGGTGATGATGGCCATGGAGTAGCAGGCCAAGGTCATGGCCGGTAAGATGGCATGCTGCAGGGCATTGAAGAAGGCTTCCCAGTCGCCAATGATCAAGGTGTCATAGAGGTAAAAGCCGGTGCCGTCATAAGGGCGCATCAAGGTATCGATGCGGCCGCCCGAAGGTACCCAGTGCAAAATGCCCGAGAACAGGATGATGAGCAGCATACCAAGCCAGAACACCGGCATCGACACGCCAATCAAGGCAGTGGTCATGGTGAGGTTGTCGATGATCGAGTTCTTTTTGACCGCGGAGATGACGCCAAAGATGACGCCGACGATCGAGGCGATGATGATGGCGAGAACCGCGAGCTCAATGGTGGCAGGCAAACGGGCCAAAATCTCGGTAGTGACAGGGGTATTGGTGAAGAAGGAGACGCCGAAATCACCGTGGAACATCGCGACCATATAGTCGATGAACTGCGTGACCAAGGGCCGGTTAAAGCCCATGCTCTCGCGCCAAGCTTCGATCGCTTGGGTGGTGGCGTGTTGGCCCAACACGATGAGCGCCGGATCAGGAGAGAAGACTCTCATGATCAAGAAAACCAAAATCGAGACGCACAGCAACACTGGAATCAGCATCAACAGGCGTTTTATCAGATATAACAGCACGAGCTTGTCCTCAAAGTCTCAAGTGCCGCGCAAGCGCTCCGCTTACGCCCTGTAGCCTCCCAGTGGCAGCCTGAACTAGGCAGACCTAACATAGACAGCAAGCTGCAGGTAGCACTTAGGCTGTAGTCAAGTTGTTAGCGACGGTTGAAAACCAGCCACCGTACCTGCCTCACAGAGCCCCACCAAACTTGTGGGCGTGCTCAGCTCCGGCCTCGGATCCATCCGATACCGTAACCAACAGCGAAGGTACGGCGCGTCAGCGCCACTCATGGGATAAGCCAAGGCACGAAGGGCCTAAGAACATAAAGCGCAACAGCCGATCCTCAGTCCCACCTCGGCCGACCAAAGGCCGATGACGCACGTAGGTTCGGGCAGAGCGCGCCTCACCCACGTCAGGACACGCTTTTCACCTGCGTCCCCTGTTTCTGCCGCAGCTGTCAGACCGAGGCCCAAAACAGCCGCTAATAGCAAAATCGCCTAATTATAGCAAGAAACATTTTTGCATTGCGCACTTCTAGCACGGCCCCAAGCGCTCACGCCCCACGCGGGCGCAGGCCGCGAGCGCACCGGGCGTATCCTCAGGGAGCGCCGTCCAACTGCCGCTGCCCAACAGGGCCCTATCGCGGCCACGCCGTCCCCACAACTGCTGCCACGTCATCACACCAGCTACGGGCTGACCGCAAAGCCTCTGCTGCCGCAGTGCCGCTTCACGCTCCGGGAAGTCTGTTTTGGGAGCTAAGGCGTAGGCCCGGCATGCCCTCAGGGGGCGTAGCCCCAACTGCGGCGGCCCACCCGCCCGCCCCAACCACGGCCGAACCGTCCCCTCGACCGCTGCCGCGCCATCACACCAGCTACGGGCTGACCGCAAAGCCACTGCTGTCGCGACTTCGCTGTCACTTCACTTGAAGGCCACTCAGCATTGGTCTCTAAGGAGCAGGACAGGTTCAGCACCTCCTCAAGTTGCGTGCGGCACTCCGGCCCCTACTCACCGCGCTCTAAGCGGGCTAAGGCATACTCGCGCTCGGCCGTAGCAAAACCGCGCCGCCCCAAGAAGGCGTTGGCCTTGACCTTGGTCTTATAGTCAGCAAGGTCTGAGGCTCGATACTTCTTGGCCAAGCACTCATAGGCCAGCTCAAACCAATCAAGCTCGTTAGCGGTAAGCGCCGCCTCGACCAAGTACCAGGCCACGCCCTTGCGCTCGGCCTCGAGCTTGAGCTTGTAGCTGCCATAGAGGGCAAGGCGCATATGGCGCACCAAGAGATCAGCATAGCGCTCATCGCTCTGAAAGCCCTGCGCTTGGCAGCGCGCCAAGGCTGTCGCCACCGCCTCCGGCGCAAAGCGGCCCCGGCACTTGCGCGTCAGCTCGGCCGCCGAGTACTCGCGCGCCGTGAGCAAGCGAATCATCTCGTTATAGGCCAAGGTCACTTCATCAGCCGCCGCTGGTGCGGCCGCTGGCGCCTCCGCTAATGCGCCTGCAGCGGGCGCAACCGCCGCGCTTTCCTCTGCGCGGTCGCGTAGCGGCAGCGTCACCCCGGCCGTCATATCATCTAAGCTCGCAGCTGACGCGCCCCGTCGGGCCGAATGCCGCTGCGGCTGGGGCGCTCCCCTAGGTTCGGTCTCCACCGCGCGGCCGCTTAAAGGCAAGGTCACCCCTGCGCTCAGATCATCTAAGCTGCTGGCACTATGAGACGAAGATGAGCGCCGCCCACGCTTCTTGCCGTACCGGCCTTTAGTACCGACCTCAGCAGCGCCCGCCCCCGTGACATCCAGCTCTACGCTATAGCCGGAGGTCGCTTCACTAAAAGGCAAGGACACCGTACTGGCAGCTGTGTTGAGGTCTTTAACCTCAGGCCCGCGCCGCGCGCGTCGTCCCCTACCCGCAGGCGCGACTTCATCGTAAGGATGCAGTTGCACGGTCGAGGAAACATCGTTGAGATCCTTAACGTAGGAGGCGGGACTCTCCGCCTGCGGCGCCCGCTGACGCAACCTGTCCCCACGGCGCCCATTACGCGTCTGCCCCAGCGGCCCCGGCAGCACCGACGGCGGCTCTACCGTCTCCGGCAAATCATCAGGCATGGGCGGTTCCGCTCCGAGCCATGGCGGCACAGCACTCGCGGTCGGGTCTAAGTAAGCCTCATCGGGTAACGGCGGCGGTATCAGCTCGCGCGCTCCGCCCCACGGGCTATCCCAAGTATCGGATGCCGCAGGCTCCGCGAAGCGCCGAGTCTCTAAAGAGTGGTCAGTTCCGACTGATACCCAAGGCTCTCCTACTGCGCGCTTAGTCTCTAAAGGGCGGCCCGGCCCAGCTGACGCCAGCGGCTGTCCTACTGCGCCCTTAGTCTCTAAGGAGCGACTCGTTTCGGCTGCTACCCGTGGCCGTCCTACCGCGCCCTTAGTCTCTAAGGAGCGACTCGTTTCGGCTGCTACCCGTGGCCGTCCTACCGCGCCCTTAGTCTCTAAGGAGCGACTCGTTTCGGCTGCTACCCGTGGCCGTCCTACCGCGCCCTTAGTCTCTAAAGGGCGGCCCGGCCCAGCTGACGCCAGCGGCTGTCCTACTGCGCCCTTAGTCTCTAAGGAGCTACTCGTTTCAGCTACTACCAGAGACTGTCCCTCTTTGGCCTGAGTCTTGATCGGGTCAGGTGCGGCAGAGTGATCTAAGACCGCAGTCGCACCAATCGCCGCCGCATAGGCTGGGCCCAGTAAGGCCCGAAGGGCTTCATCCTCTAGCGCGTCGTGTTGGGCAAAGCTCACTTCAGGTGGGGCAGGCTCGGGTGGCTCAGGTTGCGACTCAGGGAGGTACACAGGAGCGCCCAAGTCAGGTTCATCTTCGCGGCCGTAGGCATCATAGGCCGCAGCCGTAGCTTCGTCGTCGGCGCCGTAGGTGTCATAAGCGGCCGCTAGGCTTTGGGCTTTAAGGCTGTACGCTTGTGGCTCCTGCTCACTGTCGTCTGCGCCCCAGTCTGCGCTTTGGTCGGTTGGGGCATAGCCTTGGGCGCGCAGCTGCGCGCGTACGCGTTGCTCGCGCTGTTTGCCGGTGGGCAGATAGGAGCTAAAGCCCGAGCTCATGTGGTCAAGGTCGCTCTGGGGGCGACCTTGGTCGGTGGCCCAACGCCCGACGCGCGCGGTGGGCGCGGCATCGAGCTCTAAGGCACCGCTACGCGGCGTACTGTCGGTGGAGCTGACACAATCATCAAGGCTGCGCGCCGTGGGGGCTGGGATCTTGCGTCCGTACTTTTTGCGCTCGGTGGGTGGCTTCACGCGGGGCTCCTTATCCTCATAAGACAAGGGCAGGCGTGAGCTGATGCCCGAACCTGCCCTTTAAGCTCTTGCTTTGGCTTAAGCCATGGCTGTGACCGTGGCCGCAGCTTGCGCGCGGCGCGCTGCCGCGGTTATGCGCGGCGCTTGAGCCTTAGAGATCTTCTGGGATCTCCGTGACCAATTCCTCATCGCCCTCATCCGGCAGCGGCGGTAAGCCGTCGTCGGCCTCGCTTAAGCTCGTGCTGTCCTCAGCTGCTGGGGCCGAGCCAATCTCGACGGTCTCGGCGTAGTCGGAGTGCTGCTTAAAGTACTCGCGGATCTTAGCCTCAAGCTCGTCGGCGACTTCTGGGTGCTCGTCTAAGTAGCGCATGGCGTTGGCCTTGCCTTGGCCGATCTTGGTGCCATTGTAGGCAAACCAAGCGCCGGTCTTCTCGACCATCTTGAGCTGAACACCCAAGTCGATGAGCTCGCCGGTCTTGGAGATACCGTAGTTAAACAAGATCTGGAAGTTGGCCTGCTTAAATGGCGGAGCGACCTTGTTCTTGACCACCTTGACCTTGGTCTCATTACCAATGGCCACGTCCTTGTCCTTGATGACCGCGCCCTTGCGGATATCAAGGCGTACCGAAGCGTAATACTTCAGAGCATTACCGCCGGTGGTGGTCTCAGGGTTACCGAACATGATGCCGATCTTCATACGCAGCTGGTTGATGAAGACCACCATGCAGTTGGCTTGCTTAATGGTGCCGGTGAGCTTGCGCAGCGCCTGCGACATCAGACGGGCTTGCAGGCCGACGTGGTTGTCGCCCATGTCGCCTTCAATTTCGGCCTTCGGGACTAAGGCCGCGACCGAGTCGACCACGATGACATCGACCGCGCCTGAGCGCACCAAGGTCTCGGTGATATCGAGCGCCTGCTCGCCGGTGTCCGGCTGGGCAATCAGCACATCGTCGATCTTGACGCCGAGCTTTTTAGCATAGACCGGGTCTAAGGCGTGCTCAGCGTCGATGAAGGCGCAGACCTTACCGCGCTTTTGGGCCTGAGCGATGAGCTCCAAGGTCAAGGTGGTCTTACCTGAGGACTCCGGGCCGTAGATCTCAATGATACGGCCCATCGGCAGACCGCCCACGCCCAAGGCCAAATCCAAGGTCAAAGAGCCGGTGGAGATCGCTTCGATCTCCTCTAACTCGCCTTGACCAAAGCGCATGATGGCGCCCTTACCGAACTGACGCTCGATATGCTCCATCGCCGCCTCAATGGCCTTGGCCTTCTTAGGGTCAGTGGTCAAGTTAGAAGCTAACTTGCTCGAGGAGCTGACAGCGGCTCCCTCTTTTTTTGTCTTAGTTGGTGCGGCCATACTTCACTCCTACTCTGGCATAAGATTGTCCGAAATTCTTGAATAAAATTATAAGACTAATTTAAACTCACGTCAAGCGCGTACATCAAATTTATTAAAGCACCACACTCCGCGCCCGTAATCACTATCCCAACTCGCAACAGCCCGCCCTCATCATCAGCAGGACGCTAATCAGCTGGCCCACGCGGCCCGAGGTCGACTGGCTCTTCATGGTAGCCCAGCGCCGTGAGCGCGGCACCGGGCGTCTGCCCCGCCGCTGGCACCTGCCCTGCCGCAGGCACTTGCTCTACCGCAAGCGTCAGCACCGCGCGCAGCGCCTCGTAAACCGTTTGCGCCCGGATGGCGCCGCGGTCGCCCTGAAAATGATGGGTTCTGACCCAGAGCCCGTGGGGCTTGAGACCCAAGGCCATGCACACCGTGCCCACCGGCTTGACGGCGCTGCCCCCAGTGGGCCCAGCAATGCCGGTCACTGCGACCGCGAGCTGGGCGGCTGAGTGCGTGAGCGCCCCCTGCGCCATTTGCTGTGCAGTAAACTCGCTGACCGCGCCATAGCGCGCGAGCACGGCCTCTTCTACTCCTAAGAGCTCACGCTTGGCTTGGTTGGTATAGGTGATAAAGCCGCGCTCAAACCATGACGAGGAGCCCGAGATCGCAGTGATCATGGCGCCAATCAAACCGCCGGTACACGACTCGGCCGTGGCCATGCTCAGGCCGCGCGCTTGCAGCGCCGCCCCGACTTGCGCCGCGACCGCCTCCAGCTTAAGAAAGGACTGCGTGGGATCGAGCAGCTCCGGCACCTGCTCCCAGCGTGGCAACACCTGTTCCATATACAACGCTCCCTACCTGTGATCTGTACTGACCATCTTAACAGCCAAAAGCACGCGGCGCACCAAACCCCGCCTTCAAGCTCCCGCCACAAGCTCCCGCCACAAGCTCCCGCCGCAAGCTCCCGCCACGCCACCTGCGCCCCCATCCCCCCAATGGCGCCCTACTCCACCTAGCGCCGCTGAGGCGATGAGGCCGTTAGGGCGCATAAAACTGGCAAGGACGGCCCTTAGTTGGGGTAAAATGGCGCGGTTTGTGTGATAGAAATCACGTTTTTAGTGACAGCACCTGCGCTGAGCGGCCTTTTTCGATGGTTGGCACTCAGATCTACTATGGTGTGATTAGGTCATGCCGCGTCCTGCACGCGGCAGCGCTGCGCGCAGCCGCCGACAGGCGGGCTGCGGCAGCGACCACGGGACGCGGGATATAAAGGCGCCTCTTAGTCGGCGCCGACGGCTCGTGCTTTTGTTGGGTTGTGATGTTAGATCTATACTTTGCGCTCAGATGCGGAGTAAACCAGCTATGCCTGAAATCAATGCTGACGACTTGTCGCCTATGATGCGTCAATACTACGAGGTCAAGAAGCAGTATCAAGAGAACTTGGTGTTCTATCGCTTGGGCGACTTCTATGAGCTCTTCTTTGAGGATGCCAAGATCGCCTCGAGCGTCCTCAACCTCACCCTTACCCGCCGCAACCACCAAAACGGCGAGCCGATCCCGATGGCGGGCATTCCCTATCACACCGTCGACAGCTATGTCGCGCGCCTGCTCAAGGCCGGTTACTCGATCGTGATCTGCGAGCAGATGAGCGACAAGCAAGGCGCCGGGCGCAATATGATTGAGCGCAAGGTCACGCGCATCATCACCCCGGGCACTGTCACTGAGCCCGACATGATCCCCGAGCGCGAAGTCAATATCATCGCTGCGCTCTATAGCGACAAGGTCAACTTTGGCTTTGCCACCATGGACTTAAGCTCAGGCCACTTCACCACCGCCGAGGTCAGCTCGATTGACGACCTGATGCTCTTAGTAGACAAGGTCAACCCCAAGGAGCTGCTCTACCCTGAGCACTTTGCCTACTACGAGCGCTTAAAGGACGTGCTCTGCCGCAAGGCGCTGCCGCTGTGGGACTACGATTACGACTCGAGCTACCGCAATCTGTGCGCTCAGTTTAAGACCCAGAGCTTGCTCGGCTTTGGCATCGACCAGATGAAGGCCGGTATCTGTGCTGCCGGTGCCTTATTAAACTACGTGCGCACCACCCAGCATGCCGCGGTTGAGCATGTCAGCGCGATCAAGCGCGATGAGAGCGCCAGCGTCGTGCTCTTAGATAAGACCGCCCAGCGCAACCTCGAGCTGCTTGCCAACTTAAGCGGCACGCCGCAGGGCTGCCTCATGGCCGTGCTCGATGACACCCGCACCCCAATGGGCAGCCGCCTCTTGCGCTCGATGCTGGTCAACCCGCTGCGCGATAACGCCACCTTAGAGCAGCGTTTGGACTTAATTGAGTCCTTGCAGCAGGCCCCGATGGGTGCCGAGCTCGACGCCATCTTAGATGCCATCGGCGACATCGAGCGCATCGTGGCGCGCATCGGCCTGCGCACCGCCAAGCCGCGCGATCTTGCCAAGCTGCGCGATGCCTTAGCGGTGGTACCGACCATCAAGTACCTCTTGCGTCTGACCCCCAAGCAGGCCCAGAAAATCGACCGCAGCGCCTTAAACCAGATCTTAAGCGTGGTCGGGGCCAATATCGGCCAGAGCACCCCGACCGAGCACGAGCTTGACCTCACCCATCCTGAGCAGCTCTTCGGCCTTACGCTCGAGCCGAGCGCCGAGGCCCCCGTGGAGCAGGAGCTCAAGGCCGAGGAGTGGCGCTATGGCATCATCACCCGCTTTATTGCCCAGCTGCCGGAGCTCACTGCGATCTACCAGCTGTTAAAGCGTGCGATCAAGCCGTTCCCGGCGCTGCTCATCCGCGACGGCGACGTTATCGCCGCAGGCTACCACCAAGAGCTCGATGAGCTGCGCGCGCTGCAAAACGGCGCCCAAGAAATTCTGCAGACGATCGAAGAGCAAGAAAAGGAGCGCTCGGGCATTAGCACCCTCAAGGTACGCAGCAACAACGTCTTGGGCTTCTTCATTGAGATCACGCGCAATGCCTCATCCAAGGTCGTGAACCTGCCACAAGACTACGTACGCCGTCAGTCCTTAAAGAACGTTGAGCGCTATATCACCCCTGAGCTCAAGGAGCTCGAGGAGAAGACGCTTTCGGCCCAAACGCGCTGCCTGCAGATCGAAAAGGAGCTCTTTGAGCAAGTCTTAGAGCAGCTCATTGCGGCGATCCCGGAGCTGAGCACCCTCGCCCACTTACTTGCCCAGCTTGATGTGGCGCAAGCCCTCGGGCGCGTGGCGCAAAAGCGCGGCTATACCCGCCCGACCTTAACGAGCGACTCGGTCATCAAGATCGTCGCCGGGCGCCACCCAGTGGTGGAGGCCTTAAGCACCAACCAATTCATCTCCAACGGCATCGAGCTCAACGCCGAGCACAATCTTGCGGTGATCTCCGGCCCTAACATGGGCGGCAAGTCGACCTTTATGCGCCAGACGGCCTTGATTGCCATCATGGCGCGCATGGGTTCCTTTGTCCCGGCCAAGGAAGCGGTGATCGGCGACATCGACCGCATCTTCACCCGCATCGGCGCCTCCGATGACTTAGCGGCGGGCCGCTCGACCTTTATGGTCGAGATGGAGGAGACCGCCACCATCTTAAATAACGCCTCGCCTAAGAGCCTCGTCATCATGGACGAGGTCGGACGCGGCACCTCCGGCGCCGAAGGCGCGGCTATTGCCGAGGCCATTGTCCAGTACCTCGCCAAGGACTTAAAGCCCAAGACCATGTTCGCGACCCACTACGCCGAGGTCACGACCTTGGTCGAAAACTACCCTAACGCCTTCAATCTGTGCTTTAACGCCAAGGAGTTCCAAGGCCAAATCGTCTTCTTATACCACGCCGAGCGTGGACGCCAAGCACGCTCTTTTGGTATTGAGGTAGCCCAGCTTGCCGGTGTGCCGAGCAAGATCACCAAGAAGGCCTTAGGCTTCTTTAAGGCCCGCGCCAAAGAGCTTGATAACTCCAACCTCTTCACCCCGCCGCTCAGCCTCACCGATGAGCTAAGCGAAGTCAACAGTGCCGCAGGCAGCGACAGCCCTGACCTTAAGGCCCAGCTTCAAGCCCAAGCCCAGCTCATCGCTCAGCTGCAAGCGCAGCTGACCGAGACGCAAGCCGAGAAGGCGCAGCTTGAGCACGAGGACGCCCAGCTCAAGGAACTCATCTCAGAGCTCACCGCGCTCAACCTCGACAGCCTCACGCCGCTTAACGCTCTCAACCTCTTAAGCGAGCTCAAGGCCAAGCTCACCGCCCCAGCACACTAACGCCCCCAGCGGGCTAACGCGCCCTGCTGGGCCGCTCGGCCCGCGCCCCCTGCAGGGCCCAGCGCAAAAGAGGATAGCTCCGACGAGCTATCCTCTTTTCATTCATCCCCAGCCGGGCCCGGCGTGAGGCAGTACTACTTGAGCCCGCACTACTTCGGCAAGTAGCTGACCGGGTTGACCGATTGACCGCGGTAGCGGATCTCAAAGTGCAGGCGCGGCGAGCTGGTGTCGGTGCTGCCCATGCGCGCAATCTGCTGGCCGCGTTTAACCTTTTGGCCTTCCTTAACTAAGAGCACATCATTGTGGGCGTAGGCCGAGAGGTACTCATTGGTGTGGTTGATGATGACGAGGTTACCAAAGCCGCGCAGCGCATTGCCTGAGTAGACCACTTGGCCATCGGCCGCAGCGATGATGGCCTGGCCGCGCTTACCGGCGATATCCACGCCCTTATTGCCTTGCTCGGCGGTCGAGAACTGCTCGATGACCCGGCCCGTGGTCGGCCACGACCAAGTGACACCAGCGACTTGACGCGTCGCCGTCTTCACAATCGGCGTGGTGGCCGTGCTGGAGCTTGCTGGCTTGCTTGTGGTCTTCTTATCGCTGTCGGCCTTAGCCGTAGTAGTGGTCGGGGTCTTTTGGCCGGCGACGGGGACTACGCTTTCCTTGGTGGCGGTGGCCGCAGCGCTCGCGCTCATCGCGTTATCGCGCGAGAGCAAGATCTTTTGGCCGACCTTGAGGTTGTACGGCGGCTCAAGGTCATTGACGCCGGCTAAAAACGACACACTCTGGCCATTTTTGCGCGCAATCGAGTACAGGGTATCGCCCTTTTGCACCACGTAGCTTGGCGCCTCCTGCTGCTTTAAGTTGAGCTGCAGCACCTGCCCCACCGCAAGGTTATAAGGCGGGTCGATCTTATTGATCTTCGCAAGCGCATGGTAATCCAAGCCATAGCGGAAGGCGATGGAGTACAGGGTATCGCCCTTGACCACAGCATAGCGATCGGGGCCTGCGGTCGTGGCAATTTTGTTTTGGTAGACGGTGCGGGCGCTGTCGCTGACCGCTTGCTGCGCCAGTACCTTTTGCTCTAAGGCAGTGTTGTTGACATCCTCTTGGGCCTCGGCGCTATCGAGCAAGAGCCAATTGCCCGACGAGCTTGAGGCTTGCGCCGCCGAAGTCGCAGCCGGAGCAGGCGCAGCCTGAGTAGTAGGCGCCGGCACAAAGTCATCGAGCGGATCAGGCGGCATGGCCGCGACATTGGAGGTGGTCTGATACTGCGGCATCGGCTCATCGGGCACACCGCCGATCAGGGAGCCTGGGGCGGCTGCAGGCGCGGCTGACGGTGCAATTGACGGCGCCGCCGCTTGCACACTCGGCGCAGCTGCCAGCGCAGAACCGGCACTGACCGTGCCGCTTGCCACATCGTAGACCGGGGCATCAGTTAAGACTTCAGGGCCGCGGTTCACGTTAGCAACCACGGGACGTGCGGCCTTACCTGAGGCGCTTGCGCCAATGGCGGAGGCGGAACTCACTTCGGTGGCATCAATCACTCGGCTGGTGGCATGAGTCTGATTGGAGGTTTCGCAGCCACCAGTAATCAAAGCCGCAACCGCGGTCAGGAGAGATAAAGTAATGGTCATATTCTGCATCTTTACGCTACAACCTCCATCGCCCACAGAGCCCGCGCGAGCCCTTAGGCCCCTGAGAGCAAAGTCTAGGCCGTAGGCTCACTGAAGGGACGGCACTTATTCCTCGCTCCATTGTAAGCGATGTGGCCCCACGTGCGGGCGCCGCTGCCGACAAATGGCGCCCGGCCTGCGCCGCAAGCCACGGCGCAAGCAACTGCGCAAGCCAAGGGCGGCGCAAGCAACTGCACCGGCGCGGAACTAAGGCGTCATCATCTCGTAGCCGATGTAGGCGACCACCAAGATGACACAGGCCCAGCCGATGTAGTCGATATAGCGGCGAATAGCATGCTCCATGCGCTCGCCGCCGAGCATGATGATGACCGCCTCAAGATAGAAGCGCAGGCCGCGCCCGACCAAGGACACTAAGACGAAGTTTAAGATGGTGAGCATGCCGGTTGAGCCGGTGCTGGCCATACTCTCGGCGGCGACTACGCCCGTGGTGATGGCGATGACCTTATAAGGAACCGGGGTAAAGGCGCCGATGAAAATCATTAAGATGCCGTACTCGAGGGTAAACCACTCGCGCACCGTTTGCATCGAGCTCTCGTAGCCGAGCCACTCAATCAAGTCGGCGATGTACGGGTCGTAGATGAAGTAGCCCAGATAGTAGCCGCAGACGGCGCCGAGCACCGAGGTGATGACCGCCAAGCCTGCGTAGTACAAGGAGCGCTTGGGGCGCGCAAGGCACATCGGGGCGAGCATGACATCGGGCGGAATGGGCCAGAAGATCGACTCGATAAAGCTGTTGATAGCCAAAAACAGCGGAGCCTTCGGGTGCTTGGCTAACTTAATACATAACTCGTAGATATTGGAGAAGAGATCTATTTTCATACAGGGCGCGCTCACAGCAGTGAGTGGTAGAACAAGGTCCAACCGCCAAAAACTGCGGTGCCCGCTATCATACCAGCATCCGCTTAGTCTGAAATGAGGTCGCCTCAAAGCACCAAGCCCAAGGCCCCGTCAGGGGGCACTTGGGCTTGGTGGTTGCGCACGGCGGCGCAAGGCGCCCGGCGCCTCGCGCCGCACAGCGCGGGCGCTCAGCGCAGCTGAACGCGCTTAGCGGCGATAGGCCTCAGCGGCAAACTTCTCTAAGTCGGCCTCAGTGGTGTCATCACCAAAGGCGATGAACTCTAAGCCTAAGAGCTTAGCGAAGAGGGCGATGTCCTTACGGGTTAAGGCGGTGGAAACGACGCTGTGGTGGGCGCCACCGGCATAGCACCAGAAGGCGGTTCCGATGTTGAAGTTTGGCTTATGGCGATACATGATGCGGGCAACTGGCAGCTTCGGCATCGGCTGCGGCTGCTTGACCAGCTCAATGTCAGCGCAGATGACGCGGAAGTGGGTGCCCATGTCGACCATGGTGACCTGAATGCCATCGCCCTCGACGCCGTCGAAGATGAGGCGGGCAGGGTCACTCTTACCACCGATGCCTAAAGGAATGACGTCGATTTCTGGCTTGGTGGCGGCAAAGGAGACTGGTACCTCGAGCATGTGCGAGGCTAGCTCTAACTCCTTGCCCTCAGTTAAGTCGTAGGTGTAGTCCTCGATAAAGCCGGTGGCACCTTGGCGGCCTTCGGCCATCTTCATCAAGACCGCCGATAAGGCCGAGATCTTGTAGTCACCCTCAGGACCAAAGCCGATGCCCTTGCCCATCAAGTTTTGGCAGGCGATGCCCGGCAGCTGGTTTAAGCCCCACAGGTCTTGGAAGGTATCGGCAAAGGCGCCTAAGCCGCGCTCACCTAAGAACTTCTCTAAGCCAACTTCGTACTTGGCCTGCTCGCGGACGACGTCAACGCGGTCGGTCTTCATGGTGTACTTGCTGGTGTACTCGGCCATCTTGGCGTCAACCTCGGCTTCGGTGACGGCATTGATGGTCTTAACCAAATCGCCTACCGCAAAGTAGTTGCACTCCCAGCCCAAGCGGATCTGCGACTCAACGCGATCGCCGTCGGTAACAGCAACTTCGCGCATATTGTTACCAAAGGAGGCGACCTTGAGGTGGCGCGAGAAGTTGATAGCGCGGGCAACGTCGATGAAGCGGCTCATCTCAGTTAAGACATGCTCATGACGGTAGTAGCCCGCGACCACCTGGTGGGCGATCTTGAGGCGGGCGACGATAAAGCCGTACTCGCGGTCACCATGGGCAGCTTGGTTTAAGTTCATGAAGTCCATGTCGATGCTGTCATAAGGCAGCTTCTCGTTGGCCTGGGTGTGCAGGTGTAATAATGGCTTTCTTAACTCTTGCAGGCCCTTGATCCACATCTTGGCCGGCGAGAAGGTGTGCATCCAAGTGACGACACCGATGCAGTCATCATCGCAGCTGACCTTACGCATGTCGGCAATGCAGGTCTCAGAGTTGACAACCGTCGGCAGCAACTCAAAGCGGACGCGGGAGCCAAACTTCTCGTTGAAGAAGTCGTTCATGATCTGCGCGTCAGCTGCGACTTGCTTTAAGCACTCATCACCGTAGAGGTCTTGCGAGCCAACAACAAAATAGATTTTTTCCATAAAACAAACCAGATGCCGCAGTTAAGAGCGCAACGGCCTCAGCGCGACACCCCCTCCCTAGAACACTGAATGAAGAATACAAACGCAAGCGGAAACTTAGCACAGCCGCGCCGCCCTTTGCTCTCACTTGCATACCTGTCGCAAGTGAGACTTGGGCGCAGCGCCCGCCCGGCCAACGCCCGCAAGAGCGCGGGCGCTGTATGGGGCCAAGCCGCAGGCGGCGCAGCGGCGCCTGGCCACGGCGCCGGGCTACTTGATCACCGACTGCGACTGGCGGTCAGCGAAGATGGCCACGAAGGCTAAGAAGACCACGCCTTGGATGAGCTGCATCATCTGAGTGCTAAAGCCCATCATGGTCAGACCCGAGGTCAATACGACGTAGAGCAGTGAGCCCACGACAACGTTATAGAAGCGGGCCATGGCACCGCCGGAAATTGGCATACCGCCTAAGACCAAGGCAATTAAGATCTGGGTCTCAAGCTGGTTACCGCCGTTAGACGTAACCGAGCCGATCTTGATGGCGGAGATGAAGGCGGCAAAGCCGGTGATGGCGCCTGCTAAGACGTAGACCAAGAACTTGACGCGGTCAGTACGGATACCGGCGAACATCGCGGCCTTTTCACCGGCGCCAATCGCGCGCAGGTAGATGCCAAACTTCGTGAAGTTGAAGCAGATAAAGCCAATTCCCACAACGATGACCGTAGCGGTGACCTTAAAGGCGGTGGTATCCCACAAAACCAGCATTGGGTCGCCTGCGACCGGGGCATTGGTGGTCAGGTACTTGATCAAACCGCGGAAGAGGAACATGGTGCAGATCGTCACGATGAACGATTTGATCTTACGGTTGACGTAGAAGTAGCCGTTGATCGCGCCCACCGCCGCACCGGTCACGATACCCGCGAGGATCGAGAGCTCAATGCTATAGCGCGAGACGTAGCACACCACGATAGCCGAGAGGCCCAAGATCGAGCCTTGCGAGAAGTCAAGGCCGCCCACCGTCATGATGAAGAAGACGCCCATCGCCGAGATCATGATGACGTAGACGGTACTCATGGCCAAAGGCAGACGCGTGATGAGGCGGCCATTGGTCAGGTAGCTAAAGAGTGCGAAGATTACGATTAAGCCCGCAATTGGCAACAGAGCGCGCACCATACGCATGGTGTTCTGCTTCTTTAAAGCCACTTCCTTGGCCGAGGCGGCAGCAGCTGGGGCGTTGGTCTGAGATTGAGTCATGGCAGCCTCCTTAAACCATCATTGCAATGAGCTTTTGCTCATCGAGGTCTGGGCTTCTGAGCACCTCACCGGAGATGGCGCCATCCTTCATGATGATGATGCGATCGCACATACCGATGAGCTCCATCAGCTCCTCTGAGATCATGATGATGGACTTGCCATTCTGTCTCATCTTGTTCATGAGCTGATAGATGTCCTGCTTGACGCCGATATCGATACCACGGGTCGGCGAGTCGAGCACCACGATGTTCGAGCCCTTGCCGATCCAGCGCGCCAGTACCACCTTTTGCTTGTTGCCGCCGGAGAGCTCCGAGACGAACTGGTCGGTGCTCTGCATCTTGACCGACATCTCCTTGGCAAACTCATTGGCAAACTTCCGGGCCTTGGCCCAATTGATAAATGGGCTGTGGCCGTAGTCCAAGGCGTTCAAGGACGGCATGATGATGTTGTCACCGATCGACTGATTGAGCACTACCGACTCGTTGTCACGATCCTTGGAGGTATAGGCAATCGAGTTGCGAATAGCCGTCGGGATGCTGTCGATGTGGGTACCGTTGGCCAAGGTGACCGTACCGGTGCGATCGTAGCTCGCGCCGAAGATCGCCTTACCGATTTCGTGCATGCCCGACTCCGACAGGCCACCAAAGCCCAAGATCTCACCGCGGTGCAGGTCGAAGTTGATGTCGTGGATGAGACCCGGGACGTTGACGTCGCGTACCGCTAACACTACTTCATCTTTGATCGGCTCGCCGTAGTCGGAGCGATAGTAATCGCCCGTGACCTCACGGCCCACCATCAGCTTCTTGAGCTTATCTTGGTCTAAGTCGGCGGCCTTTAAGGTGTCGATATAGACGCCATCGCGCAGGATGGTGACGGTATCGGACTTGGACAGAATCTCCGATAAGTCATGGGAGATGAAGATCACGGTGCAGCCTTCGGCCTTGAGGCGCTCCATTTGCTTGTAGAGCTCTTCACGGCCTTCCTGCGACAGCGCGGTGGTGGTCTCGTCGATCACCACGATCTTCGGGTGGAAGTAAGTGGCCTTAACAATCTCGATGAGCTTGCGATCCTCGAAATTGTAATTGTCGATCATGGCGCCGCCCTTGATATGGGTGAAGCCATAGGCTTGCAGCAGGCGGTTGGCCTCAGCATTCATCGCCACGGTATTACGGAAGCCGTGCTTGATGAAGCGCTCTTCGTGGCCCAAGAAGATGTTCTCGGCGACGGTCAAGCCCGACAGGGTACCGAGCTCTTGGACGATGATCGAGATGCCCATATTGTTGGCATCGACTTGGTTTAACGGATGGATCTCCTTGCCATCCAAGATGAACTGACCCGTTTCCATCGGGTAGATGCCGGTGAGCATATTGGTCAAGGTGGACTTGCCCGAGCCATTCTCACCGATTAAGGCGTGCACCTCACCTGCGTTGACGTCAAAGGAGACATGTTGCAAGGCCTTGGTGATACCGAAGTTTTTGCTGATGTCTCTGACTTGTAATCTTACCTGACTCATAGCGCCCTCCTACTTCACGATCTCGCCCTTGTTCACCTTGGTGGTGAGGGTGATGATGACCAAGAGTGCCAGACCGGAGATCATGTCCTGAATGGCGGTTGGTGCGCCCAAGGAGATAAAGCCAAAGAAGATGATGTTGACGATGAACTCACCTAGGATGATGGCTTGCAGCGGGATGCCGTAGCGCATGAAGGCAAGGCCAAAGAAGCAGCCCATGGTTGGGATGAAGTTACGGCTCATCGACTGCATGCCGGTGACCGCGACGATCGAGGAGCCATAGCTGATGGTCAAGATCGCCATGGCGCCGAAGAAGGCACCGCTTAAGATGAAGGCATAGACCTTATAGCGGTCGACGTTGATACCCATGTTCTTGGCCACGAACTCGTTGGAGCCAATGGCGTAGGTGTAGGTACCAAACTTCGTGTAGTTGAGCATCAAGTAGGCGATGACAAAGCACAGCACGGCCAAAATGATGTTGCCCGGCATCTGCCCTAAGCCGCGCATGTCCGAAGGCAGCGTCTGACCGACGCCACCTGCCATATAGTTGGCGATGGACTCATAGATCAAGGCCAAACCTGCGGTTACGATCATCGACGGGATGCGCAGGCGCACATAGAACACGCCATTGCACAGGCCGACCAAGGCTCCGGTGACGATGCAGCCCAAGATCAGACCAAAGTAACCCAGCTCAAAGGTGGTGGCCAGTTGGCAGCCCACCACGGCCGATAAGATGATGTTTGCGCCGATCGAGAAATCGAACAGGCCCATGTCCATCACGAAGTAGAAGCCGATGGCACCGACGGTAGCAATTAAGCTCGCCTGAAAGTATGCCAAGAGGTTCTCAGGTGAACCGAAGTTATCGGGGGTTAAGATCTTGAAGATCGCCCACGACAACACCACCAGCGCGATTAAAACTATGTAGCCTTTCGTCGCGCCTGATAGATTCTTGAATCCACTCATCGCAAACTCCTGCCTGACAAGAAGGTCACTACGACGCGTACTGCACCCCAACCAAGACCAAGCTCACCGCCGCCTGCGGTCGCCCCCGAGGCCAACCCGAAGCTGCGCTCGAGACGAGCCCGAAGCCATCCCCGAAGCTGCCCCAAAGCCGCGCTCGAGACGAGCCCGAAGCCATCCCCGAAGCTGCCCCAAAGCCGCGCTTGAGATGAGCCCGAAGCCCGACCGAAGTCAAACTGCAGCGACCTGCGCAGCGGCAAACGTAGTCTTGGTTGCGTGCGTCACGCACTGTACGGACAAAGAAAACAGAGTTACGACCCACACAACCCTAAGCGCTAAAACGCCCACGCCTTGAGACCCACCTCGCACCGGCACGGGCCTTAGGCCCCAACCTATTTGTCCATTGATTAAGCATAGAAAGCCCGCGCCGTAAAATCACGCAAACGTTTACGATAATTGAAGCTACCGCACGTTTTTTAGCGTTTACATGCCAAAAACTTGAGCTGGATCGAAATGCCGACACCACTCTTATTGCAAATTTCCGTAAACGTTTGACAAGTTGCGCCCAGCCTGCCGCCGCCGCGAGCGCCCCACGCCCCAAGTGCACGCACAGCGCTGCCCCCAACTGCGCAGCGGACGCAAGGCCGTGCGGCGCGATCTCAGGATGCGCAAGCCCCAACTGCGGCGGCCCACCCGCCCAACCCAGCCACGCCCCGAGCCCGCTCACACATCAGCACGACCACGCCGGACGGCGTGGTGTACCGAAATGAAAGTCTCGGGTACACCACTGATGCGATCCATCATGAGCCCGAAGAGGACAGTCCTTGCGGCGCGATCTCAGGTTACGCAAGCTCCAACTGCGGCGGCCCACCCGCCCGACCCAGCCACGCTCCGGGCCCACCCAAACGTCAGTACGCTCCCGCCGTCCGGCCGTGGTGTACCGAAATGAGGGGCGCGGGTACACCGCTGGGGCGAGCCATCTGAGCCCAGAAGAGGACGAGCCTTACGGCGCGGCATCCGGTTGCGTTAGCCCAACTGCTGCGGCGGCTTCGCTTGCCACGAGCCGCTTCAGGCTGCGGGAAGTTTGCGTGGTCTCTAAGAGGAAATGGGCCGATGCGGCGCCCCCTCAGATTACGCAAGCTCCAACTGTGGCGGCCCACCCCCCCCCCCCCGCCATGGGCCGGGCCCCCCCCCCCCGCCGCGCGGCCCAGCCGTCAGGACTTTG
>CALXNA010000044.1 GCA_944389615.1 uncultured Anaerobiospirillum sp. | reverse complement strand
ATCTAAGCATCATCTCGGTATTGCCGCTTTCATCCCTACGCTTACGCATAGGGAATTTCGCGGCATTTAGTTAAAGTGGTTAGCCCATTATAGGCCCAAACGCGAACGCACTTGAGCCTTGGGACTTGGAGCTTGGGCTACAGCTTGAGGGCCTCGACCATCGAGCGCACATATGGGCCGACCACGGCCGGAGCCTCTTGCTTGTGCGCAGCGATGAGCTTGACGATGGCTGAACCGACGATGGCACCTTCGGCAAGCTGGCCCATGGTTTTCGCTTGCTCGGGGGTGGAGATACCAAAGCCAATGGCGCAGGGCAGCTTGGTGTATTGCTTGATGGTGGCGACCACCGTGGCCAAATCGCTTGAGAACTCGGTGCGGGTGCCGGTGACGCCGAGGCTTGAGACCACGTAGATAAAGCCGTGGGCGTTGGACGCAATCTTGGCGATGCGCTCATGCGAAGTCGGCGCAATCAGGCTGATTAAGGCTAAGCCGTGCTGAGCGGCCGGTTGCTCAAACTCGGCCTTTTCCTCAAACGGGACGTCCGGCAAGATCAGGCCATCAATCCCGACCTCGGCGCTGCGCTGCATGAAGCGCTCGGTGCCGTAGGAGTAGACCACGTTGGCGTAGGTCATGAAGACCATAGGGACGGTGATGTGATCTTCGTGCCGCAGTTTGACTACCAAGTCGAAGATCTGGTCGGTGGTGACGCCGCCCTTTAAGGCGCGCTCGCTGGCGGCCATAATGACCGGACCTTCGGCGGTGGGGTCGGAGAAAGGAATGCCCAGCTCAATTAAGGTCGCACCGGCTTGCACCATGACCTTGACCAGCTGCCGCGTCGTCGCAAGATCGGGGTCGCCGCAGGTGATAAAGGGGATGAAGGCCTTGTGGCCTTGGCTTTGGGCTTGAGCAAAGCAGGCGCTGATGCGCTGCTCGCCTGAGATAACAGCATTACTCATGAAGGTCTTCTCCACGATAGCGGGCGATAGCGGCACAGTCCTTGTCACCGCGGCCGGAGAGGTTAATGACGATGGCTTGATCGGCGCTCATGGTCGGCGCGACCTTGAGCGCGTAGGCGACGGCATGGGCCGACTCAATGGCCGGGATGATGCCTTCGGTCTTGGCCAAATACTCAAAGGCGTTGACTGCCTCATCGTCGGTGATAGCAACATATTGGGCGCGCCCGAGATCATGGAGGTAAGCGTGCTCAGGGCCAATGCCCGGGTAATCAAGACCGGCGCTGATGGAGTAGACCGGCGCAATCTGGCCGTATTGGTCTTGGCAGAAGTAGCTCTTCATGCCATGGAAGATGCCAAGACGCCCCGTGGCGATGGTCGCCGCCGTCTCCTTGGTGTCGACGCCGCGCCCGGCCGCCTCGCAGCCGATGAGCTGAACACTCTTATCTTCAATGAAGTGATAGAAGGCGCCAATGGCATTGGAGCCACCGCCGACACAGGCGATCACCATATCAGGCAGGGCGTCTGGGCCCTTGAGCTGCTTGAACTGATCCTTGATCTCCGCGGAGATGACCGCTTGGAAGTCGCGCACAATCATCGGGAAGGGATGCGGGCCCATGACCGAGCCTAAGCAGTAATGGGTATCGACGATGCGGCGCGTCCACTCGCGCATGGCCTCAGAGACTGCGTCCTTTAAGGTGCCGGTACCGGTGGTGACCGGGCGTACCTCCGCGCCCAAGAGCTTCATGCGATAGACGTTGAGGGCTTGGCGCTTGGTGTCCTCTTCGCCCATATAGACTACGCATTCCATACCCAATAAGGCCGCGGCGGTGGCGGTCGCGACGCCATGCTGGCCCGCGCCCGTCTCTGCGATCAAGCGCGTCTTGCCCATCTTCTGCGCAAGGAGCGCCTGCCCCAAGACATTGTTGATCTTATGGGCACCGGTATGGTTTAAGTCCTCGCGCTTTAGGAAGATCTGCGCCCCGCCTAAGTCGCGGGTCATGCGCTCGGCGTAGTACAGGCGCGACGGGCGCCCGGCGTAGTCGTTTAAGAGTTTGCTCAGCTCCTGCTTAAACTCAGGATCGTCCTTGTAGTGCTGGTAGGCTGCCTCGAGCTCCAAGACCGCATTCATCAAGGTCTCAGGCATGTATTGGCCACCATGGACACCGAAGCGTCCCTTGTCATTTGGCTCATGATAGGCGCCCAGTGCGGGCCCATTGTGCTGTTCCATCGTTTCCTCTCTACCAAAAATCTGGGGCTACTGCGCCATGGCAGCTGCTACTGCGCGCCATGGCAACTGCTACTGCGCGGAAGGAGCTGCTGCCGCACTCTGCGTAGCCTGCCCATCGGCGGCGGGCGCAAGCTGCGTATCGGCAGCGCGCACCGCGGCGCAAAAGGCACGCATCTTCGTTAAATCCTTGTGGCCCGAGCCCGGCGGCGTCTCAAGGCCTGAGCTGACATCCACGCCGTAAGGCTGCAGGCTCACCACAGCCTGCGCCACATTCTCAGGGTTCAAGCCCCCGGCTAAGAACCATGGGCGCTTGTTGAGCGCACCGCGCAACTCCGCTGTGAGCAAGCTCCAATCAAAGCTCTGGCCACTACCCCCGCCCACGGCATCGAGCAAGAGGACATCTGCGGAGCTGGCCAAGGCCCGCTTTAAGTCGGCGTCTGTCTTGATGGCAAAGGCCTGCGCAAGCAGCACGGAGTAGCCCAAGCTCTGCAATACCGTGCGCAAATACTTCACGTAGTCGGCATCTTCGTGCCCGTGCAGCTGCAGCTCGCTGACCAAGCCCTTGGCCACTAAGTCCACCAAATCAAACGGGGGCGCATCCACGGCTACGCCTACTGCGGCAATTCCGGGATCAAGCTTTTGTCGACACAGGCGCAGCTGCTGGAGCGGGCAATAGCGCTTGCTCCTTTGGTAGAGCATGAAGCCGACTTTGTCCGGCTTGAGCTCATTGACGAGCTCTATTTCTGCCAGCTCCTTGAGGCCGCAGAGCTTAATCGCGGTCATGATGCAGTCCCTCCTGCGCCGCGGCTTGTAAGGTCTTAAGTAAAGCCCTCTTATCAGGCGCGCGCATCAAGTACTCGCCGATGAGCACGGCATTGCAGCCCGCCTGCGCCAAGGCCGTCACCTGCTCAGGGCTGCTGATGCCGCTTTCGGCAACAAACAAGACCTCGTCGGGCACCGCCGCGCGCAGACGCATGCTGTTAGCAGCATCGACGCTGAAGGTATGCAGATTGCGATTGTTGACGCCAATGATGGTGGCGCCCGCCTGCAGCGCGCGCGCAATCTCGTCCTCGTCATGGGCTTCGACTAAGGCATCAAGGCCTAACTCGTGGGTTAGATTCAGATAGTCGCGCAGCTGCGCCTCCGACAAAAGCGCCACAATCAGCAAGACGGCCTTAGCCCCTAAAAGCTGAGCCTCGTAGATCTGATAGGTATCGACCACGAAGTCCTTACGCAAGCACGGGCAGCGTACCTCAGTGGCAATGGTGCGCAGGTATTCGTCAGCCCCTAAGAACCACTTAGGCTCAGTCAAAACCGAAATGGCATCAGCGCCCGCCCCTTCATAGGCCTGCGCAATCCCCAAGTAGTCAAACTCTGGGGCGATCAGGCCCTTGGAGGGCGAGGCCTTCTTGCACTCGCAGATAAAGGCTAGCTCGCCGCGCTCCCGGCGTGCGCTCAGCGCTTGCTTAAAGCCCATGGCGGCCGTCGGCGCAGGCGTGAGGGCTCTGAGCTCAGGCAGCGGCAGGCGCTGCTGCGCCGCCGCGACGCGCTCCTTGGCATAGGCGGCAATCTCATCGAGAATCGTCATAGCGTCTCCTTACAGCTCGCGGCCTTGCGATAGGGCCATGAGCTTATCCAAGGTCAGTTGCACCGAGCCTGAGTCAATCAAGTTTTGCGCGAGAGCAATACCATCCTGCCATGTTGGGGCCTTGCCATAGAGGTAGAGCGCAGCTCCGGCATTGAGCAGCACCACGTCGCGCTTGGGCCCCTGATCTTGCCCGGCCACAATGGCGCGCACAATGGCGGCATTCTCCTCAGGCGTCCCGCCGACTAAGTCCTCTTTGCGGCAGCGCTGAAGGCCGAAGTCCTCAGGGGCGACTACGTAGGATTTGTACCAGCCGTCCTTGAACTCGCACACTGCGGTCTCCGCGCTCAAGGAGAGCTCATCTAACTTGTCTAAGCCATAGACCACCATGCCGCGCTTGACCCCCAAGGTCATCAGCACTTGAGCTAAGGGCTCGACCAGATAGCGGTCGTAGACGCCAAGGAGCTGATAGCTCGGCGCGGCTGGGTTGGTCAGTGGGCCTAAGATGTTGAAGACGGTGCGAAAGCCCAGCTCCTTGCGGATAGCGCCGACATACTTCATCGCTTGGTGGTAGTACTGGGCAAAGAAGAAGCAGAAGCCCACCTCATCGAGCAGCTTCAGGCACAGCTCCGGGCTTTGCTCGATCTTGACCCCGAGCGCTTCGAGGCAATCGGCGGTACCGCACTTCGAAGAAGCGGCGCGATTGCCGTGCTTGGCCACCTTCATACCGCCGCTTGCGCACACCAGCGCCGTAGTGGTGGAGATATTGAAGCTGTGGGCGTTATCGCCGCCCGTGCCCACAATCTCAAAGACGTCATAAGGCGTCTTAACCTGAATGGCATGTTCGCGCATGGCAGCGGCCGAACCTGCGATTTCGTCGATGGTCTCGGCGCGGGCACTCTTGGTCGACATCGCGGCCAAGAAGGCGGCGTTTTGAGTCGGGGTGGTCTGCCCGGACATGATTTCGTTCATGACGCTATAGGCTTCGTCGTAAGTCAAATCGTTCTTGGTGACCAGCTTAACAATGGCTTCTTTAATCATGGCTCTAACTCCGTGTTGACTGCAAACAAGTACTCAAGGGCAAGCAGCGCCAGCGCGCGGTCGCCGCCCCCATGCGGTCAGTCAACACGGTGCCCATAACGGGCTTACGCACATAGCCGCTCATAGCGCCTCCGGCTTGTGGCCGCCTATGGCTTGCACCTGAGCGGCGAGCTGCAAGAAGTTGCGCAGCATGGTCGTGCCCGACGGCGTCAGAATGGACTCAGGGTGAAACTGCACCCCATAAAGCGGCAGCGTCTGATGCTCCATGGCCATCACCACGCCATCTTGTGTGGTCGCGGTGACCTTAAGGCACTCCGGTACCGTAGTCGGGTCAACCGTCAGCGAGTGATAGCGCGCTACCGAGATCGGCTCGGCGATCTCGGCAAAGAGGGCACTGGGTGCCTGCAACGTGATGACGCTGGCCTTGCCATGCATCAGATAGGGCGCGTAAGTGACGCGCGCGCCGCAGGCCGCCGCCAAGGCCTGATGGCCAAGGCACACGCCCAAGAGCGCTGGGCAGGACTCCTGCGTCAGAAGTGTCTTAAGCAGCGGCAGGCAGATCCCTGCATCCTCCGGGCGCCCCGGGCCCGGCGAGAGCACGATGGCCTCAGGCTTAAGCGCCAACAGCTCGGGGACGCTCAGGGCATCGTTGCGCACTACCTTGATGTCCGGGCTGATGCTGCCTAAGAGCTGATAGAGGTTGTAGGAAAAGGAATCGTAGTTGTCGATTAGTACCAGCATCGCATCCTCCCTAGACCGCCGCAGCGTTTGTTGCGCCGCTTACTGCACCGCTTGCTACGTGCTCAGCGCCGCCCTGCTTGAGCAGCGAAGTGTCCTGATTTAAGGCGCAGGCCTCAGTTAAGGCGGTGACCACGGCCTTGGCCTTGTTGAGACATTCTTGATACTCACGCGGCGGCTGGGAGTCAGCCACAATGCCCGCGCCGCTTTGGATGAAGACCTGACCGTCTTGCTTTAAGCACAGGCGAATGGCAATGCCCATATCCATATTGCCCGCAAGGTCGATATAACCGACGGCTCCGCCATAGAGGCCGCGCTTCTTGCCCTCAAGCTCAGTGATGATCTCCGCGGCGCGGATCTTAGGGGCGCCGGACAAGGTGCCCGCAGGCAAAATGGCCTGCAGCGCCGCCAAGGCATCAGACGCTGGCGCCAAGCGCGCGGTCACAGTGCTGCCGATATGCATGACGTGCGAGAAGCGCAGTACCTCGTGGTAGCGCTCAAGCTGCACTGAGCCCAAAGCGGCGACCTTACCTAAGTCATTGCGCCCTAAGTCGACCAGCATGTTGTGCTCGGCAAGCTCCTTATCATCGGCCAAGAGCTCTTGCTCTAAGGCCAAGTCCTCGGCCTTGGTGCGACCGCGCGGCCGCGTGCCCGCGAGCGGATAGGTGTGCAGCACGCCGTTTTTGAGGCTGACCAAGGTCTCAGGAGAGGCCCCGGCGACCTCAATGTCGGTGCCGCCTAAGTAGAACATGTAGGGCGATGGGTTTAAGGTGCGCAGCAAGCGATAGGTATCAAGCAGCGAGCCTGCAAACGGGGCGCTCAAGCAATTGGAGAGCACGACTTGGAAGATGTCGCCCTCATGGATGTAGTGCTGAGCCCGCTCCACCATGGCGCAGTATTGCGCTTCGTTAAGACGCGGCGTGAGCTCCCCTAAGAGCTTGCCTCCGCTGGGCTTATCTGCTACCGGGGTATTGAGCAGCGCGCACATGGCGGCAAGCTTCTGCTCGGCGCCTTGATAACCCAGCTCGAGGGCGGCGTCATCGCCGCTAAGTGGCACATTGGCAATTAAGATGAGCTGCTGATGCAGATGGTCAAAAGCGATGACCTCGGTAAAGAGCATCAGGTCAAAGTCTTTGAACTGATGGGGGTCAAAGTCAGCGACCACCTGCTCAGCCTGCCGCACCCGCTCTTCGCTGTAGCCTAAGTAGTCATAGGCAAAGTAACCGACCAAGCCCCCGGTAAAAGGTGGTAGCAGCGGCAAGACAGAGTGGGTCAAGTCCCCGGCGCCTTGCAGTAAGCTCTCAAGCTCGCTGCGGCTTGGGCTCTGAAACTGCGCTAGCACCTGACGCACCGCGGCATTAGGGTCGGTGGTGGTAACGAGACTGGCAAGCTCGCCCTCGACCGTCAGCTGCCCGTCGCGGCAGTGCAGGTCTAAGCTTGGGTTAAAGCCCAGAAAGGAATAGCGTCCGAAGTCTTCGGAGGTGACGACCGACTCAAATAAGAAACAGTGGGCACTGTGCGCCTGAAGACGGCGCAGGGCTTCGATCGGGGTGCAGATGTCAGATAAGAGCGGCACCATGACCGGCATTACGGCATAGCGCCCGTGGGCCTGAGTGGCCGCGGCCTTGACTTCAGCCAAGGAGGGAAAGATCAGCATAGCTCTACCTTCTATGCTCTTACCTCTCCCTGATCATAGGTCACTCTTTTCTCCCGCGCCGCAGCCGACTCAATCGGCCACCCACAGGCCAAGCCTGCGCGTCAGACCTGATCGCAACCGTTAATGGCAACACCAAGGAGGCGCGCCGTGAGGGCGCCTGCCTAAGGTCGCAGCGGTACGTATGATCAAGGAGAGAAAAGAGAAAATTCACAATCAGTGCGGCTATCCTAACAAAGCCGCAGGCGCCGTCGCGCCCCTGCTCCCTAACAAGGCAGCGCCTCTGGGGCCGTACTTGCGCCACTGCGCCTCGAGCCTGCGATATCTCTGGGCTTAGGCCCCGTCCACAACCGCCACCTGCGCCCGCGCTTGGCTTGTTATAGTGCAAACGCTTGCCCCATCATGGGCCAAGGCGCGTCTCAACCACCGGGGCTTCAGAGAGGCAGCGGCGGCCTGAGGGCACGGTTCCGGAGCTGGGTGCGGCCCATAAATAAAGGCTGAGCCCCCCGGCCCAGCCTTTAAGTTGCTGCCTTAGCAGCATAAGGAGTTGCTTTATGTCACCACAAGGTGAGGTCTAATTACTTCAGATGAATGGAGTAGAACGAGTTCTTGCCGCCGTAGCAGGTGGTGTCGCCCAGCTCCTCTTCGATGCGCAGTAACTGGTTGTACTTGGCTAAGCGATCGGAGCGCGACATCGAACCGGTCTTGATTTGACCGGCATTGGTGCCCACCGCGATATCGGCAATGGTGGCGTCCTCGGTCTCGCCCGAACGGTGCGAGACGATGGCGGTGTAACCGGCGCGCTTGGCCATCTCGATGGCCTCGAAGGTCTCGGTCAAGGTACCGATCTGGTTGACCTTGATCAAGATGGCGTTGGCTACGCCCTTCTCGATGCCTTCCTTGAGGATGGCTGGGTTGGTGACAAAGAGGTCATCACCGACTAATTGGCACTTCTTGCCCAAGCGCTCGGTCAACTTTTTCCAGCCGTCCCAATCGCCTTCGGCCGCGCCGTCCTCAATGGAAATCAATGGGTACTTGTCGACCCAGCTCTCTAAGATGTCGATCCACTGGTCGATGTTGTAGGTCTTGCCCTGCTTGGTCAGAGCATAGACGTTCTTATCGGCGTCGTAGAACTCCGAGGAGGCACAGTCAAGACCAATGCAGATGTCCTTGCCCGGCTCGTAGTGAGCAGCCTTGATCGCCTCCATAATGAGCTCGATGGCCTCTTCGTGGCTGTCGATCGATGGGGCAAAGCCGCCCTCGTCGCCGACCGCTGTGGTCATGCCCTTGGCGTTGATGATCTTACGCAGAGCGTGGAAGGTCTGCGAGCCCATGCGGATGGCCTCAGCGATGCTGCTGGCGCCGACCGGAATGATCATGAACTCTTGCAGGTCGAGGTTGTTGTTAGCGTGGGCGCCGCCATTGATGATGTTCATCATCGGCACTGGCATGTCCATCTTGCCCGAGCCGCCTAAGTAGCGGTAAAGCGGCAGCCCAGCATCTTCGGCAGCGGCCTTGGCCACAGCCATCGAGACGGCCAAGATGGCGTTGGCGCCTAAGCGGGCCTTGGTCTCGGTGCCGTCGAGCTTGATCATGGTGCGGTCGATTAAGACTTGGTCACTGGCGTCGAGGCCCAAGAGCGCCTCCTTGATCTCGGTGTTGACGTTGGCCACCGCCTTTAACACGCCCTTGCCCTCAAAGCGCTCCTTATCGCCGTCACGCAGCTCAATGGCCTCGCGCACGCCGGTCGAAGCGCCTGAAGGGACGCTGGCGCGCCCAAAAGCGCCCGTCTCCAAGTAGACGTCGCACTCTACGGTTGGGTTACCACGGCTGTCGATGATTTCACGGGCCTTAATGTCAACAATTGCGCTCATATCTTTCCTCGCTCAGACGCACGCCTACCGGATGGATGGGGCAGGTCGTGCCGTCATGCAACCTAGGCGGTTGCTCGGATATCGTCACAGTTAACCAAAGCTAACCTTGGTTAGTCTTTGCTTACTGAGCATTATAGCAGGCTCACCCCAAGCTGCAAGCCCTCTCGCCGCGCCGAGTTCTCACTTGGCAAAGTTTTGCAAGAAGCCGCGCCCCTACCGCAGCCGCGACCAACACGGCGTGCCCAATGCAGCGAGACAAACGTGGAGCGCCCAGCGACTTGAGCCTAAGCCAAGGCCCACCGGCTGGGGCCTAAGCCCAGTTCCACCGGCGGTGGCAAGCTCCATGAAACTTTGTCACACTTGGGCTCAAGGATCGCGCCGTGGCGCCGATAGAACATCATGAGAGCAAGCCCTTGGCCGCAACCTGCGGCGCTTGGGCAGTACCGAACATGGTACAAATTTTCACATGCTCCCGCGAAGGGCCTAAGATGGGGCAAGCGCCACGCTGCCCATGGGTGCGGGGAGCTCAGGAAGAGAAGATTGAGGTCACCCCATGGCAGTGTACGTTAACACTAATGTCAGCTCGCTCAATGGGCAGCGTTATCTGAGCAATGTCCAGTCGAGCCTCAACACCACCTACAGCCGTCTGTCGTCAGGCTATCGCATCAACTCCGCCAAGGACGATGCCGCAGGTTTGCAGATCGCCGACCGCCTCACCTCGCAGATCAATGGCTTAAACCAAGGCAATCGCAACGCCAATGATGCGATCGCGCTCGCGCAGACTATTGAGGGCGGCCTCGATGAGATCTCGAACATGCTCCAGCGCGCCCGCACCTTAGCTGTCCAATCAGCCAACGGCACCTTAGGCGACTCCGATCGCAAAGCCATTAGCAATGAGATCTATTCACTGCAAGAGGAGATTCAGCGCATCGGTGAGGACACCACTTTTGGCGGCAAGCGCATCCTCATGGGCTATAACGTAGGCGACTCCATCTACAGTGGGCAATCAAAAAACCTGACCGACTTCGCGGGCAAGCAAGTGACAGATGGCGGCACGCTGATCTTCCATGTCGGAGCCAACACCGGCGATCGCATCGAGATGGAAGTTCCTGCTTTTACTTGGAGTGCTCTGGTCAATCAAGCCTTAGACACCACCCCAGGTGCCAGTGTTCTCTACCAACAACCCGGTACCTTTGTAAACATCACTACCCAAGATCAAGCCAACCAAGCCATTGATGAGTTTGACCAGCTGATCGCCTTCGTCGACCACCACCGCGCCAACCTCGGTGCAATCCAAAACCGCTTGGAGTCGACCATTCGCAACCAAGCTAACGTCTCAGCTAACTCCGCCGACGCCCGCTCGCGCATCCGTGATGCCGACTTTGCCGAAGAGTCCTCGAACCTCTCCCAGCAGAGCATCATCCAGCAAGCGGCCACCTCCATGCTGATGCAAGCCAACGCCCGCCCACAGCTCGCGCTCTCGCTGTTAGGCTAAGACCACACGCAGGCCCGCGCCGCGGGCCCTTCCCTGAGGCCGCATCCGCGGCTTCAGTCGTCTTTAGCGCTCCGTGAGTGCAAGGGCAGGCTCAGCAACTGCGGTCTCTGCACTGCGCTCAGCTGAGCTTGGCTCATTAGAGCTATCATTGAGACTGCGCTCGTCTTGGCCGCGCAGCAACTCAAAGGCGCGCCGATCGAGGCTGCGCCGCAGCGTCGGGTCGATGCCGAGGCAGGCGGCCAAAGCCTCGAGGTAGTTGCGCTCTAACATGCAATTGCCCGACAAGATCACCGCCGAGAGCAAGTACATGTCGATGCTCTCCTCTGGGAACTGCACCTGCTGGGCTAAGCGCTCGGGATCTAAATCGATGGTGAGCATGCGGTCGAGCTCGCCGCGGATTTCATGGAGCTTGTCATCGAAGAGAGCGCGGCAGAAGTCGAGCAAGGAGTCGTGCTCGTCCTGCTCAATGCGTCCGTCCACCCGCATCGCGAAGATCATAGTCTCAATCAAGAGCAGCGCGGTGTAGTAAAAGAGGCTCTCTTGGCTCGGCGCCACCATGCCGCGGCGCTCGTGGAGCGCATTGCGCCGCCGCTGCAGCCACTGGCGGAAGATGCCATAGCCCAAGATCGCCGCCATCTGATGCTGGCGATCGGCGCGCTTGAAGCTCTCCGAGAAGTGATCGGCGTGCAGGAAGTAAGAGTTAAGACGCTGGGCTAAGCGCGCTGTCGGCACCGTACCCCACGGCTCAAGGCTCTTAGAGTTGAGCTCATTTTTCCAGCGCACTGCAGGCAGCACCGGCGCGGCGCTGACGCTCACGCAGCCGCCCGGGGCGAGGTTGCTGGAAGTCAGCGGGGCAAAAGGCAGGCCCTGCTGTTTAATCCATTGGTCGTAAGTTAGGTCGTCGTCCATAGGTTGAGTTGCTAAGTCGTTGCTCGGAGGCAGATACGCTCCCAGATGAGGCGTTTGCTCTTCGTAGAGAGGCACCAGCTGTTCCATGCTCATCATGCCGCTTAAGGCCGACGAAGCATCAAACAGGGCTTGGCGCGCGACGGCACTAGGAGCTGCTTGCTCCCCTAAATGGCGCCGGATTAAGCCGCGCAGCAGGCCCCAAGGCTTAGTGCTCGCAGCTGCAACATCTACGATAGCATGACTGCCTTGGCCCAAACCTAGGGACTTGGCCTTAACCCGCTGCTCAAGCGGCACCGGCTCTAACGCTACCTCCGCCGCCTCAGGGGCCGCCGCGGGCACCGTCTCTAAGGCCTCCGCCGCAGGCACCTTAGTGCTGACGCTGGCGCCCACGATCGTGGCCGCTCCCTGCGCCATGCTGACCGCCTCTTGGGCGACCGCAGCCGCGCCCTGCGCGACCGCCGCAGCTCCCTGTACCGCGCCTTGCGCCACTACAGCAGCGCTTTGCACCGCGCCTTGCGCCACTACGGCAGCGCTTTGCACCGCGCCTTGCGCCACTACGGCAGCGCTTTGCACCGCGCCTTGGGCTAAGGTCGCAGCCTTATCCTTGACCGCATCCAAGGCCGTGAGCGGCGCTTGCAGTAAGGCGCTCAAGGCATCGTCGATGGTGCCAGTGCGCGCGGCGGCGACTGCCGTGACCGGCTGTGACCAAGGATCATCTTGCTCAGGCAGCACAATCGGCCGCAGGCCGGGCTGACGCTGGGCAAATTGCACTTGATAAGGCTGACTTAAAGTCTCAGTCACCACCTGATGGCGCTCCTGCTCCGTTAAGGGCTGAGGCTCGTACGGCGCCAGATAAGGCACCTTAGAATTGCTCGAAGCTTCAGGCGCACCTTGCCGCGAGATCAGCCGGGCGGGCGCCTCAGGCTCGCTTACGGCACCTTGGTGGTAGCGCTGGGCGGGGGCAATGGAACCGAGCCACGCAGGCTTTGCGCTCTGGTGCTGTGCGCTCTCTAGGGGACGTTGCAGCGCATCTACCGGCACGCAGATCGAGGCGCGCTTACAGCCCGCCGCGTCGGGCTCGTCCGGAGCGTGGTTAAGTCGAATGATCATAAGTCGGCGTCCTAGCAATCAGTCGGCTCCGACAAAGCTCAAGCAAGCTTAAGTTTTGCCAAAGGTCAGTATGTTACAGCATCAAGCTGCTTGAGACTTATGGGGCGCAGCGCCGCAATGCCACACGCGCGCCAACTGGCTTTACTATTTGAGACCACCCACAGGCTCGGAGGTTCCAAGTCTTCTGGGCTCATGCTTCTTATTATCAGGTCAGCGCCCGCGCCTCACGGCGCTTGCACCACCACCTATCACAGCTGCCCAAAACCAGTTCTTGCGGCCCACCACAAGCGATCTCCAAGATACCTGAAAGTGCGCCTTTTGTAGCTAGGAATCACCCATAAATGTGGCCTAGGTCACGATCCTTGGGCCAAAAAATTTTAGGCACCGAAGGCCACGGCACCGGGATAATAAGCCATGCGTGCACTTTACGTGCACAACAGCTAAAACGCACAGCATGCGAAATGATGGTAGAAAGGCCATCACGCGGATCCTTCCGCCGCAGGTCTCCGCCCAACCCCCCAAAAAGGCACGCTCCTGCGCCGCCTCACCATCGACTCCCCCAGCGCCTGACTACCTGCGCGCCGGAGCTGCAGCCGACGCGCCGCACTTGTGTTGCCCGCCGTTTTGCCGGACAATACGAGCAGGCATAGTGTCCTTGATGTTAGATTATTGTTTACTTCTTAACGGAGCTCTTAACATCGGCAGAAAAGAACTTGGTGACGAGTGGCTTCACACTCTATTAGCCAATGGGGGCTTTGTGGACAAGCCCGTGGTGATCCGTAATTTGCACCAAAACGCAGGTTGCGGAGCATTACTAAAAGCAGGGCAACGATCCTGCAAAACCGCTGACGTAAGTCAGCGGTAGTTCATCACATGCTATGCCTTCCTGACCTCCCGCCTGCGATTTGGCCCTGCCCTCGCACTCCCTCGCCCAAGATTAACCCACTGCCGTAGCGCTGTGCACATAACAAACCCGCCTGCACCAGAGCTTGAGCTCAAACCCAAGCGGGCTGTCAACTAAGCGCAGAGCCGCTTAGTCGCGGTCACGCCGGTCGCGGTCGCGACTATCACGGTCATGGTGTGGTGGCTTCGGTGGCGCCGCGAGATCGTGCTTAGGGCGCTTGACGTCTACCTTGTCCTTATCCTGCTTGGACTGCTGGGCCTTGTTGTCATACTTACCCGGTGGGCCCTTGAGGTCACGGCGGTCATCACGGCGATCGCGATCGAAGCGATCGTCGCGGTCTTTGCGGTCGCGGTCGTAGCGATCATCGCGGTCGCGGTCATTGCGGTCGTAGCGGTCATCACGATCACGCCGATCGCGATCGTAGCGATCATCACGGTCACGGCGATCGCGGTCGAAGCGATCATCACGGTCACGGCGATCGCGGTCGTAGCGCTTATCGTTGTCATTGTGGTCACGATCGTAACGATGGTCGCGATCATTACGGTCATAGCGATCATCACGATCACGGCGCTCCCGATCGTAGCGCTCATCGTTATCACGGCGGTCGCGCTCGGAGCGCGCATCGCGGCGCTCATCACGCAGGTCATCTAAGCGATCGTCGATGCGTTGCTCGATGCCTTGCTTGATATGATCCAGAATGGGACTGTTCTGGTCAGCCGCCTGCGCCGGAGTCAGGCTCCATGCCCCTAAGACCAGCGCTGCGGTCACACTCAGCACGGTGGCTGAGCTCAATCGTTTGCTCTTATCCATGTGCTTGTCCTTATCTTTATGTTTAGTGCCAACAACTTGGCAGCTTGCCCCTCTCAGGCATGAAGCGGGCCGCCGGAGCTGAGGCCGTTAACGTGGGCGCGGCGCCGGATGGCCGTCAAAGCCAGGGCCGGGGCCGGTGACGATGCTGTGGTAGCGGTCATTGCGATTAGGGCTGCGTGGGAGTGGCGCCTTAGGAGCAGGGCCGTGCGGCGGCGCTTTGTGGGCGGCAGGCGGTGGATTGCGGTGGCCGTAATCATCGTCGTAGTCGTAGACGGTACAAGCCGTAGCTAAGGCCAAGCTGAGCCCAACCACTGCGCTTACTACCAGCGCCTTGAGGCTCTGACGTGGGGTAAGTTTGAGCATAGTGACCTCCCGATTTCCTGTTTTGGAAATCATTATGGGAAGCTTGACCTTGGCCAAACTTAGCGCCCACTGCCAGCTGGGCCGCATCGACCATCAGGACTTGTTTTGGGGCGACAGAGCGCCAGCTTTTGTCGGTAAGCCTGCGCAGATCGGCCCCATCTGTCCGCAGTCCTAGTTACAGCGCCCTGCAGCAGACAGGTCACAGCAGATAGGCTACATGTGGCTTAAGCAGACAAAGACCACCACTGGGTACAATTACCACCAGTCCTCAAGCCAGAACAAGAAGACGAAGGGCGAGATCAACAGTATGAACAGGTAGAACATAAGGCCCCTCCGCGTACCAGAGCAGGCTCCCTGCGTGAGCTACTTGCGCCCGCGCTTGTAGCCAAAGAGAAAGCACACCAAGACCAGCACCGGGTACCAGACCCAACTCTCGTCTAAGGCATAGACCAAGATGGCGGGGGCGACCAGCAGCATGATAAGGCCCATAATGGCTTGTGGGGTCATGACAATCTCCTCTTGTGGCAGCGACAGCCTGATTATAGAGGCTCTGCGCTCAAGCGCTATGGCGGCGGGTGCCGGAACTGGGCACGACTGTGACCTCAGGCGCACGATTCTTGAGGACGATCACAGCGCCTATCCCCAGCAGGTGGAACCAGCGCCTGCACTGGCGCCTGCACTGGCGCGGGAGGCGCAGCGCCCGCGCCAATGGGGGTGCGGGCTGGAAGCTGCTCCGATTAGGTTGCGGTTAGGCCTGAGCTGGGGCTAACTCGGTCTTGAGATGGCGCAGCTTGAGCTCCTTGATGACGTCGTCGTAGATCTTATCGAGCTTGTAGAAGCTCAAAGCCACGATGGCGACAATGAACATGAAAGGCGGGATGATGGTGTGGGCCGCTAAGATGGCGTTCATGGCCTCCGGGGACTGCTCTTGTGCGCCGTTGACGTAACCGCCGAAGTTCATGACAAAGGAGGAGACTAAGACACCGAGGCCGCCTGCGACCTTAGAGGCAAAGGAGACTGAGGAGTAGACCAAGCCTTCGTGGCGCTCGTGGTCGCGGTACTCGCTGTACTCGACACAGTCAGGGATCATGGCAAAGAGGCAGGTGTAGGTAAAGCCCGAGCCAAAGCCGCAGATAGCGGAGATAACGTAGTTGAGCTCAACGCTATAAGGGGCCAAGGTACGGCTTAAGTTGGCGCCGACGATCAAGGCGGCGGCAATGATGAGGCTGTTGCGTTTGCCCAGCTTCTTGAGCATGATCGGCACGACCAAGATCATGCCTGCGACCTTGCACACATTGGAGATGGCCGACAGGACACCGATCAAGGTAAGGTATCGTCCTGCAGGTAGTAGCGGCAGTAGTAGGCGCTGGCATTGCCCGAGACGATGTCGGCGGCGCAGACAAAGAGCATGGCGATGGTGAGCATCACCCAGTACTTGTTGCGCATGATCTTACCGATGGCCTTGAGGGTCGAGCCCTGCTCGCTGCTCATCGGGGCCGAAACGACACGCTCGTGGCAGAAGAAGAAAGTGCAAAAGAAGCCTAAGCAGGCCAAGGCCGAGATGATGGCCGCGGTAATCGTCCATGCCATTTGGTCGTTGCCGAGGTAGTGCACCATCGGCAGCACACCCATCATGACCAAGGTACTACCAGCGGTGGCGCCTAACATGCGGAAGATGACCAAGACCGAGCGCTGGTAGGAGTCTTGGGTCATGAGGGTCGAGAGCGCGCCATAAGGCAGATTGATCGATGTGTAGACCACGGTGATGGTCAGGTTATAGACCAAGAAGATGTAGATGTACTTGAGCAGATCGGACATCTGGGTCGGCACCGAGAAGATGGCGACGCCGCAGACGAAGTACGGGATGATCATGCGTAAGATCCAAGCGCGGGTTTTGCCGTACGGGCTCTTGGTGCGCTCGATGAGGTAGCCCACCAAGAGGTCGGAGATGCCGTCAAAAACGCGCGAGAGCATCATGATAAAGCCCACTTCGGCCATGCCGATGTTCACGTACTCGGTGGCATAGTAGATAAAGAGCATGCTCACCGGCGTGAGTAACAGCTGCGAGGAGAAGTCTCCTAAGCCGTAGGAGACCTTCTCGATCAGCCCCAAGTTGGGGTTCTTATCAGGACGATTGACAAATGCTTTGATCACAAAGGCCATGGCCTTTCCCTCCACTCCAATCAGTCAGAAAGCGCCCAGCAAATCACAGTACATTAATATCAAGCACACCAAGGGCACTGCTTGTGCCCTCCTTGAGCGCAGCTTAGGTGCAGCCGCCTGCGCTATCCCAAGCAGGCGGCGCGCACTGAGCCACTCAGTCCGCAGGCTTGCAGCCTGCGGGCAAGGGCGCGTGGTTTGGGCAAGATTATAGGGAGGAAGGGGCGACCATTTGTCGCCTCTGCGGGCCAAAAACTACACTATCTTAACCTTGGCCGCGCAAGACATGAGCGCCATCACACTACCACCGTGCATGTTACGTTAAGCGCACGCGTGGCTTAGACTAACGCACCGCAACCGTGCCTCTGCCCAATTACGGCCCAGCACCTGCCCTACGGGCACTACACTGGATTAACCTTTCAGCGGCTATTGAGCGGCAGAGTCGTGAGGGTCGACCGAACCATGGTTGCGCTTCCAGCCTTCGATTAAGATCTTGCGCGTGACGAAGTTGAAGATCATGACCACGACGGTCGCGACCAGCTTGCCGATGATGTAGCTGATGGCCCACCACTCGACAAAGGCCCACATGATGAAGTTGTTGATGAGCAGGCCGCAGGTGGAGAGGACAAAGAACAGCACCATCTTGAAGGTGGCGTAGACCTTGGACTTGGGCGTTTGCGGCTTGTTGGTGAACACCCACAGAACACTCATGATATAGTTAAGCAGGACGGCTGCGATAAAGGAGATGGTGGCCGAGACGAGGTAATTGAGGCCCACGAGCTCGGTGAGCAGCAGCAAGAGGCCGAAGTCCACCACAAAGGCAAGACCGCCCACGACGGCAAAGCGCATGATCTGCAGCATCAAGGGCTTCATGAGTAAGCGGCGCAGCGGCTGAGGCAGGAAAGCTACCAGCTCTAGCATCGTACGATCAAAGGCCATGGGTCACCTCTTAGTCAGTTAACGCGCCCTAATGATACACTGAGCCGCGCCTGAACGCGTCCAGTAAGGAGAAATATGGCACCAGCTCCCGAGCGCCTCAGGGCAGTGCGCATCAGCGAGTCTTCGCTGACCGCGCCCTTGGCCCATGCCCAAGTGCAAGCCCAGCGCTTAAGCGCCGACCTCAGCCGCGCCATCAACGCCCAACACTTCTCCAAGACCAGCAAGACCAATCTGCTCAAGAGCTACGAGCAAGTGCAGGTGCTGCCAACCTGCCCGCACGCCTTGATGGCGCTCTACTTGGTGCTGATGGTCAGCGCCCATGAGCGCAAGCTGCAGGAGCGTGCCGCGGCGCAGAATGCGGCGCCGGACGTGACGCAGAAGGCACCAAGCCGCAAGGTCCGCGGCGGCGATGCCTTAAGCCGGGCGCAGGTTGACCCGCAGCAGCTTGCCGCAATCTTGGGCCAGCTGCCGGAGGAGAGCTTTGCGCGGCTCTTTGCGACGGGGCGGCTCCATGAACTCAAGCACGACGGAGCGACCGCGCTGCTTTATTACCGCGCGGCACGGGCTTATGACGCGCCCCTGCCTAGCCTTGCTGATGAGCTCGCGCAGAGTATCACGCAGCTGACGCAAGTGCTCAGCGCTCCGGCCACAGTAGATCTGGCCGCGCGGGCGGCGCTGCTGCAAGAGCGCGTGGCCGACTTCACCCGGCGCTTAGGACGCTATCCTGAGGGCCGCGCCGTGCCCTTGGTGGAGATGCACCAAAACCTGCTCACGGAGCTGTTTAAGTGGTATCTACCGCAGCTGACCATTGAACCTGCGCCCTTCCCGGCCAAGAACTGGGGCATCAAGGGCGCACTCGATCCCAGCATTAAGGGCCCCGTGCCGCAGGGCTTTTGGCTCAATGAGCGCGGCAGCATTGAGCTGAGCGTGCCGACCGCCACCATGCTGGAGCTGCAACAGCTGGAAGGGCTGGTCGCGCACTCTCTGCGCAACGCCCATGCTCTCTTTGAGCTGCACGCCCCATCTCATGACGCGCCGCTCTTAGACCTTGCGGGACTGGACGCGCCACGCTGCGACTGCTATCGCGTGAGCAATCGTTGGAGCCACGCCTGTGCCCTCATCGAGTTTACCAGCTCCGGGCTCACGACCGAGCCGAGTCCGCAGATCGCGGCCTTGATTCCGCCCTATCAGGAGCTGCGCGCGGCCGTGGGCTTGGGCCTGCAACTCACGGTGGTGCGGCTTAATGCCCACGACTTTGCCCTGCCGCGGGAAGCGCCGCGGCACGACCATGACGGCGCCAAGGTCAACACGGCCGCTTACGGCAGCACGCCGTTTTATCGCTTCCTTGACGCCTTGGTCACTGCGCTGGCTCAACACGCGCCCTGCGCGCAGCTTATGGGCTATCGCATGGGGCTGCAGTGGCACTACCTTGACTTCTTGGTCAATGACAGCGCCGCCTTCAGCGCTGAGCTGACGCGCCTGCGCGCGCACCCGCCGCTTAAGGCCAAGCTGAGCGCCCTGCTGAGCTATTCCCTGCTGACGCCGCCGCAGCCTGAGCCTCAGCCACCGCAGATTGAGCCCCTATCGCCACAACCTGAGCTGGAGCCGCTCACGCCTGAGCTGTCGCCAAATGTAACAAAGCCCGCGGCAAAAGCGGGCTTAGTGGCACAGCCTAAGAAGCGGCTGAGCTTGCGCCGGAGCGCCCCGCGCGGCTCCACGCAGAACACGCCGGGCGGGGCGGCACAAGGCGCGGGGAGCGCGCCGGGCGCCGACGCTTAGCAGCGCAGCTGCGCGACGATCTCACAGAGGCGCTGCTCGAGCTGACCTGTCTTCTCGGCGGCCATAGTATCAAGCGCCGCTTGGAAGTTGGTGACGTCCTCAGACAAGCACTTGCTCAGCTCAATGGCCTCAGCCAGCTGCTCTTCACTCAGGTTCAAATACATTTTCAGGTAGAACAAGATCTTGGTTTTCGAATGCTCTGACTTAACGCTCTGGAGGATGGCTCGGTCATGCTCATCGTTAATGCGCTTATCGAGCATCTCCATGCAGTTGGCCATGAGACCGTCGATTTCCGCATCCGTCTTGAACTTGGACAAGATGATGGCAGACACCATGATCTTCTGGCGCTCTACATTGCCCTCAAAGCCCATGGCATCAATGGTCTCAAGGTCTTGCGTCTGAGCGCTGGAGCTGAGCTCCTTGCGCAATAACGCAGAGGTGATCTGATCCAAGGCCGTGCCCTCGACCATGCTCATGGCGAAGTTCACCAAGGTGAGCGCCAAGATGACTTGGAAGTTGGTGATGTTCGGGCCAAACAAATACTCAACCTCGTCGCAAAGCTTGGCCTTGTCCAAGGCGCTGTCCACGTCATCACGATCGAGAATCAAGTACTTGAGGTCTGGAGCAGTCAAGTGGTAGTCACCGGCGCGCACTTGCTCCTTGATCTTATCCACGCACTCTTTGACCTGTTGCCGTAACACCGCATTACGCTGCGGGAAGCGTTCGTTGACAACCTCAACTCGACTCTGCTCAAACGCTGCCTGCTCGTCGAGGTTAAACAAGTTCTGCGCTCCAGACGCCGACTTGACAAAACGCTGCGCAACTGCGGCAACAGACTGCGCAATACTCTTCTTGGCCTGAGCATCGGAGCCGCCCGCGGCGGTGCCAACTTGAGCGGCTGCCGCATCAGCTTGCGCTGCTGCGTCATCCTTGGCTGCAGCGGCATCGGCCTGAGCTGCGGCGCCCTTGGCTGCAGCGGCATCGACCTGAGCTGCGGCATTGACCTTGGCAGCGCGCCACTGAGCGAAGATGTCCGCCTCGTGGGCAGCGTTCGCGTTGTGGGTAGCGTCCGCGTTGTGAGCAGCGTCAGCGTCGTAGTCGCCGTCAGCGTAGTCCTCAGCGGCGGCGCCCACGGCTTCATCCACAACCTCTTGCACTAGCGCGCTCATATTGAGGAAGTTCGGCTTGACTTGGGCATGCACTTGGACGGCCAGATCAAAGCCGGGCAGCTCGCGCGGATAGGTGCCCGCCGCCAGCGCGTCCTTAATCTCAAGGAGGCGCGCCATAAAGGCCTGCTCGCTCAAATTCGAGTGCTGGTAGTAGCACAGATTGAAGCTGTCCTGCCACAGCTGGTACTCACGGCACAGCTCGGCCTCATCTTGAGCTTGGTAGCTCATCTGGATGCGCACCCGCGCCAGCATCACATCCGGCAACTTGGACTTGTTAAAGAGCGGGATGCGCCCTTGGCCTAAGTGCTTGCGCACGTACTTGAGCTTGGAGCCGATGGCGCAGGTCGAGGCCCAAATCTGATCGGGATTCTTAAACCAACTTGCGACGATTGCGCTATCGAACTCTTGGGTGATATTGCCCAAATAAGTGAGGACATTGGCCGCATACTTGGGGTGGGCCAGCTCCGGACGCATGATCCGATCTAACCACTCACGGGTATCGGCCATCAGCTGCCCTGGCTCGGCAATGAGGTAGAGCGCCGGGCACCCTGCCCACACCAGCGGATCAAAGCGCTCCTTGATGCGACGCTTAAAGTAGGCCCATAAGCTCGGCATGAAGATCTGCTCTAAGTATCCCGCCAGCTTGGGGCTAAGACCCCGCGCCTTGGTGGTGACCGCTTCATTGTGCCACTGCAATACGACTTCCAAGCCCGGAGAATGCAACACCGGCTCATACAAGCAGTCCAGCTGCGTGACCGCCTCGGGGTAGTACCGCATGAACATCGTCAACTCACTAAAGTACTGTGGTACCACCACCGCAAAAGGCAAGTACTGGGCACAGATTGGACGAATCTCCGCGGTCAAGGAGTGCACCACCACGTAGTTGAGAGCATTGAGGTCAAGGTAGCACGATAAGATACACAAGGCCTGATGCGTCAGCTTCTCAAAGAGCAGCTTGTAGTATGGGTGCAAGTAGATGCAGGCCGCAGCCAACGAGCGCCCTTCCTCCGTGCTCAGATCAGGCTCAAAGCACGCATCCCCGGCAGCGGCGCGCGCTTGCTGCAGCAACTCAGGGGCAATCAAGTGCTCAAAGTTCAAGCCAAAGCACGTGGTTAAGAGCTCCAGCTCCAAGGTGTCGGCGCCCCCGACCTCCCCATCATCACTGTAAAAGAAGCGCTGGTCACGCAGATCACCCATCTTCTGGGCCCAAGCCCCTAAGATCTGGTTAAACTCGTCCTCGCTGAGCTTGCTCTGCGGCAGCTCGAGCTCATTTTGACCCAGTTCGGAGCGTTCTTGGGCCTCCGTGAGCAAGGAGCCGATTTGAGCGAGCACTTGCGCGCTGACATCCTCAAGCGAGTCGCCCCCCTTAAACTCCAGTCCCGGCACCGCAATCGGCAGCTCGGAGCTTTCCGCCCCAACGAGCTGGATTAAGGTCAGAATCGGTAAGTAACGATGCTGCTCGCTATCTAAGCCCACCACCATGTAGGCAAAACCTGCGTGCAAGGCACCTTGGCGGTCGTACTGCACAAAAGGATGCATGAGCAAGTTGATGAGGCTCATCTTGCGCTTAGCAAGGCGCACGATCTGGCCGGTGCGCCCCTTTGGTAACCCCTGCTCGAGCGCGTTCTTAACTAAACTCTCAAAGTCATCGGCGGCATAGGCGCTCGCACTGGCCTCCTTGAGCTTGGCGGCCGTCTCACCTGAGAACATCGGCAGCAGATAACGCTCAAAGAGCAGGTGGGAGTCAGCGCAACTCAAACCGTTCTCGCAACCAAGCTCAGCAAGGCTCGCGACGATATCAGCTGGGGTGAGGTAAGCCGGGTCGCGGCCGAAGGCGCTCAGATCCAGACGGTTATGCAAGACCGGATGCTCTAAGACAATCCTACGGCTGTGGTTATCATAGTAAGTTTCAATCTGGCTTAAGTTGTAGCTCTCTTGCAACCAACTAAGCGGCACATCGCGCCCGAGCGCACCAAAGTACTGCCCTAAGATGGTCGTGATCACCGGCGAGTGGGCATCAAGCTCCAGCGGCTTGGCCACGCTCACGCGCAGCGCCTTGAGCTTAGCGTCGATCGTTGGCTGAACGCAGCACTCAAAGAAGTCGCGAGTCAAGGCCAGCGCAAGCTCCTTAAACTGCGCGACAAATTCGCTCGGGGGCAGATTTTGCTTGCGCAGCTGCTCGACCTGCGTCTTGATGCGATTGAGCGTAGGCGCAAGGCGGTCATATTCGAGCTTGCGACGCTGCTCCGGCTTACGCTCCTTGGCCTTCTTAGGCTTCTTTTTACCGTGCACCCCATAGAGCGAGCGCAAGAGGTAGTCGCGCGCCATGGCGTCTAAGGCCTTCCTAAAGAAGCTTACTTTAAGTTCGGGGAAAGTATCTTTAAGGTACCCAAGCGGGAAGTCAGCCGCTTCGATCCTTAGCTTTTCTATTTCGTACATGCTCTCATCCTGATAAGATCCAAGGCTCGGATCATGGGTGTGTAAAGTTACCACGGCCCCGCTGATCCTGTAAATAGCGTCAGACTGGGCTTGAGATGAGAGTATAGCCGCAATTGCGGCTTCGGCCCGTGACGTGGAGCAGAAAGCGCGCTACGTCCGCCGCGCTGCGCCCGCCGCGCTTGCGCGCCTGTGCGCGCAGAGACGCGCAGGCCCCGACCTTGCGGTCAGGGCCCACGGGGAGCTGCGCCGTCGGCGCTGAGCTTAGCGCCGTCAGCGCTTAGCACATGAACTGCTGGTAGGCGACATTGTCCGTGACATCAAGGTATGGGTACTTGATCTCTTGCAGGAACTTGTCCAGCTGCGCTGGATCGCCCTTGGAGACGTCAAAGCCGCACAGGACGGAGCAGTACTCGAGGCCGCTGATGCGGAAGTGGAACAGCGAGATCGAGAAACTGCCGCCGAGCTTGGTCAAGAACTCGTTTAAGGCGCCCTTGGTCTCCGGGAACTCAAATAAGATCAAGCGCTCGGCCTCGCCCGGGTTCAGGTGGCCGCCGATCATATAACGGATGTGATCCTTGGCGAGAGCATCGCGCGTCAGGTCAGTGACCTTGTAACCTGCGTTCTCTAAGGAAGCGCAGATCTCCTTGAGCTCACGCTCACCGTTGGTCAATTCGATCGAAGCGAAGATGCGGGCACGGTCGGCGTGGTGGACACGATAGCTGAACTCGGTGACGTGGCGGTTGCCAATCGTCTCGCAGAACTTCAAGAACGAGCCCTTGACCTCTGGGATTTCGACCGAGACGATGCCTTCGGTCATCTCACCGACATCGCAGCGCTCAGCGACCATACGCAGGGTGTGGAACTTGACGTTAGCGCCAGAAAGGATGGCGACGTGATTGCCGCCGCTGACTTGGTGCTCACGCACGTACTTCTTGAGGCCCGCTAAAGACAAGGCGCCGCTTGGCTCGGCGACAGCGCGAGTATCATCGAAGATATCCTTCATCGCCGCGCAGATCTCGTCGTTGGAGCAGGTGACGATGTCATCTAAGTACTGATTGCACAGTCTAAAGGTCTCATCACCGGCGCGGCTGACCGCAACGCCGTCGGCAAAGTGCGAGACAAAACCGATATCGGTTGGAGCGCCGTGCTCACGCGCGGCCTTCATCGAAGCTGAGCCTTCGGCCTCAACGCCGATGACCTTGATGCGTGGCATCAAGTTCTTGATGTAGACGGCCACGCCCGCAGCAAGGCCACCGCCGCCGATCTGGACGAAAACGGTATCGATGTCGTTGATTTGGCCCAAAAGCTCGTGAGCGATGGTGCCTTGACCTGCGATGACGTCCGGGTCATCAAAAGGTGGGATCATGGTCAAGCCTTGGGCCCGTGCCAAGTCCTTGGCGTGGGCATAGGCCTCATCGAAGCTCTCGCCGAAAAGCTCGATCTCCGCACCAAAGCGCCGTACTGCATCGACCTTGAGATCGGGGGTGGTGTTCGGCATCACGATGACGGCCCGGATGCCTAAGTTCTTGGCCGACAAGGCCACGCCTTGGGCGTGGTTACCGGCCGAGGCCGTGACTACGCCGCAGGCTAACTGATCTTGGGAGAGCTGACGAATCTTGTTATAGGCGCCGCGAATCTTAAACGAATGTACCGTTTGGTAATCTTCACGCTTTAAGAAAATCTTCCCGACGCCCAGCTTCTCGGCCAAATTGTCCAGCTTGTGCACTGGAGTCAAGCGCGCTACGGGATAAATGCGAGCAAGCAAGATCTTGCGTAAGTACTCTTGTCCGCTCAACTGATTCTCTTCGCCCATGTTAGCACTCCTGTCTAAAGTTAAACCCTAGCTTGCCCCAGCGCAGGCGCCGCCGCACCGACACAAGCCCCAAACTTCATGCTATCACGCAGCCTTATGGGGCACGGCGCTTGCCCTAGGAAGGCCCAGCGCCGCGCGGCTACGCACAAGGAGAGTGCACGCGCGCTGGGCACGGGCGCGCGGCGCGGGCGCGCTGGGCGCGGGCTCCCGCCGCGCCGCGCCTCAGCCCAGCAGCAGGTCCAGGTCCGCCACATCCAG
>CALXNA010000043.1 GCA_944389615.1 uncultured Anaerobiospirillum sp. | reverse complement strand
ACACAAAGAGTTCGTCGCCAACAAGCGCTTCAATATCACTGCGCCCGACATTGTTGGCCACCTCTTGGCGCACGTACGGCGAGCTTAGTTTGATTTGCAGGAACAAGGCGATAAGCGCGCGATATACCGCCTCCCGTTCCCGCGATTGACTTTGCCAGAGATCGTAGTGCACACGAACCAGCAGCGAGTTGATGGCTCTTACGGCGCGAGCCACATCATGCATCTGCAGACTATCGAGCAAGCCCTGCGCGAAAGCTTCCACCTCCGAGTCTTCAAGTTTGTCCACCTTTTGGCCTGTAACATAGGCTAAGATGATCTTAGAGAAGGTGTTCTCAACCTCAGCGTTGGTGAAGTTGCAACGGTACTTAAGTTCTGGCACATTCCCTTCAAAAGGCAGCCTTTCTTTGATTGTCATGTATCCCGTCTGCACCAATAGTGGCACAAATGGTACAGTGTCAAAGTTGTAAGCCGACATGATAGCTCTCTGCGATAGAACCACACCCTCGGCCTTGATCTTATCAATAAAAGCGAGATCAGGTTGATGCGATTGGAGGTAGGTGCGCAATGCACTGGGGGCATTGGAGTTATCCATCCAAAATGGCAGCAGGAGCGGCTCGCGGTCAGGGTGTTGGGCTACTTGTTTAAAGAAGCAGTTGATCGACCACGGACTGTAAACGTGGACTTTCCCTTCTTCATCGAAGCAGAAACCGTCGTAGTAGCTTCGGATCTGATCTAGCATGGCTTCCTCGCTCTGGTGACAGAGGGCGGCGCTGCGGGCAAGGTAAGTATCAAAGTAAGTCCGAATCTCATCCTCGGTGTAACCTACAAGCGCCGCGAAGTTGCTGTCCATACTGATGTCAGTGATATTTTCCCCGGAAAAGAAAGAGGTGTTTTGGTAGCGCCCAATACCAGTGACCAGCACAAAGTGAAAGCTCTCTTTTTCGCGCAACCAAGTATAAAAATTATACATGTGTTCGGTATTGGCCTTGAAGGCTTCCCGGTCATGCAGATTACGCGAGAGAGGATCGTCCCACTCATCTATGAGTAGCACACAATCTTGAGTTTGTAGCACTTCGCGTTCGATGCGCGTAACTAAGGTTCTGAAATCTTGACACTCTGGGATGAAGTCATAGATCTTGAGAAATCCCAAAGCGTAGCAAGCTTCCCTTAAGCGCTTGCAAAGCTCCTGCTCAAAATACGGATAGCTCAAGCCCCTAAAGGAGAGCTGCAACACTGGACACCGCGGCTCGTCCCAACGCTCAGCGATCGCCAAGTGTTCAAACTGCTCAGTACCATTGGTGAAGAGCTCTGTGAGCATGGATATGAGCATGGTCTTGCCAAAGCGCCGCGGCCGCGCCACGAACACACGCTCAAGCTCTACAAGCTCTTGGAGCAGTGCCGTTTTGTCTACAAACAGAGCATGCTTCTTTTTGAATCTCAGGTACTGTGAGCTGGTTGTTATAATGCGCGGCAAAGGTTGTACAGCGCTAGGTGCCACCGGTAGTGCAGCAGTGACCTGCGTCGCCAAGGCCGAAGGCTTGGGATGGAACGAAGCAGGAGTTTGGGCCATAACACCTCCTTAGTGTCAGTACCGTACCACTACTATAACACTAAACATGAGAGAATACTTCAAAATATTGAGAGGCGATGCTCACTGCCAAGAAGGCTTGCGGGACAAGCGGCTTGCCTTCCCTTTCTCAGACCGAGGCCAAGGCTCAGCCGTCGCGCAAGCGCGCAGGTAGCAGCTACCAGCGGGTCGACTTTGGCAAACTGGGGCTAGAAGCTGAGCTCAGTTAAGCACCTGTACGGGATTAGGGCAAAGCCGCGCCGATGGTGGTCACGCCCCGCCTCTTTGGGCGCTGTCGGCCCATTTTTGGCCCCTAACATAGGCCGCAAAGAGCTCCGTGAAGAGGCTCTCAACCTCGAGGTTGGTGAAGTTGCAGCGGTAACTAAAGCATCCAAACTTATCTCGCTCATCCAGAAGCTTCTCTTGGATCGTCAGGTACCCAGCCTGCAGCAAGAGCGTCTCAAATGGATACTCATCAAATTCGCCGCAAGGCTCCTTGATATCCCACCACGTGAGCTCGATCCCCTTAGCCTTGATGGCATCGAAGAAGTTGGGGGCAGGCGAGCACGTCTTCATGATGGTGCGCAGGACACTGGCCTTATGGGAGTCCTGCTGCCAAAACGACCTAAAGAGCGGAGCGCGCTCGGGGGCCTGCGCCAGTTGCGCAAAGAAGCAGTTGATCGACCACGGGCTGTAGACGCGAACCTGCCCTTCCTCATCAAAGCAAAAGCCGCCGTAGTGACGCCGCAGCTGCTCGATCAGGGCCTCTTCGCTCATGTGACAGAGGGCGGCGCTGCGGGCAAGGTAAGGGGCGAAGTAAGTCCGCAGCTCCTCTTCGGTGTAGCCGAGTAACGCAGCGAAGCGGCTCTTCAAGCTGCAATCACAAAAGTTATCGGCAGTAAACAACGAAGCAATTTTATAACGGCACTCACCGGTGAAGAGCAGAAACCTTAAGAAGTCGCCTTCACGCAGCCACACGTAGACAGCGAACAGGTGCTTGACGTTTGCCTCAACGGTGGCCCGGTCATGCAGATTGCTTAAGATGGGATCATCCCAATCATCGATGAGCACTACCACCTTCTGGCCTTGCAACACTTGGTTTACAGTGCGTGAGGCCAAAAGCCTGAAACGCTGACACTCCGGGATGAAGTCATAGATCTCATGGAAGCCTGCGTCATAGCAGGCGCGCCGCCACCGAGCGCAGAGCTCCTGCTCAAACGTAGCCGGATCGTGCAAGCCCCGAAAGGAGAGCCTCAATACTGGGCACTGCGGCTCATGCCAGCGCTTTGCGATCGCTAAGTGCGCAACCCGCGTGGTGCCGTGCATATAGAGCTCGGTGAGCAGGGAAAGGAGCAGGCTTTTGCCAAAGCCCTGCGGCCGGTACAAGTACACGCGATCCATATCCACGAGATCTTGAAGGGCAGCCGTTTTGTCGACCCACAGCGCATTGCTCTCGGTGAACGTCTGGTACTCTGAGCCGCTGGTGAGGATGCGCGGCGCCGCATCTTCGGCCACCGCCTGCGTTGCCGCGGAGACTTGCGTTGCCAAGGACGAAGGCTGAGGATGGAGCGCAGTCATAACTTCTCCTTATTACAGGAACCTTGTCCTTACTATAGCACCAAAGCCGCAGCGCCTGCGGCAACCGCCGGGGCAGCAGGCTGGAGCGGGCTTACCGCGCTAAGCGTACTCGCGCAGCTTGAGATAGATCTGCAAGGCCTCGTTGGTTTCTTTGACGTCGTGGACGCGCACGATCTGCGCGTGCTGCTCAAAGGAGAAGAAGGCGGCAGTCACTGAGCCGACGACGCGCTCGGCAGCGACCTGCTGGCCGGTGGCGGCGCCAATCATGGTCTTGCGCGATAAGGCCGAGAGCACGAAGTATTGGTCATCAAGGCTCAGCTCGGAGAGGTGGTTGAGCAAGAGGTAGTTGTCGGCCACGCTTTTGCCAAAACCAAAGCCCGGATCCAGAATGATGCGCTCGGCGGGAATGCCTGCGGCTTCGCAGGCGTGCGCGCGCTCTGCGAGGAACGCTTTGACCTCGGCGACCACGTCGTGGTAGCTGGGCTTGAGCTGCATGGTCTTGGGGTCACCTTGCATATGCATCAGGCAGACTGCAACCTCCAGCTCTGCGGCCGTTTGCAGCGCGTCCGGGCGCTGGAGCGCTCTGATATCGTTCCAGATGTGCGCGCCTGCCGCCGCGCAGGCGGTCATCACCTCTGGGCTTGAGGTGTCAACACTCACCATGACATCAAAGTTCTGCGTGAGCGCCGCGACCACCGGCACAACGCGCTCGAGCTCTTGCTCGACGCTGACCGGGTCAGCACCGGGCCGCGTCGACTCGCCGCCGACATCGATAATGGCCGCTCCGGCCTGAATCATGTCCTCGGCATGACGCAAGGCCGCATCGTAGTGGTTGAACTTGCCGCCGTCAGAGAAGGAGTCCGGCGTGACATTTAAGATGCCCATGATCTTAGGGCTCGACAAATCAAGGCTGCGCCCGCGTGCGGTCAGAATGGAGGTACGTGGCATATGGCACCGTCAGTTAACAAACAACGGGCCTTAGCATAGCGAGCCACGGCACATCAGGCAAGCGCGCAGGGCCAGCAGGCGCATGGCGCGGTGGTAGGCGCGGGCTAAGGCGCTCGCGCGTAAAGCGCTCTGGACGCGCGCGTGGGCGCGGAGACGCGGCGCGGTGGTAGTCAGGCAAAGACAACAAAGCCGATCCTCAGACCGGCCTTATTGGAGGGAGCTGCATGCTACCACTTCTTCTTGTCGCCGAAGATCTCGTCGAGCTCGGCATCAGTCTCCGACTTCTCGTTGACCTTCTCCACCTCTTCTTGGCTCTTTTGCCGGACTTGATTCTCCAGCTCCTTGAGCATCTGGTTTAAGGTGTCAGACTTCTCCATGAGCCAGTTGTCTTTGATGCCCGAGCGGCGGATTACCTCCAAGCCCTTGGTGATCAAGGTACGGCACGAGCCGACCTGGCGCAAGTCGCGCATCAGCACCACATTTTGGATCAGGTTGGAGATGTTGATCTTCAGAACCAAGAGCTTGAGGCGGCGGTCTTCTTTTTGGCACAGGTTGACGTCGACCGGTGTACCGGCACGCAGCTCCGACTGGATGATCTTGCGCAGGCGGCGAATGGTACGCAGCTGCAGCACCGCCACCGAATCGTTCTCAGGATTGCGGAAGGCGAGATCTTCCTTGTAGTGCTGCTCGATGTTGTGGATGAGCGCCTGCTGCTCGTTGATGCGCTCTTCGATGCCCTTGGCACGCGGGTCGCCCTTCATGCGCTTTAAGGCATTGAGGATGCGGTAGCGCAGAATGAGGACGATGGTCTTGGAATAAGGCAGCTGATTCTGGTTGATCAGGAGCTCTTCAGACTCCGAGACGATGTTGCGGCAACGGGTGTACATGATGCGCAAATCTTCTTCACGTCTGGCCATGTAGTCACTGTACATGTTGTATATGATCAACATGAACGTCGCGAGCACAATAATGATGACAGCGATCGTTAGTAACATATAACGGAGCCCTTACTGGTTGCCCTTCCAATCAAAAGTTCAGAGCGCACGATACCACCGCACGGTGGTCGCGTACTGCAGCTGCGGCTTAGCACCGCCTTACAGGTACCGCATCACGGGAACCTTGTTCTACCTTGTTCTGAACCTCTCACCTTACAGTCCCCTATTGGCCTGAGCTGACAGCTGCGGCAGCTGTGTTTGAGCTTACAGCTTTCCCTTGCGCAATCTGAGTCTGTTTTGCAATCCCGGACCAACCTTCCAGTTGCAGCAGGACCACACCAAAACTTGACACCAAGCCACTGCTACCTTGTGACTGGCGTTGGTATTTTTGCAATACGTATGCCACGCACCTCGCGCCCAGCCCCGTCCCACCTAGGTTTGACCGCTGCTAACGCCCGTTTTGCCCCCAAGGCGCAGGCTCAAGTGTCACCTAATGATAGCACCCCGAGCGCGCCCTGCCCCCAAACAGGATAGCGCAGTTAGATCTGATTCAACTTTTTGCCCGAAGCCGCGCCCTACACCGCGCCCGGCACCGCACCCGGCACCGCGCCCGGCACCGCGCCCGGCACCGCACCCGGCACCGCACCCTGCTTGGGCTGCTCCATGCCAAGCACAAACGGCACCGTCTGCGCACGCGGCGCGCCTGCGCGGCGCAAGCGCGGCGCCGACGGAGCGCAGGACAGGCGCAAATAGCGGCATGGCTCTAAAAACCGCACAGCGATTGCCTTGTCCCGCCCCGCGCCTGAGGCAAGTGTCGTATAATCCTTAAAGATCAAGTGGGCGACGGCAGCGCCAAGATACAGCCACGCAGGCCTTGAGCTGTGGGATAGCAAGCTCGAGCTTGAGTCTTCGGAGGCTTACTTGGTGACCTGCTGGAGAGCACGCTGCTTGTTTTGGAAATCCCCAAACAACAAGGAAGGTTTAATGACTACTCTCATTAAGACTCAAGATTTTATCGATTCGATCTACGAGGCGTTACAGTTCATCTCGTACTATCACCCTCGTGACTTCTTGGCTGCTATGAAGCATGCCTACGAGATTGAGCAGAATCCGTCGGCCAAGGCTGCCATTGCCCAAATCTTGAAAAATTCCAAGATGTGCGCCATCGGCCACCGCCCATTGTGCCAAGACACCGGCGCCGTCACCTGCTTCGTCAAGATCGGTATGGATGTGCGCTTTGAAGGCGACATGACCGTCCAAGAGATGGTCGACGAAGGTACTCGCCGCGCCTACTGCTGCCCAACCAACCCACTGCGTAAGTCGGTGCTGATGGATCCAATCGGCAAGCGCGTCAACACCAAGGACAATACCCCAGCCGTAGTCCACATCGAGATGGTCAAGGGCGACAAGGTCGAAGTTGCGATCGCTGCTAAGGGCGGTGGCTCCGAGAACAAGACCCACATGAAGATGCTCAATCCATCCGACTCCATCGTCGACTGGATCCTCCACGAGATCCCTCTGATGGGCGCGGGCTGGTGCCCTCCAGGCATCTTAGGTGTTGGTGTCGGCGGCACCCCAGAGAAGTCGGCCATCTTAGCTAAAGAGGCCCTCAACGACCCAATCGACATCCAAGACTTAATCAAGCGTGGCCCTAAGAACGCAGACGAAGAGCTGCGCCTTGAGCTCTACGATAAGATCAACAAGTTAGGTATCGGTGCTCAGGGCTTAGGCGGCCTCACCACCGTGCTCGACGTCAAGGTCAAGAGCTACCCTTGCCACGCCGTCTCCAAGGCCACCACCATCATCCCTAACTGCGCTGCGACCCGCCACATCGACTTTGAGTTAGATGGCACCGGCCCTGCCAAGTTCGACCCACCTTCGCTCGATGACTACCCAGAGATCGAGTTAGGCGGCAACGACAATGTTAAGCGCGTCAACCTCGACACCTTAACCAAGGAAGAGATCGCCAGCTGGAAGATGGGCGAGACCCTGTTATTAACCGGCACCATCCTGACCGGCCGTGACGCTGCCCACAAGCGCATTTGTGACATGATCGCCAAGGGCGAGCCATTACCTGAGGGCGTCGACTTCAAGGGCAAGTTCATCTACTACGTCGGCCCGGTTCCAGCGGTGGGCGATGAGGTCGTAGGCCCTGCAGGCCCAACCACTTCGACCCGTATGGACAAGTTCGTTGAGACCATGCTCTCTGAGACCGGCCTGTTTGGCATGATCGGCAAGTCTGAGCGTGGCCCGGCTGCCGTTGAGTCGATCAAGAAGCATGGAGCTGCTTACTTAATGGCCGTCGGTGGTGCTGCTTACTTAGTATCCAAGGCCATCAAGGCAGCCCGTGTCTTAGCCTTCGAGGACTTAGGCATGGAGGCGATCTACGAGTTCAAGGTAGTTGATATGCCAGTCACCGTCGCCGTTGACAGCCAAGGCAACAACATCCACGCCGTAGGCCCACAGGTCTGGAGCCAGAAGATCAAGGAGTTAGACTTCAAGTACGTCTAACCCCAAGGCTCACCGCCTTTCTCAAGCCGCTGCGGGCCTGTGCCCGCAGTCGGCTCCCGCCTTCTCGCCGCACATCCGCGCGCGTCAATAACTCCCTCCTAGAAGAAGTCGAAGCCTTGCTCCTTGAGGTAGGCGATAATCGCCGCTGCTGGCTTCAAGGTCTTGCCCAGATAGGCTTGGGCCGATGACGTCCAAGTGTCATCTTGCGGGTTGTGCTTGCGGTTTTGGTAGTACTGATGGAAGGCCTCATCGTAAGCGTCATACTCTGCTTGCGCCCCTTCCTTATCCCACGGATTGGCAAACTCCTCATCCATGATGAGCCATGAGCGGGGCAGGCGCGGCTTTTGCGCCTCGCGGTAGCTCTCATTAGGCACACCTAAGCACAGACCGAGGAGCGGGACGACGCCCTTGGGCAGCTTGACCAAGTCGGAGATCTGCTTGATGCCCGCCTTATAGCCGCCGATGATGACACCGCCTAAGCCCATGCTCTCCGCTGCCGTCAAGGCGTTTTGGCAGGCCGCCGAGCAATCATTGAGGCCACCAATCAAGAAGCGCAGGCCGTACGGCGGTCTAATATTAGCGATATGCTCGAGCTTGGTGACATCAAGGCAGAACAAGAAGAAGGTATCGCAGTTGGCGATATGGGTCTGATGTCCCGAGAGCTCAGCGATCAAGGCCAACTTGTTCTTATCGCGGATCTTAATGGCCGTCACCCACTGCAAAAAGCAGGTACTGGAGGTCTGAATGATGGCATCCTCAAGAGCCGTCATCTGCTCGTGCGTGATCGCAGCTCCGGTGAAATTACGTATTGACTGATGCTGCTTAATGGTGGCAACTGCATCCATAAACCCCTCCTATCTCATAACGACAAGGCGCAGCCCGCGCCCCTTGGGTCAAACGAGTACTGCGCCTCAAAAACTGTGCCCTAGCAGAGCCATGCTGCAACTTAACTGTGCCGCAACAGCACCTTGCCGCAGCCCCCTGCAACAACACCTTGCCGCAGCACCTTGCCGCAGCCCCATGCAACAGCACCTTGCCGCAGCCCCATGCAACAGCACCCTGCTGCAGCCTAAACCGGGATGTGGTACAGCTGCGTGCGGTCAACCTGCGCACACTGCGCCTGATCGAGCATGATGGCATCGAGCAGCGTCAGAGCCATCATGGCCTCGGCAATCGGTACCGCGCGAATCCCCACGCATGGGTCGTGGCGGCCCTTAGTAACTAAGTCAGGGATGCTATGGCCGAACTTGTCGATACTCTGACCGGGGGTCATGATCGAAGAAGTCGGCTTAAAGGCCATGCGTACGACGATCTCTTGGCCCGTAGCAATGCCCCCTAAGATGCCGCCGCTATGGTTGGACTTAAAGCCCGACTCGTCGATGAGGTCGCGCGCTTCGCTGCCGCGCATGGTCGCAAGCTTAAAACCATCACCGATCTCCACGCCCTTGACGGCGTTGATGCTCATCATGGCATGAGCCAAGGTTGCATCGAGGCGGTCGAAGATCGGGGAGCCGGTACCTACCGGCACGCCTTGGGCGCGCACTTCGAGCACTGCGCCGCACGAATCGTGGGCCAGACGCAGGTTGTCGATGTACTCGGTTAAGACCGCTTGCATGGTCTTGGAGTTGTCAGCGAAGTTAAAAGGGCTTTCGAGCGCTGCAGCCGGATCAAATTTGTCGGTGTAGATAGTGCCAATCGCGGTCACGCAGCCCCCAATGGTCACACCGTAGTACTTGCTCAAAACCGCCTTAGCGACAGCACCGGCGGCCACGCGCATCGCGGTCTCGCGGGCGCTCGCGCGACCGCCTCCGCGGTAGTCACGTACTCCGTACTTGAGGTTGTAGGTGTAATCGGCATGCCCCGGACGATAGGAGTTCATGATGTCGCTATAGTCTTGGGAGCGCTGGGAGGTGTTCTCGATGATGAGGCCAATCGGCGTGCCCGTGGTCTTGCCCTCAAAGACGCCTGAGATGATGCGCACAGCATCAGCCTCATTGCGTGGCGTGCCGAAGCGGGTGCTGCCCGGACGGCGCCGGTCGAGATCGCGTTGGATCATCTCCTCAGAGATTTCCACTCCCGGCGGGCAACTATCAATAATGCACGCCAAGGCCGGGCCATGCGACTCGCCACAGGTCGTGACGGTAAAGATCTCTCCAAAAGTATTGGCACCCATAACGTCCCTCACCTCCACATCAGGTCATTGCAGGCGAGCCCTCGCTCCCCCACAACTTAGGATACATGACCCCAGCGCAAGATACCACCGTCGCGCCACCGCTGCACCATAGCGCGCCCCGCCTGCGGCTGGCCGCGCCCCTGCGCGCAACGCGCAGGGACGCAGCGCACGGGGCCACCGCGCGTTAGCGCTTGAGCTGCTCCTCAAAATACGGCGCGCACAGCTCCAGCTGGTCGGCGGTGAGCAAGAAGACGCCGCTGCCACCCCGCTTTAACTCGATGAAGTGGAACGGAACGTTAGGATACGTCTCAATCAGGTTCTCTTCGGTGTTGCCCACTTCCACAATGAGCACGCCCTCATCGGTTAAGAAGTCGCGCGCCTGCGCCAAGATACGGCGCACGCAGTCAAGGCCATCATCGCCTGAACCTAAAGCCAAGGCCGGTTCGCGCTGGTACTCATCGGGCATCGCCGCTAAGTCTTCGGCGTTGACGTATGGCGGGTTAGCAACGATCAAGTCGTACTTGTCATCAGGCAGGAGGTTGTTGAAGAGATCACTCTTGATTGGGGTTACCACCTGCTCCAAATCGTAGTTTTGGATGTTCATGGTGGCAATCTCTAAGGCGTCGTCGCTGATGTCGACCGCGTCGACCTCGCACTCGCCCTCAAATTGCAGCGCAATGGCGATAGCGATGCAGCCTGAGCCCGTGCACATATCGAGCACGCGCTCCGGGCGGCGCGTCAGGTAAGGCCGGAACTCGTTTTCGATGAGCTCAGCGATCGGCGAGCGTGGAATGATCACGCGGCGATCGACGTAGAACTGATGCCCAGCAAAGAAGGCGCGGTGAGTCAGGTATGGGGTTGGGATGCGGAAGGTGGTACGCGCCAGTGCCATCTTGGCAATGAGGGCGCGCTCACGGCGCGTCAGGCGCGAGGTTAAGGTCGAGTCGTCGCATGGCGGCTGCAAGCACATCACTGCCTGCACCAGCTCCAAGGCCTCGTCCCAATAGTTGGTGGTGCCATGACCGACATAGACTTCCGATAAGGAGAAGATCGTAACCAGATAGCGCACCACGTCTTGCACCGTAACCAGCTCATCGCAGATGGTGGCGTAGATCTCAGCATCACTCGGGCTGACATAGAGCTCCGCGTCGATGGCGGCAATGGCGCGCTCGATTTGCTCTTCGCTGACAGAGTCGCACTCCGTGAGCAAAGCATCAGGTAAGGGAGGAGTAGTGCCATTAGGCACCGCAGGTTTTGGGGTTACGTCGTTAGATTCGGTCATGACTATGCACAAAGATACAGACAACAAAACAGGCCCCGCGAGGTCAGCACGCTGCAGCGTGCCGCTGCACGCCGAGCGCGCCACAGCGCACCAAGTGCGCGAGCGCGACCTCCGCTTTGCAAGGCGGGCCCATGGTGCCGCAATTTTAGCAAAGATACGGCGCTAAGCCTAACGACCGTCCAGAAAAGGCAAAGCCCCAAACGCAGTTGGGGCTTATCACCAGAAGCTGCGGCAGATGCCGCTCCACCTAGGAATGTGCACTGGACTGAACCCATCGCTCCTATAAGCACTCAGTCCCAGCGTCCTAACCCGCTCTTGGGCTGCAAGGTGGTATCAACAAACAACATGCTACGCACGCTTGAGAGCTCCTACTCTCTCCTGCGCTCTACTCGTAGCTGACATTACGGCGACGTGCAGATAAGAAACCGGCGATGATCTTGTTAACCTCCTTGCCGACCTTACGCTGCAACTCGTTAGAGTTCTGATCGATGATGACCTTACCCCCATCAAACTGGAAGGAGGTACCTTCTCCGGCGATCTCGAAGGTGCCCTTGAAGAATGATGATACGTGCTTGGCAATCATCAAAGGAGAATATTTGACGAAAGTACGCATAGCGCGAAACGACTCCTACTGTCTTGTTTGTTACGAAATGATCTTACCCCCAATTTGTTAAAAATGCATTAAATCAGGGCACGATCTGGCCCTTCAAACCCTAGATATCGCATCTTTTGTGCAAAATTGCGAGCTAGGCCAAATTTATCGCAGCGCAGGGCAAGAAAATTTCTCAGAGCACTGCCATACCAGTCACGAAGGCCGTCACGCCCCACCCCACCAAGCTCTCCGCCCCAACCTGCGGCACAACAAGCCGAGAGTAAATATGGCAGCAATGCCATCACTGGGCCGCCGCACAGCCAGCTTCACGTAACTGAACCTTTGTCAAGAGCGCGCACCATGCCAAGCCACGTACCGCAGCGCCCGCCCCAAAGTGGCTCCCCCACCTTGACAACTACCCAAGGCCCTAATGGAACCTAATGGGCGTGGCCAAGATGGCTTAAGACCATGGCAATGACGGCGCCTAAGGCAAGGTAGGCAAAGCGGCGCAGCATGATGGGCTTGCGGTCAGTCTTGTTGACGCGCGGCAGGATGTCCGATAAGGCCACATAGAGGAAGCTGCCACCGGCCACGCCCAAGGCATAAGGCAAGATATGGGTAGCACGGTCTAAGATGTTATAGAAGACTAGGCCTCCGCTCAATGCACCAACGCCTGCCACAAGGTTGACGATAAAGCCCTGCATCCGGCTCATGCCGAAGTTGAGCATCAGGACATAGTTGCTCAGCTGTTGCGGCATCTCGTGGGCCACGATCGCGGCCGTGACTGCGACGCCGACACTCGCGTCAACCATAAAGGACGAGGCGATCACGATACCGTCGCACAAGGCATGGCACAAGCTGCCCGCCAAGATCGGCGCCCCGCCATTGGTCAGGCCAGCGCGCAGCGAGCCCCCGCGCAACGCCCGTCGGGTCGCCTGCGCGATGTCCTCACTTTTTAAGTTGAAGTGATGGGTATGCCCCAGATGATGCAAGGTCGAGCGCGTATCCAAGGGCTGCGGCGCCACCGACGCCGCAGACTCAACCGCAGGCGCCACGGCATCAGCCGCAGGCGCCAGCCCCCCACCGCGCCGATAGTCCTCAAAGGCGGAGACGAGCTGCGGAGCATCGGCGCTCGATGGCAGTACGCGCTTGATCTTGGTAATGGGGGCAGCGGCCTTTTGGGCGGCTGCGCGCTCCCGCGCTGCGCGTGCCGCGACGCAGACCGGGCAAGTATCGGCGTGATGGCCGCTGTTAAAGAACATCTCAAGGCCAATCAAGACCATTATGGTGGCCCAAATGGTCAGGCCAATGTCGTGGATGTCGGCACTGTGCTCGATGGCCTCAGGCAGCAAGTGGGTCAGCGCTAAGGTCAGTAGCAGGCCAGTCGCTACCAAGCTCAGGGCCTGCCCCATACGGCTGAGCAGCTGTGCCTTAATCAGCACAATCACCAAAAAGGATACGCTGGCAGGCACCAATGTGGCCAGCATGATCGTTACCAGCATTAAGCTCTCCTCAGGCCCCAATAAGCGGCACCAACTCAAAGTCACCCACCCCGCAGCGACTACGCTCCCTGCAGGTTAGCGCAAGGATCCGCCGCGTAGTACCGTGCAGTGTCCGCAGTTACCTATAGGCAACTGGGGTCATAAAAATACCCCAAGCCCCACCAAATTACAACCTCAAGGCCCAAATCAGCGCGCCGCCCCAAGCGCAGACCACAGGCTGCGCCCGCGGCCCATCACAATAAATATCTTTGTATCATTTGAATAGATAGATGGATAGAGTAAATTTCGTGCCAATTATACATCTAGCGCCGTCTGCGCTGCAAGAGACGGTTGCAAGAACCGCCGCCATGCCGAAGCGCCGGACAAGCACCTACCGCGTGCCACGTTCTTAAGTGCAGCGGTACGCCCAAGGCGTCACCTGATCCCCCTTCCAGCACCGCAGCTGGGCTAAGGAATAGAACATGGCAGTATACGTATCGTGGGCCGCTGTGCCCGCAGTGCTGGCGCTCTGAGCTCAAGCGCTCCTCTCGGCATTCCCCCTTCATCCAGCATTGCGGCCGCAGCACTATGTCCACCCTTCATCAGCAGGACTTGCGCTCCCAAGTCAGCACCATTCTTACCAGCACGGTCATGGCCACGCCCTGCACGCAGGTGCAGCGCCTCGCGCAGTTCCACCCCCAACGGCGCCAAGCCAGTCGCGCAGCAGCGCGCACGCGGCACCCTGAGCTGATCCCCGACCAGCCCTTGGAAACGGTTTTAGTTGCGACCTACGCTGACGCAAACTACGGCCGCCAATACGCCCTCATCGTGCTGCTTGACAAGCTCACCGCCGATGCCACCACCGCGCAGCTGCTGGCGCACTACTGCCGTGCCACATGGCAAGAAGGTGACGTCATCACCGGCTTTGCCCAGACCATAGTGGTAGTAGGATCTGATGAGCCAGTCGCCGCTATTCGCATGCACTTGGCGCACTACCCCGAGCTTAAGAGCTGCCTTGAGGCCGGGCTCATCACCATCTGGCCACGCGCGCTCATAACCCAGCTTAACGCCCAGATCAGCAACAAGCCTAGAGCAGCATCCAGCACCACACCGCGTCCTACGCCACGCCCGATGCCGTGCTCCGCTCTGCTCTTAGGTTATGTGCCGGAGCAGACCAAGGTCTATGAGCTCTTAAGTCAAGCGGGCTACCAAGTGGCGCATACGGCCGAGATGGTGACGGCAGCGCAGCTTCAGCGCTACGACTTAGTCCTGAGCTACGGCTATCGCCACCTCCTCAAGTCCGACCTCTTGGCGGCGCTCGAGCGTCCGATCATCAACCTGCACATCGCCCTGCTGCCCTTTAACCGCGGCGCTGCGCCCAACTTCTGGTCGTTTTACGAGAACACGCCCAGTGGCGTCACCATGCATCTCATCGACGCCGGTACCGACACCGGCCCGATACTCGCCCAGCGCATCAAGCTGTGGGCCGCGCCCAAGCTGACCGCGCAGAGCGCCCCGGAGGTAAAAGCTCAATACGAGCGCACCGGCGGTGCCGCTGTAGGCTTTTTGAGCTTTGCCCGCACCTACACCGCGCTACGCACCGAGATGGAAGCGCTCTTAGCGCAGCACCTGAATGCCCTCAGTATCGACGCCCAGAGTCCCCTGACGCAGCTGAGCGGTGGCACCTACCACAAGATGGCCCAGCTCCCGGCTACCTTTAGCGGCTATAACGCCACCATCGCCACTGAGTGCGCGCGCCTACATCAGGAAGCGGACAGTTAACCAGCCCCCCACCTCACAGACTGCTGCGGAGTGGGCTCTAAGGAGACTCTTGCCTGCACCCAAGCTTCACCCCGACCCCAAAGTTGCGCTCTATCCACTCTGGCTGCGGCTAGCGGCGCGCGCAGCCGCTGCCAGAGTGGCATGTCTGCCACCGGAAATCCCGTTGGATCAGGGCTTTAGTCCAGATCAGGATATTTTGCCCATCCATCAAGTAAAAAACTGGCATCCGTTGTGGGTACCAGTCTTCGGGCTCGGTCGTGGCCACCGAGCGTTAAACTGCTGCGCAGCAGCGCTCGGGAGCCGCATAGCTTAGAAGCCGTAGAAGTGGTCGAAAACCGCCTTGCCAAAGCGTAGGAGCTCTTGTGAGTACCAGCCTGCGGTCAAGAAGAGGGTCAAGCACACCGCAATGAGCTTGATGCCAAAGGACAGCGTCTGCTCTTGCAGCTGGGTTACCGCTTGCACCAAGGCAAGCAGGATCCCCACCACCGAGGCCACCACAATCGGGGGTAAGGACAGCATCAAGATCAAGTAGAAGGCCTGATACATGAGCTCATAGGTAGCTGGATTCATGACGGCCTCGCTTACGGTTGCTGAGGTTGCAGCGCCTGCTGCTGGGCGTAGGCGTCGGAGTGCTGCATTTCGCGCGCGACGTCTGCGGCGGTGGCGAGGAACTTAAACGGCGTATTGAGCACGACGCTCAGGTCTTGCACCGACTTGTCTAAGGCGGCGCGGTCAAACGGGATATCCAGCGCCATGACACTCTTACGCTCATAGCTGAAGTCGACGATGGAAGTGAAGGCCTCGTTTTGCAGCAGCTTGGCCACGAGTGGCGTTTGATCTTGCTCTGACTCGCTGTGCAAGCTAAAGCCCGTGACCTCGTAGTTGGCCAAGTTGCTGAGCTGACTATCTTCATCGAGCTTAAGGTTGCTATTCCACGAGCGCTGCAGCGTAATCGAGGTAAAACGCTTGTCTTTGAGGGCATCCGCCCCGATGGCTTCAATCAACTTGTCGGCCTCCGCTGCCGTAAATTGGTTGGCAAGCAACAAGCGCTTTAAGTCGGTAGCGCTAGCGAAGGTATAGGTCGTCTCAACTGTGGCCTCAGTGATCTTCTTGGCGATGCGATCGATGGTGTAGCTGAAGTAATTGTCCACCTGACTTAGCGTCTTGCTCTTATCGGCGCTGCAGACCTCATAGCCGGCCGCTTGGACATTGACTTGGCCCTTAAAGGTGAGTTGGCCTTGAGTGTGGTGCGAAATGGTGCGCAGTGGCCCATTATCTTCCACCCGATAGCTCAGCTCACCTTGGCCCCCCAACTCCAAAGAGCCGCCCCCTTGCACGCCCAACTGGGTCGAGTTGGGGTCGACCGGGCCTAAGCTGCGCTCAGTTGTGTCGGTGTAATCGTACTCAAGTTCTTGCCCGCTCAGCGTGATCGTACCCTTACCGCTATGCTCCACACTATGGGTTACCACTGCATCACTGGTCTTAGTCTTAACGCCGTTTTGTTCGCTCTCGTTCTCTTTGGCGGCAGCAAACTCACCGGCCAGAGCAAAGCCCAAGGAGGCATTGCCCGCGATATTAAAGCCTGCGTTTAGCTTGCCCTCAAAGGCGGTGGTGGCGTTCTTGAGGTCACTATTCTGGACTTTGTGCGCAAGGATGCGGCGCAGTAAGAGCGCCATATCATAGGCGTTAGAGATGGTGATGGACTGACTGCCGCCGACGCTTCCGCCTAAGTTAACCACAGCTTCAAGGCCAATGCCCGCTTCACCTTGCAGCGAAGGCTCGGCCTTGCCCTTATCCTGCGCGCGGCCGAGCGCACCGCTGATGGAGAGCTTACCCCCGGCACTGGCATGCAGCTCGATGCCAAACTCTTTGCCCACCTCAAGGGTGAAAGTGCCATCTTCGTTGCGCCGCAGCGTCAGGGCATTGGCCCAGTTCAGGGCTCCGCTTAACTCAGCCTGCGCCCCCATGGTGGCCTTGCCTTCAAGTTTGACCGCACCTTGTTCACTCTCACCACCGATGCTGGCGCCCACGCCAATGCCGAGCTTAAAGAGCGAAACCGAGCCATTGCTTTGCAGCGCTAAGGCGCTATCAAAGTCCATATTCATCAAGGCCCGCGCCAGCGCGCGCTCCTCAATGACCTGCTTTTGGCTCTTATCAGCCGCGATCTGATCCCACTCCCGGTACATGATATGGCCGATAAGCTGGCGCCACTCTTGTTGGTTGAAGCTGCGCATGGAGTTCGGCACAAAGCCTGCGACCACCTTGGTCAAACTCGGGCTTTCAGCAATCGTGTTGACGATGTGCGTACTCAGCGCCCGCGCCTCGGGGGCGGAGAGGGCACTCTTACCTTCGGATGCCGTCATATAGCGCGCCATCATCAGAGGCAAGAGCTCCTTGACCCCGACCGAAGGCGGCCGCGGCTTATCCCCAGTGTGCTGAGGCGCGCCTGAGTCGTAGCCGGGCAAGGCCTTGATCGCGTCAGCTAAGGTACGGTCGCGCTCCATCGCGCGCTCTAAGTTCGGCAAGGACACGCGCGCCGTCGCAAAGTTATTGTAGTCAGCGATGGCATCCTTGAGCCCCTCTGCGCCGCTTAAGTAAGCGATATCCTCAAAGCCCAAGCGCAGCAGCGCGCGCAAGTGCGCGCCCTTTTGGGTATCGCCCCGACTCATATTGAGCAGCATGCCCTTGACCGCCTGTTGGCCTGGGACATCGTTAGCGGCAAGGAGACTATTGACCAAGAAGCCTGCGGCCATGGTCAAAGGCGAGCTGAGCTTGGCCTTGAGGCCCGCATCGAGCTTATCGGGGAGCTTATCTAAGAGCTCGGCGCGTTCACTGCCTGCCTTAACACCGGTGAGCTCGCGATCCGGGCCGCGCACCAAGCTGTCCTTATGCACCGCCGTCATCACTGCATACAAGCCCAAATTGATGCCCGCAGAGCCAATGGCCGTAAGCAGCGCCCGCCCACCGCCTGCGGAGAGCGCGCCCTGAGCTAATTCCTTAGCCTTGCTATCCTGAGGGATGCCGGTAATCGTTTGCCCACCACCGACCTTCTTATGATGCAGCGCCTCATCAAGACAAGTATTCAAGATGGCAGTGCGCTGCTCAGGAGTCAAAGCTTGCGCCTGAACTTGCGCCAACACCCCCAAGGCCGCGCGCTTATAGGCAAAGTCATCGTCGCCGCCAAAGATCTGCAGCAGCGCATCTTGCTGCTGCAGCGGTGTCAGCGTCTGCCACGCAGGCGCGTGCGCATCAGCCTTAACCGTCTCCGTGTAAAGCTTAGCGGCAATAGCACGCGCTTCGGCCTGATGCAGCGGCAACTGCAGGGCATTGATGAGGCCCTCTTTGAGCTCGGACACCGACCACTCGTGATCAGGTGCGACCGGGCCATTTGCCCGCGCCGACGGCACCAAGTTGGCCATGCGCTCCGGCGGCATATCGGCAAAGTCCTGCAGCACCGCTTCTTTGACCAGATAGAGCATCAGGCCTTGGGTTTGGCCATCTTGATGGAGGAGCTGCTTGGTATCGATGTGAGTGACATCGGTGATCGGGTAGTAATTGCTGATGCGCTGCAGCTGCTCAGGAGCTAAGCCGAGCAGATCCAGCTGGGCGGCAAAATGCTCCTGCAAAATTTGCTGCGCCCCATCTGGGCTAAACTGGTCAGCTAAGCTGCGCAAGATCGGGTCGGCGCTGAGATCTTGGCGAAACAGGGCCAAGGCCTCCTCATAATCTTGTGGCTGCGGCACCTGCTCTTGCGCCGCGGTGCGCAGCTCTGGGCTAATCGCCTTATGTTCTTGCGTCAGGCGCGCAATTTGCGCTTGCGCCGCCTGTACCCGCGCCGTCACGGCCTTGGCCACGGCATGGGTCAAGATGCGCTGCAGGCGCTCATAGTGCGGAGCCGATGGGTCAATCAGAGCGCGGATCTTATCCGCATCAATACGTACCGCGGTGTTGCAGTTCATGCGCCGAATCAACTTGCCCGCCGCCGACTTGCCCAAAGGCTCGTTGCCGACCTCTGCGCTCAAGTCCTGAGCCCCCGAGCTCTTAATCTCATTGACCAGCTGATCGCGGGCTGCTTGTGCCTCAGCGCTCACCGGCAGCTGCGCCAGCTCGTTTGCGACTACCTGCGCCTGCTGCTCCAGCAGCTGATAGAACTCAGTATTGGCCCCATGCGCGCCCGGCTCGGTTTGCCCAGCGACCTTAGGCTGGCCTTGCATATTAAGCGGGATGCCCTTGCCTGCGGCAAACATGGCGTAGGCCGCTTGGGTCAGCACCTGCTTAAACTCTTGGGCCACGGTGAGCGCGGCGCTCTGCGCGCCCAACTGTCCGGCTAGCTGGGTGGAGATTAATTGCAGCTTCGCTCCCGCATTAGGGTCAGAGCGGAGCTCCTGCTGACAATGCTCATAGTACTCGCTACTCAGCTGCTCTAAATCTTGGGCCTTGAGGTGGCTCAGACACAGGTTGAGCTTGAGCAAGGTCGCAGGCTTGGGGTCGGTATTAAGCTCTTGGACTATCTGGTAGGTGAGCCTAATCAGCAGGTTGCTGCTGTGCTTAGCCTGCGCCCAGAAGTCATAACTTTGGTTGGCGCCATTGGCTTTCAGGCCTTGCGTGATCTCAGCCACTAGCGGCATGCGCGCGACCACGCTCAAGTCGGAGGCCAGCTGCGCGTTTTGCTTGATGCTATTGAGCTCCGTCCCCGGAATAAAGCACTCATTGACCGTGGCGGCTAAAGTGCCCAAGCTCTGCAGCAGCTCGCTGTCGGTCGCGTGAGACTTAAGCGCTTGGGTCAAGGCCTGATTGAACTGAGCGCCCGAGCTATCTTGGAGCTTGGTAAAGAGCTGCTCAAGCGCGCTTAACGCCGTGCTCGCAGCATTGCTCGCAGTGCCTGCGGCGTTACCCGTAGAGCCCGCGGAGCCCGCATTGCCTGCGGCGTTACTCATATTGCTTGTCGCGGTGCCCGCTAAAGCATCAGCCAGCTTGCTGAGCGTCGCGGCATCACCGGCGCGGGCAACGGTCAGCAACGTCGCCTTAAGCGCTTGAAAGGCATTGATCTTAGCTTGATAGTCGGTGCTGGTGCCGATCTTATCAACCAAGGCCGTGAGCGTGTCCTTGAGGTGTGGCACCGTTGCATCCAGTGCCGTGCCCACTTGCGTGGCGATGTGCTCGAGCGTGACCAGATCAGAGCGCGCCGACCCGCCTTGCGGGGCGATGAAGGTACCAGCCAACAAATGCTGGGCTAAGCCTAAGAGGCCGCCCTTAGAGGTGCCCAAGGGGTGGGCACTGTCTACGCCAAACTGCGTGACGAAGGTCGTGGCATCGCTGATCGGTAAAGCGGCGGTGCGCAGCAGTGCGGAGAGGGCATCAAGGGCCATACTCAGCTTTTGCGCGGGCGGCGCGTCAGGCGCAATCTGGGCTGCGGCCACATCCGGCTGCGCGGCCAAGATGGTATTGATCTGATTGAGGCAGCGCTCGCGCAACGCGCTCGGCCACATCTGGCTCTCATCGCGCAGCTCCGTCAAGCGGGTAATGGTCTGGCTCAAATAGGCGCCGTCTGAGGCAAGACGCGTGACATCGATCTGCTTGACCTCTTGGTCAAAGACTTGGGCGACCACTTGATCAATAAATTGGTTCTGCGCCGCAGCAAGGCGTGCGCTCAACTTGTCCGCTAACGGTGCATTGATGTCTTGGAGCTGTTCTAAGAGCTGGGCGGATGCGACGATCTTGCCCTGCTGCGCCGCATTCAAGCATTCTGAGCCCAGCTGCAGCGCTTGCTCAAGGCACTGCCGATAATCCTGCACCTTGGTATCCAAAGGCGAGCCCAGCTGCTGGAGCGTCGCCGGATCAAACTCGAGCTTACTGCCGATCACGCTAAAGCCAAAGTCATAGTCCTTAGGGGTGAGCGCCGAGGTCGCCGTGGTGGCGCTGTGCTCGACCTTTTGGGCGCTCAAGGCCTGCACATCAGAGATGGTCGCTTGCAGGATAGAGGCAAGCTCCAAATCCAAAATCGACGCACCCGAACCATTGCCAACAATAAGCTGCGTCAATTGCTGCTTGAGCTCATCGATCTGCGCGCTTAAGCTATCGGCTCCCTCATGGGTCGTTTGCGCTAACAGGCCCATGAGGCGCGGCGCAATCTCCTCTTGCAAGAGCCGCCGCGCCTCGGGATTGGACAGATGCCCCGCGCTATGCTCGAGCATCTCGGTCAAGTAGTTGGCCGCCAAGGAGAAGCTGAGCGCGCCCGTACTCTGTTGCAGCAGCGCACTCAAAGTGAGCAAATTGTTTTGCACCGTGCCTGCGACCGACGAGCTCGGGTGCAAGATCGCAAGGCTATTGAGGGCATTAGGCAGGGCCCTGAACTCCGGCACCGTGGAGACATGCGGCAAGGTGCCTTGGGTCATGTGCGCCACCGCTTGGTTGATGCGCCCGACTTCATTGCGCTCAAGCTGCGACAAGGAACCACCGAGCTGAATCGTCGACACCAAGTTCAGCGGATACTGGGCTTGGGCGATGCCGACATTGACCAAGAAGCGCTGAAAGCAGGTCAGCTGCGTCGGCCCCAAGTGGCGCTCCGGCCGCGGGCCGTACGCTGAGAGGCTGGTATGAGGCTGCGGGCCGCTGGACTCGGCAGTGGAGCGCGGCGCAGGCGTGGTCACAGCAGCAAGGCCTGCTTGCAACTCAGGGGTAGTACTCGCAGTGGGTTGCGTCGTGACCGTATCTAAGGGGACGGAAGGGCGGGAATTAACGGCAATATCGCTCATGACTACCTCTGCCTAAACCGAGATCATGTTGGGGTTGGCAAAAAAGCTCAGAACGTCGTCGACCTGCGGCGCGCTGCTTGGCGCCGGGTTCGGCGCAACGGTCTGGGCAGCCGGGGCAGCCGGAGCCACTACCGTTTGCGGCGCCGCGGTCGCGTCGTTGATGAGCGCAATCAGCTCCGCTTTATAGCGCTCAGCTTGCGCCGCAAAGCGCTCATAGGCCTCCGGGAAGGTATTAAGCTGAGCCTCAGGCAGCACCATGGTGAGCCACAGGAAGTGCTCATTGCGATCGACGCCCAGATGGAGCTCGGGATAGCGCAAGTTGGGGCCGGACTGCAACAGGAGCTGCGTGAGCAGCGCGGCATTGCTCTGATAGTACGCCGTCCACGGCATCACCGAGGTGTAGATGCGCACCACCTGCGCGGCCTCATCGGCATAGACAAAGACGGTGCCGCCCGGCAGCGTGGTCGCGGCAATGCCTTGGTCGTTAAGTGGATTAAGCCCCAACTTTTGGGCCGCCATGATGGCATTGAGCTCTTGACGCATACGCTCCTTCCTCTAACATCATTAAATGCTTCAGCTCAGTTTACTCCACATCGTTCGCCCCTTGCTGATGCGCTTGCCATAACGTGAACTGCCCGGCAGCGCAAAACGCGATCAAGCTGATACCATCAACGGGCAAATTCAGGTACATTAGACAGCATCAGGCCCGGCCACCGACGGGCACGTTTTCTGGGAAGCAGCTATGAGTGACGTTTCAGGCATTGCCGGGAGCTCCGGCGTTAACTTCAACAGTCTCTTAAAGAACGCCGATTGCAACGTGGAGCTGGCCTTTGCCATGCTGCAGATGGAACTGGCGCAGACCAACAAAAGCGAAGCGCAAGACAAGATCGACGCCATCCGGGAGTCGCAGCAAACTTCCAAGAGCTACACCACCACCATCAATGCCATGCGTGTGCTTGCCAAGTACGACACCACGCAATATGGCGCCCTGCCGACCGACGCTGACACCTTAAGCTCCGAGATCGAGACCTGCAAGGCCGCCTTAGACGACTTGCAATCCAAGCTCAAAGGCCACGAGGACAAGGCCGCCAGCCGCGATACCAGCTTTGTCTTGAAAACAGAAAAGGCCTCGACCGACTACTGGTTTGACAACCAGTACCTCAAAAATACCCCGGCCTATGCTCCGCTGCGCGTGGGCGGCAAGGAAGATCACAATATGTACGAGATGCAGCAAGGCATCGAGGCCCTAACGCAGCGCTTAAGCGCCCTCGAGGCCATGCAGACAGTACAAACCAATAAGACTCCGTCTGGGCAGTCCGTAATCGCCGAGTGCAACATCAACGTCACCAGCAACTTCAACCAATCCCAAGTCTCAGACTGGATGGCCAGCATCGAAGCGCTGCAAGATGAGCTCGGCTCCGATATTCAGCAGCAGATGGTGCTGATCCAAGACCACATGGGCCAATACAACTCCTACACCCAAGGTGCCACCAGCGCCATCTCCAACTACTCGGAGACCTTAAAGGCGGTCGCCCGCGGCTAACGCCGCCCTACGGCGGCGTCCCCGCCACTACTGCACTACCGCCCTGCGGCCCACTACTTAACGACCGCCAGCAGAGCCTGCAGCGTCTCCGCAAAGCTCGAGCGCTCATCCAAGCCCTGCTTTAAGAAGGCGTTGACCGCGTCGATGTGGGCCAAGGCAAAGTCAGCCTCGGGGTCGGAGCCCTGATGATACTCGCCCAATTGCACCAAGAGCTCGATCTCGGCGTGCTTGGCGAGGATCTGCCGCAGCTTTTGCGCCGCAGCTTTGTGCTCAGGCGTCACAATCGCGTTCATGACGCGCGAGACCGAAGCGAGCACATCAATGGCCGGGTAATGGTTTTGCGCCGCCAACTTACGCGACAAGATGATGTGGCCATCCAAGATCGAGCGCGTTTCATCGGCGATCGGCTCAGTCATGTCATCTCCTTCGACCAAGACCGTATACAAGGCGGTAATCGAGCCCTGATCGGAGTTTCCGGCCCGCTCCATGAGCTTAGGCAAGGTCGCAAAGACCGAAGGCGGAAAGCCGCGCCGCGTCGGCGGCTCGCCCGCCGCTAGGCCAATCTCACGCTGGGCGCGCCCAAAGCGCGTCACGCTGTCCATCATCAGCAGCACATTGCGCCCTTGGTCGCGAAAGTACTCGGCCACCGCGGTGGCGGTATAGGCCGCCTTGAGACGCTCCATTGAGGAGCGATCGGAGGTTGAGACCACCAAGACGGTGCGCTTCATGCCCTCCGGGCCTAAGTCGCGCTCGATAAACTCGCGCACTTCACGGCCACGCTCACCGATCAAGGCCAAGACCGAGATATCGGCGCTGGTGCCCTTGATGATGGAGGAGAGCAAGGTTGACTTACCGCCACCGGCGGCGGCAAAAACGCCCAAGCGCTGGCCTTGGCCACAGGTAATCAGGCCGTCTAGCACCCGCAGGCCTAATGAGATCGGCTTTTCAATGAGCTTACGACTCATCGCGGCCGGGGGATCGGCATATACCGGATAGAACTTATGGGTCTTGAGCGGCGGGCCGCCATCGGCGACCTCGCCGATGCCATTGAGCACGCGCCCTAAGAGCTCCTCACCCACCGGCACGCTGAGCACATGGCCCGTGGGGATCACTTCAGTGTGATAGGACACGCCCTCAAGATCGCCTAAAGGCGTGAGCAAGGCGCTATTGCGCACAAAGCCCACCACCTCAGCGCGCAGCTCAAAGTCCTCACCGGGATTGCGCAGGATGCAGAGTTCACCGACCTTGACCCCAGGCACCGTGGCCTTGATGATGGTACCGGTGACCTGCTCAACGCGCCCGCGCACCTCAAGGGTGGAGAGCTCGGCAATGGTGTCCTTGAGCATCTGCCCGATATACTCCAGCGCCATAGCCCCTCCTAACCATAGACCTGAGCAATTTCCTGCTGCAAGAGCGGCCGCACCAGCTCAAGCTTAGTGCGCACGCTCCCCGTCGGCGTCGTCACTACAACCGCCGCAGCATCCAACGCGCTATCCGCGCCGACCGTGACGAGCAAGGGATAAGCCTTAAGCGCACTCTGCAGCGCCGCAACCTGCTCAGACGCCACCGTCAAGGTGATGAGCTTGCTCTGGCGCAGATGGGCCAAGCGCCGCTGCACCGAGGCCGCGATCAACTCATCACGCTCGGTGGCCCCCATAATCTTGTCCAAGGCCGAACTGACGACCTCAACCAATTGCGTCTCAAGGCCATCGAGGGCACTGAGCTGGGTTAAGGCACTGGCGATCAGCTTTTTGGCATACTCAAGCTCCGCCTGCGCCCGCCCCTGCGCCCGCCCGGCCTCATAGTTTTGCTGGTATAAGCGCTCGGCCTCGGCAGCAAGCTCCGCGCTCTGCGCCTGTCCCTGCGCCAAGAGCTCGTTGCTGCGCTCAATCGTCTCAAGGCTTTCTTGGCTCAAGCAGCGCGTGCCACCCTGCGGCACCCAGCAGTGCTCTTGTAATACCAGCATCATCGCCCCTCCTCACTGCGGCACGCCCAAGCTACATCAGCCCAAACTGCGGCGGCCCACTCGCCCAAACCCTGCCCACGTCCGGGCCGATCCGCAACGGGCAGGCCGCGGGTGCGTGTCCGGAGAC
>CALXNA010000042.1 GCA_944389615.1 uncultured Anaerobiospirillum sp. | reverse complement strand
CCAAGGCCAAAGCCACGACTAAGACCAAGCCTGCTGCTCAGGCCGCCGAGCCGGAAGTAGCACCGGACAAGACCACCACCAAGGCCAAAGCCACGACTAAGACCAAGCCTGCTGCTCAGGCCGCCGAGCCGGAAGTAGCACCGGACAAGACCACCGCCAAGGCCAAAGCCACGACTAAGACCAAGGCTACCGCCAAGGCTGCCGAGCCGGAAGTAGCTCCGGCTAAGGCCGCCACCAAGGCTATGACCAAAGCCAAGGCTGCCACCAAGAGCACAGCGTCTAAGGCAACTTCGGCCAAAAGCGCTCCTAAGGCCACGACCAAGGCCGCTGAAGCTGAGCTGGAGGCCGCTCTGAGCAAAGCCGAAGCTAAGATTAAGACCGCGACGAAAGCCAAGGCTCCAGCCAAGACCAAGGCCGTCACTAAGGCAGCACCTGAAGTAGCCCCAGCTAAGAAGACCAAGGCCGTATCTGCTAAGGCTACTGCGGGCAAGAAGGCCCAGACGGCTAAGGCTAAGCCGAAGCGTGCCAAGGCCAAGTAGCACTACCCTACTTGGGGCCCTGCCCGCAGCGGCCGCTGCGGGCTAGGTAAAGTTGGTCGATTTGCCCAAATTTGGGCTGCACCCACAAAAAAAGCACCGTCAGGTGCTTTCTTCGTTGGTCGGTGATGAGGGATTCGAACCCCCGACCCACTGGTCCCAAACCAGTTGCGCTACCGGACTGCGCTAATCACCGAACGGCGCACATTATAGGGATCGCCTCGGCGCAGGTCAAATGCTTAATCTTGGGCAATGACACCAAATTGCACCGTTTGCAGCGGACACAAGGCCGAGCGCAAGGTTATGCGCCGAGCCACACGCATAAGCGCCTGCAGGCCGCGCGCAGCGCGGGCGCAGGTTGAAAATGATGAGATGCTGCTTGCATTGTCACTAGACACGGTTTGACATTGCTGCCAATAGAGGGGATCATGAGCTGACAGAGGACGCACCAGCTGCGTGCTCTGGTTGCGCTGAGCATCATCTTGCTCGATCTGCTTGCAGCGCCATCTTGGTCTATTAATAGGAGTTGGTTTATGCCAAGCTTGAAGGGCACCAAAACTGAGAAGAATATCTTAACCGCCTTTGCTGGCGAGTCGCAGGCTCGTAATCGTTACACCTATTACTCTTCTGTTGCCAAGAAAGAGGGCTATGTCCTGATCTCGGCCATGTTCATGGAGACCGCAGAGCAAGAAAAGGAGCATGCCAAGCGCCTGTTCAAGTTCTTAGAGGGCGGCACCGCTGAAATCACCGCCTCGTTCCCTGCTGGCGTCATCGGTGACACCGCTGCCAACTTAGAGGCCGCTGCCGCAGGCGAGCACGAGGAGTGGGTTGAGATGTACCCATCCTTCGCTGCCACCGCCCGTGAGGAAGGCTTCCCAACCATCGCTGCCGTGATGGAGAATATCGCTGTCGCCGAGAAGCAGCACGAAAAGCAGTATCGCGACCTGCTTGAGCACTTAAACAACGGCACCATGTTCAAGCGTGGCGACAAGGTCATCTGGCGCTGCCGCAACTGTGGCTACATCCACGAAGGCACCGAGGCCCCTAAGGTTTGCCCAGCTTGCAACCACCCACAGGCTCACTTTGAGGTACTGCGCGCCGACTACTAAGCTGCGCCCGTCCCCAGCCCCTCTCGGGGCATCTTCTGCAAGGCAGCACCCGCAAGGATGCTGCCTTGCGGCATTTGAGAGCCACAAGTTTGATGCAGGCCACAAACGGCGGCAAAAAGTCATGAGCCAAGTGGCACTTTTTAGGTGGCCACGTTGCCTTGGCGCAGCTCCTCCCTTACGCTTAAGCCAAACTAAACCAAGAACAGCTAAAAAAGGGTCAGGTGCGCTCCGGCGTACCGACCCTTTTTTGTCCGCCGATGCGGCAGGCCGCGACCGGGGGCCCGCGGCGGCGTGTGCCCGGCGGCCCGGCGTCCGCCCGTAGGCGGGCCTGCGCGGCTGCGCGCTTAGCTGCGCTTGAGCCGCAGGTAGCACAGGCCCTTGGAGATGTAATGCGAGACCAAGGCGCAGGCGAGCACCATGGAGACATCGTCGGTGAGGTTCCAGTAAAAGGAGCGCTCGCGATCGTAGAAGCCAAAGAACTGCTGCCACGTCATGATGTACCAAAAGTCCTCGCTTAAGGCCATGATCCTAAAGCCGTTGAGGGCCATGACATAGAAGGTCAGCTGCAGGGCAAAACGCGCCCATTTGCCGTGGCGCTCCCGGCGCTCGGGCGTGGCCCCGACCGTGCCCCATGCTTCTTTAAACCACATGACAAGGCGCGACCAGTAGCAGCCCACATGCAGTCCCACCGTCACCAGCATGCTGGTCGAGGCCATGGTGTGCATGGTGCGCCAAAAGCGCTTGTCGAGATCAAACCAGCCGCGGAAAAAGTAGTGCGAGATAGCAATGCCACTGACAACGGCGGCAACGAAGCTTATGAAGAGCAAGAGCAGGACGAAGTCGCGCCACCAAAAGACGGGGGCGTTTTGCTGCGCGATAAAGCCGAAGATCGCCCTAAAAAACCAGATGTGGATGGCCACCACCACGACCATGCACAGGCCAAAGGCCTCGTGCACCGGAATCGTGGTCACGCGGTGAAAGTAGAGCACGAAGTAAGTGGCGACCACCACTAACATCAGCCCCGCATACTGCCCAAAAGCCCGCAGCAGTTGCAGGCTACGCGCGGTGGCCGGAGCTTGGGGTAAAGTTTGTACCATAGCGTTATCAGCGCGCTTACGCCCGCTGCCTCCCTGATGTTTATGTACTGTTACCTTGTCCCACCAAGGTTAGGCCAACATTAGCCTGCGCACAAAAAAGGCGCCTCCACCCTGCGGCGCGGCACCATGACATTTGCTTCACTATTTGATCTCGGCTAAGGCGGCGGCCACCAGCTCCGTCAACTCGCTCGCAGACATGGGGGCAAGGTCGCGCTCGTTGACCGCCATGACCTTATGCACCTCAGTGCGCACGAGGTTTTGCTTAAGCTCCTCAAGGGCGCCGCCGAAGCGGCTGCCGCTGTGAGTCATAAAGACGTAGAGCTCCTTGTCAACCAAGTTCTGGCTATCAAGCCATGTCGCAATAGCGCGCGGATACGACTCCCACCAGCACGGGAAGCCGAGGTAAATCTCTTGGTACGGGCCGACATCGGGATTACCCTCTGGAGCTAAGGCGGGCTTTACGCGGGTCTCAAACTCAGCTTGGGCCAAGTCCAAGGTATCGTTGTAGTCCGCAGGATAAGGCTGCGCGACCTTGATCTCCCTGAGCTCATAATGGGTCTGCCGCGCCAGCTCGGTGGCAAGGCGCTGGGTGTAACCCACGGCCGCAGCGTCAGAGCCTGCGCGGTTATGAACCGAGGTAAAGTACACCACCACCGTATCCTGAGGCGCCGCCATACTGAGCGCGCCATACAGGCTCACGATGCCTGCCACTAATGCTTTACTCCATCTACTCATTGCTTACTCCACCATAGACACATGCACAACGCAGCGCTCTGCGCGCTGCACTCTCTGCCTATTATGGCGGCAAGTTTGGGTCTACGGTGGGCAAATGATGGATCTAATCAAGTTCGGCTAAGGCGTCCGCGACTTCCTCGGCAAGCTCCTCATCGCTCATATTGCGGCAGTTACGGTCATTTAGGGCGATGACACGCTCGATCTTGCTCTGCGGCAAGGCCTCGGTTAAATCTGCGATCGCGTCGCCAAAGCGGCTACCGCCGTGAGTCATGAAGACGTAGACGTTCTTGCCTGCCATGTTTTGGCCATCAAGCCAAGTGGCGACGGCGCGCGGATAGCTGCTCCACCAATTGGGGAAGCCCAAGTAGATGTCTTGGTAGGAGGCAACATCTGGGTTACCATCGGTGGCTAAGGCCGGACGGGTATTGGCGTCGAGTTCATCGCGTCCGATATCGACCGTCTCGTCGTAGTCGGAAGGATAGAGCTTGGCGACCTTGATCTCCATGAGCTGGGAGTTCGTCTGCGCGGCAATCGCTTGAGCGACGCGCTGGGTGTTGCCCACGCCTGTGGAGTCACCGCCTTCGCGGTTGTGCAGCAGCGTAAAGTAGACCACGGCGGCGTTGTTAGGCGCAGCAAGGCTCAGGGAAGTCAGCGCACTGACGGCGCACAGGGCACAGCCCACTAAGGTTTTAGCAAGAAATTTCATGCAGCATCCTCATAAACAAGGGACGCAGAGCATCCACGGTGCCGCGGATGCCCTGTCAGTTAAGTCTCAACTTAGAGGGAGCGATCTAAGACCGTGACGATGTCCTCATTGGTCATCGGGACATAGCAGTAGTCAAAAGAGGCGATCCAGTGGGTCTTGATGTGCTCGGCCATGGCGGCAAAGTGCTCGGAGCCCACACCCAGCTTGCTCAAGCCACTTGGTACCCCTAAGGAAGCGTAGAAGTCCTCTAAGGCCTTGAGACCGGCTTCGATCAATGCCTCTTCGCTCTCGTAGTCATCACGGCGCAGGCCGAAGATGTTGGTAGCTAAGTCGACATAGCGCGGAGCGACAGTTGGATCCTTCTCAAGCCAGAAACGCAGTAAGCGTGGCGTGATGATAGCAAGGCCGATTCCGTGGGTAATGTCGTAGTAGGCACTGACCTCATGCTCAATGGCGTGGCATGGGAAGATGGTGGCGCTGCTGCCTAAGCAGGCAATGCCATTGCAGCCTAAGGTGCTCGCCCATAAGAGCTTAGCGCGGGCCTCGTAGTTGGTCGGCTCTTGCAAGGCCTTAGGGGTATAGGTGATGGCAATGCGCTCGGCGGCCTCAATCAGGCCTTGGGCGATTGGGCTTAAGTCACGGACAAAGTAAGCCTCAAAGAAGTGGCTCATCATGTCGCAGCTTCCGGCCACGGTCTGAATGGCTGGGACGGTATAGGTCAGGCTTGGGTCAAGGAACGAGACCTGCGGCCATAACAATGGGCTACCGATCGGCAGCTTCTCCTTCGTATCCCAGTTGGTGATAACGCCCGCGTTATCATACTCCGAGCCGGTGGCGGCAATGGTGTTGATGGTAAACAAAGGCAGTGCGGCCTTGATCTTGGAGCCATCTAAGACCAAGTCCCAAGCTGGGCCGTTGTAGCAAGCAGCGGCGCAGATGGCCTTGGAGGCGTCCATGGTCGAGCCACCGCCGACCGCTAAGACTAAATCGATGCCATGCTCCTTGCACATGGCCGCACCGGCATCAACCGAGGTTACGCGTGGGTTAGGCTCAATGCCGCTTAACTCAAAAATCGCGCAGCCTGCTGCCGTCAGCTCGCTCTTGACCAAATCGTACAAACCGTTGCGCTTGATGCTGCCGCCGCCATAGGTCAACAGTACCTTGTGGTAGCCGCGGGCCTTAATCTCGGCGGAGAGCTTGTCCTTGATGCAACCAAGACCAAATACGAGCTTAGTTGGTGAATAATATTCAAAAGCTTGCATGATTCACCTCGTTGCGGGCTTTGCCCTGTCATAATGTTGGTGCTATTATCCAAGCCTCAACCCCATTTGGCTTTACCTACCACTCTCAACTCCTTGCCTATTTTTCTCTCCCATGTGGCACGCAGGCTGCAGCATTTTCCTCTGCGCCTATGCTCAGCCACCGCGGCTGCGCCTATCCCGCCGCAAAAGCGGCCCGCCCGCACCTGCGCTCCGAGATTTGGCGCCGGGGGCAGTTATGACTACAATAGGTTAGTTGTTTTTGGTGCTCGCACTACGGTTTTGCTCAAACATGCTTGATGTCGGTTCGATTTTAGCGCGGATTGGCTCGCCTTTACGCGCGCTGCGCGCCTCAGTGGGCGCCGCCGTTGACGCCATGGCGGGCGCTGCCACTGGCGTTGCGGCGGTCAGCGCAGCCACAGTCGGTGCTGTGGCGGTCAGCGCAGCCGCAGTCAGCGCGACGGCAGTCAGTGCGCTCCTTGCCAGCTACGCTCCGGCGGCCTACGCCGAGGCACGTGCTGCTGCACCTGCCGCCAGCAGCCCACTTGAGGCCTATGACATCAACAGCAAAGAAGTGCAAAACATTCCGCTGTCCACAGCTGACTCCGCGAAACCATCGCCCTTAGAGCAGATGCACCACAACATCGTGCACAGCAATGTCAACTATGACCATATCTGGCGCGGCGAAGTCAACCTCAACGAATTAGGTAGTGATGGGCAGCTAGCCTGCCACGACCAACTCAACCAGCTCATCACCCGCCCGATCGTGGTCTGCGACCACCCCGACCAATTAAGCCACGTCATCCTCAATCGGCGCTACTTCAACTCGCTCCCAGAGCAATACCTGCTGGAGGCGGAGTCGGACTTAAACCGCTTAGCCCAGCACAATCCTGAGTTTAAAGAACGCCTGCAAGAGCACGGCAGCGCCCGCGACCTGCGCAGTCGGCGTCATGAGTTTGAGTCCCTCTTGCTGCAAGACTATGCCCAGCGCCGCGCCCAAGATCGCACCAATCTCAACGCCCAGCTCTCCGATTACTACTCAAGTGAGTTAGCGCGCAGCCTGCACCTTGAGAACCTGCAGCCCTACAACCAGCACCAAGTGATGTATGAGAGCAATCTGCGCCACTTGAGCACGCAGCGCGGCGCCACGGTCGCCCAAGAGGCAGCCGCGGCCATCACCGAGGCCGAGCAAAGCATCACCACGCCGCTCAAACTCAAGCTCCAAGAGCTCGAGTCAGGTGACAACTGCCCGCCCCTGATGGCGATGGATCCTGAGCTTACGGCCAAGAGCCTAGAGCTGTTTAAAGCGGCCGCAGCCGCGGCCGATCCTGAGGCCTTTATCGCGCAGCACGGCATCAGCAATATCGCCTGCGGCGAAGGCTGCACTCATCACAATCCGCTGCACAGCGGGGTCACGCCTTATTTCACCTTCGTCACCGGCTGCTGCTGGAGCGCGACCGTGCCGCCTACCCAAGACAACAATGAGTTCTACGTGCTCTTCTCCAACGATTGCCTCAACACCAAGGTGGAAATCAACATCTTGCCGCACAGCCCCTACACCCTGCCGTTCTTAGCGCAGCATGTATTCACCACCTTAAAAGAAGGCGAGCGCAACCACACCTACTCGAACGTCCAACTGACCGTCCATCACCACGGCTATCTCATCACCTACGACGTCTTGGGCGTGGCCAATGCGCACTTCCTGACCACCAGCGGCTCAGCCATCGCCATGGTCGTCATCACCGGCGACCTGTTAGCAGGCGTCGACTACGTCAACACCTTCAAGCGCAGCGCCAGCGCAGGCCAAGTGTTACCACCGCTGGCCATCCCAGAGATCAACCGCCACGCCCCGACCGCAGTCTACACCGAGCTCCAAGATTTACCCTTTGCCTTGGTACCTTACGGCACAGCTCCGCTCAGCGCGGGCCCTGCGCAAAGCGAGGTCGGCCCCGAACCTGCCCCGCCGTGCGGGCACCAAGACTTGCGCGCTTTGTGACCGAGTTGGCACCACTTTTCTGAGCCGATTGCCGATAATCAGGGTAAAGGCATCAGTGCAATCAGCGCAGTGCCCTGCGGCACTGGCTGTGAGGAGGTGGTATGGCTCATAGTTTTACTCTGGCAACGCTGGGCGCCTGGCTCAAGACGAAACTGACGGCTCTGATCTTAGGCCTGATGCTGCTCATGACCGCTCCCTGCGCACTGGCTGACACCTTTGAGAGCAACTTCTTTAGCGTGGACTTAGGCACAACGTGGGCCATCGCGGGCAAGCCTCACAATATGAGGCATTCGGTCAACGTCAACTTCATCAACCGCACCGCCGGTTCCAGCATCAACGTTGTGGTAGGCGCGGGCAACCACAAGCCCTATGAGCTCTTAACCAACTTGCAGCAGGCCCTGCGCGCCCAAGGCGCCCGCACCGAAGGCATCCTGCAGGACGGCGCCTTACTGTACTTTAAGTTCAACATTGGCCCAATCACGGGCTTTGCCTGCTCCGCCACCGACCGCAAGAACACGTCCTCGGTCACGGTCATGGGCAATCCGCAGGTCGGCTTGCAATTCATCCAATCCTTCTACGACAAGGACACCACCCTCTTCCCTAGCTTCACCATTCGGTAACGACCGGGCGCCCCGGCGACCGGGCGCGTCTCTCGCTCAGTAGCGCCAAGCGCCCGGGCCCACCTCACGCTCGGTAGCGCCAAGCGCCCAGGCCCACCTCACGCACGGTAGCGTCAGGCAGCGGCGCGCCTAACTGCCCTGCAGCGACTTGGGCAGATGCAGCTTAGCCTCAGGCAAGATAAAGCGGCAGTGGTCAGCGCAGCTTGGATGTTGAGGATCAAGCGAGGGTGCTTGCGTGCGCGCGACCATGCTCGCCCTGATCTCCGCCTGCGTGCATAAGCGCAAGGGTTTAAAGCCCGGCTGCTCAGCTTGGCGCTCTAAGGCCAAGGCAAAGAGCTTATGGAGCTCGGGGCTCACTTGCACCCGTAGGCAATCGGTCAGCATCAAGGACGGGCACTGAAAGCACTCATCAAAGGCCACACTGTAGCTGCGCCCTAGATAGTCGGACTCGACCCACGAGAAGTGCTTGAGCTCCTCGGCGGTAAAGAGCTTAGTGTCGGCAAGCTCCTCGCTGAGCTCACGGCACGTATCGAGGATGTACTCGCGCTGGCCCAAGGCCTCAAGCTCATCCCACGTCCGTACCGGGCCTTTGAGGCCAAAGGCCTGCAAATCCAGTGCGCGCGGCCACGACCATGCTTGCTGTAGCACAACGATCTGACGCGACCAGCAGTGATGCTTGATCCCGCAGGCGATCAAGTCCTTGAGCGCCTGATAGACCGGGCGGTCTAACAGAAAGTCCGGGGCGCACACCCCATAGGCTTCCATCTCTTGCCACAGGCGACGGCGCACCGCCGGATCTTCTTCTTCAATCGGGGCCAAGTCGCCCAAAAGGAAGTCGTAGAGGAAGGGCTTGACCTCGACCAAGGGCAGCAAGAAGCGGTAGTCATGCGCCCCCGGCGCCTCGTAGGTCGGGCGGCGCTGCCCTGAGCGCAGATGGTAGTTGCGCTGCAGGTAGGCATAGGTCACCTCTGGGAACTGGTAGGCCCCGCCCAAGGGCTGATACTTCGGTGCCTTGGTATTATCGTTGAAGACCAGAAGGTACTTGCCCGCAAGCTCTACCACGTATAGATAGGCCAAGGAGAGGCGCACCCAGCCTGCCTGCGGCGCCGTCACCAAGGACAGATTGATCCCCTGCACTTCTTGCATCGTCAGCCTCCTTACTCAGTACCTGCGAGCCTACAGCAAGCATGCCATGCGCGCAGGCCTTGCGTCTAGGCCTTACACGGCCTTGCACGGCCTTGCACACGGGCCTTGCGTACTGGCCTTGCACGGCCTTGCACACGGGCCTTACGTACTGGCCTTGCACGGCCTTGCACACAGGCCTTACGTACTGGCCTTGCACGGCCTTGCACACGGGCCTTACGTACTGGCCTTGCACACGAGCCTTGCGTACTGGCCTTGCACGCAGCCTTGCCTTGTTTTGGCGCAAAGTTTTCGCACAAGGCGATTTATATCACAAAATTTCGAGCTTGGTCTTATACTGAGCGCGCCCCGCACGGTGCCGGGCCCTAGCTCAACAATAAGGAATGATATACAAGGAGGGAGGAGTGTCGAAGCTCGAACTTGCCAAGCGCATAGCTGTGTTCTTATTTTCCGTGATGATCCAAGGTTGTGGTATCTCGATCTTGGCCCATGCCTTGGTGGGCATCACCCCGATTGCAAGTTTTAGCTACGTCATCTCCCTGCACTGTCCGTTAAGCTTAGGCGGCGTCACCTTCTTTTTCCATCTTGCCTTGATGCTGCTGCAGTACATTCTGCTCTTGCCGCAAGATCGCGATCGGCGCCATATCATGGACATCTTATGGCAGATCCCGATGACCTTCTGGTTCTCGCTGGCGATTGACTCGAGCGGCTGGCTCTTAGACCACTTCTTGCAAGGCGTTGCCCTGCCGTACGTAGTCAGCATCTTGATGGTGATCGGCGGCTCGCTCATCATCGCCCTCGGCATCACCTTGGCCGTCCACGCCAACGTCGCCTTGGTCACGGGCGAGGCCTTGGTCAAGATCATCTCGGTGCGCATCAAGAAGGAGTTTGGCTTCGTCAAGATGGGCTTTGACCTGACCTTGGTCTCGCTGTCCAGCCTCATCTCCTTTATCGCCACCAACTTCACCATGGTCGAAGGCGTCCGTGAGGGCACCTTGCTCTCAGCCTGCATGGTCGGACCATCAGTGCGCTTCTTGATGCCGCGCCTGCGCTTTATCAACCGCTTCTTTTACTCCAAGGAGCGCCGCGTGGCCTACCGCGCCGCGCAGGCCCAAGAGTCGCAGCAATTCCACGGCGTCATCACCATTGCCCGCGAGTACGGCTGCGGTGGCCGCATCTTAGGCCAGCACTTAGCCGAGCAGCTGAAAATCAGCTTCTACGATAACGAGCTCATCGGCATGATTGCCAAGGAGTCGGGCCTCTCCACCGACGTGGTCGCCGACAAGGTCGGGCGACTTGATAACGCCTTGCTCTATGAGATGATCTTCAAGGACTACACCGCCAACTTAGACCAATCGCTCTCAACCCAAGACGCGCTCTTCGTCGCGTCCTCGCGCGTCATCCGCTCGCTTGCGCACAAGGAAAATTGCGTCATCGTCGGCCGCGGCGCCGACTTCATCTTAGGCGACAATCCGCGCTGCCTCAACGTCTACCTCTACGCGAGCAACCAGCAGTACAAGCTCGACTTCTGCGCCACTAACTATCACGAAGACGAGGCCACCGCCAAGGACAAGATGGCGCGCATCGACCACCAGCGCAACGAGTACCACCGCCACTACAATGGCCTAAGCTTAGGCGACTCGCGCAACTACGACCTGTGCCTTGACGTCAGCACCTTAGGCCCTGAGGCCTGCTGCGAGCTGATTGCCGCCGCCTACCGCAAGCTCCAAGAGACGCCGAAGGCCCACGCCCACAAGCTCGCCCACTCCGTCCACGACGCCATCACCGACCAGACCCCAGCTGCGGCCAAGGACGAGGCCTAACGCCCGCCCCACTAACAACAACGCCGCAGTCTCAGCCACCAAATGACTGAAGCTGCGGCGTCAGAGCAAACAGAAGCAGGCCGACAGGCCTGACGGGCCTGCTTAGCGTGGGGTCATGATCTTATGATCCACCAAGTACTGCTGGAACTTGCTGATCTCCACTTGCTGCTCGTTGATGATCGACAGCGCCAAGGCCTTGATCTCGGCGTTTTGGCCATGCTTTAAGACGAAGTCGGCCATGGCTAAGGCGCCTTCGTGATGCGGCAGCATCCCGACGACAAAGCCGACATCAGGATCGTTGTAGTCGTGCACAATGGCACGGAGCATCTGATCGTGCATCGGCATGGTGGCGCGCAGATATTGGCTCTGCCACTTAGGGCTGCCCATAGGCGGCAGGTGGTCTGGGTCAACGCCTTGATCCTTTAAGAAGGCGCGCATCATGTCGATCTCAGGCTGCTGCGAGTCGATGATAGCCTGCGCCATGGAGCGCACTTGCGGGTCGCTGCCGTACTTAAGCTCCACTTGGGCCATGGCAATGGCGCCCTCATGATGCGGAATCATGCCTAAGACGAAGCCGATGTCGGGATCATCGCTGCATAAGGCTTGCATCATACCCTCGTGCATAGGGCCCATCAAAGCAAGATAGTCACGCTCCCAGTCTTGGTCAACGTGAGCAAGTAACTCAGGGTCGGAGAGCATGGCATCATGCATGGTGTTCATTTCCTCATGTTGCGCCACCGTACTGCTGGCTGTGACTTCGTCATCGCCTGAGTTGGAGCATCCCCCTACGACGAAGGCACCCAAAGCCAGTAAGCTCGCGGCCAAGAAACTCTGATGCATTCCATTCTCCTTGCTATAAGGTCTAATAAGGCTCTCAATAGCAAAATTACACACAAAAACTTAATATGGCCCTGCGCTCAGACTGCACTATTTTTCGCGCAAGCACCAAATTTAGTGTCAATGTACCTTGCTTGGACGGGCGCGGCAAGCCCTGCGCGGCACTAACTTGCGACAAAATCGCAACTTCTTTGCAAAAAGGTGCCCTAGCGCCCACTATGGCAAAAAGCCCAAGACAAAGCCCCACACCGCGGGAACTTTTGCGCAAGCCTAGCTACACTGCGCGCAGGCCGCGTGCACGGCTGTCACACCCTGCTCTCACGGCGACAGCTTACGCGCAGACGCGCCACCGGCCCTCGATTGTACGGGACAAAGTCGTCCACCGGAAGCGTCCAGCTCTAACTAGATACAGTTTTGCCACCCAGCTCGCAAAATACAGAGCGTACACACGCATGCGCCCCGATCTTACGACCGAGGCGCACGGTAAGCTGGAGCTTGGGGGCTACTTCTTCTTGTTCTTTTTCTTGCGGGCTTGGCGCAGGCGCTCGCGCGTTTGCTTGGTCTTTTCGCGGGCGCGCTGCCCGACTTGGTTGACGCTGGCAGCCGCCGCCTGCTGCTCCCGCACCTTGCGGCGCCCGGCGGCAATAAGCTCGTGGTAATCGGCGCCCACTGGGGTGTTGAGGGCTGAAAGCAGTTCGGTGAGCGCCTGATCGTCAAAGGCGACCACATCTTGGTTCTGGTGCATGCCAAATGGGATTTGGACGCAGTCGGCCAAGTCGATGCTGCTGAAATCAAGGCCACTGCCTTCTTGGGTCAAGGTCACCACAATGGCGTCGGCGTGGATGAGGCCGAGCGAGTTGTTGTGCTCTTGGAACTTGTCATCTTCCTTATCGCTGAAAGCAAAGAGGCTGGTCGGGAAGAGGAACTTGAGCTCGTGGTCATTTAAGATGAGGCGCTCGATGGTCAGCGGATACTGGCGCATCAGGCGCGCCTGCGTGAACTCGGAGCGGTGGATCGGGTCTTTGAAGACGTAACTTGCGTACTCCGGGTCGTGGGCACGGCGTTTGGCCTCTTGCTGATTCTTCATCGCGATGATCGGCTCGGCGATGGTGTTCACAATGTCGACGTTGAGCTGCTCGATGTCCGCAAGATCTTGCTCTTGCAGCTGCTTTAAGCGCGCCGTGACCTCATCAAGGTTGAGCCCGCCTTCAGGATAGCGCACCAAGACTTCGATGCTCTTGAGCTTACCTGACGGCTTGGTACTGTTAACCTGCAGCGGCAGGTCAAAGATCAAGTAGGCATCGTTGATAAAGGTCATCTGCTGCGACGTCTCCTCTAAGGAGAAAGGCGAGATGTTATCAGCAGGCGTATAGTGCACGCCGGTCACAATACTCTTTAAGCCCTCATGGCGCAGCATGGCCTGATAGAGCACAAGGGTCGGATGCTCCTCAAGCTTGCCCATATAGACGTGCTTGATGCCGGTGGCGTAGTTGCGCTTAAACGGAGGATCGATGTCGACGCCAAAGCCTTCGACGCCCGGTATAAGCGGCTCCTTTAAGCGATACCACAGCACCGCCTTACCATCAGGCAAGAAGACGATGTCCGAGAGCTCAAGGCTCTGATAGAGGCGCTCTAAGTCACAAGCGCCCGCCCCAAGGCTGGCCTTAAAGTCCGCACTTTGCTTATCGAGCCACTCATAGACAATGACATCACGCATCACGTCGGTGATGCCATCATCGACCACCCCAAGCTGATACTGCATGATGGAGTAAGTCCACAGCATCGAAGCGTCCTTGCCGTCCCAGCCGCGGATAAAGTGCAGCTTGAGCTTGCGTCCCTGATAACGATGTTGCGCGGCAAGCTCCGCTTGCATCTCCTGCAATACGGGGTCGTCGACTACGACATCGCCCGGCTCTTCGGCCTCAGCCGCCTCTGCATTTTCTTCCTCTGGGGTCGCAACTGGCGTCTCAGTAGCCGCAGGCTCTACCGACTCTGCAGGCGCAGCTGGGGCCGCCTCGGCTGCAGCGGCCGCAGCGTTATCAGCTTGCACCTGCTCAGCGAGGGCATTGGCTTCAGCTTGCTGGGCGGCAAGCTCCTCTTTGGCCTGCAGAGCGCGCTCCTTTTGCTTGCGCACATAGGCCTCATAGAGCTGCGGCCACAGGTCAGTGCTCTTGATCGTGTTTAAGCCGGAGGTCAGAGGGCTCTTCTCAAGCGCAGCGATCAACTCCGGGCTCAGGGCAATCAAGTCATTGCGATTGAGCGGGTTGACGAGGACGGCTTGGAAGCGATTCATCCACGTGGTCGGATAGCGGTACTCAAGGGTGCTTAAGTCATCATCGGACAGAGCTTGCTCGAGCATGCTGCCCGTGACGAACTTGAAGTCGCCATACTTCTCCATCAGCTCAAGATTAAGCTCGCAGGTGATGGCTGCGCCGTCTAAATTGACTTGCCAATGACTTAAGCCCATGAGCTTGCATAAGGCAAGGCTCAGTTGCGCGGGGGTAAGCTGACTCAAAGAGAAGATCTCCTCTGCCAAATGATGTCCACAAAATCGAGCTCGTGCGAGCACATCGGCAGGCTTAGGCATATTACATGCCGCCCTGCGCGATCCACCTTATCAAGTGCCTTACCCAGTACTGGGCATGTTACTGGACACGGCCCGATGCCGATCCCCCGGCACAGACGCCCGGCCGTGGGCTCAGGCCACGGGTTAGGCTCGGATGGGAGCTTAGCCGCGCAGCGCCTTGCCGCGGCGCCTTGCCGCGGCGCTGCCCTTTTGCCGCCGCAGGTGAAGCCCGCCCAAGATTGAGCCCAGCCCGATGCTGCCGTAGGTAGGGACGAACATATGCACACCTGTGTCTAGTCTCACAAACATAACGCTTATGCATGGCTTTTGGTGCCTAAACCTGTACACTATGTTTTGTGCGGTGCCTAGATTCCTCTCAAGATGCTGATCCGAGCCTGACGGTCAGTACGACGTGGTGGTAACAGAGGTCACGGCGCTGTTTTGCATTCAGATGTTACAGGTGTGTTGTCATGGCCCAGGCCTTAAAGCGCGCAGCTTCAGCTGTGCCTTCTCACTCTGCGTCCCAGCACTCAGCTCACGACGCTCATTCCCCTTCGCGGATCGACTTGCTCAAACAAAGCTCTAAGGCGCAACAGCATATCGCCTCAGGGCGCACGTCACATCAGAACCTCAAAAAGGAACTCTTTGAAAACACCCAGCACGGCACCTCCGTATTCCCCTTTGCCGCCTATGTCTGGGTGCCGCAAAACTACACTACGCGCGTGTCGCTCCACTGGCACCGCGAAGCGGAGTTGGTGCGCTTCTCCAAGGGCACCTTTAAGGTTGCCATCGACATGCACGAAGCCGTGATTGAGGGCGATGCCTTTATCTTCTTGCCCGGCAACGTGATGCATACCTTTATCCTCCCGCCTCATTGCGAGGAGAGCGCCATCGTCTTTGACCCGAAGATGCTGATGCTGCAGGGCTACGACGAGCTGCAATCGGAGATCTTCGAGGCTTTAATTTCAAGCAACATCCCACTGCCGCCGATCATCACGCCTGAGCACCCGGCCTTTAACCGCATCGACAAGCTCTATCGCTACTGCGCGCGCTATGGCACCACCAACAATGCCTCAATGCGTCTCATCATCAAGGCCAAGCTCCTTGAGATCTTGGCGCTCTACCACGAGTACGGCCTGCTCACGCGCAAGGATGTGCACACCGGCGCCAATCGCACTAAGCAAGACAAGCTCAAGGACTTGCTCAACTACATCGACTCGCATTACGCAGGCCCAATGACGGTCAAGGACGCCTCGATGCGTGTAGGCTTCTCTGACCAGTACTTTTGCCGCTACTTCAAGCATGCCACCGGCATGTCCTTTACCGAGTACCTAAACGACCTGCGCCTGCGCCGCGCCGCCAAGGAAATCGAGCTCACCTCACGTGCGATCTCCGACATCTCCTATGACCACGGCTTTGAGAACGCCGGCTACTTCTTTAAGAGCTTCAAGAAGAAGTTCGGCATCACCCCGATGCAGTACCGCAAAAACCACTTGGGTGTCGATCAAGACTCCGAGGAGAGCAGCACCGAGCTCAAGCCTGCGCTCAGCGCCACCGACTTAGACCATACCTTAACCCGCGGTCAGAGTGTGCGCGAGACGGTGCAAAGCTACCTTGATGCCGCGCAGGCCGCCGCCCCGATTAGCTCGGAACAAGCCGCGGCCAACGCCGCGCGCGATGAGGCCTTAGAAGCCGAGTTTGCCGCCCAATGCCCGGACGATACCGCGAGCAAACCCAACGCCGAGCCCAAGGCCTCAACTGAGCCGAGCCCCGAGCCGACCGCAGCCACCATTCAGCGTTATAGCGCGGCCTACAACTACAGCAAGCAACATCCGGTCAAGCGCGATGCTTCGGGCTATCCGCTCGTTCATGAGTACTATGAAGAAGAGTACGAGCCGGACTTTGACCTCGAGCTCGATGAGAACAGCGACTTTGTCTTAGAGCAAACGCTCACCGGGCAATTAGGCCCCACCCCCAGCTGCGTCTCCTGCGTCAAGGAGCCTGAGCCCAAGCCCGAACCACGTACAGCTCCATTGTCCGTGCAGCAAAAGCTGCAGGCTCAAGGCGTCGCGCCGGAGGTGGCAAAGCTTGCTGACGCCGACGGCATCATCGATGCCCACGATGTACGCGCCGTCTACGTCCACCCAGCGCAGACCAAGCTCAACGCCATGGATCATCTCAATGGCGCCACCAACAACGCTTGGGGCGAGGACTGGTTTGACGACGTCGAGCCCGACCTCAAAGACGACAGCTGCCCCATCGAGCAGGACTTAGTGCCCTACGATGGCGTCAGCCCCGATCCGGGCCCATCCCCTCGCCTGCCCTTAGATGGACAAAGCACCAAGCCCTTCCAAGCTTCGCTGGAGCAGCTGATCAAACCACGCCAAAGCGGTAAGCGTGGCTTTGCCAAGAGCAAGAAGGGACGCTAATGGGCGCTGCCGCCCGCAGTACACCAACAGGGACCCAGTCGCCCCTGTTTTTGTGAGTGTGGTCAAGTTTTCAAGCCGACAGGGCCGCCTCTGGGGCCGCGCACGTTAATTCAGTGTAGTTTTTGGCTAATAGTGCGTAACAAAGACGACGCCGCGCCCCCTATACTTTGAGCCACTGAATGCAGTGAGGCCACCGCAGCGCAGTTCTCGGTGGCGACACACCTTAAGCAAGCTCAGCTTGGCTCTCAGGCACACGCCAAGGCCTGCTTGCACGATCCCTGATTGCTTGCGCGCAGCGTGCGCGCCCCATTCTCTAGGAGTGACCCAAATGCAGACTAAGTGGTGGCACGGCAAAGTCGCTTATCAAATCTACCCTAAGTCCTTTAAGGACACCAATGGTGATGGCTTTGGTGATTTACCGGGCATCATCGAGAAGATCCCTTACCTGCACGACTTAGGCATCGACCTGCTGTGGATCTCCCCTATCTACAAGTCCCCATTTGCTGACCAAGGCTACGATATCGCCGACTACCAAGATATCGACCCAATCTTCGGCAGCATGGACGATTTCAAGAAGCTCAAGGCTGAGGCTGACAAGTACGGCATCGGCATCATCATGGACTTGGTCGTCAACCACTGCTCCGATGAGCACGAGTGGTTTAAGAAGGCCTGCGCCGACCCTAAGAGCGAAGAGGCCTCGTACTTCATCTTCCGCGAAGGCAAGGACGGCAAGGTACCAAACAACTTACGTGCCTGCTTTGGCGGCTCGGTCTGGGAGCCAGTTCCGGGTCAAGAGAACCTCTACTACTGCCACTGGTTCCACAAAAAGCAGCCTGACCTCAACTGGTTCAATCCAAAGCTGCGCCAGAAGATCTACGACATGATGAACTGGTGGTTAGTCGACATGGGCATCGCTGGTTTCCGCGTTGACGCCATCATGTCGATCGGCAAGGATCCAACCTTCCCAATGTACCCAGCCGACAGCGTCGGTGACGGACTGTGCTCGTGCGGTGTGATGAACTCCGAGCACGTCGATGTTGCGCTGAACTTCCTGCGCGAGATGAACGCCCACACCTTCACCCCACACGACAAGTTCTCGGTAGGCGAAGTCTTCGGCATCTCCAAGGATAATGTTAAGGACTTCATCGGTGATGAAGGTGTCTTCGGCTCGATCTTCGACTTCTCGGCCCGTGAAGCTTTAACCAAGCACTACTGCTTCTACGGCTTTGAAAAGCTCTCGGTCAAGCAGTACCGTGAGGTCACCTTCGCCGCTCAAGAGACCGCAGGCAACACCGGCTTCTTAGCTCCAGTCATTGAAAACCACGATGAGCCACGCGGCGTCTCGACCTACCTGCCATTGATGTGGCAAAACGCCCGCGGCGCCAAGGCCTTAGGTACCGTTAACCTGACCTTAAAGGGCATCCCATTCGTATTCCAAGGCCAAGAGCTGGGCATGCTCAACACCCAGTTCAACCACATCGATGAGTTAGACGACTGCCAGTCCAAGGATCAGTACGACAACTGCATGCGCCATGGCTTATCCGATACCGTTGCCCTGAAGATCTTAAACGATCAAGCTCGTGACCACGGCCGCGTCCCAATGTCGTGGAATGATAGCGAGAACGCAGGCTTCTCGACCGTCAAGCCTTGGATGAAGATCAACCAAGACTACAAGACCGTCAACGTCAAGAGCGAGAGCGCCGATCCGGACTCGGTACTCAACTACTACAAGAAGGTCATTGCCTTACGCAAGGATCCTAAGTACCTCAAGACCTTCACCTACGGCAACTTCATTGCCTTAGAGGATCCAAACGAGCACACCTTAGCCTACTTACGCCAAGGCCACGACCAGACCATCATGGTCATCGCCAACTTCGGTGCTGAGGCTGTCACCTTCGACGTCAACAAGGAGTCGACCTTGTTACTGTCTTCAGGTGAGGTCAAGCTGTGCACCGACTGCTGCAAGGTACAAGTAGCAGAGGGCAGCTCGGCGATCATCCTGCTGTAAGCAAGCTCCAATAACACACCTCAGAGCAAGTTACACCAACTTGCTCATGCTCAAAAGAGCATTTATCTCAAAGCAGGCTCCGGCCTGCTTTTTTTGCGTCCCGCGCCCCGCCCGCAGCGCAGGCTGCCGCCTCCTTGCCCCCGCGTCCGCTGCGCGGAGGCCCTTTGTCTCTTAGAGACCTACGGGGCCACTGCGGCGTGGGGCGCTGAACGCCCTGGTACTGTCCGCGGCGCAGGCAAGCAGCCCTTTGTCCCTTAGAGACCGACGCGGCCACCGCGGGCAATGTGGTCACCTTGGGACGGTGATGGCCTACCGGTGGATCGGCTGGGCCGCGCTTCAGCTCCAAGGTTAGGGGTTCAGCTGGGACTGAAAAGCGGGAGCTTTTTTGCAGAGTTTTTGCATAACTTTGCTGCAAAAGTTTGCACACAGGCAGCGGGGAGGTGCCGGGGAGGTGCTATGATGGGGCACGGGCGCTGGGGAGGGAGATTCGCGCCGACGCGCCGGGGACGAAACTGAGGTTGAGCCGCTCCGTGCACGTGCCCACTGATATTTATCAGCTTTATTGGTCTTCGTGCGTATCTAGACGGGCACCGGTTTTTGTCGGTGGGGTCACAAAAAACCGGACAAAAGTCAAAATCGGAAAGTTTTGGGTGCCAGTAAAGAACACATGGTCAAGGACGTTTGGCTAGAATGTCGTTTGTGTTCAGACGAACACAGCTTTGCAGAAACCCCTGTGAAAACTGCAAACCATCAGGCCGCAGCGTGTGACGCTCGGGCCTGCGCGAGGTTCACGATTGAAGCTAACCGCTTAAGGCGGTACTGACATGTGCGGCCAATGCTCTCCTCCGTGGCAGCACAGGGCAGGCGTCTATCTATGGAGTGAGCCTCGCAGCAGCAACCTGAGTTAAGTTCAGGGCAGGCATATCCGCATTATTCTCCATCTGGTTCGAGGGCGCGCCGGGCAGTGTGTGGGCTTGGCGCTCCCTGCTTGAGTAACCGAGAAGGTCTACTAAGCGACCGGCTAAGAGCGGCCGCAGGTCACCGAGCGCAGATGGTGCGGACGAGAGTTGTTGAGAGGTACTCTATGAATCAGAAATGGTGGCACGGCAAGACCGCTTACCAAATTTACCCGAAGTCGTTTTGCGATTCCAATGGCGACGGCATCGGTGACTTACGCGGCATCATCTCCAAGCTCGACTATCTCCAAGAGTTGGGCGTCGAGTTAGTTTGGCTCTCCCCTATCTTTAAGAGCCCCTTCGTCGACCAAGGCTACGATATCGCCGACTACCAAGATATCGACCCAGTCTTTGGCACCATGGCTGATTTCGACGAGCTCTTAGCCCAAGCTAAGGCCCGCGGCATCGACATCATCTTAGACCTCGTCATCAACCACTGCTCCAATGAGCACGAGTGGTTTAAGAAGGCCTGCGCTGACCCAAGCTGCGAAGAGGCCAAATACTTCTACCTCGTCAAGGGCAAGAACGGTCGGGTACCTGATAACCTGCGCTCCTACTTCGGCGGCTCGGTCTGGGAACCGCTGCCGGGTCACGAGGGCGAAGATCTCTACTACCTGCACTATTTTGCCAAGGCCCAGCCTGACCTCAATTGGTACTACGAGCCACTGCGCCACAAGCTCTTTGACATGATCAACTTCTGGCTCGACAAGGGCGTCGCAGGCTTCCGCGTTGACGCCATCATGAACATCGCCAAGGACTTGACCTTCCCGGGTCTGCCTGCCGATGGCCCTGATGGCATGTGCTCGGCTAACCAGATGACCGCCAAGCTCTCCGATCAGGCCGCCAACTTCCTCTTTGAGATGAACGATCACACCTTCAAGCCGCACGATGCCATCTCGGTGGCCGAGGCTTTTGGTGTCAACACCGACTCTTTAGGCAACTACATCGGCGACAACGGCTTCTTCTCGACCATCTTTGACTTCTCGGCCCGCGAGCTCAACGAAAAGTACCCAGCCTACTATCGTTACCGCCCAGTTTCGATCGCTAAGTGGCGCGATACCATTTTCGCCTCGCAGGAGCGCGTCAATGACATCGGCTTCATGTGCCCGATCTTCGAGAACCATGACGAGCCGCGCGGCGTCTCCTACTACCTGCCGCGTCACGCCCAGACCCCAGAAGGCGCCAAGGCCTTTGCCGCCGTACTCCTGCTCTTACGCGGCATGCCATTCATCTACCAAGGCCAAGAGATCGGCATGACCAACACCCAGTTCAACTCGATCTACGAGTTTGACGACGTCAATGCCAAGGACAATTACAAGACCGCGCTGGAGGCGGGCTTAACTGAGCGTCAGGCCTTGGACATCTTAAATCTGGAGTCGCGCGACAACGCCCGCACCCCAATGCTGTGGTCGGACGAAAAGAATGCCGGCTTCTCCAGCGCCGCCATCACTTGGCTCAAGGTGCACCAAGACTACAAGACCCTCAATGTCGCGTCCCAGCGCCATGACCCGAAGAGCGTCTTCTCCTTCTACAAGACCTTGATCGCCTTAAAGAAGCAGCCTGAGTACAAGGAGCTTCTGACCTACGGCCGCTTCAAGGGCTTAACCCCTAACGCCGACTACGTCGTACCGTACATGCGCGAGTTAAACGGCAAGCACCTCTACGTCATCGCTAACTTCGAGGACAGCGCCGTAAGCTACGACTTACCAAGCGCATCTAAGATCGTGGTGGCCTCGAACGATGCCATCAAGCTTGAGGGCACCAAGGTCACCCTCCCGGCCGTCAGCGCGGTAGTCGTCGCCGACTAAGGCAACACTAACAACCTCTCCCTTGTGTCCGGTCTAGGGGTACGCCCCTAGGCCCTAGGGGGCCCTTTACCTCAACACAAGGCCGATTTCACGAGCACGTAGGCAGCTGCCCTTGGCAGCTTCCGGCTGGGCGGCTCCCAGCTTTGGGGCTAAGGCAGCTGCCTGCGGGCACGGAAAATACCTGAGCACTACTGGTGCTTACCGTGGTAACCGGAGCGCACACGTCGCTGATTTGGTTTTGGCTCAAACTAAGTTGGTACCTGAAAGGTCGCATTTGGCAGCGGCCGCTCAGGCAGCTTAAGCCCTCTTCTCCACTTTAAGGGCTCAAGCCGATGCGCGCACTCCCTAACTTGCAAGCTAGCAACTTGCTCCCAAGGATGGGTCTTAGGCCTTTGGCCCCTTACCCTGTGGCACCTTGGGAGCAAACCTCCACCTTTGGTGCGTGGCAGCGCCAAAGGAGGTGTGGCAGCCTGCGGAGGCCTGCTTGCAAGTTAAGCTGGAGACAATGACATGCTATTTCCTAAGCTAGCTAACAATCCTAACAAGGATCCCAACATTGGCGTGGTGGAAAAGTTTGCCTATGGTATGGGCGACTTTGCCTCGCAGATGCTCTACACGCCAACGGGCTCCATCCTCATCTACTACTACACCGAGGTGGTCAACGTTAACATCGCGATCGTCGCTTCGATCATGTTAGCGTCCCGCTTCTTAGACGGCTTCTCAGACCTGTGCGTAGGTTACCTCATTGAGAACACCAAGAGCCCATACGGCAAGGCCCGTGCATGGATCATCCGCATGCTGATCCCATTCTTCATCGCCATGGTGGCCTTGTTCTCGGTACCTCCGGGGATGAGCGATCTGATGAAGTATATCTACATCTTCGTGTCCTATAACTTCGCCATCACCGTGGTCTATACCGCCATCAACCTGCCTTACGGCTCGATGACGACCACCATGACGCAGGACAGCTATCAGCGTTCGATCATCGTTATTTACCGTATGCTCCTTGCAACCGCTGGTAACACCTTGACCATGATCGTCACCCTGCCAATGGTTGAGTTCTTTGGCGGCGACCAGATGGCTTGGACCACGACCTTCATCATCTTGGCCATCATTGCTTGCGCCTGCTTCTTCTTCACCTTTGTCTGCTGCCACGAGCGTTGCGCCAGCCCAGCCCCAGAGAAGAGCGATCTCAAGACCACCTTACGCGTCATCAAGGGCCTGTTCCACAACAAGTTCTGGCTCATGCTGACCTTAGCCATGGTCACCATCTTCTCGGCTGACGTGGTCTTTAGCACCGCCAACACCTACTACTGCCGCTACTTCTTGGACAATCCAAACCATGTTGGTACCTTCGCTGCCATCATGAACAGCTTCAAGATCGGCTCGATGGTACTGTTGCTGCCAATCATGCTGCGCCGCTATGGCAAGCGTAATGCCTTAGTCACCGCCTCGGTCATCATCTTCTTTGCCCTGTTAGCCCGTTTCATCGCCCCAGAGAACGCCACCGTCGCTTTCGTCGCGGCCGCCTTCTTCGGCTTTGGTCAAGGCTTCACCTACGCTTGCTTATTCGCCATGCTCCCAGACTGCGTTGAGTACGGCGAGTACATCGACCACGAGCGTCACGAGGGCTTAGTTTACGCCGGTGCCTCCTTCGGCATGAAGTTAGCCGCCGGTTTAGGCGCGGTCTTAGCCTCCATCACCATGCAGATCGGCGGCTATGTCAACAACGCCCCAGACCAGACCCCAGAGGCCATGGAAGCGATCTTATTAGCTTGCACCGCTGTTCCTGCTGTCCTCTACGTCTTAGGCATCCTCTCGGTAGTCGGCTACAAGTTAGACAAGCTCTATCCGGACATCATCCGTGAGCTGCAAAACCGCAAGAGCGCCGCAGCTAAGAACTCAAACGAGCCACTCCCAACCCCAGCTGAGGCTCAATAAGCTAACTCAGTCCGAAGACGACTCGTCCTAAGACGGTTAGTCCTAAGACGACCGCGTCCCAAGACGAACTCCCGCCCAGCCACCAACGCAATGTCCGCTGCGGCGGGAGCTCCCTTTCCATAACAACTCTCTAATCCAAGGCACTGCAAAGTGCCTTTTTACTAAGGGTTCCGCTCACCGCGGCCCCGCCAGCTTCGCCCAAGCAGGCGCCGCTTGCCGCGGCACCGTAACCGGGCCAGCACATGAGCTTTGCCCTTACAGGCACGCCCCACGGGCTTTGCCCTTACAGGCACGCCCCACAGGCTTTGCCCTTACGGGCACGCCCCACGGGCACGTCCACCAAACACATTCACGGGCACGCCCCACGGACACGTCCTAGGACACGTACTGCGGGCAACCCCAAGGTCAAAATAGGACACTCCCACTGTACACTACGGCGCAGGCCAAGAAAGCGCGCAAATCAGCGCTAAGCCCGATGTGATCAGGGTCAAAGGCCATGGTACAGAGCAGGCTCATTTGTGTCTAAATTTAACCAGAGCGCAGACTGTGGTTAATTTAGTATAGTTTTCGGCCAAAAGACTTGAGCCGAGGCGCACGGCCCCTTTCTATACTGGGCTCATACCCTCAAGGTTCGCCCCGGCACCACCACGGTGCCCGCGCTCGAACCGTCGAGGGGACTTCCCAGTATCATTTGCGAGGATTTTAGTCATGGAGCAGAAGTGGTGGCATGGTAAGACGGCTTACCAGATCTATCCTAAGTCGTTTTGCGACAGCAATGGCGACGGCATCGGTGATTTGCCGGGCATCATCTCCAAGCTCGATTATCTCAAGGCCTTAGGCATCGACATCCTGTGGCTCTCGCCGATCTATCCTTCGCCTTTTGTCGATCAAGGCTACGACATCAGCGACTACGAGAACATCGACCCGAGCTTCGGTACCTTAGAGGACTTCGATCGTCTGATGAAGGAGGCCAAGGCCCGCGGCATCGATGTCATCATGGACTTAGTGGTCAACCACTGCTCGAGCGAACATAAGTGGTTTAAGAAGGCCTGCGCCGACTTAAACAGCGAAGAGGCAGGCTACTTCTACTTCATCAAGGGCAAGGACGGCAAGGTACCTAACAACCTGCGCTCCTACTTTGGCGGCTCGGTCTGGGAAAAAATTCCGGGCCATGAGAACGAGGACATCTACTACAGCCACTACTTTGCCAAGGAGCAGCCCGATCTCAACTGGTACAATCCGAAGCTGCGCGAGCAGGTCTACAAGCTCGTTACCTTCTGGCTTGATAAGGGGGTAGCGGGCTTCCGCGTCGACGCCATCTTGTCCATCGTCAAGGACTTATCCTTCCCAGATCTGCCGCCTGATGACAGCGATGGCATGACCCACGCCGCCAAGATGAATGCGCGCAACTTAAGCCAGATTGGCAAGTTCTTAAACGAGCTCAAGGATCGCACTTTCACCCCACACGACTCCTTTACCGTAGGCGAAGTGCTGACCGTTACCAAGGAAAGCGTCACTGAGTTTGCCGGGCCGCAGGGCTACTTCTCAACCTTATTTGACCTCTCACCACGTGAGCTGATCGAAGCCCACCCGCACTACCGTGAATATCCTAACCTCACGGTCGATGAGTTCGTCGGCTGCGTCTTTAACACCCAAGAGCTCTACCAGAAGGCCGACGCCTTTGTCGCTCCGATCATCGAGAACCACGATGAGCCACGCGGCGTCTCCTACTACCTGCCTGAGCACTTACACAATGCCCAAGGCGCCAAGCTCTTAGGCACCTTCCTCATGTTCTTGCGCGGCATTCCGTTCATCTACCAAGGCCAAGAGATTGGCATGACCAATACCGACTTTAAGAGCATCGACGAGTTCAACGATCTCTTTGCCAAGGACGAGTACCAAACCTCAATCGCATGCGGCCTCTCCGAGCAAGAAGCCGTCGCCCTATGCGCCCGTCACGGCCGTGACAATGCGCGCACCCCAATGCTGTGGTCAGATGAGCCTAACGCCGGCTTTACCACGGGCAAGCCATGGCTGCGCGTGCACCAGGACTATCAGACCTTAAACGTTAAGGCCCAAGAAAACGATCCGTTGAGCCCGCTCAACCACTACCGCAAGCTCATCGCTCTGCGCAAGGAGCCAAGCCTGCATGAAACCGTCACCTACGGTCGCTTTGAGCGCAACACCATCGCCTCGGGCGTCATGTCCTACTGGCGTATCAATGATAAGACCGGCCAGAAGCTCTTGGTCATCGCCAACACCAACAAGGAGCCTTTGACCTATCAGCTGCCTCAGGCAGCCACTGAGCTCTTGACCACCGGCGAGGTCAAGCTGGAGGGCACCACCTTAACCTTAGGTTGCGGCGGCGCGGCTATCTTAGAGCTCAAGTAGTCCCATTACTTTCGACAATCAATCGTGAGGGCACGTCACACCGACGTGTCCACACCTCGTAGTGAGCACAGGCGGTACCCCCGGCTGTGCTTTTTTACGTACAAGCTCAGGGCTACCGCGGGCGTCTTAAGACGCCACAGGGCGGTGCGCCGTACGGCGCCCGCCCTTCAGCCCGCGCTGCGGGCTTCGCACTGAAATTGCGCGCTCCAGCTAATGTGG
>CALXNA010000041.1 GCA_944389615.1 uncultured Anaerobiospirillum sp. | reverse complement strand
CACAGCTAGTATAGCATTTTTTGGGGCGCTTGACCCACGACCTAAAGGTCATGGGATTGCGCGCCCAGATTTTTCAACCTCTACAACGCGGCCAACTTCGGGGTGCCGCAAATCAGAGAGCGCGTGGTACTGCTTTGCACCAAGATCGGCCCCAAGATGCCTTATCTGATGCCAACTCATGCCGAAAACGGCTTTTGTGGTTTGTTGCCGTGGCGCACGCTGCGCGATGCCTTAGCGGGGCTCCCAGACGAACCATGCGACCACCTTGACTTCCCAGAAGTGCGCCTGCGCTTTTATCGCATGCTCAAGGAGGGCCAATACTGGCGCGACTTGCCGGAGGATTTGCAACCGGTGGCCATGGGCAAGAGCTTCTACTTAGGCGGGGGCAAGACGGGCTTTTACCGGCGTCTGGCGTGGGATAAGCCGTCGTGCACCTTGGTGACCTCGCCGACCATGCCTGCTACCGACATCTGCCACCCTGAGCACGACCGGCCGCTCTCGGTGCAGGAGTATCGGCGCATTCAGATGTTCCCGGAGTCTTGGCAGATTTGCGGCAACCTCGCCACTCAGTACAAGCAAATTGGCAACGCAGTACCGGTGGGCTTAGGCTATGCCATCGGGCAGGCGGTACAGGCCCATGAGCGCGGTGACAGCCAACAGCCACCTCAGGGCTTTGCCTACTCACGCTACAAGCTCACCGACGATGTCTCTTGGGAGGAGGCCACGCGCCGCAAGTTAGGCCTTCAGCCTACTGAGCTACTGAGTGAACTGGCGGAAATCCAAGAGGCGGTCGCAATTAGGGCCAAAGACGCAGCCTGCTCTAAGAGCGCATAGAGCTACGTAAGGCCCTGCCACGGAGCAGTGCCTGCGCCCGCTGCAATGCCTGCGCCCGTTCCACGTGAAGGCGTACAGCCTGTCATTGCTTGAGCTGTATAAATTGAGCCTGCTTGGTTGCTGGTACAGCGGAACCGAAGGTAGAAACGGCCTGCGTAAAGACAAAAGCGCCTGTATTGGTCGCAATACAGGCGAGGGGGCGCGCTGACTTACCGCGCGGCGCCTAAGCGGAGGGAGCGTGACTCCTACTTTTGGTTGAGAGCGTCTTTTAAGGACTTGCCCGGACGGAAGGCTGGTACCTTGACGGCCGGGATATTTAAGGTCTCACCGGTGCGTGGGTTGTGGCCCGTGCGAGCGGCACGATCGCGTACGACGAAGCTGCCAAAGCCTACGAGGATTACGCTCTCGCCATCAGCTAAGCTGTCCTTAACGATGCCAATGAAGGCAGCGACGGCAGCGTTTGCGTCCTTGAGGGAGAGGCCGGTCTTCTTGGCGATGTTTTCGACTAACTCACTCTTATTCACGATAAAACTCCTTATCAGGCCACGTTCAAGGAAGATGCTTAGCTGTTAAGCGGGCACATGCTCCACCGTGTCCACTGTCTCCAAGCTCCAAGCCTTCTGTCATGGCGAGGCTGTGTTCTCAGGAGAGCTGCGCGCAGCGCTCCTAAGGAACGGGTTGACCCATGCAACTGCGTGGTTGCCACCTCAGAATTTTGCCGAGAAAATTCTTATGGTGCGGCCCACCTTAAGGGGAGTGGTCAAACTTGGTATAAACGCTCCGTCGCAGGCGTAAGGCCCATGGCGTGGGCATTTGCGCGGTGGCGCGACTTTTTGCGATGAAACGAAGGCGTCGTTGTAAAAACTAACGCGATCGGCGCTCAAGCGGCTCCACTCAATGGTTTGAGCCCTTAGTGCAGGTGCATTGTCAATTATGCACATCTCATAGCAAAAACCTGCAAGGCGATACCAAAAAGATGATCCAGCGCTCATCTTTACCGAGGAGACCACACAAAATGTGGCTTAGCCCACAGCCTGCGCGCCCTGCCGCTCTGTCTGGCGGTATCCACGCTACCCAAAATAGGGGTGAAAAGGCCGCTGCCGCGTGCGCGCAAATCGGTATATTTGAGCCCGCTGGTTCGCCTTAGATACAGTTTTGCAAGAGCGCCATGATGATGACGGAGCCGACGATGGTGACGCCGAGGCTGAACTTAAAAGATAGACCGATGGCGCAGAGCAGGGCCGCCAAGGTCTTGGGGTCGGTGGTCATAAAGGACGGGGCGACCACGCTGACCATGACGCAGCACGGGCTCGACTCGAGCACCGCGCGCGCCCGCGGGCTTAACTGATGCTTGCGCAGCCACAGAAAGCCGCAGATGCGGGTGAAGTATGTCGCCACGGCCATGCCCAAGATGGCCAGCATATCAAGATAGCTTGGTAACATGGTGCTTACTCCTTGTCCTGAGCCGCGGGCGTTGGCGCCACGCACGGCGCAGCCTGCGAAACAGGCGCTGCGCTCTCCGGCGCGGCCTGAGCAGCTGTGGCGCTGGCGGCGTGAACCTCGGCGCGCGCTTGCTGGGCCTGATGCCGCTCCTTGAGCACTTGTTGGCAGTAGGCACAGCTCAAGCCTACGATGGCCCCAGCGCCCACGGCGTAGATGCGGTCGATATAGATCGTGGTCAGAGCGGCAGCGATAAAGCTCAGGGCAATGGGCAGGTAGCGGCTATACTGTTCACGCGGACGCATCGCCACGCTCAGACCAATGAAGGTGGCCGGGAGCGCCATGGCAAAGCCGTAGCGGTTCATATCGCCCAGCTGTGAGCCAATTAAGGCGCCCACGCCGCAGGTCAGCGACCACATCGCCCACAGGCTCAGGCCTACGCCCATGTGAAACCAAAAGGAGAAGCCGAGCTTCTGCGCCGCGCGGCGCTGGATATCTTGCATCGAGAGCGCCCAGCACTCATCGCACATGACGTAGTAGATGAAGAAGACGCGTAGGCCGCTTTCTTGGCGGATGTAGGGGGCCAAGGAGGCGCCCATGATGATGTGGCGTGAGTTGATGAGGAAGGTGGTGAGCGTGATGAGCAACACCGGCGGCGCCGCCGACCACAGGCTCACCGCGGCAAACTCGCTGCCGCCGGCAAAGTTAAGGGCGGTCATCAGGTAAGCCGTGAGCGGAGCCTGCCCCATTTGGTGGGCTTGGGTGCCCAAAATCAAGGACAGGGGAATGAAACCAAGATAAAGCGGCAGCGCTGTGTAGAAGCCGCGCCGAATTTCGCTGTAGTCAATGCTCATGTCAGTTAGAACCAAATACCCTGCAAGGAAGCCTGCGCTGAGCCGGAATATCCTTCCCTGAGTGGGGAAGTTTGCCCAAAGCTGAGAGGCTCTCCTAGCGCCGGGACGCGCCCGCCCCGCGGGACGTTAGGGACTACGTGCACCCTCATGGCACGCAAGGTGCCGCCTGATGGTGCGGAAAGTTCCCATTTTAGCGAGCTGGTAGGGCATTGGCCTTGGGGCTGCCTCATAAGAAGGCAGCTGCGCACTTTCTTAGTGCTGACACTCGGCGGCGATGGCTTTGAGCGAGTGCTGGAGCCGCTCCTCTTCGTGACGCAGGTGGGTCGGCGTGACCCCGGCTAAGGCCACCGCGGCAGCTAAGTCGGCAGCGCTGATGCTCTTAAAGGGCGGGGCGTCTAAGGTAGGCTTGGGCGCAAGAGCTGGGCATTGCACTGGCTCAATTGGGGTGAGGCTGGGCGTGGTGTGCGGGCGCAGGTGCGCCGGCACCGCCGCAAAGTCCGGGGTCAGCCCCGGGCTTACCGTGGCCTCTTGGGCGTTACTGTAGAGGGCGATGGCGCCCTTACAATGGGTTTTGACCCAGTAGAGTGCTTGGTCGGCCGCATGATACAGGGTCGAGTAGTTGTTGGCATCGTCGGGGCTGAAGGCAAGGCCTACGGAGCTCGTGATATGGTAGCTCTGGCTTAAATTGGCGCTTTGCTCGCCCACGATGCGCTGGTACATCTTGCCCAAGGCCACGGCTTGGTCAAAGGTGACGTTTTGCAGCAGCACCGCAAACTCATCGCCACCCACGCGCGCCACCAAGTCCGAGCTGCGGAAGGTGTGGGCCAGACTTTGGGCGATCATGGTGATGACCTCGTCGCCGAAGGCATGGCCGTAGGTGTCGTTGACGCGCTTGAAGTTGTCGATATCGATCATGAGCAGGGCATGACGCTGATTGGTCTTGTCCTTGAGCACTTGGCTTGACAGCTGTTCCATCGCGACCTTGTTGAAGAGCTTGGTCATCGGGTCGCGCTGGTTTTCTTGATGCAGCGTCGCGAGCTTGGTCTCGTAGTTGTGGATGTTGGCGACCTTGCCGATGATCTTGATGTGGCCGGTACTCTCTTCGGTGTAGCCGATGGCCGAGCACATATGCCAGAGAAATTCGGTGCCATTGAGCGGGCGCAGGCGGAACTTGACCGTGCGGCGCTTGTTGCTCGCGGCAAGGCTGGTATCGCGCAGTAGGGCCGACAAGTAGTGCTTATCGTCAGGGTGCAGATTCTCCTTGCGTGGCAGATTCTGCAAGAAGTTATGCTGCACGCGCTCATCGGTGCGCACAAAGTTTTGGTAGTTGCCAAAGCGCTCGAAAGTGTCGGTGTTGTAGTCGTACTCAAAGACCAGCTCTTGGCATGCCTCCGAGAGCAGGGCGCTCTTGCGAATCCAGCGCTCGTTGCGGTCTTTTTGGTGCTTGTCGGCGGTGATGTCGCGCACAAGGCAGATAAAGAGCGACATGTTACCGAGCCTGCCGATGTAGGCTGAGCGCATATCACACCAAACATAATGCTTGGTAGTGCCGTTGAGGATGCGATATTCAAAGTGAATGGTCTGCGTGACGTCGTGGACGCGCTCGAAGTTGGCAAAGAAGATGTTGATGTCGGCTGGATGGATGATCTGCGGCAAGGTCGCATCGGAGGTCAGGCGGTCAAACTCCGAGGGCGAGTAGCCGTAGATCTGATACATGGCATCATTGGCCCAGATGATCTTGCGCTGGAAGTTGGCGCCCATCGCGTGAATCATGACGCCGCAGCCTAACATGCTCAAAAGTACGGTCATCGAGTGCTCGAGGTTGGCAATACCGCGCGTGAGCTCCGCCCGGCTCAAGTCCGCAAGTCCCGTGCTCGGCGTGCCCGCATCTGGTAATCCTTGCGCCTTGAGGCCCAAGGCCATCTGCGAGAGGGCGGCCGCTGCCACCCGCGAATCCGTCGTGCTGTCTGCCGCACCCCCAGCCGTGCTGCCTGCTGCGCTGGCGGCAGCACTGGCGGCTGCGATGGCTGCACCACCGCTCGCTGCGCTGTCCGCACCACCGCCCGCAGCGCAGTCCGTCGTATTCGTCGGTTGCATCAGGCTAGCTGCGCCCACCATCGAGGCAAAGCTGCTCAGGCCTGCTTGCTCAATCACGCTGCGCGCTTCTTGCTGTACCGTTTCGGCGCCCGGCGTCGCGGTAAAGTTGACCGGGTCAAAGATGTGCTGCAGGGCTTGGTTGAGCTGGGAGTAGTGCAGCGAGGCCATCAGCTCTTCAGAGAAGTTATTGCTCAGGTCATCGCCCCCTCCTACGGGGCTAAAAGGCACATCTGGGCTGACGTGCTTGACCGTCTGATAGAAGCTGACCGAATCGGAGCTTTCAAGGTCGGCCCCGCCATCGGGACGGTAGGCAAAGTCAGGTCTGACCTTAGGGCTGACTGCGGCCGTGTGTTCGGCCTTAATGGCGCTAAAGCCTGAACCCATCTTGGCGCCGCTGTCGGCGCCCAAAGCCAATACGTCCCGGCCTTGACCCATGACATTGACCCCTGCCAGGTTCTGCAGCGGCGCGGGCGCTGTGCTAAAGGATGCCCCATTGGGTGCTGGGGTGTAGACATTGGCCCACGGCGCGTCGACGCTCTTGCTGCGGGCACGCTGCTCGGCGCTCGCTTGCGCCGCTTGCGCGGTTAAGGTATGCACATACTGCGGGCTGCTTTCAGGGGCAGCTGCGCCTGCCGCACTGTGCTCATGCGCAGGCGCACGGTTCGCGGGCGCAGCTGCCGGACGTTCACCGCCCAAGTCCTGCATCGGGGTCGAGCTTTGATTGTTCTTTGCTTGATCCATCACCTATCAGCGCCGCAGTGAGAACGTCTGCGCTGCCTCCAACCATTTAAGCATGTGATGGCGCCATGTGCGCCCAGATTCTACAGTTGCTGCGCCATATCTAGCAGTGGTTATGCCGTTGGTTTGTGAGCCAACATTTTTGACTATTGTAACGGCTCGCAACTACTCTGCCTTGTGCTTTGCAAAATTTGTGGCAGCTTGGGGCATATTGTGGCTCGTGAGGCGCAGCTGCGGGCTCTCTTGCGCGATCTCGGGGGCGTCAGCCCCAACTGCGGCGGCCCACCCGCCCAAACCCATCCTACGGCCGGGCCGATCCGCATTGGGCAGGCCGCGGGTGCGCGTCCGGGGACGCTCCGGCTCGGGCCACTGAGGCCATGTCAGGCTGCGGGCTGCCCCGTGTGGCCTCTAAGGCGGCAGAAGCTGCGGCGCAGCTTCATGCTCCGGGCTGATATTGGTTTCGAGGGCTTCGGACTTTCCGGTGCTACTTCAGGTGGCGTCGGCTCCAACTGCGGCGGTGATGCCCCGGCTCTGGCTAGGGAGGATATGTCAGGCTGCGGGCCGTCCCATGCGGTCTCGAAGGCACTGGGAGCTGCGGCGCAGTCTCTGATGAGCCGCCTTGGCCCCAAGCTTGTGTTTGCCCCCAGTATGTCTTGGTCTCTAAGGATAAGAGGGCCAGCCGTGCGCGCTGCGCCCCCGTTTTGGGCTCTCTTCATGATTCACGCTGTGTCAGCCTCAGGTTCACGCGCAGCGACGTGGGACGCCTCACCCATGAGGCTGCCCGGAGCCGGGGATAGGGCCTCAGTTGCTTGGCTCCTTAGAGACTAATGCTGCCTGTCCGGGACGTGTAGCGGCAAGCGGCGAGCGCGGCCGCTATCAGAGTGGCCCAAACGCCCGCCGCGAACATTGTGCGTATAAAAATTTGAGTTTTGTACCTAGGTTGAGGCCCGCTTAGCGCGATAAACGTGATCTGGCTCACAACATTTGCAAAATTGAGGGGCTTAAACAGCGTTTTTACGTTCGGCGCGCAGAAGAGCACTTTAATGGAGATAGAGCAACTTCCGCGGATCAAGCGGCCGGTTACTCCGCAAAAGCGTTGAAGGGCCTTTTTGCTCACTTGCCCCCAAAGCGGGGCTACACTGGAAAGCAGTTGGTAGGACGCCAACTTCCCTTATCTGTCATGAAAGGAGACATCCTATGTCAGAAACGGTCACTCATACCAATAGTCCCAGTACCGAGCCACCGGTATTGGAGCTGACTCCAGCAGCAGCGGCTGCTGACACCGTCGTTACCAACGACCATGGCGCCGAGGGCGTAGACAGCGCGCCTGTGGGCAAGACTGCTGGCGTGAAGACGGCGGCGCAAGAGGCGGCCGCTCAGCGCAAGGCCTTGCAACAGCTGCGCTATGGCCATGCCACTGATGGCGCATCGTCCCTTGCCTATCCGGTACCGGATGGGCGCGAGGCTATGCCGGTCGCCCCGAAGGATGTGCGCGAGAAGGTCTGCTGCTACGTCCCATATACTGCGCCGCAGTCCACACGCGCCCGGAGCTACTTCCGCAAGTTCACATCCCAAGAGGTGCTCACGCCGTCAGGTAAGCTCGTCACCATGCAAATCAAGCCGACTACGTTCGCGGAATTGATGGCCATTTCCTTGGACTTAGAGCTGCTCAAGAGCGGCCAGCGCGACCTGCTCAACGACTGCCTGATGCGCGACTTCTCGGCATCGGCGGGCTTGACCGGAGCTGACCACCAGATGACGCGAACCTTGCTCAACTGCTTGGGCCACATCAACATCCTCAATTGGGTACGGGACTTTGAGCTGCCGGTGTACCAAGCCTTAGGCCAAGAGGTCACCGACGCTTGGGCTGACCCCAAGGAGAGCAATCTGACCTGCTGCGAGGCCGAGATTCCGGCACGTCCTAATGCCGCACTGGTTAAGACCTACACCCAAGCCTTAGGTGAGCGCGCTGCGCGCTGGCCGGAGGCTTTGCGTCCGCTTATTGCCGACTTGGTTAAGGTCTTAAGAGAGTGCATGCCCTCCCAGCTCCACGACTATCTGTGCACGCTGCAGCGCTTGTTGCAGTTAAACTCGCGTGACTTCTACGCCGCGCTGCATCAGTTAGGTCAGAGCTTGCCCAAGTTCTTTGCCTTAGCTGCCTTAGTTAAGCCGCAGGCGTGGGAAGCATCAGGCCACGACATGAACAAGTTGCTGACGGCCACCAAGATCCAGCCCAAGACCAAGCAAGCCACCAAGAAAGCTGCCAACAAGAAGCCGACAGCAAAGAAGCCGACAACCAAGCAGCAGAGCGCCAAGCAGCGCACCACCAAGGCGACCCGTGCGACGGAAACCACCGCGGAAGCCACTCCAGAAGTCACAGTGGAAGCCACTACGGATGCCACTACGGATGCCACTCTTGCTGTTCCCGAGACCTCCCCAGTCGACCTGAAATCCGCTGCGGTCACGCTTCCTGCCGCCGACGGCACAGACGCGGTCGCATCTGACGCCCCAGCGTTGACTGAGGTCACCTCCGCTGCAGCATCCGCTGCAGCCGCAAGTGGCGTTGCCGATTCCAGCGCCAGCGCGCTGAGTGCAGCTGAGCCCGACGCCAGTGCTGAGGCCAAGGCCGAGGTAGTCGCCCCATCAAGCGGCTGTCAGGTCAGCCGCTTGACCCGCGCGGTGAATTATGCCTTGGTCGAGCAAAATGAGGACATGGTGCTCGGCGTAACCCACGTCGATAACACAGATAGCGCCGATAGCGCTCCACGGGGCGGTCTGGAAATCATCATCGAGTACGACCCGAAAGATGAAGCAGAGGCGGCTCTCATGGCTCTCCTCTGCTCAGATGAGGCATCAATGAGCGCAAGCATGAGGACACTGGGCCTGTTAGCGGAGAAAGTGGCGCAGCTGAAGGCCAAGGAGCGGCCTGCGGGCGTCGCGGCACCTGATGCGGAATCTCAGCTGCCTTCAGGCGCGGAAACTGGCGCAGTGACCAATGCGGTTGTCGCGCAAGGCGCGGCGCCCGCGTCAGCTTCGGGTGAGGTCGCGGTCACGCGGCAGAGCGCGCCAAGCAGCACGCATACGCAGAAGCTGCGGCAGCGCCACAAGCAGCAACGCCAGCAGCGTAAGCAGGCGCGACGCCATCGCAAGTAAGCACTACGCTCAGCGGCTGGGCCGTGGAACAGTCGTGGAACAGCTGTGGGACAGGGTACCTGCGTGGGGCCTCATGGGACAGGAGCCTTTTGCTCCTTAAAGACCACTACGTTTGGGCCCGCACGTGGCACGGCGCGCAGCCATGGCCCCAGTGGTCTGTATTGGTTGTGGTCAGCTCAGCTGGGCTTGTAGTTTGGTCCAGAGGACATGCTCGGAGGCGCTTTCGCTCGGGTCAAGGTGCAGCTTGGTTACGGCCGCGGGGGCAAAGGCGGCGATGAGCTTGACCGCGTCGCTGAGCTCTCCGACCGTGAGCTCGGAGCTGTAGCTAAAGTTTTGCGGGAAGTGGGCGCAGAGCAGCATCATCAAGGCGGCGCAAATGGTGAGGGCGCCGTGGTCTTTGCGACCCTTGTAATGGTTGACCGTGTGCACCGTGGTCTTGATCTGGTCGTGGTCGGGCAAGAAGAAGTTGCCGTCACTAAAGCTCAGGTCGACGGCGCGCTCGCCTGAGCGCAGATAGCGCTGATAGAGCTCGCGCGCGTAGTCTTCGGGCTCTTGGCCGAGGGGCACATTGAGTAGCAGCTTCCAGCCCGGGGCAATGGCTTTTTGCGCCAGCTCTTCATGGTTTTCGTTGAGGTAGACCATAAAGCGGGTGCACAGGAGCGCTGCGGCCTCATAGTCGGCCCCGGCGATGGTGCCGATCAGGCTTTGGGTCATGGGCAGGAACTTCTCTTCGATCACGTCGTAGCAATCAAAGCAGTCGTCGGCGGCGTGGGCCAGCAGCTTGATGTTGCACGCCGGGGCGGGCGCTTTGAGCTCGATGAGCGTGCGCTGTAGCGCGCTCAGGTCTAAGCAATAGCGGATCTCCGTGCGCACCTTGCTTTCGGCCGTGACCTCTTTAGGCGGTACCTCAAAAGTTGAGGCGATGAGGATGTGCTGAGCGCATAGGGCCTGATAGGCCCCGTGGAAGTCCTCAAGGCTGAGCCCTAAGTGTTGGGCGAGCTGAAAGTCGTGGCGCTGCGGGCAATAGCTGTAGGCCTCGGGGGTACCGGCCCGAGTGTGCCAATACAATAAGAGGCTCATCACCGCAGGCGCGTGCGGGTGCAGGACGCTTAAGACGCTGAGCTGGGGATAGTATGGGACGCGAACGAGACCGTTACGGGCCATGGGATCTCCGTGAATAGAAATGACAAAGCCACTGTCTTGCGGCAGTGGCTTGTAGTAAAGGTGAGCTCTTATCTGTTAGAGCTTGTGGCCCATCTCGTAGGCATCAGCGTGGACGTCGGTGACGGCACGGCCCGATGGATCGGCCATGTTCTTGAACTTCTCGTCCCAAGCGATTGCGGTCTCAGTCGAGCAGGCGACCGACTTGCCGTATGGCACGGTCTTGACCGCCGAAGGTAACTTGAAGAGCTCCTCGAAGATCTCGCGGTAGAGGTAGGCTTCCTTGGTGACTGGAGTGTTAACCGGGAAGCGGTCAGCGCGCTCGGCGAACTTGCGGTCGGAGACATGCTCCTCGGCGTAGTCGCGTAAGGCGTCAATCCAGCCGTAGCCGACGCCGTCTGAGAACTGCTCCTTTTGACGCCACAGCACTTCCTCTGGGAGCATGCCGTCAAAGGCCTCACGCAGCACCTTCTTCTCGATGGTCTTGCCCGGGCACATCTTGTCTTGTGGATTGATGTGCATAGCCACGTCTAAGAACTTCTTGTCTAAGAATGGCACGCGGCCCTCAACACCCCAAGCCATTAAGGACTTGTTGGCGCGCAGGCAGTCGTAAAGGTGCAGCTGCGATAACTTGCGTACCAGCTCCTCGTGAAATTCCTTGGCGTTTGGAGCCTTATGGAAGTAGAGGTAGCCGCCGAAGATCTCGTCGGAGCCTTCGCCCGACAGTACCATCTTGATGCCCATGGCCTTGATGTAGCGGGCCATTAAGTACATCGGGGTCGAGGCGCGGATGGTGGTGACATCATAGGTCTCGATGTGATAGATGACATCACGTAAGGCGTCCAAGCCCTCTTGGATGGTGTAGTGAATCTCGTGGTGGACGGTGCCTAAGTAGTCAGCGACGACGCGGGCTTTCTTTAAGTCCGGGGCATCCTTTAAGCCGATGGCAAAGGAGTGCAGGCGTGGGTACCAAGCCTCGGTCTTGCCGCCATCTTCGACGCGGCGCTCGGAGTAGAGCTTGGCGATGGCCGAAATGACCGAGCTGTCAAGGCCGCCTGAGAGCAGCACGCCATAAGGGACGTCGCACATCAGCTGACGCTTGACGCTGTCCATCAAGGCTTCCTTTAAGGCTGGGATCGAGGTGACATTGTCCTTGACATTGTCATACTCCATCCAGTCGCGCTGGTAGTAGCGATGGAACTCGAGGTCTTGCTTGGAGTAGAGGTAGTGGCCCGGAGGGAACTCCTTGACGGTATCGCAGACCGGGGTTAAGGCCTTCATCTCCGAGGCGACGTAGAAGCGCCCTGCGTGGTCGGTACCGATGTACATCGGAACGATACCCATATGGTCGCGAGCTAAGAAGTAGCTGTTGTCGGTGGCATCGTAGATGGCAAAGGCAAAGTCACCGACCAAACGGTCGCAGAAGACTTCGCCGGTGCGCTTGAACTCTTGGTACAGCGGTAAGATGACCTCGCAGTCCGAGCCGGTCGAAAACTCGTAAGGCTCCTTTAACTCGCTCTTGAGCTGGACGTGATTGTAGATCTCACCATTGGCAGCTAAGACTTGAGTCTTGTCAGCATTGTACAGAGGCTGAGCACCATTGCCCGGGTCGACGATGGATAAGCGCTCGTGCACGACGATGGCGTGCTCGCCTTGGTAAATACCTTCCCAATCAGGGCCGCGGTGCAGTTGCAAACGCGACAGCTCCAGCGCCTTGTTGCGCAGAGCTTGAGGGTTCTCTTTAATATCGAAGATGCCAAAAATAGAACACATGAGTTATCAAGATTCCACAATCAGTGCCGCCGCAACGGCCAGCTCAGAAGCGAACTTCTCAGCTGCAAAATCACAAGTGCGTGCCGGAGCCAAGCCCCACGGCACAAGCGGCCTCATTGTAGCCTAAGTACCATTACGGGGCAATTTGGGCCAAAAGCCACGGTGCAGGCGCCTGCACCCTTTGGGTGCAAAGCCGGCCGCCCGGCGCTGAGACAGCGTAGCGCCGACGCCAAGCCGCCGCAGAGCGCGCAGCGCCGACGCAGGGGGCGCACGCCGCCGCAGAGCGCGCACGCCGACGCAGGGGGCGCACGCTGGCGCAAGGGGCGCACGCCGGGGCGGTCTGCGTTAGTATTTGCCTAAGGAGCGCAGGTACTCGACGACTTGGGCGGTGTTATCTTCTAAGGCGCGAATCGCTTGGGCCGCAGCCTCGTAGCGCTCGTCTTGGTGATACTCCAAGGTATCGAGCAGGTCGTGCAGCTCGCCTAAGGAGTTGTCAATCTGCATCAAGACCTGTTTTAGGGTCTTGACGCGCACTTCCAAGAACTTAGGATCGGTGTCCTCTTCTTGGCCCCGGCCCGAGAGTAGCTTGACCAAGGTATCATTGAGCGTGTTCACGCCCGCTACGATTTTGTCAGGGTCAAATGGGTACATCGTATCTCCTGTCAACCAACAACCGGCCTATTATAGCCAAGCTAGGACGAAGTTATGACGATCTTGCCGCGCTTACCCTTAGCCGTGAGCTCATGGGCGCAGGTCAACGCCGAGGGCCTGAGCTTTATTGACCAGACAGCGCAGCTTGTGCCCTTAGTGCAGCGGCGTAAGGTCTTCATCGCCGCGCCGCGGCGTATGGGCAAAAGCTTCATCTGCGCGCAGCTGCACGAACTCTACGCCCACGGCCCGGAGCGCTTTGCGGACACTCAAGTCAGGACCCTCTGGCGCGAGCGCGCGGCCGTAGTACACCTTAAGTTCAGCACGGTGCCGCCCACGGCTGACTTTGAGCGCAATCTCTGCCTGCGCCTGACCACCGCCTTTGCCGCGGCTGGGGTGGCGCCATTCCTGCCTTGTGCGCATTTGGTGGAGCTCACTGCGCAGCTTGAGCTGCTCTGCGCCGAGCGTGACTTAGTAGTCTTGATCGACGAGTGGGATAAGCCGCTGGCCGCCAAGTCCGACCCGCAGGTGGTGGCGCTGCTCAACGCCTTCTATGCGTGGCTCAGTAGCCTGCCGCAGCTGCGCTTTTTGCTCATCACCGGCATCATGCACTACCGCGAGACCGAGGTTTTCTTAGGCCCGGACGTGCGCGACCTCAGTGCGGAGCTCCCGCTTGGCTTTACGCCAGAGGAGCTCGAGCGCGACTATGGCGCTTACCTCGATGAAGCCGCGCTGCGCTTGGGGCTGAGCCGCGCGCAGCTCCTCACCGAGCTGACGCAGCACTACTGCCATCAAGGTCGCTACTGTCCGTGGCTTATCAACCAGTTCTTGGAGCCGCTGACCTTAGACGCTGCGCGCAAACCGCAATTCCTCGCCTTCAGTTAGCTGTTGCACCGGTTAGCCCTTGCGCCTTAGCTCTTATCGGCGGTGACGTGGATGGTGTGGGCCTTCGGGATCGAGCTGGGGTTTTGTCCGAAGTACGACTTGAAGGTGCGCGAGAAGTGGCTGTAGTTGTTAAAGCCGGCATCAACCGCGGCACGGTACGGGTCAACGCCCACCGAGATGAGGTAGCGGGCGCGCGTTAGTCGCTTCTTGACGATGAACTGGTGCAGCGACAGGCCGGTGAGCTCCTTGAAGCGGCGCGTCAGGTAGAACTTCGAGAGTGAGAAGCGGCGCGCGAGCTCATCGAGGCTGAGGTTCTCGTTGATGTTCTGGTTGATATATTTCAAGATGGCGCTGAGCTTTAAGCTCTCGGAGAGCTTGAGATTGAGGTGCATCTCATCATCATCTTGCGCCCCGGCGGCGGTGGCCTGCGCCGCCAGCTCAGCGGTGAAGTTGCTAAAGCGCTGCGGAGTAAACGAGGTGCTGTCGTGCGTGGTGACACCGAGGGCGCTTGGGTGTAGATTGACCGTAGCCGGTACCGCGGTGGTGCCTTGCAGATAGGTCAGGTCTTGGCCTTGGTATGGGTAGGCGTTGCGCGTGAGGTCAAGCTGGCGATCATCCTCGTCATTGCCGCGCTCGACGGGCTCAAGCGGCGCTGGATGGGCGCCATCGCCCGTGGCCGGGTCATCATCAAAGTACAGGCTCAGATCCGTGATCTGATAGCAGCTCCCGGCAAAGTTTAAGGTCAGCGGCATCTGCTCGGGGCTCAGCCCCAAGCCTTGCTGCGGGGCGGTGCTGTTGAGGCTGACCCCGTCGTAGGTCTTAAAGGTCCAATGTTTGAGACCTTGGTAGACGATGCGGGCGCTGTTGTCGTTAAACGAAAGCGGCAGGGTGTGCCCGGTGACGTCGCCTAAGATGGCCGTGCCCTCAAGCTGCACCGTGGCATTAGGCTGCACCGCCGGGCGCAGCACGTTTTGCTCATCGAGCTGCTTTAACGCGGCCAAGGTCGCCTCGCGCGCAATTGAGAGCTGGGCTTCGCTCGAACAGAGGTTCGGGCCTAAGTACGGGCGTGCGACCTCATGGATGTCAGCGTTCAGCCACTTGGAGAAGACCGCCAGCTGCGGGCTTGCGATTGAGATGATGAAAGGATTGAGCGAGGCCTCGTTGAGCTTAAAGCCCAAGGCCGAGCCCACATACGGGCCCTGCGCCGCCTGCTCTTTGAGCTCAAAGGTAAAGTTGAGCAGGGTCGGGGCCAAGATCGGCTCAAGGACGTCATGGAGGTGCACCGCCTCATAGCCCGGGCTTAAGGACGTATCTTGGGCCCCTAAGCCATGGTCGGGCTGATAGGCGTGGGCTGAGGGCGCAAGAGGCTTCATAAAGGGCGCGCCCCCTTTGTGATCCCACGTGCTCTGCGGGGGCAGGGTAGTGTTATTGAGGGTGCTGAGCAGCGCTTGCTGGACCACATGCTCAGGCGGTGTGCCATAGTTGGGGCTTAAAGCCGCAAGCGACCCCGATGGTGCGGCCGCAGGGCTGACGTCAGCTGGGGCGCCCGGGGCAAGCTCGGCGTAGTGGGCGGTGATGGCATCTAAGCCCTGCAAGTTGAAGCTGTCGTGGGTGAAGATGTTGGCCGGGACTTGGTCGCTTGCCGAGATCGTCGGGATCTCCTCATCGCTGTGCTGACGGTGCACGATTTGATTGAGGCGCGTCAAGATGATGGCAAAGTACGACTCCGAGAGTACCTCGTCCGACGGCGTCTTCGACCAAAAGCAGTCAAAGAGGTGCGCAAGGTCAGCCTTCAGCTCGGCAAAGGAGGCGTCGTCTAAGTGCACCAGATTGTTGTTTTCGCTGTTGAGCTGCAAAAAGCAGTACTGCGGGTCGAGCTTGGGGAAGCGGCGCGCGAGGCGCTGCATGTACTGCGGGTGAATCCACAGGGCATAGCGCTGATAGCCTTGGGAGTGGTAGATCTGACCGTGGTGGAATTGCAGCTCGTCAATCAAGATGACATCGCCGCGCGATAGGTGGTAGGGCCGCCCCTCAACCTCATAGAAGAAGTCACCGGAGATGACGAAGATGATCTCGTAGAAAGCATGGTGGTGGGCGCTGATGGCCACGTCTTCGCTCGGGTTGGTATCGATCTGGCGATAACACTCGAAGCTCGTGTTTTGCATCAACTCGCGATAACGGCGACTGGTAAAGGCATCCTTCGCTCCCTTGCGCATAATACTTCCCCTTTGCGTCACTACCAAAGCATGGCTCAACGCCCGCGCTGAGCTTTCCTCACGAGCAAGCCCGCGCATGGCGGCAAAGCCATCACACACAGGCATGAGTAGTGCCAACCAAATCACACCGCACGCTCAGCCTCCTGCTGCGCTGCCTCCCCCATCCCACCGAGCGGACGCAGCGGCCTGTCCGACACCTCGGACTTAATATTTATGGTATTGTCCGCAAAACGTGCCCAAAGCACAAGCAAGGCCCGCGTCCGCCGCCTCACCGGCTGCGGCGGTAGCGCGGCGGTAGCGCGGCGGACGCGGTAGCAATGGCTTTGCTGCCATAACCGTCCTGCAGGCACGCTCCGATCAGCGATTAATGTGGGCCGATCGCCCCACAGCCGGGTAGCGCTGAATCTGCACCCGCAGCGGCGGCAGGCGCGCCTGCGCGCAGCGCGGCGCATGGGGCGGGCCTATTAATGTTAGAATAGGTAGTTGTCTCTTTTTGACTCGGCGCCTAGAGACAGGTGCGCTCCCGTTTGGCCGGGGGCGGTCACCGCAGCCGAGTGCCGCCGTTTTGAATCGGAATGTTCGTCATGACTAACTCCAACCAGAGCAATACCCCAGAAAATCCTGCCACTTTGCTCAATTCCAGTGGCTCCACTGATTCCCAGCCTGCGAGCCCAGCTACGACTAGCCCCAATTCTGCGGAGCTTAGCAGCGACGATCTCGATTTTGCGACCTTAGAGCGCCTGACCGCGCCCGACGCGCCTGCTCCTACCGCTGACGCAGCAGAAGCTGACGCAGCAGAAGCTGGTGCACAGGCGGGGGCCGCTGAGCCGGTGCCACAGCTCGTGGCGCCTGAGGTAGGGGCGCCAGAGCCGACGCCGGTTGAGCCGAACGCGCCGAGCGTCACGGTCACGGCCGACACGGTGATTGCTAGGACTGACAACACCGAGCCGGTCAGCGTCAACATGATTTTTGATGACGAGCCACGTATCAAGTTTGAGCACGGCGAGCACCAAGCCAGCGCCACTGGCATCAGCTATGACTTCAGTGAGCAGCAGTCCGCGGCCGCCGAGAGTGCTGCGCCAAAGACGGCTCCTGAGTCGCCAACTCCTGAGAGCGCCCCCGATGCGATAGTAGAGCCGAGTGCTCAGTTAGCTGAGCCCGTAGCTCCTGAGCCGGAAGTTGCTGCGGCGCCCGCCGAAACGAATCCGGCTGACATTGCGCCTGAGCAGACCGCAGCGGAGGGGAGAAAGCCGCCAGTGAGCGTCACGGAGGAGGTCACGCCGGTATCCTTTGTGGCTGATACCAGCTACAGCGCTGACGATATTAGTGCGGTCTTAGCCGCACCGGCTCCGAGCGCTGAGCCTGCTGCAGTAGCTCTTGTCGAACCTGCAACGGAAGTAGCAAGTGAGGCGGCGGCCGCTCCTGAGTTAGCGCCAGAGCCAACGCCTGAGGTAGCGGCGGCAGCAGCCGAGCCGATCGCACCGGAGGCAGGAGCTACCCCAGATGAGGCGGCGTTAGAGTCGGTGGTAGAGCCCGTGGCGTCTGCCCCAGCGAACCCTGCGGTCATACCAGCTTCGGCCAATATTATGGGCGGGGCGACCGTGATGAATGCCGGGCACACGGCCATCATGGGTCTTGAGAACCGTAAGGTCTTTGAACATAAAAAAGCGGACTTAAGCGGCATCAGCGCCGAAGAGCGCGCCGCCATTGAGCGGATTAATGCCCTCAATGCGCGCAATCGCGGGAAGGTGCGTCCGGCGGCAGCTCCAGCTCCAACTCCGGAGAGCAGACCGAGTGGCCTCACTGCTGAAGAGCAGGCGACACTCGAGCGCATCAATGCGCTCAATGCCCGCAATCGTGCGCCGCGTCCGGAGCCTGCGCCTGCTCCGGAAAGCCCGACAGTGGCTGCCACCGGTACCACGGTCACGGGTGCCGCGGGCGCCGCCGGAGCCAATATTATGGGCGGGGCCACCATGATGGACGCAGGCCATACCGCCATTATGGGCCTTGAGAACCGGCGCGTAGTGCCGCAGCAGGCTGAGACCTCGACCCGCATCACCGGCATCAGTGAAGAGGATTTAGCAGTACTGCAGCGCATCAATGCGCAAAATGCTAAGCATCGCTCGCAGTGGGTACAGGCGCAGGCCAAGTTCCACGCCGAGATTGCCGCTGAGCGCGCCCAAGCCCAAGAATCAGGCAATGCCCTTGAGGTGCCGGGCTACCTCACGCCGCACGGCCATGCCGAAGAGGTTGAAGCCGCGGCGCTGCACAACTATGAGGGCGCCGATGAGCCGCTTGAGGGAGCTTCGACCTTTATCTATGGGGCGGGCGCAAGTAGCCTCGGCCAAAACAACCCAGAGCGCGCCCCAAAGACGTCCACCGTGATCACGGGCGAGCGCGCTGAGGAAGTCAGCAGTGGCGCGAGCCTCGCCCGCGACCGCCTGCGTCAGGCCTTGGCCGCTGACCAACAGGACACGGCACGCGCCGAAGAATACGACGCCCAAGCGATTGCCGCCGAGCTTGAGGCTGGGATCGCAGGTCCCGTCGACGATAGTGAGGACTACACCTCGCCTGAGACCTTTGCCGCGCCCGAGGGCGAGCTCATGGAAGTGCGCCCTGAGGACATTGCCGGGGCTAATCCAAGCTTTGAGACATCCCCAAGCTTTGAGGCTGCCCCAAGCTTTGAGGCTTCGGGGGCCGATTACGGCCTCTCGGGCAAGCTGGGTTCGGCCTTAGATGACGAGCCGCGCCTTGATGGTGGCGTCATTGCTGGCGCCGAGCCTGATGACTTAGTGCCGGGCCGCGCGGTCGGTCTCAATACCGATGACTATGCGGGCATTGTCGCCGCAGTCGATCAGGTGCCAAGCCGTAAGGTCGCAAGCCCCATTGTTACCGAGGATAATGCCCCGGATATCAATATCGTCACGCAGGGCGCGGGTGCTTACCAAGACAATGGGCCTGATCTTGAGACCAAGGTCGTAGTACAGCGCCCAGCCGCCGAAGACGGCTTCCCAACTCCGACTTATCCGGAGTCAGGCGCTGTATCCGAGCAGGATTATCCCGAGCAGAATACTTATCAAGAGCCCGTCTCCTATCCGGAGGCGGCCTACCCGGCCCAGCCTGCTTATCCTGAGCAAGCTGCCTATCCGTCGGCCGCGACTTTCGATGGGGCCAGCAGCTATGGCCAAAGTGACTTTGGTGCGCGCACGCTCTATGACGATGCCAACACCAATGCCTTCGATGGCGTCGTCGCGCCTGCGCCGCGGGCGCCGGTCAGCCCGGAGGGCAGCCCGTACATTACCCCGGGCGCTCCGAGTGAGCGGGCGACGCCGCAAGGTGAGGTCGATTATGTCGTCGGCCCTGAGGTCTCAAGCCAAGACCTCGCGGCGCAAGCCGGTGAGCCTAATTACGTCGTAGGGCGCAATCAGCCCGAGCCTGAGCCGACGCCGCAAGAGGAGGATGATGCTCCGCTCTATGTGGGCACCTATGCTGAGAAGCTTGCGCGCGAGCAAGCGATGCGCGAGCGCGCGGCTGCGGCGGTCGCGGTGCAGCGCAGCCCGGAACTCGACCGCAAGGCCGAGTCCACACTGCCGCCGCGCACGGGCGCGCCGGTGCAAGATTTGGCCGAAGATGTCGGCTACGAGGACGATTTGCGCGATGCTGCGGCGCTGGCTGAGACCATTAAGTATGGCGCTCAGGTCGACAATCGCGTGCCATCCGGCATGGGCGATGGCGTCTTATCGCAATTGACTGAGCCTGCGGACACAGTCAGCGACGAGGGCCCGCGCTATGTGGTCGGCCCGACTAAGCGCCGTGCGCCAGTACCGGAAACTGATAACGACGATGGCCCACGCTACGTGGTCGGCGTTGATACCACCAATGCCGAAGTCGAGGCACGCCTGCAAAAGGAGCGCTCGCAGTTGTCGCGCGATATTGCGCTGCCGTATAGCTATCTTGACGATGAGCCGATTGCCCCGGAGGCAGCGGCCAAGGACGAAGAGTTTGAGCAGGCCCTGATGGCCGCGGCGCGCGAGTCGATGGCCGCGCCACAAAGCAAGGCGGTCGATATGGGACGCAAGCTCGCCGATGAAGGCCTGCGCCAAGACCGCGCTGCCTTAGAGCAGGGTGAGGAGCCGGAGGCGGAACCTGCTCCTGCTCCCGAGCCGGTAGCGGAGCCAAGTCCTGAGGCCACGGCCCTAGCCGAGATGCCGCGCACTGAGCACGTCAAGTTCTCAATGGCGGTGTTCTTGTTCTTGCGCCAGCTCATCGCCTCGTTCTTTACCCATACCACCTTGCCGGTGGTGACGCCGCAGCTGGCCTTACGCTGGGGCCCATGCTACCCGAGCTCAATGGCTTTGCCATTCTTTGTGGTAGGCCTCTTGGTCGGCGCTCTTGGGGGCTTTATCAAGGAGTACACCCCGCTGCAAATGGCTGGTACCGCCACCTGCTTGGTCTTCTTGCTGCTCACGGGCCTGACCCCATACCGCGGCATCTACCGCATCTTCGCCTTTATTACGCGGCGGCGCCATGACGCGGTGATGATGGCCTCGTCGGTGATGGTCTCGCTGCTCGTCTTCATCAGCTTGAGCAATACCTTAGTGCAGATGTGCGCCGGAGTCGGTGAGTTTACCTTGGCCTTTGCCTTGGCCGCGATGCTCAGTGCTGCCACCGCCAGCACCTTGATGTGGAACTTCCCGCAAGATCCAATGGACTCGTGCGGCACCATGACCAATAAGGGCCTCATCTGGGTGTTGCTCTTGTGCGGCCTCGTCACCTTTGGCTTCTTACACTACATCGTGGCCTTATCGATCTTAGGCGTGGGCATTGTGATGCGCCTCATCTTCGGCTACTGCATTGCTAAGAACCAAGGCACGGCGCAGCGCCCATATGTCTCCGCGCTTCAGCTGTTGACCTTGTTTGCGATCTTGCTCGACTTGATCTTACTTAAGAGCCAAAACTACGAGTTCTTAAACTTTGAGACCATCACGTGGCTCGAACGCCATGCCGAGCAGCTGTTTGGTCTGGTCTAGGGATAGGGGTGAGCCCCCGCCTGTTGGGCTGGCGCGTGCTGAGCAGGGCGCGCCGCCCCGACCGGTGTAGGCGGCGCAACCGGCGCGGGCGAGCTTGTGCTCGCCTCGGAGCTCTCCTTGCTCGGCTCCATGGAGATCGCTGCGGAGGCAGCGTCTCAGGTCGAAGGTTTTGAGTCAGAGCTCAACCTCAGTCCGGGCGTGCGCGCGTGCCTCGATCTGAAGTGCTGCCGCGAGCTGCCGCATTGTAATTACATTGTCTGGGGCATTAAGAGCGCCCCGTAGTAGCCCTCAGGAGGCTCCCATGCGTCACAGTGACGATACCGTGATTAGAGTGCTGCACGCGCTGCAGGATGGCTACACCGTCGCGTAGATTGGTCGCATGTTTAACGTCTCGCGCCCGACGGTCGAGCGCGGGCGTGATCACAACGGGCGGCGCAAGCAAACCATCATGGGCGTGCCGCGACGCATGTTAGTGGGCAAGAAGCTCATCCCGGAGATTGCCCGCATTATGGCTGCCAACGTCGGCAATACCGATAATCGGCACCTCTCCGCGGCCCGGATCTACGATCTGCTCAGGGCTCCGACCTCGCCGGTGCGCGACCTGTCCTTTTCTCAACGCACGGTCGAGCGCATGGGCGCCGAGGTGCGCCCAAGCTTTAGCCGTTACGAACACTACGATGAAGACGAGGAATAGGGCAGGCGCACGCTTTCTTTAGCGGCGGCGCGCGCGCCACAGCAGCACCACATAGGTGAGGTAGGCCGCGCAGTAGCCGCCGCCCAAGCCCACTAAGATCAGGGCGTAGCTGTAGGAGCTGCCCGCATAGCTTTGGGCTGATTCCTCGGGCTCGGTGGTGATATAGCGGTTGGTGTCTTTGATGGTAAAGACGCGCCGCTCAATCGGCGTGCCTGCCGCAAGGAGCTCTTTAGCGGTGCTTTGGCTCATCTTTTGGCGATAGCGCCAGCTTGAGTGCGCCGAGGCGCGATACTCTAAATAGTGCACGGTGCGGACAGTATGGCTGCGGTAGGCCTTGGCTGAGAGCTGCTGCTCTTCGCGCTTGGTGGCGATGCGCTGCGGCACAAAGGTCATGACGCCTTGGTCGATGTACTCGTCGGCCGAGCGCGCCGTGCCCATCAGGTCAAGGCCTGCCTTGAGGGCACCGATGGCCACTAAGAGCAGGGCCAAGGTTATAGCAAAGAAGATTGGTCTGCGCGGCATAGGGCTACCTCCGAACGCTTTACCCCTATGAGGCAAGGTCTGGGCCATGGGCGTATCTAGCGCCTTCAGGCGCAGCTGAGTCTTTGTGCTAAACTGAGCGCCATTGGTTTTGCGCCTGTAGTAAAAGGAGTCAAGCTGTCATGGCACACATCGAGAGAATGCAAACTGAGTGTCCACCTGATGCCCATAAGGTCATACGGCCACCGGAGAATGAAGTCAACGCCTTATTGTGCGTCAAGCTTGATGCGGCGCAGTGTGCGCACTACGGGCAGGCTGACTTCTGCTCCATGCTCGGCCTTATGAGCAAGCATCCGCAGCTCGTCTGTGATGAGGAGCTTAAGGCCGTGATCGTGGCAGGCGCAGCCGAGGCGGAGCTCGAGCCGAGCTTCTTGCAGCTTGATGGCGACGGCACGGGCCATCTGACCTATCCATCGGGGGCGGTCGGTGAGGCGCTGCCGGTGGTCGATTTAACCCAAGATGATGCGAACTTAACGCAGAGCGCTGGGTTCTTGGAGCTGCTTGGCACCAAGCAATTTATCATCGTCGATGCCGAGGCGATGCTCATCTTACGCTCGATCTCGACCGTGTATCCATGGGATAAGCTCTTGGCCGGGGATTACCTGCGCCAGTACCTCAAGGCCCGCGCCGAGGTCAGCGCTGAGGACTTAGGCCTTTTTAACGACGTGCGCTTTGGCCGTATCGACGGCTTCTCGCTTAAGAGCACCCATCCGGTGGCCTATCACTATTTGCAGCTGGAGCGTAAGCTCTTCTTGCAGTACCCAGATGACGAGGATTAAGGCGATGGCTGAAACCTTAGAGCTGGCGCGGCAGCTGATTGCCCGGCCCTCGATTACCCCTGACGATCAAGGCTGCCAAGACCTGTTAGAAGCTGAGCTCAAGGCGGCGGGCTTTCACTGCCGCACCTTGCGCGAGCAGATGTACCCGACCTTCAATCTATTGGCCCTGTACTCAGGCGAAGAGGGGGCTAATTTGGTCGGCGACCCCGAGCAGATCAAAAACCAGCATGGCCCTTATGACCCAAGCGGTCTGGTGGTACCCGGGCCGATTACCCTGTTGTTAGGCCACACCGACGTGGTGGCACCGGGCGAGGTCAGCGCCTGGAGCAGCGATCCCTTTGTGCCGACCGAGCGCGATGGCCTGCTCTATGGGCGCGGCGCGGCCGATATGAAGGGCTCGGATGCGGCCATGACCATCGCCTTAAAGCGCTTCGTCACGGCCCACCCGCAGTTTAAGGGCACGGTCGGCCTCTTGGTGACCTCCAATGAGGAAGGTGATGCCGTCGGCGCTATTCCATACGTCGCTGAGTGGCTCAAAAAGGAGCGCGTCTACCCGAATTACTGCGTAGTGGGTGAGCCTTCGTGCACCTCAGAGCTTGGTGACACCATCAAGATTGGCCGCCGCGGCTCCATGACTGCCCATATCACGATCCACGGCAAGCAAGGCCATGTCGCCTATCCTGATAAGATCGACAATGCCGCCCATAAGGCCGGGCGCTTGATCGCCGCTCTGTGCGAGCATCAGTTTAACGATGCCACTGCAGACTTCCCGGAGACTTCCTTTAACGTCACCAATGTTAACGCCGGCATCGGCGCTGAGAACGTCGCCCCGGGCAGCGCGGAGATCATGTGCAATTGGCGCTTTAACCCGAACCAAACGCCACTCAAGCTCCAGCACTTACTCGAGCGTCAGCTCGAGCAGCTGCGCATCTATGCCACGGTGCGCTACGTCATCAACGGCCTGCCTTTCATCAGCAGCCGCGACGGCATCTTGGTCTCGGCCCTGCGTCAAGCCATTGTCGATAAGACCGGGCGTGCCGCCGACGCTATCGACCTCAATACCGCTGGTGGCACCTCCGATGGCCGCTTCATCGCGCCGCTGGGCGCCGAAGTCGTCGAGTTTGGCCCATGCAATGGCACCATCCATCAGGTCAATGAGTGCGTCAAGGTACAAGACCTTGATACCTTAACTGACATCTACGAGCAGGTCTTAGCCGCCATCCACTTGGCTTAGCCGCTCCGCCGTCTCACGGCCTCACCCATGGCGCTAACCGCTATATCAGCGCCCCGCCTGCGGCGCGGTGCGCCTGCGTCCGCGGCGTCTCGCCCCGAGCAGTTTGGTGCTGCTGGGGCGGGCGCGGGGGGTAGGGCGTGGTATGCGTTGTGCGCATATCATGATATGTCCAATAAGAATTGGTCAGAAGAGGGTGGCCCGCCTATGATTCAGGTCAACTGACTGATACCGCAGTGGTGTCTTGAGGAGACCTGATATGACTGCTTCTGCATGGCGCCAGCGCCTCTTGGTGCCGCTCTTAGCTTTGGGCGTCTTTGCCATCATCAACACTGAGATGGGCGTCGTGGGCATGGTGCCCTTAATCTCAGAGTACTTTGGGGTATCGATTCCGGCCGCAGGCTGGAGCGTGACCATCTTTGCGCTGGTGATCACGGGCGCAGGCCCGGTGATGCCGCTGCTCTTGGCGCGCTTTAACCGCAAGTATGTGCTGCTCTTAGTGCTCGCGCTCTTTGTGCTCTGCTGCCTCATTGCCGCCTTTACCACTTCCTTTGCCCTGATGCTGGGCACGCGTGCCTTAGCGGCCTTATTTCATCCGGTCTATGTAGGTCTGGCCTTTACCTTGGCTGCGCAGAGTGTCGCGCCTGAGGCCCGCCCTAAGGCCATCGCGCACATCTTCATTGGCGTCTCAGCAGGCATGGTCTTAGGCGTCCCAGCAGCAAGCTATATCGCCCATGAGCTCTCATATAACGCCGCGATGCTCTTCTTTGCTCTGACCAATGGCGTAGTCCTGCTTTTGACCTTCATTATCGTCCCGAGCATGGCGGTCACTGAAGTCTTAAGCTATGGTGCGCAGCTTAAGGTGCTGCAGCGGCGCGTGGTGTGGCTCGCCTTGGGCGCCACCATCTTCACCAATGGCTCGACCTTTGGCTTCTTTAGCTACTTTGCCGACTTTATGGAGACCTTAGGCGGCTTTAGCGGCGCGCAGGTGAGCTTCGCCTTATGTCTTTATGGCGGGGCTAACCTCGTGGGCAATGTCTTGGCCGGACACCTCTTGGCCTCACGCCCCAAGCTCACCGTCAGCCTGACTCCGGTTCTGGTGGCCACCATCATCGTGACGCTCTACCTCACCATCGCCTATCAGCTCACTGCCATGGGCGTAATCGTAGTTTTTGGCGTCATCAATGGCATGATTGGCAACAACTGCCAGTACCTGCTGGGCAAGGCTGCCTCCGATGCTCCGGACTTGGCCAATGGCCTGTTCTTGAGCTCGGCCAACTTAGGCACGGCTTTGGGCACCGCCTTATGCGGCCTCTTTATCGGCGCGTGGGGCATTGCTGCCGCCGTCAGCGGAGCCTTGATCATGGTCGCGGTCTCGCTTCTGATGAATCTCCTCACCCTCAAAGCCTTATCGTCCCGCCAGAGCCGCGCAGTGAGCCCGTTGGCCCAAACGTGTTAGGCGTGCGTTCATTAAACTGAAGCCTGATAGGAGGCAATGATGACAGTAGCACCGACAGTGACCTTGAGCAATGGCATGACCATCCCGATGGTGGGCTTGGGCACGTGGAGCTTGCGTGGTGCGGCGTGCCAGCAGGCGATTAGAACGGCCCTTGAGCAGGGGATACGACTCTTTGACAGCGCCACCTTCTACGGCAATGAGGCGGAGGTAGGGCAAGCTCTTAGGGCAGCGCTCTCTTCGGGCATCGTCAAGCGCGAGGAGCTGGTGGTCGTGACCAAGCTCTATCCCAATGAGTTTGCCCATGCTAAGGCGGCCTTTGCCGCGAGCTTTGCACGCTTAGGGCTTGACTATATCGACATCGTGCTGCTGCATCACCCGGCATCCGATGCGGTCGCGGCCTACCGGGTCTTAGAGCAGGAGGTGCAGCGGGGCACGGTGCGGGCCTTAGGGCTGTCTAACTTCTACCAACAGGAGCTGGCGGCCTTTCTGCCGCAGGTCAGCATCAAGCCAGTGCTCGACCAAAACGAGATCCACCCCTTCTACCAAGAGCAAGACGTGGTGCCGGTGATCAAAGATTACGGGATTTTGCCGCAGGCGTGGTATCCCTTCGGCGGGCGCGGCCACACCCACGAGATCTTAGCCCACCCCGTCATTAAGGAGCTCAGTGCGCGCTATCGGCGTACCCCGGCGCAGATCGTGCTGCGCTGGCTGCTCCAGCGCGGCATCGCGGTGGTGCCCGGCTCCGGCAGCGCCGCGCATATGGCCCAAAACTTGGCCCTCTTTGACTTTGCCTTAGATGAGGCGGATATGACCGCTCTCTCGCGCTTAGATTGCGGGCGCAAGTTCGACTGGTATTAGGGGCAGGCCTTATCCGGGGCAGGCTTGAGCCTGCCCGGGGCGGGCGCTTAGAGCTCGCCCTTGCGGCGCAGAAAGTCCTCAGCAAAGCGCGCCAGCGGCGAGTGCGGGTTGGCTTTGATCTGCTCAATGAGCTGCGCCGTTTGCTGGGCGCGCTGCTCCTTGAGCTCATCGAGCCGCGCTTGCAGCTGTGCCTGCTACGCTTCAAGAGGGCCGACGTAGTCGATGCCACCGCCGTACTTCTCACCCCACTCCACCAGCTTGATCACATCTTCTTTGTTGGCCTTAAGTTGCGCGCAGGCTTCCATGAACTACCGACTGACTTACGTCAGCGGTTTCGCAGCGTCGCAACTGCTTTTAGTAATGCTCCGCAATCAGCT
>CALXNA010000040.1 GCA_944389615.1 uncultured Anaerobiospirillum sp. | reverse complement strand
GTAAGTACATCGTGGTGTTCACCACCCATGGTTCGCTCATCATTCACCTCGGCATGACCGGGCATTTGAGCATTGTGCCCGCGACCACGGAGCGCGTGCTGCATGACCACTTTGAGCTGATGCTCGATAGCGGCACCTCGGTGCGCTACCACGATGCGCGGCGCTTTGGCCTTGTGGTCTATATCGAGCCTGATGCCGACCCGTATCAGTATCCGGCGCTACGTGCTTTGGGCCCTGAGCCCCTCAAGCCCGACTTTACCGGAGAGGTGCTCTACGCGGCGCTGCAAAAGCGCAATAGCTCGATCAAACAAGTGCTGATGAACTCGGCGGTGGTGGTGGGCGTGGGCAATATCTACGCCTGCGAGTCGCTCTTTTTGAGTCAGATCAACCCTGAGCGCAGCTGCCGCTCGCTCAGTCTTGAAGAGGTCACGACCTTGGTGGGCAACATCAAGGAACTTCTCACCGCCTCGATCGCTAGTGGCGGTACCACCATCCGCGACTTTGAAGGCGCGGACGGCAAGCTCGGCTACTTCGTGCAAAACCTCAAGGTCTACGGCCACGCCGGAGAGCCGTGCTCAGTGTGCGGCACCCCGATCAAGCGCATTGTCCAAGGCAATCGCTCGACCTTCTATTGCCCTAAGTGCCAGCACTAAGGGCGCGCTTGCGGCGCCCTGCGGGGCGCTCCGGCGCTACTGCGGCGCCCCGGCGCAGGGCCGGGGTGCGCGGAGGCCGCGCGGCGGGCGTTAGCGGATTTCGCTGAACTTGACTTGGGCGGTGCCTTGGGCCTTCTCCATGATGGCCTTGGCGACATTGTGCGGCACAAAGTGGCTGATGTCGCCGCCGTGGACGATGAGCTCGCGCACAAAGGACGAGGAGATAAAGGCGAGGTTGCCGTTGGTCGGCAGCATCACCACCTCAAGCTGCGGCACGGCGACGCGGTACATGCCGGTCAATTGCATCTCGTAGTCGTAGTCGGCGACGGTGCGGATGCCGCGGATTAAGATGTTGGCCTCGTGGGCCTTGATGAAGTCGGCGATGAGGCCGGTAAAGCCGATCACCTCGACGTTGCTTAGGCTCTTGCAGCAACTCTTCATGAGCTCGACGCGCTCTTCTAAGCTAAAGAGCGGTTTCTTGGTTGGGCTGAAGGCCACGCCCACAATGAGGCGATCGAAGAGTTTGCTGCTGCGCTGGATGATATCAAAGTGGCCTAAGGTTGCTGGGTCAAAGGTGCCCGGGAATACCGCAATGTTCATCATAATCTCCGTGCCTGATGGGCGTTAGGGAAAAGTCTGCTCCGCGCAGGGGCGGGCCATCGGCCATCTTAGCGCATTTGGCGGCCGTTGGGGGCTATCGTAGTCACAAATGTGGCAGGCGCAGCTCGCAGGTTGGGGCTGCGCGGGGCGTTAGATGTGATAGCGCTCGAGGGCGCGCTCAAAGGTAGCGCATACCATCTCGGGGGTAATATGCTCCATAGCGTGGGCAGTGCGTACCCGATAGCGCCACGGGATCTCCTTGCCTTTGAGCTCGGCGCGCGCGAGCTTGCGATAGACCGAGACGTTGAGATCCATGAAGTTCCACGGTCCGACGCGGGCATCATCGTGGATGGCAAAGAGACCGATGGTCGGGGTGCCGAGGGCCGAAGCTAGGTGCATGCTCGCAGAATCGGGCGCGACCACGATTTTGCTGATGCTCAGCAGCGCTGCGAGCTCACGTAAGTTGGTGTGCCCGCACAGATTGATGCTGCCTTTGACCTGCTCGGCGATGCTGTTGCAGGTCTCAAGCTCGAGGCTAGTGTGACTGCCTAAGAGCACCACCTGCATATTGTGGCTTTGGGCAAGGCGCGCCACTTCAAGATAGCCCTCAAGTGTCCAGTTCTTGGCGGGCTTAGCTGAGCAGGGCGCGATAGCGCAGATCTTCTCGTGCGAGACTAAGCAGTGCGCGCGGTCGATGAGGTAGGGGTCAAGCTTAAAGTCCCAGTAGGGCTCGCTGACGGGGTAGCCTGCTGCCGCAGCAAAGGCCATGAAACCGGCAAGGACATGGGGATTGTTGGGGCTTGGCACCACATCGGTGCTAAAAAAGCGCTGGCCTTCGCGGCCACGCTCTGAGTCGTAGCCCCATTTGTGGCGCGCCGGCAGGACGAGCGAGGTGAGCGAGGCCTTAAGCGAGGTCTGCAGATTGAGCAGATGGTCAAAGGGCTCGAGCTGGGCGGCATTGAGCTCCTTTTTGAGGGCTAAGATCGCCTTGAGGCCCTGCTGCTTGAAGTTGACCTTGAGCATGGGGATGAGGTCATGGCCTTGTTCGTCGCAAAAGAGCCCGGCAAAGCGTTCGTCGATGACCCACGTGAGGTTGAGCTCGGGGTAGGTGCGGCCAAGGGCTCCTAACAGGCCAAAGGCATTGATGCAGTCGCCGAGGGCCGATAAGCGCAGTACGCATAGCGCCGTAGGTTGGTTTTGCTCAGAACTCATGGGCCCTCCTTTTCTGCTCTGTGCCCATGCTTGATTTTACCCTATGGGGGGCTGTGCTAAAATCCTGAATTTACGGGCTTGCGGCAGGGTGCCGGGCGCGGCAGCGCGCGGTATGCCGGGGTGCGGGCGCGGCAGCGCGCGGTATGCCGGGGTGAGGACGCGGCAGCGTGGCGCGGCGGTGCGTGTGGGTGGGCAGACAAAGGGAGCTGGTGATGACATTGCGTTTGGTGGGATGGATTGGCCTCCTTGAGTTACCCCTTGCCCTCTATCTGGCGCAAAACTATGGCGCGACCGATCTGAACTTGCCTTGGTTTGTGCCCAGCACCTTCTACCTTGCCGCCGTCGGACACTTCTTTGTGCTCAGTGCCCTCTTTGCGCTGATTTTGATCGCGCCCTTGTGCGTGTGGTGGCGCCAGTGGTCGAAGGTACGCCTGAGCTATGCCCTGATCATCTTGGTGCTGTTCAATGGCCTGCTTGCCATCGACGCGCAGGTCTATGCCCTCAACCACTTCCACTTTACCCCGACCGTCTTTGAGCTCTTTGTGCACCGCGGCGAGCCTTTATCGACCTTGAGCCTTGATCTATGGCTGAGCATCTTGTGGCGTTTGGTCGTCTTGGTGCTCTATAGCGCGGCGGTCTTGCTCATCAGCTGGCAGCTTGCGCGGCGCAAGGTGCGCTGTCGCCTGCTTACGGGCCTGTGTGTGCTGATGTGGGTGATGGCCAATCTCATCCATGCCTATGCCGACTTCAAGCAGATCGCGCCGCTGGTCGAGATCGCGCAGCGTCTGCCGTGGTATCACCCCCTGACCATGAACACCTTTTTGCAAGATCATGGTCTGATGAAGGCGCGCCCCGAGCAGATTACTCAAAAGCAAATGGCGCAGAGCTCCCAGCGCCCGCTCAATTACCCCAAGCAGCCTTTGACCTACTTTGCCCATGTGCGCGAGCCCTATAACATCGTGCTCATCACGGTGCCTTCGCTGCGTGCGGACATGCTTGCGCCTGAGACCATGCCTTTGACCTATGCGTGGAGTCAGGAGGCCTTGGTCTATGAGCGTAACTTTGCCGCGTCCAATAGCACGCGCGGCACCTTCTTTAGCTTGCTCTATGGCCTGACCCCATCCTATTGGCCGCATGTGGCCGCCTCCGCGCAAGAGGCTGCCCTAGCGCAGGCCCTGCAGGCTAAGGACTACGAGCAGCGCTTGTTTATTTCCTTTGACTATGAGTCCTTAGGGCTCAAGCGCGCCTTTGGCCCTACGGGCCAGTTCTACCCGGTTGATCTCAATGCCTCGGCCTTAGAGCGCGATCATGCGGTGATCGCCGGTTGGTCTGACTTTGTCGCCTCCCATGACCCGCGGCGCAAGTTCTTTGCGTGGGTGGCCTTAGATGGCCTGCGTACCTATGTGACCTCGCCTCAGGTGGCGCAGCCCTTTAGCCCGGCCAATACCAGCTTAAACAAGCTTGCCCTAGGCCCCAAGACCGACCCCATTCCGGTCTTTAACCTCTATCGCAATGCGGTCTATTACGCGGACACCTTGGTCAATCAGGTGCTTGCAGCCTTGAGCGCAAGTGGCCTTGCCGAGCAGACTATCGTGATCTTGACCTCCGACCACGGCGAGGAGTTTAACGACAATGGCGCCAACTACTGGGGCCACAATAGCAACTTCAGCCGGGTACAGATGCAGGTGCCGCTGGTGATCAAGTGGCCGCAAAAGGCGGCGCAGCGCGTGGATGCGGTGACCGTCTCCTACGACTTGACGGCGACCTTATTGCCGCAGGTGCTGGGCGTGCAAAATCGCGGCAACGACTATAGCCTAGGGCGCAACCTGCTCCTGCCGGTCACCAAGCCGCGCAAATTCCTGTTGGTGGGCTCCTACCTTGAGCAGGCACTCCTTGAGCAGGATCGTATCATCGTGCTTGACGCCCAAGGCCGCTTGACCTATCGGGACTGGAACTATCAGCCGGTGGCTGCAGGCGATCCTGAGGCCAATTTGTTTGCGGCAATCCGCCAGATGACAGCCTTCTTACAAGATGCCCAAGAGGCTGAGCTCAGTGAAACCAGTGCGCTGATCCAAGCGCGCTTTAGCGAGGAGCGCGCCGTGCCGGAGCCTGCTGCGGCGGAGAATACAGAAGCTGCGGAGGATATGGCGACGGGGCATACGGAGGCGGCGGAGCCGACGGCGGGGCAGGATGCGCCTGCGGAGCAGGTGGGCGCGGCCGCGGCGGCAGCGCCACGGGCGGCTGAGGCTGAGGCAAGAGGACTGTTGAGATGAGAGAGCATTTGCGCTTTAGCCACTATGTGGGGCTGACGCTCCTGTTGGCCCTGAGTGCAGGCTTGACCATGGTCTTAGGGCTCAATGAGCACTTTACCTTTACCCACGAGCAGATGCTGCTCAAGGGCCTCTATGCGGCCATCACCGGGCAGTATCTGCCCTTTGGCAACGAAGGCGGCGTCTTGGGCCATAACCCGGGCGTGCTCAGCGCATGGCTCATGGGCTTTCCCTTTAAGCTGCACGCTGCGGCTTACGCCCCGCTCTACTTTCAGGTGGCCTTGCACCTTATCGCCTTACTCATCGTGGTGCGGGCGTTGACCCGCCTCTTTGCGCCGCGTGCGGTACTCTTGGGTGCACTCTTCTTGGCGGTGGGGCCATGGGCCTTGGCCGGAGCAGGGTTTAACCCGGCAGGCTTTTTGTCCTTAGGCAGCGCCTTAGTGCTCTCAAGCCTCGTGTACCTGCGCCGCGATCGCGAGTTTAAAATCGGGGCGTTCCGGAGCTTTATCAGCACCTTGCTCTTGGTGCTGGGACTGGGCTGGTGCCTGCAGGTGCACAGCTCCGGGCCGCTCTTGATCCTGATGGTGCTGCTCTTATGGCTGCGCCGGGATATCACATTGAGCCTTGTGGGCTTAGTCTTGGGCCTCATCATCTTGGGCCTTGCTTTGGTGCCCTATGGGGCGCAGGTGCTGGCGACGCCGGAGCTGACCCAGCGCGCAGGTTATTGGGGCTATGGCCTCGTGCATGTCTATCCGCTGTTCTTGGGCTTGCTCGATGTGCTGCGCTTAGGCTCGCTTTTGGGGCCACAAGATGCCCTGCTGCCGCAGCTGACGGCGGACGCCGGGCTCGTGGGCACGGGCTTGAGCTATCTCGTCATCGGCCTGTATTGGCTTTTGGGCCTTGCCTCGCTCGTGCTGACGGCCGCTTGCTACGTGTTTACCGTGACGCGCTTTAGCGGTGGGGCCGCTTCGGGGCGGCTGCACTTGGTGCGCGCCATTGCGCTGTGCGCGCTGCTTGCCGTGCTTTTGTGGGCGGCGCTCTTGCCGCACGTCATCACGCCTGATGAGGTCGTGGTGCTGCTGCCCTTTGCCCTGTTGCCGCTCTTGGCCTACTTCTCGGTGCGCGCGGCCGGGGCTAAGTTGGTCTTCTTACTCAGTCTCATCTTTATGGTGCTGTCATGGCCGAGCATGGCCTTCTACTCGCAGCGCTTTAACAGCACGACCTCGTTTCATCAGCAGGTCTATCGCACCTGCTTGCTGGCATTTCCTGAGCAAGATTGCTTTACTTATGGCGCGGCCTTGCCCGATGATGTGCGCCTCAATATGGCTGGGAGCCTCAGCATCGATGAGGCCTTGGTGGAACGCGTACTCCAAGGTCAGGGCGCGGGCGGTGAGGGGCCTGTTGCGGTGCCGGTAGCTCCGGTGGTCACGCCGCCGGAGCCACCTGCGGCCGCGCAAGGCGAGCTGCAGCTTGAGGATGAGGTGGTGGACTCAGGGGACGGAGTCCGCGGTGAGTTAGTGCTCAATTAGGGGAGGCGGAATATGGCTGAGTCTTATCGTCAGTTGAGCTTTGTGCGCCTTGATGTCGGGGTGGTTAACTTTATCGTCGACCCTAAGAGCGGCTTTAATGACAGCACGCTCTATGAGACGCTCAATCACTACTGCGACCCAGATTACTTGCAGCAGCATGCCGTGGACGTGCGCTTGTGCGGCGGCCGCGGCCAGACCATGCTCTTTACCTTGGGCCCCAAGGAGATCGGCGCCCTCTACGGGCCGGTGCGTGACTTTGCCCTTGAGGCGGCTAAGGCCGAAGGCAGCTCACAGCCCCTGCAAACTTCCTTTCCTTTGTGTCTGCGCTTTTACCGGCGCGGCGGCCTCATCGGCAAGGTGCTCAAGCGTGGCTTTGCCCGCTGGAGCGCGACTGCACGGCGCGCGCGCGCCGAGTTTGAGCTGACCTATCAGCTCTATGCTGAGGGCTTTCCGGTACCGCGTCCGCTGCTTGCGCGCGAAGGCATCGATGGCCTCTTTGTCACCAATGCCTTGGTGATGGAGCAGCTGCCGCAGACCCAAAACTTGGCCGAGATTTTAGAGCAGCGCAGCCTTGCCCCCGAGGAGATCGTGACGGTGGCGCAGACCCTCGCGCGCTTCTTTAAGGCTGGGGTGTACCACAGCGACCTCAACATCCGCAACATTCTGCTCAAGACCACGGCCGAGGGCGCTCAGTGCTACCTTATCGACTTTGATAAGTGCAGTCGCGGCAAGCTGAGCCAAGGCCGCATTGAGCAGATGCTCGCGCGCCTTGAGCGCTCCTTTAACAAGGAGCGTGAGCTCAAGGAGTACGACGACAGCAAGCTCAATGTCCCGGCCATCATGACCTTGGTGCGGGCGCAGGTGAAGGCGGCAGTCAAGAACATCCCGCAGGGACGCTGGCATCAGGTCTTGACTTGGTGGACGGCGCTGCAGAGCAAGCTCAGCGCGCTGCGCGCGCGCGGCACCGGGAGCAAGCGCTAAGGCGCAGCGCTGTTGCGCAGCGGAGGGCGCGCATCGGATTGTGGTGCGGCGCTGGCGTTCAGCCGGGCGGCGCCAGAACCAATTTGGTGCACCCTTTGCACGGGCAAGGCGCCAAATTTGCTTGCTTTGTTTTGCGTCCATCTAGAAAACCCGCTAGAATGGCCGGGTATAGGAAAATTTGGAGTTAAGGGCTCCTCCGAGCTCTTTTTGAGGGCGGCCCGGGCTGCCTAGTAACTCAAGAAGTGCGCGTCTGCGCCGTGGAATTATGAAAACATTAGTTATCGTCGATCATCCTTTCTATGATCAATCAGTGGTCAATCGTCGCTGGTTAGATGAAGTGCGTAAGTACCCAGACGAGTTCTTGGTACACAACCTCCAGAGCTCCTACCCGCGAAGCTCGATCGATCCAGCCTTAGAGCACTCGATTATTGATAACAATGGCTCCATCGTATTCCAGTTCCCAATGTTCTGGTTTAACACCCCACCGATGACCAAGTCGTGGGTCGATATCGTGTTGACACCGGGCTGGGCCTATGCCGGGGGCAAGCACTTAGCCGGGCGCAAGATCGCCTTTGCCGTGACCTGCGGATCTGACGAGGCGACCTTTACCCAAGAGGGCGTGGGCTTTAGCGTCAAGGACTTCTTAAACTCCTATATCTGCGCCTTCGAGCGCTGCGGCGCCGAGTTCGCCGGTCTCTATACCTTCTATAACGCCAAGCCGGTCAAGGGCGATCTGGACATGAGCACCGTGGTTGAAAGCGCCAAGGGCTATGTCGAGTTCTTGCGCACCATCAAGCAAGACGCCTAAGCGCCCTTCTTGCCACCCTCAAGAAAAGAGCCAAGCAGTCGCTTGGCTTTTTTCGTGGGCGCCGCGCCGTTTTGGCGCGCGGCTGCGGCGTGGCTGCGGCGCGCACTGGCGCGCTCAGAGCGTCGCCTCAAGGGCCTCAATGGTATGGCGCAGCGCGCCGCGCCCGGCCTGCTGCACGTCAAAGGCATTCATGCCGGTGGTGATGAGGCGCTCGGGGTCTTGCAGCAGCATTTGGCAGATGCTGTAGAGGCTGTGGTGGTCGGCCGCGACGAGGGCGCCGCCTTGCTCGATGAGGTGCTCGTACTGCTCGGCAAAGTTGTAGTAGTAGCGCCCGGTGATGATGGGCAGCGAGAAGTAGGCCGGCTCAAGCGGATTGTGGCCGCCGACATCAACGAGGCTGCCGCCCATAAAGATGAGGTCACACAGGCCTAAGTAGAACTCGATCTCGCCCATGGTGTTGCCGACGAGGACATCGTGGTGAAAGCCGCTGAGGTGGTGGTCAAACTCTGTCTTTAAGGCATAGTGGCCGTGAGTGTCGTGCAAGAAGTTTTGCGCGCGGGTCACGCCGACCTGATGGCGCGGCACCAAGATGAGCTTGAGCTTAGGGTAGAGCTGCTTGAGCGAGTAAAAGGTCTCCAAGACCATTTCCTCCTCGCCCTCATGGGTGGAGATGGCACCTAAGACTGGGCCTGCCATGGTGGGCGAGCGCTGCCAGCTGCGGTAGATGGTGCGCGCGTGCTGAAATAGCGCCTCGTTGGGGCTTAAGTCGTACTTAAGCGAGCCGGTGACTTTGACCTTGCTGGGCGCAACGCCGATGCGCACGAAGCGCTCGGCATCGTCCTTGGTTTGGCATAGTACCATGTCCAAGGGCGCGGCGATGAGATCAGCGCTTAAGTGCTGGTGGTCTAAGTACTTAAGACAGGTCTTCTCAGGCATGCGCGCATTGAACACCACCGTAGTTAGGTGATGGCGCTTGGCGCCATGCAAGAGCATGGGCCAGAGCTCCGTCTCCATAATGAACAAATGGCTTGGGCGGAAGTGCCGGATAAAGGCTCCGACCGCAAGGGGGCTATCGAGCGGGGCGAAGACATGCTCAACGCCGCTGAGCTTGGCGACCTCGCGGGCGCCGGTGGTGGTCGTGGTGGTGACCACGACTTTAAGCTCCGGATGGCGCGTAACAAAGGCCTGAATCAGGGGGCGGGCGCTGATGGCCTCACCTACGCTCACGGTATGAAACCAGATGCAGGGTTCGGTTGCTTTTTTGCCATGGTAGCAGCCGATGAGCTCGCCCAAGCGTCGCCCATAGGGCGGGTCGCGCCGCTTTTTATAGCTAAGCCAGAGCGCGCCTATTGGGGCTAAGCAGAGAGTGGCGGTGCCGTAGGTCAGTAAGGCCAAGCGCGAAGTGAGTCTCATGGCTCATCCTCCCCTAAGAGGCGGCTTAAGGCGGCAATGGCCCGCTCAGGCGTGAGCTCCTTTAAACACTGATAGGTGCCGAGCTGACAGGTGCGCTTAAAGCACGGATGGCAGGGCTGGGTCGACTCTAGGCAGAGCGCCTGCGCCGAGAGCGGCGGAGTGTAGCCGGTGCTGGTGGAGCCAAAGAGGCAGACTTGCGGTACGCCTGCGGCTGCGACCGTGTGCATCAGGCCTGAGTCATTGCAAATGGCGCCGCGACAGGTGCCGACGAGATCGAGCGCTTCGGTGAGATTGGTGCGCCCGGCAATGTCATAGAAGTGGGGCGCAAGCTCGTTGGGGGCTTGCTCCTCGGTCATGAGGACGGCCTTGATGGCGGCGACTGTGGCCTTGTCCTTGTCCGTGCCCAAGGCGAGGATGCCGTAGCCGTGGCGGATGAAGTGGGCGCTCGCGGCGGCAAAATACTCCACCGGCCAGAGCTTGGCCGGGCCATAGTTAGCGCCGCAGCCTAAGGCAATCAGGGGCCGCGCTTTGAGCCCCAAGCGGGCGAGCAGCTCCGCGCTCGGCGGCTCCAGCGTGAGCTGGGGATAAGCAAACTCAGGCAGGTCGGCTGCACTTTTGATGCTGGGGTTGTCGACATAGGCCAAGGCGACATAGCGCTCCACCATGCGCGGGAAGTTGTGCTTGTCACAGCGCATGCGGTTGATCAAGAGGTAGCGGCTCTCGCCTTTGAGCCCGATACGCTCCTTGATCCCGGCAAAGAAGGGCACCAGCGCTGATTTGAGCGAGTTGGGCAGAATGTAGGCGCAGTCAAAGTGCTGCGCTTTGAGCTTTTGGCCTTCGGCGTAGCGCGCGCCGAGCTGAAGCGCGCCGTGAGCAAAGGGGTTGACGATGAGGTGGTCGACTTCGGGCATGCGCGCGATGATGGCATGCGCGTACTGGGGCGCATACAGCGTGATCTCACAGCTTGGGTCACGCTGTTTTAAGGTTTTAAGCAGACTTTGGGACATGATGATGTCGCCCAGCCACGCCGGGGAGATGATCAAAATGCGCTGTGCCATGGGAACCCCTGAGTACGGACATTTCACTAGGACAAGTTTACAGCAATTGGCAGGCAGGCCGTGGTTTTTGGCTTGCCTTATTGCGCGCGGATGCGCACAATGACTACTAAAGTAGGCGACCAGCCGACGCAGGCTGCGCCCTGCGCCTGCGCCTGCGCCTGCGTCTGCGCTCTGCGTCAGCGCGCAGTCGGCGCGGCGCACGGTAGCGCCGGAGGGCGCCGGGCTGGTTTGCCGCAGCATTGGGCAAAGTAGGAGTTAAGGATGATCATCGTTACTGGTGGCGCCGGCATGATCGGCAGCAATATCGTCAAGATGTTAAATGACAAGGGCCGTCGTGACATCTTGGTGGTCGATAACCTCAAGGATGGCCACAAGTTCGTCAACTTGGTCGATCTCGATATTGCCGACTATATGGACAAAGAGGACTTCCACGCTCTCTTTACCGATGAAGTCGCCTTCGAGCGTAAGTACGGCTGCGCGAACATCGATGGCATTTTCCATGAGGGAGCCTGCTCGTCGACCACGGAGTGGGACGGCAAGTACGTCATGAAGAATAATTACCAGTACACGGTTGACCTCTTCGAGTTTGCTACCGCCCACCGCATCCCGTTCTTGTACGCCTCCTCGGCGGCCACCTATGGTGATAAGACCGTCTTCGTCGAAGGGCGTGAGAATGAGGGCCCGCTCAATGTATACGGCTACTCCAAGTTCTTATTTGATGAGTATGTCCGCGCCCGCCTGCCGCAGTTGAAGTCGCAGGTGGTGGGCCTGCGCTACTTTAACGTCTACGGCCCGCGCGAAGGCCATAAGGGCACCATGGCCTCAGTGGCCTTCCACCTCAACAATCAGATGCTGCGCGGTGAGAACCCTAAGCTCTTTGCCGGTTGTGAGGGCTACCCTGACGGCGGGCAGACCCGCGACTTCGTCTATGTGGGCGATGTTGCCGCGGTCAACCTCTGGTTCTGGGAGCATCAGGGGCCTTCGGGCATCTATAACTGCGGCACGGGTCAGGCCGAGCCATTTTTGCATGTGGCCCAGGCCGTCATCCGTTACCATGGCCGCGGTGAGGTCGAATTTATCCCGTTCCCTGAGCACTTAAAGGGCCACTACCAGTGCTTTACGCAGGCTGATTTAACCAAGCTGCGCGCTGCCGGTTGCGACATTAAGTTCAAGACGGTGGCCGAAGGTGTGGGCGAGTACATGCAATGGCTCAATTCCGCGAAATAGACGACATCAACTTCCCCTTTGAGATTGGCGTGCTGCGCGAGCGCAATGCCGCGCTCAAGTTTGCCGACTACCTCAACTCCATTGGGATCAAGGCCACGGCCAAGCCCGGCTTTGGCGCCAACTACGCGATCTTCGTCGCGCGCGAGCAGGACATCTCCAAGGCCAAGCTCGAGCTGTTGCGCTTTGGCTCCAATCCCTTTGCCAAGGCCTACAACCAAGCGGCGTGGGCCCAAGGCAAGACGGTCAAGCGCGAGCGCACGGTCAGCTCGGGGCTGGGCTTTTTGTCCTTTTCCATGGGCACTTACACGTGGAGCCTCGTCAGCCTCACCTCGCTCATTGAGGTGCTCTGCCTTGGCATCTTCGTGCTGGGGCTAGTGCCGAGCCTTGATGCGGCCTTGGTGGGCGCGCTCTCGTGGTATCAATGGGAGCAGGTGACCGCTGACTTTCAGCTCTGGCGCGTGCTCACGCCTATCTTCTTGCACTTTGGCATCTTGCACATCCTGTTTAACCTCGTGATGTTTGAGGCCTTTGCCCGTCCCATCGAGCGGCACTTTGGGGCATGGAAGTTAGGCTACATCATCCTGACCATTGCCCTAGTCTCCAACATCTTGCAGTTTATCTTCCTGCAATCGGGGATGGGCCATGCCATCTTTGGCGGCTTAAGCGGCGTGGTCTATGGCGTGATTGGCTATATGGGCGTGCTCTCGCGCAGGCAGGATCTGCCTCATGATCTGCGCCTGCCACCGGGGCTGCTCCTTGTCAGCGCCATCTTCATTGCCATCGGCTTCCTCTTCAGTGGTATCGCCAACATCTGCCACTTAGGCGGCCTGCTTGTGGGCATGGCCTTAGCCGTGGTCGACTTCAAGCGCCCGCTCCACTAACACAGCGGCGCTGAGTCATGGGGATAAAGGCTGGTCTTGGTACCAGCCTTTTTGTTGGGCGCACCGCGGGGGCAGGGCGTTAGCTGCGCAGCAGCTCGTGGCTGCGCTGGAGGTTGTTGAGAAAGTCTTGCTGCGCCTCGTGCTCAGCGCTCTTGAGCTGATTGATTTGCTCCTTGAGGTCGTGCTGGGCCTCGCGGTAGGCTACGGTGGCCTGTTGCGCTGCCTGTTGCGCTGTTTGCTGCGCTGTCTTTTGCTCAGCGGCTTGCTCTGAAGGCGCGCTCTGGGTCGCGGCGACTTGGGTTTTCAGCTCTGCAAACGGCGTTTGCTGGGCCCACTTTTGGTTGAGCTCATCGGAGCGCTCGGCAATCGCTTGGAAGGTCTCTAAGGCCGCCATTCGCGTGGTCAAGCTCGGATTATCCACGAAGTTATAGACGCGCTTGCTGAGCTGTTCTAAGTCGCCGTAGGTCATCTTGCCCAGCGGCGTGTTCAGCACGTAATCAGGATGCTCCTTGGCATAGCTCAGCTCATCGGGGTCAAGGCCTAACAGCCCCATAAAGCTGCTTTCGCTGCCGATGAGCTCCTTGGCCTCGTCACTTAAGGGAATGCCATAGACTAAGCTGTTGAGTACCGAGAGCAGGGCTTGCGTTTGGTCTTGCGGGGTGACGGCGCCCTTAAAGTCCATATCAAAGTTGGTCTTGAGCTCGATTTGATCAGTCACCCACTCCCCTGCGTCGTTTTGGTATCGGAACTCAGCCTTCAGAGAGCGGGGATCCTGCTCTAAGGCGCTGTCTTCGGCGCCAGTGGGGCTAGCTGCTGCTTGCGCGGCAAAGTATTGTTGAGCGTTGCTCAAGGCGGTGGCGGCGCCGCTGACTTGCGCACTTTGCTGGGCCAACAGGCCATTGCGGGTACTTTGCTGCTCAGCGCTGTCGCCGACCTCAAGGTTGATTTGGGTGGTGGGCAGCGCTTCGGCGGCCAAGGCCTTCTTGAAGGCGGTGTTGCCACCGCTGTGGCGCGCGTCCCGGTCTAAGTCTTGGAGCCACCCTAAGCTGTGGCCATTGGCGGCATCGGAAATGAAAATCATGTAAGCCCCCCTAAGTACGTTAAGCCGCGCAGCACCGCGCTGCCTGAACTATGCCGTTGCCATGCTTGTGCCAAGTCGAGCTGAGTGCCGTAATTTCGTCCCGATGGGCCGCAGATAGGTGCAGCGTGGACGAGCCGCATGTTTATGCGGCAAACGAGGTGGGGCAAAAGCTGCCGTTTGCGGCGGCTTCAGGCGTTGAGGAAGGCTGACCTTGGGGCGCGCGGCGCCCCGCGGAGCTGGAGTAGGTGGGGTGCTTAGGCTGGTGTGGTTGGCTCAGTCGCGGCGGCAGGCGCGGTGGACTCATCATCGCGCAGCAGCTCATGGCTGGCGTTGAAGTTGGATAGGAACTTCTGATCTTCCTCGTGATCGGGGTTTTGCAGGCGTTTGATCTGCGTTTGCAAGTCGAGCTTGCTCTCCTCGGGCTCCTCGTCTTGGTGGTCGAAGGCGGCGCTGACCTGCTCGGTACTGTACTCCTCGGCGGTCATGTTGGAGGCGCTGGAGGTTTGCTCGGCCTTGTCCTGCTCAGTTTGGAACTTGACCTCGTGCTCGTCACCTGACTGCTCGCTCTTAGGCTTACCCGCATTCTCACGAATCTCGGTCATGATCTGGGCAAAGGGGCCTTGGCCAATAGCTTGGGCCTGCATTTCGTGCTGGCGGCCTTGGATGTCTTGGAGCGCGCCTAAGATGAGGTTGCGCGAGGCGGCCGAAGGATTGTGGACAAAGGCAAAGATGCGCTGCGACAGGCTTTGTAAGTCGCGTTGGGTCATCTTGCCCAGCGGCGTATCAAAGACGTAGTTGCTGTTCTCTTGGGCCAGCTTCTTCATGTCCGGCGAGAGGCCGTTTAAGCCGATGAAGCTGTCGGGGCCGCTGATTAAGCGCTTGGCATCGCCGCTGAGGGGGACGCCGTAGATCAGGCTCTTGAGCACCGAGGTGATGGCACTCTTTTGTTCGTCGGGGCTCCCCTGCACCGTATCGCTCGCTTGGGCACTATTGTTTAAGGCGCTGGTCTGCGTATAGCTGGAGGTGGCGTTGAGGGCCTTGGCGTGAGTCGCATACCATTGGTTGGCGTAGGTAAGAAACTTCGAGGCCGCGGTAACGTTGACCGGGCCTAAGGCTGTGGCGGTCGAGCTATCGGTGGCGGCAGGCGTCGGGACGGCACCTTGCTGACTTGTGCTCGCATCCTGCTGGGCCGTTTGCGGGTGAGCTTGCTGGGGTGTGGCCGTCTGTTGCTTGAGCGCCTGCTCGGACGCGCTCTTGTCGACTTGAGCGGCTACTTGGGTGCTGGATAAGTCGGTGGTGACTGTGTCTTGGGTCAGGGCATTGTGATTGACTTGATTGCGGCTAGGATCAAGCGCTGCGAGCCGTCCTAAGCTGGTACTGCTGACGGAGTCTGAGTTGACGATCATAGTTATCTCTCCTCTCCACATGCTCCGCTCTAAGCTGGGACTACAGCTGGTGCGGGCACCTTAGAACCGCATGATTCGTACCTAAAACGTTACTCGAGGCGTGATCTAAATTCAACAATTTTCATGTCATAGATGTGCTAGATGCTATATTTACGGGATTTTTGTGCCAAAAAGTGAGAATGTGTCACAGATTTTGGCCCACAGGGCCCCGCCCATCGGCGCTACATTACGTTAGGTTGTAGCTACCTGAGAGCGTTATCGCGCCTCTAGCTCCAGCTGCCAAAGTATGGTGCAAAGGCGGCTTCTCTGCGCCATAAGGGCGCACACACCATGGTCAGCGTGCCGCAGGCGCCCCACCGCCCGGTGGCCGTAGCGTCCATGCCCACCTTGCGGGCAAAGCTTGCCACAGTTAGCGCCGCGCCACCTGAGGTCGTACCCGCTGAACCTCGCCCCTTAGAGACCAAGACTGTCTGCCCGAGTGGCCGCACACGCAACCTTGGGGCTGTCCGCAGCTTAGGAGATGGCCTGCCGATTGGCCCAGCCATGGCTGGGGTGGGTTGGGCGGGCCGCCGCAGTTTGATTCTGCGCAACCTTGATGGATAGCCTGATGGGCCTCGCCCCGTGCACTTAGAGACTTATGCTACCTGCCCGGAACGTGAAGCGGCAAGCGGCAAGCGTAGCCGCTGCCCGAGTGGCCATCAACGCAACCTTGGGGCTACCCGCAGCTGGGGAGCTGGCCTGCCGTGTGGCCCGGCCGTGGTTGGGGAGGGTTGGGCGGGCCTCCGCAGTTTGACTCTGCTCAATGTTGATGGATAGCCCAATGGGATCCGCCCCTTGCCCCTTAGAGACCTATGATGCCTGCCCGGGATGTGAAGCGGCAAGCGGTGAGCGCAGCCGTGGCCCGAGTGGCCCAATAGGGCGCCATGGTGGAGCTGTCCGTAACTGGGGTTATGGCCTTCAGAGTGGCCCGGTCGGGGCTGGGGAGGGTTGGGCGGGCCAACGCAGTTGGATGCTGCGCAATGTTGATGGATAGCTCGATGGGCCTTGCCCCGTGCACTTAGAGACCTATGCTACCTGCCCGGAGCGTGAAACGGCAAGCGGCAAGCGCAGCCGCGGCCCGAGTGACCCAATAGGGCGCCATGGAGGCTACCCGCAGCTGGGGTGCGAGCCTGCGCAGTGGCCCGGCCGGGGCTGGGGGTGGGTTGGGCGGGCAGCGGCAGTTGGACGCCGCGCAACTTGAGGTCGTGCCCAATGGGCCCCGCCCCTTAGCGACCAATACTGCCTGCCCGGGCGGGATGTGGACTGAGGCAACAAAAAAGCGGCGCTGGGGGCGACCGCTTCTTTGGGACTTAAGCCGAGGATCTGAGGGCTACTGATAGACGTAGTTGGTAAAGAGCAGGTCTTGTAGCACTGGGCCGCCCTTCTTCTCGGCTAAGATCTCCGCGACGCGGGCACGGCATTCGGCGCGCAGCGCCTCACGCCCAGCAGCGGTGGCAATGGCGTTGTATTCCTTGGTGCCGATGATCGATAAGATGGCGTCGCGAATCAGCGGGTCTTGCGCGGTCACGAGCGGCAGGTCGGCATTGTCCTTGACCATGATGTTGACGTGAATGCGCACGTAGTGCAGGCGCCCGCGCCCGATGCTCGCCAGATTGGTGGTGAAGTCCGGCGTCATGTCATAGTAGCCAATCTCCGGGGCGGTCGCTTGAGCTAAGACTTGGTTGGGATTGCTGGTGCTCGCCACATCAAGAGCAGCAGCTTTAGAGGCATCAGGAGCGGCCCAGGCAGGAGCGGTGCTGACACTCAGCGCACTGACAAGCACTAATGCCGCGGCGGTCAAAATCTTGTGGTACATGGCAGACATATTCCTTGTTTAGGTCATATCCCAACTCGGAGTCTAGGCCCTGAGTTTAGGTCTGGGGCGTTAGGGCGTACAAGCGTCACAAACGTGTCCGTACGACCTGCTTGCAAAAATCGTTCTAGCTTGCGTCCGGCGCCGCCGCAGCGACGCTGGGCGCTTAGCGCGGCGTGCTCGGCGCGGAGTCTGCTGTTTGCTCAGCCAGAGCTTGGGCCTCGACCGGAGCGGCTGCCGTGTTCGGAGCTGAGCCTTCGTTCGGAGCCGGGGAATCAGCGGTGGCTTCAGGCTGGACGCTTTCCTGCGTCGGCTCAGGGATGGGCGCTGGTGCAGCAGTCTGCGGCTGCTCAGGGGCGGGCGCGGCTTGCGGCTGCGCGCTTGTCTGGGCGGCGGCTTGGGCCTCGGTTTGGGCCTTGGTCTTGAGCTTGATCGTGGTGATCTCTTGCTTTAAGTGGCGTACCAGCTTGGCGGCCAAGAGCGGTGTCGCCGCGATCGCGAGCTTCTCGATCTTTGGCGGGTTTGGGCTGATGGTGCCATCCTCGAGGTAGCTGAAGTAATTATGGCGAATGAAGGTATCGCACATAATGTTGAACATGATCGGGTCGGCAAACTCTGGGGAGTTGTTGGTGACCTCGCTTGGCACTAAGTGGCACAGCTGCACGCAGGCGTCGATGAACTCCTTCTTGGTCAGGTCACCTGATTGGAGCTGCTTTAACACCGTGACCGCGACGAGGTAGCGCACTAAGTTGAGGCGGATCGAGCTTGAGAGAATCAGCATCTCCTCGTAGCCGTCGCCGGAGAGCGTGAGCATGCCGTGGTCGAGCTCTAAGATGTAGCCGCCTTGGACGAAGACGTCGATGTAACTCGTGATGAGGTCATCGAGCTTGCTCTCTTGGACCGGGGCAAAGAGCTCGTGGCGCAAGAAGTAGAAGAGCGAGCGCGTGTGGGCGTTGACGTCGGCGCGGCTGATGTGGCCGTTGCGGATCAAGATGGTGGCGATCAAGGCCGGGAGCGCAAACAGGTGCAGGATGTTGTTTTGGAAGTAGGTCAGCTGTAGCGTCTGGCCGTGGCTTGGGCGCACAAACTTCATGTCCTCGCCCACGTCATAGACCTTGAACTTGTTGAGCTCTAAGGCCTGCGCGATCAAGGTGTCGATGTCGAGGCTCAGCATCAGCTTCTGGCGCTCGGGGTCGCAGCTTAAGATGATGAGGTAGAGCTTGAGACAGCGCTTGAGCATGCTGATGCTCATGGTGTGGTCGGCATCGCCGATCAAGGCGAGGGCGCACAGATTGATGCCGTTGACGGTCGCCGAGTCATTGAGGTTGATGATGATCTCATGGCTCATCAGGTTGACCGTGTCATAAAGCCACGCCGGGCGGGCATTACCGCTTGGGTCTAAGTCATTGTGCCAGTTAGGCACATGCTCGGTTAAAAAGCGCGGGACGATGACCGGGCGGCCAAAGGTGACGTAGCCGCGGCCGTAGTAGCGCAGGCGCTTGAAGATGCCGAGGAGACCCTTGATGCTCTCCTTCTTCTTGGCGGCGCCCTCAAGCTCGTGCATGTAGGAGCCAACCTCCATCACATGCTCGTAGCCTAAGTAGGTCGGGATAAAGGCGATCGGGCGCTCAATGCCGCGCAATTGCGCCTGCACCGTCATTGAGACCATGCCGGTGCGTGGCGGCAGGGTACGGCCAGTACGCGAACGGCCACCTTCGATAAAGAACTCGGTGGCATAGCCGCGCTCAAAGAGCACCGATAGGTACTCGCGGAATAAGGCGGTGTAGAAGGTGTCACCCTTCATCTTGCGCCGGATGAAGTAGGAGCCGCAGCGGCGGATAATCTGCCCTACCGGGAAAAAGTTGAGGTTATCGCCCGAGGCGACCTGCGGGATCGGCAGGCCCTCATGGAAGATGGCAAAGAGCAGCAGCACATAGTCCATGTGCGAGCGGTGGCAGGGGATGTAGATGATCTCATGGCCGCTTTGCACCAGCTCACGCACTTGGTTGGCGCCGACGATGCTCTGGCCGTGGTAGATGCGCTTCCACACCAAGGAGATGATGCTGTTAAAAAAGCGCAGCAGCGGATAGCGCGTATCGGCCACCATGACATTGAAGATGTCATAGGCCTTCTGCTCGAGCTCCTCTTTGCTCGCGCCACTGTGAGCCATCTCTTCGGCGATGGCCATTTGGGTGCCATGGCGCTGTACCAGCTCTTTGAGCAGCTTCGGGCGATTGGGGAATGGGCGACCCACAATCGAGCGCGCCTTGCGCAAAAAGTGCAGGGAGATGAGGCGGTTTAAGGTGATGCGGCGGCGCTCCTCGTCCTCAATTTCATTGAGGCGCTGCTCAAGGTAGAGCGCTGAGCACGGATCGGAGATTATGGTGCAATTGTCGCGTCCAGCGAAGGTTAAGGTCAAAAACTTGCGCCAGCCCGGCGTGGACAAGTCGATGCCGCGAATGGCCTTGCCTTCGATCGACGGGTCGCGCGACCACAGAACGCTGATCGGGATGATCTGCAGATCTTGCTTGCTCTCGTGGCAGGCCGCAAACCAGTCGAAGATGATCTCGCTGATATCGCGCACGTGGGCGTTGGAGCTAAAGAACGACGGACTGCGCAGGTAGGCGGTGCGGGGCAGGAGCTTATCCCCAATCGTGATCTTCTCAAAGGGGCTCGGCCAGCCTAGTTGGTTGGTCAGACGCTCCACCGTGAGCATATTGCCCACCGACGAGGAGACCATGATGTAGACGATCTGCTTATTGGGATCGAGCTTGATGTGCTTGAGCGGCTCAAAAGGAATGGGCTCACACGTGGCCGTGATGCGAATCGGCCAGTAAAACAGTTTGCGCAGAAAGTAGTTGACCATAGCAAGCTCCTGATGCTCACGCGCGCCCCGAGCTTGGTCGTGCCTGCCAGTGCAGCGGGCGCGCTGCGGGCAGCACTTTACCAGTGACAATGGGCATTACTAACACTTTACTCCCTTGTGCCGTCAATAGTGCACCGCATTCCCCCATGATGTTGCCATTTTTTGGCTTCTTCGGGAACAGGTCACATTTTTGCGGCGGGCCTTGTGATCAGTGCCCTTTTTGCGCAAAAGTGGCATCATGCTCTGAGTTGGTACCATCAGTGCTAAGCTTAGTGCTATGAGTTGTTGGTGCCACAAGCTGGGAGATAACGGTGGATACTAAGCACAAGTTGGGGGATGAGGCTACGGCTGGGGCGGCAGCTACGGCTGCGGCGGCAGGCTGCGCTGCGCCCGCAGATGAGGTCAAGCCCATCATCGCGGAGCGCTATCGCACCTTGGTGATGGTCGCAGGCTTTGCCTCGGTGGGCACAGCCCTGCTCTTGATTGTCATGAAGCTGGTGGTCTGGATCTTCTCAGGCTCGACTACGATCTTGGCGTCGCTGACGGACTCGGTCATCGACTTGGGCGCCTCCTTTATCAACTTGTTGGCGCTGCGCTTTGCCCTGACCCCGGCCGATAAAGACCACCGCTTTGGCCACTATAAGGCCGAGGCCTTAGCCTCGCTCTCGCAGGCGGCCTTTATCTGCGGCTCGGCCTTGCTGCTCGTCATCAACGGCTATGACCGCCTGATCAAGCCGGTGCCGATCGCCTATATCGATATTGCTATCTATGTCTCCATTGCCTCGATTGTGCTCACCATTGGCCTGACCCTGCTGCAAGGCAAGGTCTGCAAACTTACCGGCAGTGAGGCCATTGCCGCCGACCGCTTCCACTATCTGTCCGATGTCGGCCTCAATGCCAGCGTCATCGTGTCCTTGGTCTTATCGAAGCTGGGTTATGACTGGGCCGATGGACTGATCACCATCTTCTTGGGCCTCTACATCATGAAGAGCGCCTTCCATATCGGCCGTACCGCAGTCAGCACGCTGCTTGACCGCTCGATGAGCCCTGAAGATAACAGCAAGATCATCCGGGCGATTTTGGCGGTACCGGGCCTTAAATCCTTTCATGACCTGCGTACGCGTCAAGCGGGCCCACAGCACTACATCCAGTGCCACATCGTACTCGATGAAAACATGCCGCTGCATCAGGCCCATGATATCGCCACCCAAGTGGAGGCGCAGATCCGTAAGGACTTCCCCGATGCTGACATCACCTTGCATATGGAGCCTGATACGGAGAGCACCTATGAGGACATCACCTTCGTCGATGCTCAGTACTGTGCGGTAAGTCCGCAGTTCTATCACCACAAGGAGCAGGCCCAAAAGGCCGCGGCCGCGGTGGCCGCAGGCACCGCCTGCGCGGTCAACTTGCAGCCGCACAATGAGGTGGTGTTAGGCCATAACGATCAGAAATAGCGGTGGCGCTTGCGCTGCCGCGGGCGCAGCGCAGGAGCAGGGGCACGGCTGGTTTTGTTTAATTTATAACAAAGTCGGCGGTGCCCTTTTTCTGACGGGGGCGGGCGCTGGGTGTGCGCTAGCGAGGCATGGGGGCGGCACTTGCACGGAGACGGCGATGTGACCGCTTAACAAATGTTAGAATAGGCCGATCCTAAGTCGGAGCGCGCTCCGGCCTAAAGGCTGCAAGAGCTCAGACTTCAGGCACCTTAAGTGCGTCATTGTTCATAGGTTGTGCTATGCGGATTCGCGATTTATTAGATAAGCAGTCGGTCTGTCTTAATGCGGCACCTGTCAGTAAGGAAGCCGCGATTACGACCTTGGCCGATTTCATGGCCAAATCAGGCTGCCTCAGCGATGTCGACAGTTATCGCGAAGCTGTCTTTGAGCGCGAGCGCAAGAGCTCGACAGGCTTGGGCGAAGGCATTGCCATTCCGCACGCTAAGAGCGATGCGGTGCTGCGCCCGGGCTTGGCCTCGATGGTGGTGCCTAACGGCGTGGACTTTGACTCGATCGACGGGGAGCCGGTGCACCTGCTCTTTATGATCGCCTCGCCGATGCAGGCCTCCGACTCGCACCTTGATGTGTTAGCGCGCCTGTCGACCTTGCTCATCGACGATGACTTCCGCAATTCGCTGCTCGCGGCCAAGACGGTCGATGAGTACTTAGATGCGATCGACCGCGCCGAAAGCGCCGAAGACGAAAAGGACGCCCAAGAGGCTCAAGAGGCGCAGGCGGCCGAAAGCGCTGCCCCGGCCCAGAAAAAGGGCTATGACATCGTCGCGGTCACCGCCTGCCCGGCCGGTTTGTCGCATACCTATATGGCAGCTGAGGCCTTAGAGCATAAGGCCAAGGAAATGGGCATCTCGATCAAGGTCGAGGCCGATGGCGCTGCCGGTAACCGCAATAGCCTCTTGCCGGAAGATATCGCCTCGGCTAAAGCCGTGATCGTGGCGGCTGACCGCGCCATTGATATCGATCGCTTCGTGGGCAAGCGCATGGTGCGCACCGGTGTGGTCGATGGCGTGCATCGCCCCGAAGAGCTCATCAAAAAGGCCTTAGACCCAAACTGCCCGGTCTATAAGCTCGGCTCGATGGCAGCCGAGTCTTCAAACCTGCCGATGAAGCTCTATCGCCACTTGATGAGTGGCTTGACTTACATTCTGCCACTTGCGGCCACGGCAGGTATCTTATCGGCGGTAGCGCGCCTTGAATTTGTCCAGAGCTCGAGCTTAGGCCTGTTCCTTGACACCATCGGCTACAGTATCGGTACCTTACTGTTCCCTGTCTTAAGCGCCTTTATCGCCTTCTCGATGGCCGGGCGCATGGCCCTTGTGGCCGGCTTTACCGGCGGCGTCATGGCCGATATGGCGAGCGCCGGAGTGATCGGCGCGCTGCTCAACGGCTTTGTCGGCGGTGGAGTGTCCTTTGTGGTGGCGCGCGTGGCGCAGAAGTATCTCAAAGGCCATGACGCGATGTTCGCGCTCTTGGTCTATCCGCTGGCTGGAGCGGTGCTCACTACCTTGATCGCGCAATTTGTCACCAATCTCCCGGCAGCCTTGCTCGATAACCTCATCACCGGCTTCATCAACAATGCCAACACCCTGACCTTGGTCATCGTAGGCATGGTGCTCGCGGGCATGATGTCAGCGGATATGGGCGGCCCCTTCAATAAGATTTCCTATGCCACAGGCGTGCTGCTCTTGGCCGACTGCCTGCCGGAGAATGGCCCTGGCTCTATGGTCATGGCCGCGGTCATGTTAGGTGGTATGGTGCCACCGCTCGCGGCGGGCCTTGCCGCTAAGATTCTCGCGCCGCACCGCTTCTCGCAAAAGGAGCGCGACTTAGGCTGGCAGGCCATGTTAAAGGGCTTCTTCTTTATCACCGAAGGCGTCATCCCTTACTTAGTGGCTCCACGCATGCGCCTTGCTTGTATTGTGGGCTCGGCGACCGCCGGTGGCCTCTCGATGCTATTTCGCTGCGGCATTGCCGCCCCGCATGGCGGTATCTTCCTGATGCCGATTGCCATCAATCCGGGCCATTATGTCGCCGCCCTCGTGGCCGGTGCTATCGTCGGCGCCCTGAGCTTTAGCGCCTTACGCCCGCAGACGGTGGAAAGTGGCGTGCTGCCGCGCCCCAAGAAGGTGGCCAAGGCCGCTCAGGCTGCCGCGGCACCGGCCGCTGAACCAGCCTCCGATGCCCCGGCCGAGCCTGGCGCTGCTGGAGAGGCTGCAGCGTCAAGTGCGGCTGCGTCTGCACCTGCTGCGGCTGCGGCTTCAGCCCGCAAGTAGCGCGGAGCGTGGGCGGCGCATTGGGGTCGTGTTAGCGGCGCGATGGCGGAGCGCGGGCTTGGCGCTTAGTTGAGGTTTTGGCTGAGCTCGACTAGGAAGGCCCGGATCTTGTGACCAAGCGCGACCGGATCGCGGCAGTCCTGATGGCTCAGGTTGAGGCGCCATGGCGCGAGCGTGGCGTTGGGCGCTAAGTGGCTAAAGGTGCTTTGGCTCAGGGCCGCGCCATCGCCTGCGCTTAGGCAAATGGGCACGACCAGCTTGTTGCTTAAGTCAAACTTGGTCAAAAAGCTATAGACCGCGCTGGGGATGTCGTGCCACCAGTTGGGGTAGCACAGATAGATCGTGTCGTAGTCCTCAAGATTAAGCGGCGTGTCGTCGGTAAGCTCAGGATAGCGCCGACTGTTGTGCTCAAGCAGCGCCTGCGCATAGAGCGTGACGAGGTCTTGCGGGTAGGTGGTAACGGGGCTGATTTCATAGAGCGCCGCGCCACTTTCCTCGCTTAAGGTCGTGGCAATAAAGCGCAGGGCTTGGTGCGGCACCTGATCGCCTGCGTCGTTGAGGAGGTAGATGGTGCTCGCGCCGGTTAAGGCGTCAGTCTCAGGGTTTGCGGCTTCTGCCTTGTTGGGGGCGGAGATGGGGGCCTCCGCTTGTGTCTCGTGGCTCTCCGTCTGCTCCAAGCTATGGCGCGGGGGCAGGCCCACGGCGCCTTGCTGCAGCAGCTGGCTTAACAGCGCTTGGCTGCGCTCATCGGAGCGTACTTTGTCCTCATAGGGAACGCTAAAGAAGACCACCAAGGCCCGGCGGCTCATAATGGGCGGATAGTAGGGCTTGGAGTTTTGGGCAATGGTGGCAATGGCCGCATCCACTTGCTCTTGGCGCTGTACTAAGGCCTCTTGATAGGCCTTTTTCTCAGAGCTGCTTTGCTGAGCCTGCAGCGCCGCAATCTTTTGTTGCAGCGCACGCGTATTGGCATCAGTCTCCGCCTCTGGGGCTTGTTCCTCTGCGGCCTTTACCTCTGGTTCACTCTCTGAGGTCAGCACGCGCTCGACGAGGGGCGCTTGCTCCTCAAGGCCCGTCAGGGCGGATTTATCAGCTTGGTACTCGGTGGTGCTTTCCTTGGCCGCGGCAGCTGGGGCCTGAGCAGCTGGGTTCTTGGGGGCAGGTTCGCCTGAGTTGTCAGGCTTGGACGTGACCGTAAGGGTGCCGGTGGTGGCTGATTGGGCTTGCGCGGTAATGGTGACCCGGTCAGGGGCGTCAGACTTGCCGCGGGCGGCAGGGGGCGCGCTCTCAGCAGCGCTCGCAGCGGCGCTTTCATCTGGAGCGGTGGGGCTATCCTCACTTGTGGCCTCTTCGGTTGGGGGCTCTGCGGCCGCGTTCTCTTCGGCGGCGCCGACGCTTAAGGCGCCGTTAGGGTCGAGCAGAATGGTGCCGGTACGGCCGGTGTGCTCGGCGCTGACGTTAGCGGCCGCGTTTTGCTGCTCCGTGGGCACAGGAGCGCTTTGGTCGCTGCTAAAGTACCAAAAGGGGCTGGTCAAGGCCAAGCAGGCTCCGATGAGGCACCCGATAAGAAGAAGACGGCGAAGCGGCATAGCTATTCCATGGCAAGCAAACGGCTGAACTCTGCTGACTAGATACGGAGCTTAGCACTTTTGGTGCCGACGCCCACCTAGCCCCCGGCTTTGCCCTTAGGGGGCGCTGGGGCGCGGCACGCTCGGCTCAGTTGGTGCGGGGCTGGAAGCTGGGGCGTTGGTTGGAGATGGAGCAGGGAGAGGCTCGGTCAGCGGCGGCAGGTTGGCTTGCTCTAAGGTCTGCTGGATGATGGGACTGTGCCGGTCTAAGTCAAATCCCACTGGATTTGAGATCTTATGGTTGAGGCGATCCTTGACCGCCTTAAGCCAGAGCTCGACCGTGCTCTCGGCATGGGTGGGCACGACTAAGCGGTCGATGATGAGGCCGTCGTTGTACATGACGTAGGCGTTGGGCTCTTGTTGGGCAATGAGCGCAAAGGTCTTGTAGGCGCGGCTGCCGCCATGGGTGCAAAACGGCACCACGATCTTGCCTGAGAGGTCGTACTGCTCAAAGAAGGAGTACAGCGGCATTGGCAGCTCATACCACCAAATCGGGTAGCCAATGAAGATGACGTCGTAGGCCTTGAGGTCGAGCGGCGGCAGCATCACTATCTCTGGGTGCTTGCGGTCATCGAGCTCCAAGGACGCTTGGTAGATCAACTCGTCATGATCATGGGAGTAGGGGCTCAGGCGCGAGATCAAAAAGAGTGCACCGTGAGTCTGCTCCCCGATGAGCTCGGCGACATATTGGGTGATGCCACTACGCTCGTGCTTGCGGTTGTAAATGACCGAAGCGCCCGTCAGCTCATCGACATCGTTGCTCTCAATCTGCTCGCTCACGCTGAAATAGACCACCGCGACCCGGCTGTGGTCGAGGTCAATCTGCGGGAAGTTAATCTGATTGGCATTGGGGCTGGTTGTGCCATAGCTCGAGCCTGAGACCACTTCCTTTTTGGGGAGCTGCACCGAGAGTGGCTCGGTGATGCGATTGCCAAAGGGATCGCGATAGCGTGGCCGCGCTTTGACCATGGAGCCCTCATAGGTGCGCTCGGCGGGATCAGCGCTGGGCGCTTGCTCTGCTGCACTCGCCGCCGTATCTGGGGCTGCGGCCGCGGGCTCTACCGCGGTCTGCGGCGCATTGTTTGCCGGGTTGCTTGCCGCGCTACTAGCCGCATGGCTTGCCACCTCCGCTGCGGCCTCTGCCGTAGTTTCCGCCGAAGCTTGCGGGGCGGTGCTAGGGACAGCCGCAGGCGTCTGCTCTTGGTGGAGCTCCACCTTGCTCAGGTCAAGTCCGGTGTTGGCTGACACACTATTCACCCCCACCAGCCCTAGGCTGAGGGCTAAGGCAATTGCAGTCGTAATAGGGGGGTAAACAGCCATAAAATGCACCTTTGTAACCAATCTGATCGCGTGCGCGCACTTAAACTTGCATGATAGGGATTTTAGGTCACACCCGCAATAGTGGGGCAGCGCTCGCCCCGTGAAGTGCGGCCTGCGCCGCAGAAGGGGCGCGCCGTCTGCCGCCGCCCGCCCGCCTGTCAGTTTAGAGCGTGCCTTGTTTTTGCTTATAGCCGGTAAGGCGGCATAACTCCCTGAGCGCAAGGGGTACCGGGCCGCACCTAAGGAGGGCGCATGACAACTGCTAAAACCAAGGCTGGAGCGCGGTCACACCAGCACGCCGCATCAGACGCGGCGCGGTCAGAAGAGAGCGCAGGCGCGGGTGGCTTGCTCTTAGAGCCCGTGGTCGCAGCGGCGGCGCCTGCAGTCGAGTCGACCCCTCCGGTGAGCGCGGATTTGGCCGGTCAGCTTAGACAGCTGTGTAAGCTCGGGCCTGAGGCGCCCGAGTCTAAGCAGCAAGCCTTGCTCTTATGTCGGCAGTGCCTGCTCAATGGCACTGACCCTGAGCCGATGCTCAAGCGCTGCCAGATCGTGGTGGCGGCGGCCCAGCAGCGGGCCACAGTCAGCTCCGTGGCCAAGCGCTTAAAGCTTGAGCCTGAGGAAGTGCGCGCCTGCTTAGAGCAGTTCATAGCCTTTGGCTTTGTCGCGATGCATACGCCGCTCAGTCGCCGCTTAGCGCAAAGCGGCGAGTTACAGCGCTTGCGCCACATTGCCGAGGTCTTGCTACGCCACCAGCCCAACGAGGTCAAAAGCGCCTCCAATCCCAAGCTCAACGCCAGCTTGCAATCCCATAGTGAATGGACGATGCGCCTCTTGGCCGATTGCCTCAATGTCACCATCTACGACTTAGGCTACATTCTGCACCGCTAGCCATAGCGCCTGCAGCCGCGCCCGGCGCAGAACAGGTCGGCCAAGCCCACCGCTCCTGAGGTGGGGCGTACCTTGCTCAAGCGCCGCACCATCCTCCTCCTTAGAGACAAACGCTCCCGGCCCGGGGAGTGAAGCGGCTAGCGGAGAGCGTGGCCGCTGCAGCAGTTGGGGGCGCACCACCTGCAGGTGTGCTGTAGGCTGAGACTGCCCCATTGCCCAGAGCGGAGCATCTGGTGGTACGGCCGCGCGGTACGTGGGGATTGGCCCGGGACGTGGTCGGGGTGGGCGGGCGGGGCGCCGCAGTTGGGGCTGACGCAACCTGAGGGCAGGCCGGACGGGCCCGCTCCCGTGA